>DATFBD010000128.1:0-26718 GCA_035254005.1 Burkholderiaceae bacterium | reverse complement strand
GCGAATTCATGCCCTACAAGCGGCGCATCCAGATCATCTTCCAGAACCCGTACGCCTCGCTCAATCCGCGCTACACGGTGGGGCAGATATTGCTGGAGCCGATGCGCATCCACGCCATCGGCGCGGACGACCGCGCCCGTACCGCCATCGCCTGCCAGTTGCTGGAGCGGGTGGGCTTGCCGGCACAGGCCATGCACCGCTATCCGCACGAATTTTCCGGCGGCCAGCGGCAGCGCATCGCCATCGCCCGTTGCCTGACGATGCGGCCGGAAATCCTCGTATGCGACGAATCCGTGTCGGCGCTGGACGTGTCGGTGCAGGCCCAGGTGCTCAACCTGTTGCAGGATTTGCAGGATGAATACGGGCTGTCCTACTTGTTCATTTCGCACGACTTGTCGGTTGTGAAATACATGGCCGACCAGGTGATGGTGATGCGGCAGGGCAGGGTGGTGGAACTGGCCAATTCTGACGAGCTGTACCGTAACCCCGCGCATCCCTACACGCGCAGCCTGCTGGCGGCCATTCCGCGCGGCCTGCCCGGCTAGCCCTGCCGAATTGCGCTAAGATAGCGGGATGGCCAATCTCATCCCCTTGCTGCAACAATACGGCGTCCTGATCGTGTTCGCCGTCGTGCTGGTCGAGCAGATCGGATTGCCCATACCCGCTTATCCGGTGCTGATCGTGGCCGGCGCGCTGGCCAAGGATGGCGACCTGGCGTGGGCGGGCGTGCTGGCCGTGAGTCTCATCGCCTGCGTGATCAGCGACCAGTTCTGGTTCCACGCCGGGCGCCATTTTGGCAAGCGTATCCTCAAGCTGCTGTGCCGCATCTCCTTGTCGCCCGACTACTGCGTGAGCCAGACGGAAGACAGTTTCAAGCGCTGGGGCCCGAAGGCGCTGATGGTGTCCAAGTTCATCCCCGGCTTCAATACCATCGCCTCGCCGCTGGCCGGCGCCATGGGGACGGCCAAGGCGACCTTCCTGGGCTTCAGCATGGCCGGCGGTTTGCTGTGGAGCGGCACCGGCATCGCCATCGGCGCCTATTTCCACACCAGCGTGGCGCAGGTGCTGGGCATCCTCAGCACCATGGGGACGACGGCCCTGATCGTGCTGGGCGTGCTGCTGGGATTGTTCGTCACGTTCAAATACGTGGAGCGCAAGCGCTTCCGCCAGGCCACGCAGATGGAGCGCATCACCATCGACGAGCTGAAGAGCCTGCTCGACGAGGGCCACGAGCCGGTGCTGGTGGATGCGCGCAGTGCCACGGCCCAGTCGATGGAGCCGGCCGTGCCGGGCGCGCTGCTGTTCAAGGGCGGCGACGGGCTGACCGAGCTGGCGGCGCTGGACAAGGACAGCCACATCATCGTCTATTGCAACTGCCCCAACGACGTCTCGGCGGCCCAGGTGGCCAAGGAATTGCTGGCTCACGGCTTCCACCGCGCCCGGCCGCTGCATGGCGGGCTGGAGGCGTGGAACGCGGCGTTCGCACCAGCGCAGGCCGTTCCGGCTGTGCGGCCTACTGAGGCTGTGAGCCAATAAACGTCAGTTGGCCGTCCTTTAGCGCGTAGTAATGCGTGCCGTCGCCCGCCTCGTTGCGCATGCCGTTGATGATGAGCAGGGCGCTGTCGGGGCGAAAGTCCACGGGGGGCTTGCTGGCGTCGCTGGCGCAGCACACGGTGAACGGTAGCCATAACACTTTTCCACTCGTCGCGTCGATAATGGCGCCCATCACGCAAGACGCGCCGCACCCAAACGTAACGATTCGGTAATGGCCGGCGAAATTCGGCCGCTCCCGTGCTGCACGACGAAGCTGCGTCTGGAATTCCTTGTCCTGCCGGTTCGCCAGTACAGGTTTTGTCAAAGGGCCCGCGTAGCGCTGTGTGACTTGGTACTGGCTGAACTCTGGCTGCGTGTTCGACGCGGCCATAACCAAAGCGGGCATAAATGCCGTCGTCAGAACAAGCAAAGTGATCCGGATATTCATCGTTCTCAATACCAATGATGGGCTGCCCAGAACTGGCGTGCACCGCGCGCCGAGCGATAGCGTCCGATAATGTGGCGAATTCCACCTTGGCACTCTTCCACATCATTGCCAAAAGAATCAGCCCCATGCGGGTTTAGGTGGTAGTTGTTGCGCAGTAACTGAAATAGACCTCGCGCGCTCGAGTGCGGATTTTTTGCGTTGACACATCCACCAGACTCTTGGTTCATGATCCACAGCAGGTCTTCGTATTGTACGGCTGATACATTTTCCAAGCGCATCGCTGTGCGCAATGCCAATTGTGAAGCTGCCGGAATGTCGGCAGGATCATTATGCTTTAGGGCTGCTTTACGGTGACCTTGATGTCGATATACATGATTGTTCGCGTTCATTGTCATCTCCTAAATGGGGGGGGGCGCTGCGTTGCAGCATATCCGCCTCGCCCGAATTCAATTTTGACCGGTCGCAAACGCCTAAATGGACGATGAACAGATGAACTCAGTAGTTGCTTTTTCTCATGAAAACGGTAGTCATACTACGACTCCAATATTTCATAATGTAAGTTTTTGTAGGAAATGTCGCTGAGCGTGTACTAAAACTACAAACAATACTTGCGGATCGGCTTAGAAATCCATTAAGCTTAGGGCTCAACTTCTTTTGGTTCATCATGACAGCCCAGTCCTTGCACGCACCACAGTCCCGATCGATCGCTTTTCCTGGCGGCGCACGCCTGCTGGCGGATGTGGGAGGGACCAATGCCCGTTTCGCGCTGGAACTGGCACCGGGCAAGATTGAGCTGATCAATGTGCTGCCATGCGCCGAGTACCCGACCCTGGCCGCCGCCTTGCAGGCGTACCTGGCCTTGCCGGCCGTGGTGCAGGCCAACCTGGGCCCGGTGCGGCAGGGCGCCATCGCCATCGCCAATCCGGTCACGGGCGACCTGGTGCGCATGACCAACCATCATTGGGAATTCTCGATCGAGGCGCTGCGCGTCGAATGCGGCTTCGAGACGCTGGTGGTGGTCAATGATTTCACGGCCCTGGCCCGTTCCTTGCCACTGCTGTCCGACCAGCAGAAGCACCAGGTGGGTGGCGGGGTGGCGCAGGCTGGCGCGCCGCTGGGCTTGATCGGCGCCGGCACGGGGCTGGGGGTGTCGGGCCTGATTCCGTCCGGCGACAGCTGGACCGCCTTGCTCAGCGAGGGCGGGCACGTCAGTTTCTCTCCCTTCAACGAGACGGAAGTGGCCATCCTGCGCTTCGCATGGCGCGAATTCGAGCACGTGTCGGCCGAGCGTTTGATGTCGGGCGTGGGGATCGAATTGATCTACCGTGCCCTGGCCGACCACACGGGGGTGCCGGCGGAAGCCATCGGCGCGCCGGAAATCACGCGCCGTGCGCTGTCCGGCGAATCGCCCCTGTGCGACCAGGTCATCGAGGCGTTCTGCTGCATGCTGGGCACGGTGGCCAGCAACGTCGCCATCACGCTCGGTGCGCAAGGCGGCATCTACATCGGCGGCGGCATCGTGCCTCGCCTGGGGTCGCGCTTCGACCGCTCCGGTTTCCGCGCCCGCTTCGAGCAGAAGGGCCGCTTCGCCGCTTACCTGGCCAAGGTGCCCACTTTCGTCATCACGGCGGAATATCCGGCCTTCGTTGGCGTCTCGGCAATTTTGTCCGAAAGACTTGCTCAAGCGTAAGCGCTGTTACATTTCGCGGCAGCGAAATGCGCTTTTCAGTCTTTTATCAGGTACAATTCGCTCTGTTGGATGAAACGGCATGGATCGTTCCAGGTAGTGCGCACCGCATTTCGCCCGAAAACGGCGCGCCAGGACTGCGTTTCACTTGAAATCAACGGTAGCTGCCGCGTCATCGCGATGGCCCCGTAAGTGGTCTGTCTCTCCCTCCCGCTCAGCGCGCATCGGCACTAGCGTCGGAAAAACCAGCTTCAGCGAGTACGCCAGCCAGGCGGCATCCCGTATGCCAGCCATATGCCTCACTGATTGTTATTGATTTCTTTCTTGCATGTGAATGCAACCATAAGATCGCTATGAATACTGGTGAGGCGAAAAAAGTCCTCGAAACTGCGCTGCTGTGCGCGCATGAGCCTTTGTCCATCCACAGTCTGAAAAAGCTGTATGTCGAAGTGGATGACCAGGGCCGGCCACGCGGACCGGGCGTGGGCGCCGATACGATCAAGGCCTTGCTGGAAGAATTGCGGCTGGACTGGGCCGGCAAGGGCATCGAAGTGGTCAGCCTGTCGAGTGGCTGGCGCTTCCAGAGCCGGCCGGAAATGAAGTTGTACCTGGACCGCCTGAATCCGGAAAAGCCGCCCAAATATTCGCGCGCGACACTGGAGACGCTGGCCATCATCGCCTACCGTCAGCCGGTGACGCGCGGCGACATCGAGGAAATCCGCGGTGTGGCCGTCAATTCGCAGACGATCAAGATGCTGGAAGACCGCGGCTGGGTCGACGTGATCGGCTACCGCGATGTGGTGGGGCGTCCGGCCTTGCTGGGCACCACCAGGCAGTTTTTGGATGATTTGGGCTTGAATTCGCTGTCCCAGCTGCCGCCGTTGCAGCAAATCAGCGAAATGCAGGGCGGCGGTCCCGATATGGAAGCGCTGGAAGCGGCCTTGCAGGAAAATTTTGCGGCACATAATGCCGCGCAACAAGCAGTTGGTACGGATGGTGAGGCGGAAGTGGCTGTGGATGTCACGGCCAGCCCGGATGCCGGCCACGACGCGGGGGCGGCCGATGATTCGGCAGCTCCGGCCATTACCCACGGCCCTGCGCCAGATTTAACGGTTGACGCTGAGCACAACCAAGAAATGAATAATGAACAATCCTAATTCTCCAGAGTCAGTCAGCGGCGCAGCCGCCGAAGTGGTCGCCAAGCCCAAACGCCGCACCAAAGCCCAGATCGAAGCCGACGCAGCGGCCGCTGCCGCCGCCGGCGAGCCTGTCGCGGCCAAGCCCAAACGCAAGCCCAAGGCGGTAGCCGAAGCCGCACCGGCCGCCACGGCCGAGGCGCCAGCGGCCGCTGCCGCTGACGCGCCTGTCAAGAAGCCGCGTGCCAAGCCGGCCGCCAAGTCGGCCGCGAAACCTGCGGTTGATGCGCCGGCAGCGGCACCTGCTGCTGCCGCTGTGCCGGCCGCTGCGCCGGCGCCCGCCGCCGTGTCCGCCCCCGCCGCCGCTGATGCCGCCCCGGCCGCTGCGGCGTCCGCTGCACCGGCTGAAGCCGGCGGCCAGCGCGCCGAGCGCGGCCCCCGTCCGCCGCGCGGCCCGCGCCAGATGCGCGAACAGCGTGCCGCCCGCCAGGCCGTCATGCCGCGCCCCGAGCCGGTCGCCGCCGTGGAAGGCGAAGCACCGGCCGAAGGCGAGGCAGTGCGCGCCAGGGAAGGCAAGCCACGCCACGAACCAGGCCAGCGCAACGAAGCGCGCGGCAACGGCAAGGGCCAGCCGAACCAGAAAAAAGCCAAGGGCGGCAAGCAGCAACAGCGCGGCGCTCAAGGCGGTAAAGGCGGATCGCCCAAGGCTGCCGATGCCGACGCCGTGTTCTCGTTCGTGACCTCGGAAGCGTACGACACGGAAGAGGGCGGCATTGGCCGTGCGCCGGCCAAGGCCGTGCGCCGCGACCTGACCTCGGACGACGACGCGCCCAAGCTGCACAAGGTGCTGGCCGAAGCGGGCCTCGGTTCGCGCCGCGACATGGAAGAACTGATCATCGCCGGCCGCGTGTCGGTCAATGGCGAGCCGGCCCACATCGGCCAGCGCATCCTGGGCACCGACCAGGTGCGTATCAACGGCAAGCTGATCCAGCGCCGCGTGAGCAAGAAGCCGCCCCGCGTGCTGGTCTATCACAAGCCGGCCGGCGAGATCGTCAGCCATGACGATCCGGATGGCCGCCCCTCCGTGTTCGACCGCCTGCCGACCATGAAGGCCGGTAAGTGGCTGGCCGTGGGCCGCCTGGACTTCAACACCGAAGGCTTGCTGCTGTTTACCACCTCGGGCGACCTGGCCAACCGGCTGATGCACCCGCGCTACGGTATCGACCGCGAATATGCGGTGCGCACGCTGGGCGAGCTGGAAGAAGGCATGCGCCAGAAGCTGCTGGCCGGCGTCGAGCTGGAAGACGGCCTGGCCCAGTTCACCAAGATCGCCGACGGCGGCGGTGAAGGCATCAACAAGTGGTATCGGGTGGTGATCGGCGAAGGCCGCAACCGCGAAGTGCGCCGCATGTTCGAAGCCATCGGCCTGACCGTGTCGCGCCTGATCCGTACCCGCTACGGCGCCATGACCCTGCCAAGCAGCCTGAAACGCGGCCGCTGGGAGGAAATGGAAGAAAACACCGTGCGCGACCTGATGGCCGCCTACGGCGTGGAGAAGAAGGGCGGTGGCGGCGAAGCGCAGCGCGGCGGCAACCCTGCCAAGGGCGGCAACGCCAAGCGCGAGCGCGGTGAACGCGACGAGCCGAACGGCAACCGTCTCGATGTCAGCAACGACAATGCGCTGCCATTCCCGAAACCGGCCCGTGGCCAGGGGCGCGGCCAGGGCCGTGGCGGCATGGGCATGGGCATGGGCCAGAGTGGCCGTCCCGGTGGCCGTCCGCAAGGCGGTGCGCTGGGCGCCTACGCCGGCGGCCGGCCGCTCGGTGGCGGTTTCGAGGGGCAGGGCCAGGGCCGGGGTAAATCCCAGGGCCGTGGCCAGGGCGGTCAGGGCGGCCAGGGCCAGGGCCAGGGTTTTGGCGCCGCCAAGGGCCCGCAACGCGGTCCGCGCCAGCCTGATCCGCTGCAAACGACTTTTGGTTTCGGCAACGCCAGCGCGCCGCGCCGCAACCAGCCGCCCCGTGGCGGCGCCATCGACCATGGCATGCCGCGCCGCCGTAAAGGTTGACGGGAGTGAATGCGGGCAGCGGCCCGGCCGCTGCCCGCTGTTTGGCCTGTTTTTGGGCCTTGTAGCACGATTTTCCTTGTTGTAAGGCCGTTGTTGGGGTATGTCCGGCATTGCGGCACAGGGAAGAACGGGTTATAATTCACAGCCTGATTGGAGTTCTTCGCAAGGTCTGTTTGCCAAGAGTGCTTCCGTCTGGTTGGAATGACAAGAAGATGGGCAGATGCCCATTTTTTTTTTGGTGAACCGTTTTGAGTGGTCCGTTTTTCAGATTGGAAACGGACTTTGAACTGGAGAATTTCTTGCAGCTGCCGCAATTAATTGAAAAGACCGTGTCCGGTCTGGGCTATGAGCTGGTTGATGTCGAACGGGCCGAGCGTGGACTGTTGCGCGTGTATATCGATTTCTCGGCGGAGGATGCGGCTGAAAAAGGCCCGATCACCGTGGAGGATTGTGCTACGGTGAGCCATCAGCTGTCGCACGTGTTGACGGTCGAGAACGTCAACTACGAACGGCTGGAAATCTCGTCGCCGGGCCTCGACCGCCCGCTGCGCAAACTGGCCGATTACGTGCGCTTTGCCGGCTGCGAAGCCAGCGTCAAGCTGCGCGTGGCCATGCCGGGTACGAACAACCGGCGTACGTTCCAGGGCATCCTGCAGGAGCCCCAGGACGAGAAATTGTCGTTGGAATTTGAAGGAACAGAAGGTCCGGCGTTGTTGGAGTTTACGCTCGCCGATGTGGATAAGGCACGCTTGGTGCCGCAGGTGGATTTTAAGGGACGCAAAGCATGAGTCGCGAAGTTTTGTTATTGGTAGACGCGCTGGCGCGTGAGAAAAACGTCGATAAGGATGTGGTTTTCGGCGCGCTGGAATTCGCGTTGGCGCAAGCCACGAAGAAACGCTATGAAGGTGAAGTCGATATCCGCGTTTCGATCGACCGCGAGTCGGGTGAATTCGAGTCCTTCCGCCGCTGGCACGTGGTGCCGGACGAAGCTGGCCTCCAGCTGCCGGACCAGGAAATCCTGCTGTTCGAAGCGAAGGAACAGATTCCCGACATCGAAGTGGACGACCACATCGAAGAGCCGATCGAATCCGTGGAATTCGGCCGCCGCTTCGCGCAGGACACCAAGCAAGTGGTGTTGCAGCGCGTGCGCGACGCCGAGCGCGAACAGATCCTGGTGGACTTCCTGGAGCGCGGCGACTCGCTCGTGACCGGCACCATCAAGCGCATGGAGCGCGGCGACGCCATCGTCGAATCGGGCAAGATCGAAGCGCGCCTGCCGCGCGACCAGATGATCCCGAAAGAGAACCTGCGTATCGGCGACCGCGTGCGTGCCTACATCCTGCGCATCGACCGCAACATGCGCGGCCCGCAGGTGATCCTGTCGCGCACGGCGCCTGAGTTCATCATGAAGCTGTTCGAACTGGAAGTGCCGGAAATCGAGCAGGGCATGCTGGAAATTAAATCGGCCGCCCGCGACGCCGGCGTGCGCGCCAAGATCGCCGTCTACACGGCCGACAAGCGCATCGACCCGATCGGCACCTGCGTCGGCATGCGCGGTTCGCGCGTGCAGGCCGTGACCGGCGAGCTGGGCGGCGAACGGGTGGACATCGTGCTGTGGTCGGAAGATCCGGCCCAGTTCGTGATTGGCGCGCTGGCCCCGGCCAACGTGTCGTCGATCATGGTCGATGAAGAAAAGCACGCCATGGACGTGGTGGTGGACGAGGAAAACCTGGCCATCGCGATTGGCCGCTCGGGCCAGAACGTGCGCCTGGCGTCCGACCTGACGGGCTGGAAGATCAACATCATGACGGCCGAGGAATCGGCCGACAAAGCCGCCCAGGAAACGGCCGCCGTGCGCGCGCTGTTCATGGAGAAGCTGGACGTCGACCAGGAAGTGGCCGACATCCTGGTGGAAGAGGGCTTCGCCAGCCTGGAAGAAATCGCCTACGTGCCGATCTCCGAAATGCTGGAAATCGAATCGTTCGACGAAGATACCGTCAATGAACTCCGGACCCGCGCCCGCGACGCGCTGGTGACCGAGGCCATCGCTTCGGAAGAAGGCCTGGAAGGCATGGACGAGGCGCTGGTGGGTCTGGAAGGCATGGACCGTATCACCGCCGGCAAGCTGGGTCTGGCTGGTATCAAGACTGTAGAAGCATTTGCCGCACTGGCCTACGACGAATTCGGCGCCATCCTGGCGCTGTCGGCCGACCGTGCACGAGAACTGATTAAGAGTGAATTTGAAGATGTGACCGACGATGAGATGAAGTTGGTTGATTCGAAGTACGACGACCGTGCCAAGGCGCTGCAAGCCAAGGCTTGGAGTCTGGTCGAATCCGCAAAGGCTTAATTTGAGTATCTTTATCATCTCCGCGACACATAGAAAAGAGGACTGAATGGCGAGTAACAACGTAGCCCAATTTGCCACCGAACTGAAGATGCCTGCAGATTTGCTGCTGACGCAGCTGCGTTCTGCCGGCGTCGAGAAAAGTTCGACGTCAGATCCATTGTCGAAAGATGATAAGGATAAGCTGCTCGATCACCTGCGCCGTACCCACGGCGCAGCGGCTGACACCGAAAAGAAGAAAATCACGCTGACGCGCAAGGAAACCACCGAGATCAAGCAGGCCGACGCCACGGGCAAGTCGCGCACGATCCAGGTCGCCGTCAAGAAAGTACGCACCTTCGTGCAGCGCGACGATATCGTGCCGCCGCCGGCCGCCGCGCCGGCCGCGCCCGTGATCGACGCCGCCGAAGTGGCGCGCCGCGAAGAGGAAGCCCGTAAGCAGGCTGAACTGATCGCACGCCAGGAAGCGGAACTGCGCGAGAAGCAGGAAGCGCTGGCCAAGCTGGACGCGGAGAAGGAAGCGCAAGCGAAAGCGACCGCCGCCGCCGAAGCGGAAGCGAAGAAACAAGCGGAAGCGGAAGCCAAGCAGGCCGCCGCCAAGGCCGCCGCCGCCGCGGCAGCGGGCGCCGCCTCGGTGGCCGATGCCGCCGCGGAAGAGAAGAAAGTGGCCGCCGCCGCCGAGGAAGCCAAGAAGAAGGCCGATGCCGCCGCCAAGGAGGCTGCCGAGAAAGCGGCCGCCACCGAGCGCGCACGCAAGGCCGTGGCCGACGAGGTGGCACAGATCAAGGCCATGATGAACGCGCCACGGCGCGCCATCAAGGCACCGGAGCCGGCCCCGGCCCCGGTCAAGGCCAAGGCACCGGAAGGCACGCTGCACAAGCCTGCCGACAAGAAGCCTGGCGAAAAGAAAGACGACAAGAAACCGGTCACGGCCGACAAGAAGTCGATCAAGTCGGCCAATGTCTCCTCGACCTGGCAGGACGACGCCAAGAAGCGCGGTGCGCCGGGCGCATCGAAAGGCCGTGGCAATGCCCCGACCGGCGGCCGCGACGCATGGCGCAGCGGCGGCAAGGGCGGTGGTCGCCGTGGCGGCCATGTGGAAGAACGCGAAAGCAACTTCCAGGCGCCGACGGAAGCCGTGGTCAAGGACGTGTACGTGCCTGAAACCATCACCGTGGCCGAACTGGCGCACAAGATGTCGGTCAAGGCATCCGAGGTCATCAAGCAGCTGATGAAGCTGGGCCAGATGTGCACCATCAACCAGGTGCTGGACCAGGAAACGGCCATGATTCTGGTCGAGGAAATGGGCCACAAGGCCTACGCCGCCGAACAGGACGATCCGGAAGCATTGCTGGCCGACCAGGGCGAACACGCCCACTTCGAAGCCGTGCCGCGCGCACCGGTGGTGACCGTGATGGGCCACGTCGACCACGGTAAGACCTCGCTGCTGGACTACATCCGCCGTTCCAAAGTGGCGTCGGGCGAAGCCGGTGGCATTACGCAGCACATTGGTGCCTACCACGTGGAAACCCCGCGCGGCATCATCACCTTCCTCGATACGCCGGGCCACGAAGCATTTACGGCCATGCGTGCCCGCGGCGCCAAGGCGACCGACATCGTGATCCTGGTGGTGGCAGCCGACGACGGCGTGATGCCGCAAACCAAGGAAGCGATTGCCCACGCGAAAGCGGCCGGTGTGCCGCTGGTGGTGGCGATCAACAAGATCGACAAACCGGGCGGCAACGTGGACCGCGTCACCCAGGAACTGGTGGCTGAGCAAGTGGTGCCGGAAGAATACGGTGGCGAATCGCCATTCGTGCCGGTGTCGGCCAAGACCGGCCAGGGCATCGACGCGCTGCTGGAGCAAGTGCTGCTGCAAGCCGAAGTGCTGGAACTGAAGGCGCCGGTGGAAGCGCCGGCCCGTGGCCTGGTGGTCGAAGGCCGCCTGGACAAGGGCAAGGGCCCGGTCGCCACCATCCTGGTGCAGTCCGGTACCCTGAAGCGCGGCGACGTGATCCTGGCTGGCTCCTCCTATGGCCGCGTGCGCGCCATGCTGGACGAGAACGGCAAGCCGATCTCGGAAGCCGGCCCATCGATCCCGGTCGAAATCCAGGGCCTGACGGAAGTGCCGCAAGCCGGTGAAGAAGTCATGGTCATGGCCGACGAGCGCAAGGCGCGTGAAATCGGTCTGTTCCGTCAAGGTAAGTTCCGCGACGTGAAGCTGGCCAAGCAGCAGGCCGCCAAGCTGGAGAACATGTTCGACCAGATGGCCGAAGGCGAAGTGAAGAACCTGCCGATGATCATCAAGACCGACGTGCAGGGTTCGCAGGAAGCGCTGGTCAGCTCGCTGCAGAAACTGTCGACCTCGGAAGTGCGGGTGCAGGTGGTGCACGCAGCCGTCGGCGGCATCACGGAATCGGACGTCAACCTGGCGGTGGCCTCGAAAGCGGTCATCATCGGCTTCAACGCCCGTGCCGATGCACAGGCCCGCAAGCTGGCCGAGTCGAACGGCGTGGATATCCGTTACTACAACATCATCTACGACGCCATCGACGACGTGAAGTCGGCGCTGTCGGGCATGCTGGCGCCGGAGAAGCGCGAGACCGTGATCGGCCAGGTCGAGATCCGCCAGGTGATCCTGGTATCCAAAGTGGGCGCCATCGCCGGCTGCCTGGTCACCGACGGCGTGGTCAAGCGCACCTCCTCGGTACGCCTGCTGCGCAACAACATCGTCGTGTGGACGGGCGAGATCGACTCGCTCAAGCGCTTCAAGGACGATGCGAAAGAAGTGCGCGCCGGCCTCGAGTGCGGCCTGTCGTTGAAGAACTACAACGACATCCAGGTGGGCGACTCGCTGGAAGTGTTTGAAGTACAGGAAATCGCACGTACGCTGTAATCCACAACGTAGAGGCGAGACCAGGCAAGTGGACGGAGGCGCAGCGCTTCCGTCCACTTGCCGTTTTAGGAAGGCAGTACCGAATCATGGCAAAACATAGCAAAACCATTCCACAGCGCGGCCAGCGCGTGGCGGACCAGATCCAGCGCGACCTGTCCGAAATCATCGCGTTCGAATTGAAGGACCCGCGGGTGGGCATGATCACGCTCACGGAAGTGCAGCTCACGCCCGACTACGCGCACGCCAAGATCTTCTTCACCATGCTGAAGGACAGCCCGGAAGCCGTGCAGAACACCATCGCCGGCCTGAACAAGGCAGCCGGCTACATGCGCAACCAGCTGGGCAAGCGTTTGCACATCCACACCTTGCCGCAGCTGCACTTCGTGCACGACGTGTCGACCGCGCGCGGCATGGAACTGTCGGCCCTGATCGACCAGGCCAACGCCACCCGCTCGCTCGACGACGAGCAAAACCAGCAGCCTACGGACGCTGACAAGGACGCGGAGTAAGCAAGGGTGGGGCGCCGCGCGCGCCCCGGCCCCGCCGCCATCAACATGAAGCAAAACCATCCCAAGAAAGTCCGCGACCTGATCGACGGCGTGCTGCTGCTCGACAAGCCGGTCGGCTTTTCCAGCAACGACGCCCTGATCAAGGCCAAGCGCGTGCTCAACGCCAAGAAGGCCGGCCACACCGGCACACTGGACCCGTTCGCCACCGGCTTGCTGCCGCTGTGCTTCGGCGAAGCGACCAAGTTCTCGCAAGACTTGCTGGAAGCGGACAAAACCTACGAAACCGTGGTCCACCTGGGCCAGACGACGGACACCGGCGACACCGAAGGCGAAGTGGTCGACACGCGCGAAGTGAACGTCACGCTGGAACAGATCGAAGCCGTGCTGGCCCGTTTCCGCGGCCCCATCGCGCAAGTGCCGCCCATGTACTCGGCCCTGAAGCGCGACGGCAAGCCGCTGTACGAATACGCGCGCGCCGGCATCACGCTCGAGCGCGAAGCGCGCAACGTGGTCATCCACAAGCTTGAACTGCTGGGCTATGAGGCGCCGTTCCTCAAGCTGTCCGTCACATGCAGCAAGGGCACCTACATCCGCGTGCTGGGCCAGGACATCGGCGAGGCGCTCGGTTGCGGCGCGCACCTGAACGCGCTGCGCCGCACGCAAGTGGGCGCGCTGACGGCCGACGGCATGATCACGCTGGAAGCGTTGCTGGCGCACCCGGACCCGCGCAGCCTGCTGGCGCCGGTCGATGCGCTGCTGTCGAGTTTCCCGGCCGTGCACCTGAACGCCGAGCTGGCCAAGCGCTTCCTGCAAGGCCAGCGGCTGGCGCTGGGCAAGGAGCCGATCACGGTACCGTCGGAGCAGGGCCGCGTGCGCGTCTACCTGGACGACAAGCTGCTGGGCACGGCCCAGCTGGGTGAATACAGCATCCTGGCGCCCGAACGCCTGATCGCCACCGCCCACACCTAAAACCGGTGTCAGGTCTGTCATTCGGACATTTGGTGAACTAAATGTCCGAATGACAGTCCTGACACCGGGACAACTCCTTGAAAATATTAGGAATTTCGAGGAGAGTTGCATCGCACCATGCTATACTACGCGGTTCCAGAAATTGGCAAGCACTGTAACGCCTCGTACACCCCCGTACGCCCCCCGCAGTTTTTCAGCAAAATATAACGACTATGTCTAATACTAAACGCGCAATTCGCAACATCGCTATCATCGCCCACGTTGACCACGGCAAAACCACCCTGGTGGACCAACTGCTGCGCCAGTCGGGTACCTTCCGTGAAAACCAGCAGGTCGATACCCGCGTCATGGACTCGAACGACCTCGAAAAAGAGCGCGGCATTACGATTCTGTCGAAGAACTGCGCGGTTGAGTACGAAGGCACCCACATCAACATCGTCGACACCCCGGGCCACGCCGACTTCGGCGGCGAAGTGGAGCGCGTGCTGTCGATGGTCGATTCCGTGCTGCTGCTGATCGACGCCCAGGAAGGCCCGATGCCGCAGACCCGTTTCGTGACCCGCAAGGCGCTGGCCCTGGGCCTGAAGCCTATCGTGGTGGTCAACAAGATCGACCGTCCGGGCGCGCGCGCCGACTGGGCCATCAACCAGACCTTCGAACTGTTCGACAAGCTGGGCGCCACCGACGAGCAGCTGGACTTCCCTATCGTCTACGCCTCGGGCCTGAACGGCTACGCCGGCCTGACCGAAGACGTGCGCGACGGCGACATGAAGCCGCTGTTCGAAGCCATCCTGAAATACGTGCCGGTGCGTAACGACGACACGGAAGGTCCGCTGCAGATGCAGATCACCTCGCTGGACTACTCGTCCTACGTGGGCAAGATCGGTATCGGCCGCGTGTCCCGTGGCCGCGTCAAGGCTGGCCAGGACGTGGTGTTCCTGAACGGTCCTGGCGACACCCCGACCAAGGGCCGCATCAACCAGGTGCTGAACTTCAAGGGCCTGGAGCGCGTGCTGGTCGATGAAGCCGTGGCCGGCGACATCATCCTGATCAACGGTATCGAAGACATCGGCATCGGCTCGACCGTGTGCGCACCGGACACCCCGGAAGCGCTGCCGATGCTGACCGTGGACGAACCGACCCTGACCATGAACTTCATGGTCAACACTTCGCCGCTGGCTGGCCGCGAAGGCAAGTTCGTCACTTCGCGCCAGCTGCGCGACCGCCTGGAAAAAGAACTGAAATCGAACGTGGCCCTGCGCGTGCTGCCGACCGACGACGACACCGTGTTCGAAGTGTCGGGCCGCGGCGAACTGCACCTGACCATCCTGCTGGAAAACATGCGCCGTGAAGGCTTCGAGCTGGCCGTGTCGCGTCCGCGCGTGGTGTTCAAGATGGTGGACGGCGTGCGCGAAGAGCCGTACGAAATGCTGAGCGTGGACGTGGAAGAAGCGAACCAGGGCGGCGTGATGGAAGAACTGGGCCGCCGCCGTGGCGACCTGCAGAACATGGAATCGGACGGCAAAGGCCGTGTGCGTCTGGAATACCGCATCCCGGCCCGTGGCCTGATCGGCTTCCAGGGCGAGTTCATGACCCTGACCCGCGGCACCGGCCTGATGAGCCACGTGTTCGATGCCTACGCCCCGGTCGATACGTCGAAAGGCGAACTGGCTGGCCGCCGCAACGGCGTGCTGATCTCGCAGGACGACGGCGCCGCCGTGGCCTACGCACTGTGGAAACTGCAGGATCGCGGCCGCATGTTCGTGGTGCACAACGACCCGGTGTACGAAGGCATGATCATCGGTATCCACTCGCGCGACAACGACCTGGTGGTCAACCCGATCAAGGGCAAGCAGCTGACCAACGTGCGCGCTTCCGGTACCGACGAAGCGGTGCGCCTGGTGCCGCCGGTCCAGCTGTCGCTGGAATACGCGGTCGAGTTCATCGAGGACGACGAACTGGTCGAAATCACGCCGAAGTCGATCCGTCTGCGCAAGCGCTACCTGAAAGAGCACGAGCGCAAGCGCGCTTCGCGCGAGGCGTAATCGCCATCGCTTGACCCCGCGCGCCGCCCGGCGCGCGGCCCAGGCCCGCTGTGCCTGCATGACTCTCACCGGTGATGCAGGGCAGCGGGTTTGACGTTTTAGCCCAGCTTGTTGTGTGAGTAATATCGTGACTACCAAGATCCAGCCTTCCCGCCGCCTGTCCGTCGCCCCCATGATGGACTGGACCGACCGCCACTGCCGCGTGTTCCACCGCCAGATCACGCGCCACACCTGGCTGTACACGGAGATGGTGACCACCGGGGCGCTGGTGTATGGCGACGTCGAGCGCCACCTGCGCTTCAGCGAGGTGGAGCATCCGGTCGCCCTGCAACTGGGCGGCAGCGATCCGGCCGACCTGGCCGTGAGCGCGAAAAAGGGCCAGGACTGGGGCTATGATGAAATCAACCTCAACTGCGGTTGCCCGTCGGAGCGGGTGCAGAAGGGCGCGTTCGGCGCCTGCCTGATGGCCGAGCCGCAACTGGTGGCCGACTGCGTCAAGGCCATGCGCGACGCCGTCAGCATCGATGTGACCGTCAAGCACCGGATCGGCATCGACCAGCAGGAAAGCTATGACTTCGTGCGCGACTTCGTCGGCACGGTGGCCGACGCCGGTTGCCGCACCTTCATCGTGCATGCCCGGAACGCCATCCTGAAGGGCTTGTCGCCCAAGGAAAACCGCGAGATCCCGCCGCTCAAGTACGAATTCGCCTACCGCCTCAAGCGCGATTTTCCCGACTTCGAAATCCTCATCAACGGCGGCATCAAGACCGAGGCCGAGATCGACCTGCACCTGCAGCACGTGGACGGCGTGATGCTGGGCCGCGAGGCTTACCATAACCCCTTCATGATGGCCGGTTTCGACCAGCGCTACTATGGCGATACGGCCGAGCGCCCCACGCGCGAACAGGTGCTGGCGGCCATGGTGCCCTACATCGAAGCCCAGCTCAAACAGGAGGGCGGGCGCGGCCTCAAACTCAATTCCATCACCCGCCACATGCTCGGCCTGATGCAGGGTTTGCCCGGTGCAAAGTTGTTCCGCCAGACCCTGTCGGACTCCAAAAAACTGGCCGCCGGCGACCCACGTTTACTGCTCGAAGCAGCCGCCCGGCTGCGCCCTTCCACGCCATAAGCCTGCTTTCGCCATGTAATTATCGGCGGCAACTCAATTTCCTCGAAGAAAGTTCGCTTGCGTAAAATTGAGGCAGGTTTTGCTTGCTTTGAGGCAAATTTCACATCTATAATTCCTGAATACTCACACAAATCCACCGAATTCCGTTTGTGTATTGCACGTCAGGAAATGCGCGGCTGGTGGAGCCGCGCGTTTTGCATTCGCAGTCATTGTTTGCTACTGTCGCACGCCTAACAGCACGGGCCGGTGGATCGCCAAGCGCACAACGCCTGGCTTCCAGGGCAAATTCTTATCAATTGTGTCACTTACGAAGAGACGAAATGAATTTAGCAAAAATGAAAGTTGGGACGCGACTGGGTCTCGGGTTCGCCTTGGTGCTGCTGTTTCTGGTAGCCGTGACCGCTGTCGGCATTGGCCGCATGGCGCAAATCCAGGGCCGCCTGGATCACGTGGTGGGTGTCAACAACGTCGTCACCCGGCTGGTGATCGATATGCGTGCCAACGTCAGCGACCGCATCACGTCGCTGCGCATCCTGACCCTGATGCCGGAAGGTTCGGACCTGGAACCGGAGATGAACCGCGTCAAGGATCTGGCCGCCAAGTACAGCGAAGCGCAGAAGAAGCTCAGTGACCAGTTCGCCCTGGAAGCGACGCCGGAAGAAAAAGCCCTGCTGGGCCAGGTCAAGGAATTCGAGGCGGCCGCCATGCCCGCCATCGCCAAGGCTTCCGAGCTGTGGCTGGCCAACAAGGCCGAAGACGCCACCAAGGTCATGATCAAGGAAATCCGTCCGGTACAGAAGAAGTGGATGGCCGCGCTCGATCAGCTGGCCACGCTGGAAGACAAACTGAACACCCAGGTGCAGGCCGATGCCGCCACCGGCTTCGCCAGTGCCCGCACCTTCATGATCGTGCTGGGCGCGCTGGCCGTGGCCATCAGCGTGCTGGCCGCCGTCGTCATCACGCGCGGCCTGCTCAAGCAGCTCGGCGGCGAGCCTGATTACACCGCCAGCATCGCCGGCAGCATCGCCAAGGGCGACCTGTCGGTGATGATCGATACCGACAGCCGCGACCAGGACAGTCTGCTGGCCGAGATGAAGGAAATGCGCAACAGCCTGGTCGATATCGTCGGCCAGGTGCGCAATGGCACCGAAACCATCGGCACGGCCTCGCGCGAGATCGCGGCCGGCAACATCGACTTGTCGTCGCGCACGGAAATGCAGGCCAGCTCGCTGGAAAAAACCGCCACCGCCATGGAAGAACTGACGGCCACCGTGAAGCAGAACGCCGACAACGCCCGGGAAGCCAACCAACTGGCCGCCACCGCGTCGGACGTGGCCATGAAGGGCGGCGCCGTGGTGTCGCAAGTGGTCGACACCATGAGCTCGATCGACGCGTCGGCCAAGAAGATCGTCGACATCATCGGCGTGATCGATGGCATCGCGTTCCAGACCAACATCCTGGCGCTGAACGCGGCCGTGGAAGCGGCCCGCGCCGGCGAACAGGGCCGCGGCTTCGCCGTGGTGGCGTCCGAAGTGCGCAACCTGGCCCAGCGTTCGGCTGGCGCCGCCAAGGAAATCAAGCTGCTGATCGACGATTCGGTCGAAAAAGTGGGCGCCGGCACCAAGCTGGTGGGCCAGGCCGGTGTGACGATGGACGAGGTGGTCGCCTCCGTGCGCCGCGTGACGGACATCATGAGCGAGATCGCCAACGCCAGCCAGGAGCAGAGTGCCGGCATCGAGCAGGTCAACCACTCCATTATCGAGATGGACAGCATGACCCAGCAAAACGCGGCGCTGGTGGAAGAAGCGGCTGCCGCCGCCCAGAGCCTGCAGGACCAGGCCGCCGAACTGGCGCGCGTGGTCAGCATCTTCAAGCTGGTGGAAGGCGAGGAGCGCGTGGCGCCGCTCGCTTATGTGGCCCCTGTCGCCCCAGCCCCGGTGGCCGTGGCCAAGCCGGCCGCCGTGAGCCGTCCGGTGGCGCCGGTGCGCAAGCTGGCCGCCGCGCCCGCCGCCAAGCCGAAGAAAGTCGTGGCCGCCGCCCAGGCAGCCGATGAGTGGGAAGAGTTTTAAGCGTTTCTGTTGCACCAACAGTTTTTAATAATAAACGTAGTGGGAATAACGACAATATGAACAAAGTTTCGACCAGCATCATCGCAGCCATCCTTCTGTCCGGCGCCAGCGCCGCCGCCGTCGCGGGCGAAGTGCCCGCCACCTTCGATGCCCGCAACTGCCGCGCGGAGTATCCCAAGGCCTCGTTGATGAACGAAGAGCAGGGCAACGTGTCGATGGCTTTCCTGGTTTCGACGGATGGCACTGTGGTCGATTCCAAGATCGAAAAATCGAGCGGCTACAAGAATCTGGACAAGGCCGCCATCAAGGCCATCAGCGCCTGCAAGTTCAAGCCCGGTACCAAGGATGGCGCCGTGGCCCAGACCTGGACCAAGGTCGATTACGACTGGAAACTGTAATACCGCGCGCGGCGCCTGCCGCCGGGAACTTGACAAGAATTAGCCACTTGGGGAAATCAGATGTCTACAAATAAGCGTTGGTTGAGTGTTTTTGCGGTAGTGCTCATGGCGGGTTCGTCGGCAGCATACGCGGGCGAAGTACCGGCGTCTTTCGACGCCAAGAACTGCAAGGCGGAATATCCGAAGGCATCGCTGATGAACGAGGAGCAGGGCACGGTATCGATGATGTTCCTGGTCAAGGCCGACGGGACGGTGGCCGATTCCAAGGTGGAAAAGTCGAGTGGTTTCAAGAACCTGGACAAGGCGGCCATCAAGGCCATCAGTGCGTGCAAGTTCAAGCCGGGTACCAAGGACGGTGCGCCGGCCGAAACCTGGACCAAGGTCGATTACGCGTGGAAGCTGGACTGAGGCGGCACGCCGCAAGCCCGACCAGAAACCGGCCTCGCGCCGGTTTTTTCTTGGCCAGCCGCATTTTTCCGTTCTCCCTGCGGGTGTAACAAGCTGTAAATCCGCAGCGCGGCACTGCAATTTTCCCTATAGTACGAAAAGGAGGAACATGCGATGAAAACCTTGATGGCAGTGCTGGCACTCGCGGCCCTGGGTGGCTGCGCGGTGGCGCCCCCGGCACCCGTGTACTATGGCCGCGCCGCGCCGGTCGATCCCTACCAGTGGCATACCGTGTCGGTGGAGCCAGCCCGTACCTCGCGCGTGGAATACAGCAGCGAACCCGTATATGCGCCGGCACCTGTCTATGCACCGCCGCCCGTGTACTATCCGGCCCCCGTCTATGCCGCGCCGGCGCCGTCGTATTACTATCCGCCCGTGACGATCGGTCTCGATTTCGTATTCGGTAACTGGTGCTGCGGCCACCGCTGGGGCGGCCGCGGCTACTACCGCCACCGCTGATTCAGCTGTATGACAGGACAAGCCCGCCGCGCCTCCCTGGCGCTGCCGGCTTGTTTTGCGTAAAGATGCGCAAACTAAGGCAGCATGTACAGCGTGCCATGGTCAAGCATCGCCATTTCCGAACACAGCAGGTAGGCGGACGTGCCCGCCAGGCCGAGCAGGAAGGTCCCCCACGCGACGTGGCGCACGTGCGCCAAAGTGGCCTCGGGAACGTGGAATGGGATGTGGTGTGAGAGGTTCATGCACTCAGTCTAGTGCATGAACAAACGATATGCCATCGGTCCATCGTCCTTGCGGTTGTAGGACGATGGCGCATGGGTGGGGATGCGGGTACTTACTTAGTGCGCCACAGCACGACGGGGCCGGCCGGTGCCGTATCGAGCGCATTGGACAGCTCCAGCCACTGCTGCAACCGCTCCGGATGCTTGAGCTGGATGCCGACGCCATCGATGGTGCCGATCTGTTCCAGCATGCGGGCGTCGAGCTTGGCCTTGGAGACGGTGGGCGCGTTCATCACCATGCGGTCATACGCCTTGCGGGCCTTGTTTTCCCACTTGTGCAAGCTGCTGTCGTCGAAGCGGTTGGCTTCGAAATAGACGGTCAGCGAGCCGTCCGGGTTGCCGAAGCCGACCACGCCGGCACCCTTGCGGATGGTGGTGGTGTTGCTCAGGTCAAACGCGCTGGTCGGCACGAACACGCCGGCGCGGCCATCGATATCGGGCCGGCCCACGGGGGTGTCCTTGCCGTAGGTAGTGACTTCCTGGTTGGAGATTTCTTCAGACATATACTCATGCGCCTCCTGCCGGTGACGGCGGGGCATTCCTGTTCAGTGTTGATGGAGTGCAGGGGCGGCGATTCGGCCCGGATTGCTGCTGCTTCGGTGGTCCGCACGGCGGTGCGGGACGATACGCCATTGTAGCGTCAAACAAGTTCTATCGGGCAATGCGGAGCCAGATTTTGTGGCACCACGGCTGCCCGGCCGGCCGCCCGTTCACTGCGGCTTGCCGTATTCGTGTAACAGCACCGTGAACCGGCTCGGTCCGTGTCGCAAAGCAAAAAAGCCACAAGCGCGTGCTTGTGGCTTTTTGCGTGCTGCCGATGTTTTGGGGTGGCTGATGGGGCTCGAACCCACGACAACAGGAATCACAATCCTGGACTCTACCAACTGAGCTACAGCCACCACTGACTTGCTACGGCCGCCGCGCCAGGCGCGACAGCAGGTGTTTCTATTAAAACAAAAAAGCCACAAGGTTGAACTTATGGCCTTATGCGTACAACGAATCCGGTGGGGTGGCTGATGGGGCTCGAACCCACGACAACAGGAATCACAATCCTGGACTCTACCAACTGAGCTACAGCCACCACTGGTCTTGCGTTTGTCCCGTGTTTGCGAGACAGGTGCCGAATTATACAAGCCGGTATGGAAACGTGCAAATCTAAATGCACAGGCTGTTACGTCCGGGCACCATTCGCCAGCGGACCGTCGCTAAATGGTCACGCTGTGCACGGGCGGGTGCAGGCCCAGCAAATTGCCGAATGCGGCCGAGAGTTCGGCCGCGCTGGCGCTCGTGTAGCCCAGCAGGCGGGCCGGTGCGGCGCCAGCCTCGTCCGCCGCTGGCACGCGTGCCAGCCCGGCCGCATGCAGCAGGCGCGCGATCTGGCGCGCCACGGCGTCGCCGGTGTCGATGATGGCGACCGGCTGGGCGCTGGTGCGCTCGACCACCTGCTCGATGCCGGGCTGGACGAACACGTAATGGGTGCAGCCGAGCACCAGCGTATCGACGCCTTGGGCGATCAGCGGCGCCACGTAGCGTTGCAGCAGCGCCTGCGTGGCGGGAGTGTCGAGCTCGCCAAGGTTGATCTGGTCGGCCAGGCCGATGCAGGGCATCAGCACGAACTCGGCGCCGCTGGCGGCGCTGATCTGTTCGCGCAGTTGCAGGAATTTTTCGCCCGACAGCGTGCGGTCCGTGGCCAGCACGCCGATCTTGCCGTTGTGGCTGGCCGCCACGGCCGGCTTCAGGCCCGGTTCCACGCCCACCACGGGCAGCAGCGGGTAGCGCGCGCGGATGGCCTTGATGGCGGCCACGGTGGCCGTGTTGCAGGCCACCACCAATCCCTTGACGCCTTGTGTGACAAGGAAATCCGCCACCGCCAGCGCGCGCGCCGTGACCACGGCTTCCGGCTTGTCGCCGTAGGGCGCGTAGCCGATGTCGGCGAAATACGTCAGGTGCTCATGCGGCAACTGGGCGCGGATGTGGCGCAGTACGGACAGGCCGCCCACGCCGGAATCGAACACGCCGATCGGCGCGTCCGGCGCGGTGGAGATAGCGGGGATAGGATTCATCGGTTCGTCTCGGTAAACGGCAACCGCCCCGCGGCCTTGCGACAGCGGGGCGGCAAGGGAACGACTTAAGCGACGGTGACGGGGATCTTGCCCACGCTGCTCAGTTGCTCGATCTTGGCCTGCCACTCTTTTGGACCGGTGTTGTGGACCGAAGTGCCGGCCGCGTCAACGGCCACGGTGACGGGCATGTCGACCACGTCGAACTCGTAGATCGCTTCCATGCCCATGTCCTCGAAGCCCAGCACCTTGGCGCCCTTGATGGCTTTGGACACCAGGTAGGCGGCGCCGCCCACGGCCATCAGGTAAGCCGACTTGTGCTTCTGGATCGACTCGATGGCGACCGGGCCGCGCTCGGCCTTGCCGATCATGGCGATCAGGCCGGTCTTCTCCAGCATCATGTCGGTGAACTTGTCCATGCGGGTAGCGGTCGTAGGACCGGCCGGGCCCACCACTTCGTCACGCACCGGATCGACCGGGCCGACGTAGTAGATCACGCGGTTCTTGAAGTCCACCGGCAGCGGCTCGCCCTTGGCCAGCATGTCCTGGATGCGCTTGTGGGCGGCATCGCGGCCAGTCAGCATTTTGCCGTTCAGCAGCAGGGTCTGGCCTGGTTTCCACGACGCCACTTCTTCCTTGGTCAGCGTGTCCAGGTTGACGCGGGTGGACTTCTCCGTGTCCGGCGCCCAGCTCACGTTCGGCCAGGTCGACAGCGGTGGCGGCGTCATGTAGGCCGGGCCGGAACCGTCGAGCACGAAGTGGCCGTGGCGGGTGGCCGCGCAGTTCGGAATCATGGCCACTGGCTTGGAGGCCGCGTGGGTCGGGTGCATCATGATCTTCACGTCCAGCACGGTGGTCAGGCCGCCCAGGCCCTGGGCGCCAATGCCCAGCGCGTTGATCTTGTCGCACAGTTCGATACGCAGTTCTTCCAGCTTGTTCTTGGGGCCGCGCTGCTTGAGTTCGTACATGTCGATGTCTTCCATCAGCACTTCCTTGGCCATCATCATGGCCTTCTCGGCGGTGCCGCCGACGCCGATGCCCAGCATGCCGGGCGGGCACCAGCCGGCGCCCATGGTCGGCACGGTTTTCAGCACCCAGTCCACCAGCGAGTCGGATGGATTCATCATGATCATCTTCGACTTGTTCTCCGAGCCGCCGCCCTTGGCCGCCACTTTCACGTCGACCGTGTTGCCTTCCACCAGCTCCATGTGCACCACGGCTGGCGTGTTGTCCTTGGTGTTCTTGCGGTCGAACAGCGGGTCGGCCACGATGGAAGCGCGCAGCTTGTTGTCATCGTAATTGTAGGCGCGGCGCACGCCTTCGTTGACGGCGTCGGTGACGGTGCCGGTGAAGCCCTCGAAGCGCACGCCCATGCCGATCTTCAGGAACACGTTGACGATGCCGGTATCCTGGCAGATCGGACGCTTGCCTTCGGCGCACATGCGCGAGTTGGTCAGGATCTGCGCGATGGCGTCCTTGGCGGCCGGGCTCTGTTCGGCCTCGTAGGCGCGCGCCAGGTGCTGGATGTAATCGGCTGGATGGTAGTAGCTGATGTACTGCAGCGCGGCGGCGACGGAGTCGATCAGGTCTTCTTGCTTGATGATGGTCATGGTGATCTCGCGTGGTTAATTTCGAGTGGAACGAGGAGTGATGCGGAAAGCGGGGCAGCGGCCTGGCGGTGGCAATGCCGGCGCGCGCGATGACCAAACGACGCACGGCGGCCAGCAGCGTGGCGCGGGTGGTCGGAAAGACAAACAGGTCATCGGGACGGGACTCCGGTATGCTAGCAGGCAGATGAGAACTGCCGACATTCTACACGTGCTGATCGGCAACCGCATCCGCACGGCGGCTTGATGCATCAGCTGTGGTTGATTTAAATGATTGGTAAAATGGCACAACAGGCGTGATTGCAACGGGTACTCGCATCAAAACCTCCGCCGGGGAATGCCTGTAAGGACTCAGTAAGCGATCAAGTTTAATGTTGTTATCAAACGATTACTACACTGGAGATCAGCATGACCAGCACCGCAAGCCAAGCTCAAAGCGCCCAACAGCAGGGCCCACAAGAATCCCGCATCTTCGCACCGCCGGCGGCGTTTGCGGACCAGGCCGCAATCTCGGGCATGGCCGCCTACGAGGCACTGTGCGCCGAAGCGGCCGCCGACTACGAAGGTTTCTGGGGCCGCCTGGCCACGGAGAACCTGGTCTGGCAAAAGCCGTTCACCCGCGTGCTGAATGAAGACGACGCGCCGTTCTACAAATGGTTCGAAGACGGCCACCTGAACGTGTCGTACAACTGCCTGGACCGCAACCTGCAAAACGGCAACGCCGACAAGACCGCCATCATCTTCGAAGCGGACGACGGCACCAGCACCCCGGTCAGCTATCGCCAGCTGCACGAAAAAGTGTGCAAGTTCGCCAACGGCCTGAAATCGCGCGGCATCAAGAAAGGTGACCGCGTCATCATCTACATGTCGATGTCGGTGGAAGGCGTGGCCGCCATGCAGGCCTGCGCCCGTATCGGCGCCACCCACTCGGTGGTGTTCGGCGGCTTCTCGGCCAAGTCGCTGCAGGAGCGCATCATCGACGCCGGCGCCGTGGCCATCATCACGGGCGACGAGCAACTGCGCGGCGGCAAGCAACTGCCGCTGAAAGCCATCGTGGACGAAGCGCTGGCGCTGGGCGGCTGCGAAACCGTGAAGGACGTGATCGTCTACAAGCGCACGGGCGGCAACATCAACATGGTCGCTGGCCGCGACATGTGGCTGAGCGACCTGGTCGATCAGCAGTCGGCAGAATGCGAACCGGAATGGGTGAGCGCCGAGCATCCGCTGTTCATTCTCTACACGTCCGGCTCGACGGGCACCCCGAAAGGCGTGCAGCATTCGAGCGGCGGCTACCTGCTGTGGGCCGCGCTGACGATGAAGTGGAGCTTCGACATCAAGCCGGCCGACGTGTTCTGGTGCACGGCCGACATCGGCTGGGTGACCGGTCACTCGTACATCGCCTACGGCCCGCTGTGCGTGGGCGCCACCCAGGTGGTGTTCGAAGGCATCCCGACCTACCCGAACGCGGGCCGGTTCTGGGAAACCATCGCCAAGCACAAGGTCAGCATCTTCTACACGGCGCCGACGGCGATCCGTTCGCTGATCAAGGCCTCGGACGTGGATCCGAAAGTCCATCCGAACAACTTCGACCTGTCCACGCTGCGTTTGCTGGGCACGGTGGGCGAGCCCATCAATCCAGAAGCCTGGATGTGGTACTACAACAATGTGGGCCGCGAGAAGTGCCCGATCGTCGACACCTTCTGGCAGACCGAAACGGGCGGTCACATGATCACCCCGCTGCCGGGCGCCACGCCGATGGTGCCGGGTTCGTGCACGCTGCCGCTGCCAGGTATCATGGCCGCCATCGTCGACGAAGCCGGTCATGACGTGCCGAACGGGCAGGGTGGTATTCTGGTCGTCAAGCGTCCATGGCCATCGATGATCCGCACCATCTGGGGCAATCCGGAGCGCTTCAAGTCCGGCTACTTCCCCGAGGAACTGGGCGGCAAGATGTACCTGGCTGGCGACGGCGCGATCCGCAACAAGGAAACCGGCTACTTCACCATCACCGGCCGCATCGACGACGTGCTGAACGTGTCGGGTCACCGCATGGGCACGATGGAGATCGAATCGGCGCTGGTGGCCAATCCGCTGGTGGCCGAGGCCGCCGTGGTGGGCAAGCCGGACGATACGACCGGCGAATCGATCTGCGCGTTCGTGGTGCTGAAGCAAGCGCGTCCGACTGGTGAAGACGCCAAGCGGCTGGCGCTGGAGCTGCGCAACTGGGTGGGCAAGGAGATTGGTCCGATCGCCAAGCCGAAGGAAATCCGTTTCGGCGACAACCTGCCGAAGACGCGTTCGGGCAAGATCATGCGCCGTCTGCTGCGCGTGCTGGCCAAGGGCGAGACCATCACCCAGGACGTCTCCACGCTGGAAAATCCGGCGATCCTTGAGCAGTTGAAGGAAGCGTCCTAAGTTGGAATTTGGCGGATGACCGGGTGAAGCCGGTCATCCGCCGGGTGGCGGGGTTGCCGGCAAATAATGTTGGTGGTTTCCAAAATCCTTGCTATAATCTGCCGCTCCCTGAATGGGGAGAAGCAGGAGAGATGGATGAGTGGTTGAAGTCGCACGCCTGGAAAGCGTGTATAGGTTCATAGCCTATCGGGGGTTCGAATCCCCCTCTCTCCGCCAAG
>DATFBD010000127.1:0-51255 GCA_035254005.1 Burkholderiaceae bacterium | reverse complement strand
GACAGCACCGTGATTGCGCAGGCGCCCCGGCTGGCGCCGTATGTCGATGCCATGCGGGAGCGCATTGCGGGGGCGCTCGGTGTGAGCGCGGGGCTGGTGAACGTGAAGGCCAAGACGGCCGAGAAACTCGGCCCCGTCGGGCAAGGCCAGGCGATCGAGGCCCGCGCCGTCGTCTTGCTGTCGGCGGGCTAGTACGCGGCCTCGGTCGCCGGCTGCGGCGCGCCCGTTTCCACCGGCGCCTTGGGTTTTTGCAGCTTGATGTGCGCCGCCAGCCCGCCGGACGTGGTGTTGGCGAGTGCGAAGATCCCGCCCATGCGCTGGACCGTCTTGTCCACGATCGCCAGCCCGAGGCCGGCGCCGGTCGCGGCCGTGCGCGCCGCGTCGCCGCGGAAGAACGGCTTGATCAGGTTCGGCAGCGCTTCGGGCGCCACGCCCATGCCGTGGTCGCGCACCTTCAGCAGCACCCATTCGTTGCGCGATTTCGCCGTGATGTCCACCACGGCGATCCCCGTCTCCGGCGTCTTGCCGTAGCGCCGGGCGTTTTCCAGCAGGTTCGACAGGACACGGGCCAACTCGACCTCGTCGGCCAGCACGTACAGGCCCTTCGAAACGTCGAGGTTGATCCGCATGTCGCCCTGGTCCTGCACGGCGTAGAGGCAAGCCTCGATCACGTCATTGAGCAGCACGGCCTTGAGTTCGGCGTGGTCCGGTCGGGCGTAATCGAGGAATTTGTCGATGATCGCGTCGAGCTGATCGATGTCGGCTGCCATGTGCTCGCGCGCATCCGCGTCGGCCACGCTCATCTCGGTTTCCAGCCGCAGCCGTGCCAGCGGCGTGCGAAGGTCGTGCGAGATGCCGGCCAACATGACGGCGCGGTCCTGTTCGATCTTCGCGAGCTGCTGCGCCATGCGGTTGAAGCCGATGTTGACCTCGCGGATCTCGCTGGTCACGGCCTCCTCGTCGAGCTGGCTGGCGGCAAAGTCGCCGTCGCGCACGCGGTTGGCGGCATCGCTGAGCTGCTTGAGCGGGCGGTTGATGAGCCGCGCGATGGCCGCGGCGCCCGCCAGCGACAGCGCGCCCACGGTGATGAGCCAGATCAGCCAGGTCTTGCCGCCGGCCGCGCTCAGGCGCGAGCGGTCCATGAGCAGCCAGTTGGGGTCGCCGTTGATGGTGAAGCCCACCCACAGGCCGCTCTCGCCGTTCACGCTGCTGGCCACGATGGTGCCCGGGCCCAGGCGCTGCGTGAGCTCCTCGGTCAGGCGCGAGCCCAGGGCCGAGGGGGGCAGCAGCTCGAACTTGTCGCCGGGTTCGCGCGGCAGGATGCGCACGCCCTCCTGGTCGGCCATGGTCTTGAGCAGCGATACGCGGGCGATGGCGTCGGAGTGGATCAGCGCCGCGCGGCTCAGGTTGACCAGCGAGGCGATCTGCTGCGCCGTCTG
Source organism: Burkholderiaceae bacterium (assembly GCA_035254005.1). Lineage (GTDB taxonomy): Bacteria > Pseudomonadota > Gammaproteobacteria > Burkholderiales > Burkholderiaceae_D > Rugamonas. The sequence continues at coordinate 49,816 of DATFBD010000127.1, read as the reverse complement.
CAGCGCGCGCGGCTCGAACTCCAGCGCCCGCAGCGTCTGCAGCCAGGCCAGGATGCTGCCCACCAGCAGGATGGCCAGCAGGAAGAAGGTGCGCCAAAAAAGATTCAGTCCCACGCGCGAACGCTGGGCTTTGCGTTTGGTGGAAGCCTCCAGCGGGGCCGGGCTGGTGGCGTCGGAATGCGCGTCGCGGGTAGCGCTCATGGATGTGGCGGCAGGCGAGGGGATCACGGGGGATGCGGCGCCCGTCCTACGGGGACGCCGCGTCCTTCACGCAGAGGGTAGGCCGGATATGCTCAATTCGTGCCGTCCGGCACAAAAACATAGCCCACGCCCCAGACGGTCTGGATGTAGCGCGGTGCGGCGGCGTCCACCTCCACGAGCTTGCGCAGGCGCGAGATCTGCACGTCCAGGCTGCGGTCGAACACTTCGTATTCACGCCCGCGCGCCAGTTCCATCAGTTTTTCGCGCGACAGCGGCTGGCGCGCGTGGCGCGCGAACACTTTCAGCACCGAGAATTCGCCGGTCGTCAGCGGCACCGTCTCGCCGTTCTTCTTCAGCGTGCGGGTGCCCAGGTCCAGCACGAACTGGCCGAACTCGAAGGTCTGCGGGGTTTCCGAGGGCGCGCCAGGAATCTCGTCCGGCCCTTTGCGGCGCAGCACGGCGCCGATGCGGGCCACCAGTTCGCGCGGGTTGAAGGGCTTGGGCAGGTAATCGTCGGCGCCCATTTCCAGGCCGACGATGCGGTCCACGTCCTCGCCCTTGGCGGTCAGCATGATGATCGGGGTCTGGTCGCCGGCGCCGCGCAGGCGGCGGCAGATCGACAGGCCATCCTCGCCCGGCAGCATCAGGTCCAGCACCAGCAGGTCGTAGCGCTCGCGCAGCCACAGCTTGTTCATGGCGGTCGCGTTTTCGGCCGTGAAGACGTTGAAGCCTTGCTCGGTCAGGTAGCGGCGCAGCAGGTCGCGCAGGCGGACGTCATCGTCCACTACCATAATCTTGGCTTGATGGCCATGCTGGTTGGCCGGGGTGTTGTTCGATTCCGTTGCGTTTGTAGTCATGATCCTGCCAAATTTGTCATATTTATGTTGCTATGGTAACGTCATATTTGATGGACGAAAATGTTTGCAGCAGGGCATTACAAACTGTTACAAACTTTACCCATTTGGTCTTACCGCGCCTGATAAAGCATCATACACTGCGGTCATGGATGCGTACCACGTGTCCGCCAGGGCCAGTACCAAGGATGAGGAACAGCATGCACATCGATCACAAAACACATTACGCGGCAGCAAGCGCAAGTTTTTGCGTTCGATCCTCCGTCAGCGCGCTGGCCGTTTGCTGCGGCCTGCTCGGTGCTGGCCATGCTGTCGCCGGTCCCGCTGACGGTGGCCGCCGCGATGAATCCCGTCCCGTCCAGCCGATGCGCGAGATGCTGCGCGCCGAGCGCATGCAGCAGCGCCAGGCCGATCCGCGCCAGGCCGAGCCGCGCCAGTTTGATCCACGCTCATTTGAAGGCCGCGCCGAGGAACAGCGCCGCCTGCTGCAGGAGAATGGCCATAACGCGGACCGCCGCGCCGGCCGCCTGACGCCCGATGAACGGCGCGACTTGCGGCGCCAGATCAACGAAGTGGGGCAGGACATCTACGCCAACCCGCCGCACCGTTGATTTCGCGCAAACGCGACCCCATTTTCGTGTTTCACCACGTAAATTTTTTTATCCCAGCTTGACTTGGGTGTAATATTAATTTATCAGGCGCAATGGCGTTCGGCCATTGCGCCCGTTTCCCGTTCCCGTTTGTCATCATGTAATCGCACTGCGCCGTGGCGCGCCCGTCCGTCGCGGGGCGTCAGGCTGGAGGAATACCGTGGTCCCAGAAGTTACCCAGGCTGCGCCGCCACTGGCAGCGACCGCGCCGGCGGGCGCGCTGCCCGCTGGCCTGATCCAGCGCGCCGATGGCGTGTACGCCGACCTGGCCGTGCCGGCCCCGTTGCGGGTGGCGGCCGTTAACCAGCTGTTCCTGTCGCACAGCTATTTCTCCGGTCTCGATTACGGCGCCCTGATGAAGGCCTTGTACGACGTGGGGCCGGCGCTGCCACCACCCTTGCCCGGCCAGCCGCCGCTGCTGCGCCTGGCCGGCGGGGTGGCGCCGTTCACGCCGGAGCGCCAGGCGCTGTACAAGACGGTCAAGATGGGGCACGGCTATGCCGAATACTTTTTCGCTCCCATCTACCTGGATGCCGAGGAACTGCCCGATGGCACCGTGCTGCCCGAGCGCCAGGCCAAACTGGACGTGGACGAATTCGTGGCCGACCTGTGGCTCAAGGGCGTGCGCTTCGGCGTGGACGTGGCGGCCGTGGCCCATGCCATCAGCACCGGCAAGAGCGAACGCATCACCGTGGCGCGCGAACTGGAGCCGGCCCCGGGGCAGGACGCGGTGGTGGTCGAGGTGTCGCAGGAGATCCACCGCAGCGACGCCCCGCGCGCGCGCGCGGACGGCACGGTGGACCTGCACAGCTTCCAGAACCGCTTCCCGCAGATCAAGCAGAACATGCGGCTGCTGAAAAAGCTGCCGTGCGTGCCGGGCCTGCCCGGCTACGACCTGGCCGGCATGCCCAGCGCGCCGGACGCGCCCAAGGACCTGGAGCTGCGCCACCTGGCCGGCGACGGCACGGTCGTGGAGCAGCTGGAGGATGGCGAATACCTGGTCTCGACCAAGGAAGGCTTCCTCAGCGTCGATCCCAAGTCGCACCGCATCGCCATCACCGACAAGATCGTCAGCAAGGAGGGCGTGAGCGGGCGCACCACGGGCAACCTGGAGCTGGCCGGCGGCTACGAGGAATTCGGCGACGTGCAGGAACTGCGCGAAGTGCATGGCAGCGACATCACCGTGCACGGCGACGTGTACGGCAATATCCACTCCAAGGGTGGACAGGTGCTGCTGGACCGTAACCTGGTGGGCGGCAACGTGCACAACGCGGCCGGCGACATCCACGTCAAGGGCGTGGCTTCTGGCGCCGTGCTGCAGACGCGCGCCGGCAAGCTGGTGCTGGGGCGGGCCGAGAACTGCGTGCTGGCCGGCACCAGCGTGGAAGTGGGCGAGGCCTCGAACTGCGAGATCGTGGCCGACGAAGTGCGCATCGGCGTGGCAGAGGGCTGCGCCATCGCCGGGCGCAACGTGGAAATCGAAAGCTGCGGCCCGCGCAAGCGCACCGAGATGGTGATCTACGTGCTGGTGCGCGACGTGAGCCAGTTCGACCAGGAACTGGCCGACCTGCGCGCGCGCAGCGCCGCCTTCGCCGCTTCGAACGCGGCGCTGCAGGCGGAGATCGACACCATTTCGCAGCAGCCGGACGTGCGGCGCTACCTGGCGCTGGCGGCCAAGCTGCGCACCCAGGAGCTGACGCTCACCCCCGAGCAGGGCCAGCACCTGCGCAAGATCGCCACCGCCGTGGCGGCCGAAGTGCAGGCGCTGGGCAAGCTGACCCAGGACCTGCAGGCCGGCCAGACCCAGTACAAGCTGCTGGTCGAGCGCAGCGCGCGGGTGGCGGCGCTGCGGGCCGAGGCGGCCGGGCTGGCGCGCTGCGGCCTGCACATGGTGGCCGGCGACACGCTGGTGCGCACCATGCCGTTCCAGGCCGACAGCGGCGCGCTGTACCACCTGTCGGCCAAGGACATCAAGCAGCGCCTGCGCGGCACGCCGGTCGGCGGCGAGGAACTGTTCGCGCGCGCCAGCGGGTCGCTCGACTGGCACTTGTCCACCCACGGCACGGCGGCTTAGAAGTCATTTCAACATGGCCATGGCCAGGCGTGGCGCCGAAGACAGTGCGCTTGCACGGCAAGACGCCACAACAACGCCATGGGCATTTTGAAATGACTTCTTAGGTGACCGGGTGCAGGTGACGGCGTACCCGCTCTCATGGTACGCTTCAGGCGCTGACTGACAGTAGCAGTCGCGAGCAGTCGCAGTAGCGCGGCCGATGCCGGCGCCTTGCCACCACACCCGATCGAGGAAACCGTGTCCGACGACGCCCTGGCTGATGATGAACTTGCGGATGACGGCTTGCCGTCGGCCGTGGTCAGGCGGCCCGATGGCGTGTACTTCCAGGCCGACGCGCCGGCCGTGGCCTGCCAGGCGGCCGTCAACCAGGTGTTCCTGTCCAGTGCCTGCTTCGCCGGGCTCGATTATTCCGTCTTCATCCGCGTGCTGTACAACTGCGGCCCGGCGCTGCCGCAAGGCTTGCAGAACCAGGCCCTGATCCGCTTCGCCGACGATATCCAGCCGTTTCCGTCGGCGCGGCGCGAACTGTACAAGGCCGTGCGCATCGTGCACGGCGAGGCCGAATACTATTTCGAGCCCGTGTTCCTGGAAGTGCCGGACGCGCCGCCGCAGCCGGCCCGGCTCGATTTCGACGAATTCGTGGCCGACATGTGGGTCAAGGGCATCCGCTTCGGCATCGACGCGCCGGCCGTCAAGGCCGTCATCGCCTCCGGCAAGGCGGCGCGCATCGTGGCGGCGCGGCGGCTGGACCCTACGCCGGGCGTGGACGCTGCGTTCGTTGAGGTGTCGCGCGATATCCACCGCAGCAACGCGCCGCGCGAGATGGCCGACGGCCGGCTCGACTGGCACACTTTCCAGAACCGCTTCCCGCAGGTCAAGGCGCATACCCGGCTGCTGCGCAAGGTGCCGCGCGTGGCCGGCGCCCGTGGTTATGAGCTGTCTGGCATCGTGATCGAGCCGCCACCGCCGCGCGACATCGAATTGAGCACGGTGGCCGGCACCGGCACGGTGATCGAGCACCAGCCCGATGGCGAATACCTGGTAGCGGCGGTGGACGGCTTCCTGAACGTGGACCCGTCCAGCAAGCGCATCTCGATCGGCCCCAAGATCGTCAGCCGCGAGGGCGTGAGCGCGCGCACCACGGGCAATCTGCAGTTGACGGGCGAGTACGAGGAGTTCGGTGAAGTCCAGGAGCAGCGCGTGGTGGAGGGCGGCAGCATCACCATCCATGGCGACGTGTTCGGCAAGATCAGTTCGCGCGGCGGCACCATCGTCCTGCACCGCAACCTGGTGGGCGGCAGCGCCATCAACGCCAACGGCGACATCCGCATGAAGGGCGTGGCGTCGGGTGCCGTGCTGCAGACCAAGAACGGCGAGATCACGGTGGCGCGGGCCGAGAATTGCGTCATCTCCGGCACCCGGGTGCTGGTGGGCGAGGCCGTCAATTGCGAGATCATCGGCGATGACGTGATGATCAAGCTGGCCATCGGCTGCGCCGTGGCCGGCCGCAAGATCGAGATCGCCAGCGCCGGTCCCCGCAAGCAGTCGGAGATGCTGGTGTTCGCGCTGGTGCCCGACACGTCCAAGTACGATTTCAAGCTGGCCGAACTGGGCGCCCAACTGGCGCGGCACGAGCGCGAGGCCGCGCAGCGCAAGAGCGAGATGGATGGCCTGACGGGCCAGACCGAGGTGCGCAACTACCTGACCCTGGCCACGCGCGTGCGCAAGCATGAAGTGGTGCTCACACCCGAGCAGGAACAGCTGTTTCACAAGATGGCCGGCGCCGTCGGGCCCACGCTGAAGGCGGTGGCCAAGCTGTCGCTGGCGCTCAAGGCCGAGCAGGTGCGGCAGGAGCAGGTGCGCGAGCAGATGGCGCTGGTGGAACGCCAGAAACAGCAGGTGATGCGTGGCTCGCGCTGCGTGGTGCGGCTGGTGGACGGCGACATGATGGTGCGCTCGATGGTGTTCAATCCCGACATGGGGCCGTTGTACGACAGCGCGCCCAAAGCCATCAAGGCCATGTTGCGCACGACCGGCAATAGCCGGCCAGTGCTCTTTTCAGGCAGCAGCGGCGCCGTGGACTGGGCGCTGGGCGAATAAGGCCGGGCCGCCCGGGATGGCTGGCATGGCCGGCGTGGCCGACGTGGCCGACGTGGCCGGCACGGCTACAGCACCACCTTGCCGCGCAACTGCTTGCGCGCACCGGCCAGGCTTTTGCTGTCGAGCCGCCTGCGCTGGCTGCCAAGCGTGGGGCGGGTGGCGCGCCGTGGCGGCGGCAGCACGGCCACGCTGTCGACCAGTTCCTGCAGGCGGCGCAAGGCATCCTCCCGGTTGGCCTCCTGGCTGCGCGACTGCTGCGCCTTGATCACCACCACCCCGTCGCGCGTGATGCGGTGGTCGCGCATGGCCAGCAAGCGCTCCTTGATGTGCGATGGCAGCGACGAGGCGCCGATATCGAAGCGCAGGTGCACCGCGCTCGACACCTTGTTCACATTCTGCCCGCCCGGTCCCTGGGCCCGGATGGCGATCAATTCCACTTCGTGCGGATCGACCGTGAAGGATGGTTGCCCGTTCATGGCGCGGTGGCGCGCGCGTGGGCGCGCGGGCGGGGCGGATGGAATGGCCGGTGCGGCATGGCGGAAACCTGTGGGGGATGGGGGTTCATTGTAGCAAACCGGAAGCGGCGGGCAATCGTTGAGGCGGCTCAACATCGGCGCCAGGAGCGGCGGTTAGGATGGCACATGCCTGTTACTGGACGCTGTGGCGCGGCTGGCGCCGCAGCGCCGAATTTCGGACGAAAGGGACACCATGCCAACCGCGAAAACGCAATGCGCCAGCGCCGCGCCGCCGCTGCCCGGAACCGTGCCGAGGACGGAGCCGGGGCAGGAGCCGGTGGCGGCCAGCGTCCAGCAGTACCTGAGTTTCCAGCTGGGCGGCCTGGAATACGCGCTCGATTTTCGCAAGGTGCAGGAGCTGCGGCCGCTGAAGGCGCTGGAACGCTTCGCCACCGATGGCGAGATCGTCAGCGGGGTGGCCGTGTCGCGCGGCGTGATCATGCCCATCGTCGACATGCGCATCGCGTTTGGACCGCGGCCCGAGCGCCACGATCCGATGACGGACGTGATTATACTCAAGCTGTCGAGCTGCGTGATGGGGATGGTGGTCGATGGCGTGACGGACATCGTCAGCCTGAGCGCGGAACAGATCCAGCCCATCCCCGGCGCCGGGGCCGGCCAAAGCGTCGATTACCTGCTTGGATTGGGCGAAGTGGACGGACGGCGTTTGATCGTGGTCGACATCGACCGCCTGATGTCGATCCGCAAAGTGCCGGTGGGCGCGCGCCAGGCCGCGTGAGCGGGGCGGCGCCAAGGAAAAAGACCGGGGTCAGGTCATGCCTTCAAGCATCATGCGCGCATGATGCTTGAAGGCATGACCTGACCCCGGTTTGGGGTGCGTCAGACCAGCGCTTCCAGCTGTTCCTGCAGTTCCAGCCATTCACCTTCGAGTTGCGCCAGGTCCTTGGTGAAGAAGGACTGGTCGGCCAGCGCCTGCTTCAACCTGGCCTTGTTGGCCGCCTCGTAGATGGCGGGATCGGCCAGTTGGCCATCCACTTCCGTCTTCTGCGTGCTGCGCTTGGCGATCTGCTCGTCCAGGCGCTTGATCTTCTGTTCCAGCGGCTTGCGCAGCGCGGCCAGGCGCTGGCGGTCTTCGGCCGCCTGGCGCTTCTGGTCCTTGCGGTCCACGGCCGGGGCGGGCGGCGGGGCCACGGGCGAGGCCACCGGATAGTCGGTCTTGTTGGCCTTGCCGGCGGCCGGCAGCACGTCCGTGCCTTTACCGAGCTTGGTCTGGAACAGCCAGTCCTTGTAGTCGTCCAGGTCGCCGTCGAACGGTTGCAGCTTGCCGTCGGCGACGATGATGAACTGGTCGGTGGTGGCGCGCAGCAAATGGCGATCGTGCGATACCACCACCAGCGTGCCTTCGAACTGGGCCAGCGCTTCCGTCAGCGCTTCGCGCGTTTCCAGGTCCAGGTGGTTGGTCGGTTCGTCCAGCAGCAGCAGGTTGGGACGCTGCCACACGATCATGGCCAGCGCCAGGCGCGCTTTCTCGCCGCCCGAGAACGGTGCAATCGGGCTGGTGACCATGGTGCCGGGGAAGTTGAAGCCGCCGAGGAAGTTGCGCAGCTCCTGTTCGCGCGTGGTGGGCGCGATCTTGGCCAGGTGCCACAGCGGCGATTCGTCGTGGCGCAGCATCTCCACCTGGTGCTGGGCGAAGTAGCCGATGGTCAGGCCCTTGCCGACAGTCGCTTCGCCCGTCAGCGGTGACAGTTCGCCGGCGATGGTCTTGATCAGCGTCGATTTGCCGGCGCCGTTCACGCCCAACAGGCCGATGCGCTGGCCGATCTGCAGCGAGAAGTTGATGCCGTGGACGATGCTCTTGGTGGCCACGTCGCCCGTCTTGTCGTCCTCGATGCGGTAGCCGGCGTTCACGTCCTCCATCACCAGCAGCGGGTTGGGGGCGTTCAGCGGTTCGCGGAATTCGAACGAGAATTCGGCCGCCGCGCGCAGCGGCGCCAGTTCCTCCATCTTGGCCAGCGCCTTCATGCGGCTTTGCGCCTGGCGGGCCTTGGAAGCCTTGGCCTTGAAACGTTCGATAAACGATTCCAGGTGGGCGCGCTTGCGCTGCTGCTTTTCCAGCGCGCCGGCGGCCAGCGCCATCTGGGCCGCACGCTGGCGCTCGAACGCCGAGTAGTTGCCCGAGTAGCGTTTCAGCTTGCGCTCGTCGATGTGCACCACCACGTTCACCACTTCATCGAGGAAGTCGCGGTCGTGGGAGATGATGATCAGGGTGCCCGTGTAGCGCTTGAGCCAGTCCTCCAGCCAGATGATGGCGTCCAGATCCAGGTGGTTGGTCGGTTCGTCCAGCAGCAGCAGGTCGGAAGGGCACATCAGCGCCTGCGCCAGGTTCAATCGCATGCGCCAGCCGCCCGAGAAGCTGGCCACCGGCTGCTGCATCTGGTCCAGCGTGAAGCCGAGACCGAGCAGCAGTTGTTCGCCGCGCGACTGCACGGTGTAGGCGTCGGCGTCGGCCAGCGCGCTGTAGATCTCGCCGATGGCGATGCCGTTGTCGTGCGACTCCGGTTCCGCTTCCAGGCGTGCCAGTTCCGCTTCCAGCTTGCGCAGCGTGACGTCGCCGTCGATCGCGTAATCGAGCGCGGCCCGTTCCAGCGGCGGGGTTTCCTGGGCCACGTAGGCCATGCGCCACTTGGCGGGGAAGTCGATTTCGCCCTGGTCGGGGTGCAGCTCGTTGCGCAGCATGGCGAACAGGCTCGATTTGCCGGCGCCGTTGGCGCCGATCAGGCCGATCTTGTCGCCGGGGTTGAGCGTGACGTCCACGCTTTCCAGCAGCGGCTTCACGCCGCGCATCAGGCTTACATTGATAAAACGGATCATCTGGTGGTTCTTTACAGTTTGAGCTGGTCGGCCGTGAGCAGGAACACCATGTCGTCGCCGGCGCTGGTGGTGAGCCAGGTCAGGCCCAGGTGGCCGAAGGCCGCTTCCGCGAATTCGCGCTCGTTGCCGATTTCGACGATCAGGATGCCGTCGTCCGTCAGGCGCTCGGCGGCGCCGGCCACGATCTTGCGCACCAGGTCCATGCCGTCGGCGCCGCCGTCCAGGGCGATCTGCGGTTCGGCCAGGTATTCCTTGGGCAGCTTGGCCATCGAGCCGGAATTCACGTACGGCGGGTTGGTGACGATCAGGTCGTATTTCTTGGGCGGCAGGTTGGTGTACAGGTCGGACTGGATCAGGTGCACCCGGTCTTCCAGCTTGTAGGTGGCCACGTTACGGCGCGCCACGTCCAGCGCGTCGGCCGAAATGTCGACGGCGTCCACTTGCGCGTCCGGGAAGGCGTCGGCCAGCATGATGGCCAGGCAACCGGAACCCGTGCACAGTTCCAGGATGTTGGCGACGTTGTCCGGCTCATTGACCCACGGCGCGAAGTAGTCGGGAATCAGTTCGGCGATGAAGGAGCGTGGCACGATGGTGCGCTCGTCGACGTAGAAGTTGTAGGTGCCCAGCCACGCTTCGTTGGTGATGTAGGCGGCCGGCACGCGGTCCACCGTGCGGCGCTCGATCACGGCCAGCACGGCCGCCACTTCCTCGGGCAGCAGGCGCGCGTCCAGGAACGGGTCCAGCTTGTCGAGCGGGAGCTTGAGCGTGTGCAGGATCAGGTAGGCCGCCTCGTCGAGCGCCTCGGCGCTGCCATGGCCGAAGAACAGCTGGGCGGTGTTGAAACGGGTGACGGCGTAGCGCAGCAGGTCGCGCGGCGTGGTGAAGGGAGTCGTGGTCATGGCAATCTCGGTGTAACGATGTTGGCCGGCCGGGCGCCATGGGGCGCCCCGGTCCGGAAATCAGCGCAGCAGGTTTTCCAGCGTGCGACGGTAGATATTCTTCAGCGGATCGACGAAGCGCAGCTCGATATGCTCGTCGATCTTGTGGATGCTGGCGTTGGGAGGGCCGAATTCTATCACCTGGGGGCAGATCTGCGCGATAAAGCGGCCGTCCGAGGTGCCGCCCGTGGTCGACAGTTCCGTCTCCACGCCCGTCTCGGCGCGGATGGCGGCCGACAAGGCGTCGCTCAGCGTGCCGCGCGGGGTCAGGAAGGGCAGGCCGCCCAGCGTCCACTTGATGTCGTAGTGGAGGTTGTGCTTGTCGAGGATGGCGTGCACGCGCTGCTTGAGCGTCTCGTGGGTGCTGGCGGTGGAGAAGCGGAAGTTAAAGTCGATCACCATCTCGCCGGGAATCACGTTGTTGGCGCCCGTGCCGGCGTTGATGTTGGACATTTGCCACGACGTGGGCAGGTAGTATTCATTGCCTTCGTCCCAGCGCTCGGCCACCAGTTCGGCCAGCGCCGGCGCGGCCAGGTGGATGGGGTTGCGCGCCAGTTGCGGATAGGCGATGTGGCCTTGCACGCCCTTGATGGTGAGCTTGGCCGACAGCGAGCCGCGGCGGCCGTTCTTGATCATGTCGCCCAGCGTCTCGTCGGAGGTCGGTTCGCCCACGATGCAGTAGTCGAGCTGTTCGCCCCGTTCGCGCAGCAGGTTGCAGACGACCACGGTGCCGTCGATGGCCGGGCCTTCCTCGTCGCTGGTGATCAGGAAGCCGATCGAGCCCTTGTGGTCGGGATGGGCGGCGATGAATTCCTCACACGCCACCACCATGCCGGCGATCGAGGTCTTCATGTCGGCCGCGCCGCGGCCATACAGCTTGCCGTCGCGGTGGGTGGGGTTGAACGGCTCCGAGCGCCATTGTTCGACAGGGCCGGTGGGCACCACGTCCGTGTGGCCGGCGAACACCAGCAGCGGCGCCGTGGTGCCGCGCCGGGCCCACAGGTTGGTCACGCCATTCGATTCGATCACTTCGCAGGCGAAGCCCAGTGGCGACAGCAGGTCGATCAGGTGCTGCTGGCAGCCCTTGTCGTCCGGGGTAACAGAGGAGAGGGCGATCAGTTTTTCCGTCAGCGCCAGGGTCTTGGAAGTCATCATGGGGGTGTTTGTATCAGGTCGTATCAGGGATTGAAAATCTGTGCGTATTGGGCGGGCGAGAAGCCGACGGCCACCTGGCCATCGATATCGAGCACGGGGCGCTTGACGATGGACGGATATGCCAGCACCAGCGCGATGGCCGCCGCGTCATCCACCACGGCCGCCTTCTGTTCGTCCGACAGGGCGCGCCAGGTGGTGCCCTTGCGGTTCACCAGCACGTCGCGCGGCACCTGGCGCAGCCAGCCGGCCACGATGTCGGCCGTCAGGCCCTGCTTCTTGAAGTCGTGGAAGGCGAACTCGTGGCGCTGCTCGCCCAGCCACACGCGGGCTTTCTTGACGGTGTCGCAGTTGGGGATGCCGTAGAGGGTAATTGTCATTATAAATCAGTCACTTATGTATTTGGTCGCGGCTGCGGCGCCGGGGCGGGGCAGGTTGGGGCAGCCCCCGGGACAGCCCCGGGGCGCGAGCCGGCTCGCACGGCCGCCGCGCAACCCGTTAGGATACCATGCCCCGCGCCTGCGCAGTGGGCGCCGCGGCAGGTGGCGGCCCCGCCACGGTGCGCGCGCATTTGCGCCACCAGAGCCAGCTTTGCGCTTACAATTTCAGGCAGACCAATTCCCAATGGAAACGAGCGGGGTGGCGCTCCGCCTGGCCGTCCCACGTACCCGCATCCCACACGCCCACATGACCGACACCACTCCATCCGCGCCGGCGCCCCGTAGTTCGCTGGTGCGGCGCCTGACCAGGATGAATTTGCTGGTGCTCAGCGTCACCATGCTGCTCACGTTTGTCCTGCTGGCCACCGCGACCTGGTGGGTGGCGCGCGCGCGTCAGATGCAAAGCGCGCAACTGAGCGCCCAGCTGTTGGCCAACAGCGTGGCGCCCATGCTGGTGTTCGCCGACGCGGACGCGGCCCGCAACGAGCTGGCCGCGTTCTCGCGCCGCAGCGACCTGCTGCTGGTGCAGGTATTGGACGAGCGCGGCGGCCTGTTCGTGCAGTGGCAGGCCGACGGCCAGCCGCCCGAAGGCGCGGCGCGGGTCCCGGCCGGACTGGCCGCGTTCGACGCGCGCGGCGCGGCCGATGCCAGCACGCTGGAAGTATGGGCGCCCGTGCGGCTCAAGGGGGAGATGGTGGGGGCGCTGCTGCTGCGCGAAAGCCTGCAAAGCCTGCACCGGGCCGTGCTGCTGCTGACGGGCGTGGCCGCGCTCTTGATCGCCGCCGCCATCGGCATCGCCGCGCGCGGGTTGAGCGTGGTGCAGCGGCGCGCACTGGCGCCGCTGGTGGAGTTGTCGGACCTGGCCGAACGCGTGGCCCAGGACCAGGACTACAGCCGGCGTGCGGCCGTGCGCCGGCCCGACGAGGTGGGGCGCCTGACGGAGCGCTTCAACGACATGCTGCGGCGGGTCCAGATCTCGCAGGCGGACTTGCGCCACAAGCTGGTGCAGGAACAGGAGGCGGGCCAGCAGTTGCACCAGATGGCCCACCAGGACAGCCTGACGGAACTGCCCAACCGCCTGTTCTTCCAGGGCGAATTGCAGCGCTGCCTGGCCGTCAACGCCGAGCGCGGCGAACTGATGGCGCTGATGTTCATCGACCTCGATAATTTCAAGACCGTCAACGACCAGCAAGGCCACGACGCCGGCGACGCCGTGCTGCGCGAAGTGGCGCGCCGCATGTCCGATGTGGTGCGGGCCGACGATGTGCTGTGCCGGCTGGGCGGCGACGAATTCGCGCTGATCCTGCCCGCGCTGCCGGACGAGCAGGCCGCGGAACAGCTGGCGCTGCGCCTGATCGAGGCGGTGCGCGCGCCGCTGCTCATCGACGGCAAGGTGATGCCGGTCGGCGCCACCGTGGGCCTGGCCTTCAGTCCGCTCGACGCGCGCGAGGCGGGCGAGTTGCTCAACGCGTCGGACCAGGCCATGTACGCGGCCAAGCGGGCTGGCAAGAACACTTACCGAAGGGCGCGCGATGCGCACGTCTGACCGCGCTGGCTGGCTGCTGATGCTGGCCGTGGCGGCCAGCTGGCCGGCCGCCCCCGCGCGCGCGCAGGCCGCGCCGCAGCTGCCGCAGCGGCAGGACGATCAGCAGGCGCGGCAACAGGGCCGTCCGGCGCAGCAGCAGGATGGCCAGCAGGAGAGCCAGCAGGAGCGGCCGTCCGGCGGCGACGCCACGCTGGAGCAATTGCTGCGCCAGACCCTGAACGATGTGCCGCGCGCCGTCGAGGAATCGACCTCGTCGCGCTTCGCGCAGAGCGCGGCCGATGCGCCGTCCGTCACCTACGTGCTGACGGACGCCGACATCGCGCGCCACGGCTTGCGCAACATGGCCGACATCCTGCGCAGCATGCCGGGCCTGTACGTGACCAGCGACGGCAACTTCAGCTTCGTGGGCGCGCGCGGGCTGGGGCGGCCGGGCGACTTCAATGCGCGGCTGCTGTTCATGGTCGACGGCATGCGCGTGAACGACAACATCTACGACGCCGGCTCGCTGGGGCCGGAGTTTTTCGTGGATGTGGATATGATCGACCGGGTCGAATACGCGCCCGGCCCCGGCTCCGCCCTGTACGGCAACAACGCCTTCCTCGGTGTGGTGAACGTCATCACCAAGGGCGCCGACAAGCTGCGTGGCCTGCAGGCGCGGGCCAACGTCGACAGCGACCGGCGCCGCGAAGTGCGCGCCAGCTGGGGCCAGCGCGTGCCCGGCCAGTGGGAGGGCTGGCTGGCGGCCAGCGCGCTCGAGCAGGACCGGATCGCAGCGCCGTTCGAGCTGCCGGCCGTGCTGCGCGCGGCGATGGAGCGGCGCAGCTGGGACCGTGGCGCGCGCCTGCTGGGCATGGGCAGCGCCGGCGACTGGACCTTGCGCGCCGGCGTGGCGCAGCGCGAACGCGATTTCCCGGCCTTCCTGACCCAGGCTGACGACAGCCCGCTGGGCCAGCAGCGCAATGTGTACGATGCCGCGTTCGCGTCGCTGGCCTGGGAGCGTACCGTGGCCGAGGACTGGAACCTGTACGGTGCGGTCGCGCTCAAGCGCAGCCAGTACCGCGACACCCATCCCTACCTGGGCGAGGATGGGGGCGAGCGCGAGTTCGACAACGTGGCGGCGGGGCGCTGGGTCAACGTGGATCTGCGCGTGAGCACCCACCGCTGGCGTGACCATGACCTGATGGCCGGCGCCGAATACCAGAGCGACCGGCGCCAGGAGATCGTATCGGGCACGGTGGGCGAGGGGCCGGACGCCATCTTCTACGGCCGCAACCGGCGCCATGGCCTGTTCGTGCAGGATGCCTGGCGCTTGAATGATACCCATCGCCTGATCCTGGGCCTGCGCCGCGACCAGGCCATGGTGGGTGGCGGCAGCACCAATCCGCGCCTGGCGTGGATCTGGAGCGGGGTGCCGGACGCCACGCTCAAGCTGATGTACGGCAGCGCGTTCCGCGAGGCCAATTTGTACGAGTACCAGGTCAACGCGCCGCTCGATGCGCCGTTGCCCACGCCGGAGCGGGTGCGCACGCTGGAGCTGGCGTGGGACCACCGGCTGACTCCGAGGCTGCAGTACCAGGTGTCGCTGTATGGCTCGCAATTGCGTGACCTGATCAGCACCAACCAGGACATCGCCGTGTACGAGAACAGTGGCCCGATCCGGAATCGGGGCGCGGAACTGGGCCTGGAACGCCGCTGGGACGGCGGCCAGCGGCTGCGCGCGACGGTGTCGTTGCAGGACACGCGCGACAGCGCGGGGCGGCGGCTGGAGAACTCGCCACGCACGCTGGTCAAGCTGCTGTATGCGCAACCGTTGCAGGGCGACGCGCTGCAGTTGTCGTGGCAGGCGCTGAGCGTGAGCCGGCGCAGCGCGTTCCAACAGGACTTGCCCGGCTACGCGCTGCTGAACGCGACGCTGCTGTGGCGACCCAGCCTGGGCACGGACCTGTCGCTGGGCCTGTACAACATGGGCAATGTGCGCTACTACGACATGCCGACCGGCGTGGAGATACCGCTGCGGCAGGAAGGGCGCGTGCTGCGCTTCTCGCTGACACGGCGGTTTGGATCATGAGGCGCGTCCTGGGCGCGCTGCCGGCGCGAAGGCTGGTGCACGTGCTGGCGAAGGTGCTGGCCGCTCCGCTGATGGTCGCATTGGCGCTGGCGCTGGCTTGTGGGCCGGCGCGGGCCGGTCAGGACGAGGCCGAACTGAAGGCCGCCTTCATCTACCGTTTCGCCCAGCTGACCCAGTGGCCGCCGCCACCGCTGCGCGAGTTCACGTACTGCGTGGCGGGCGACGCGGCGTTGCAGGAGGCGCTGCGCACCATGGTGCAGCGGGCCGGCGGCGCCATTCCTACCCGGCTGCAGGCGCTGGGCGAGCCGCAGCGCGCGGCGCAATGCCAGTTGCTGGTGCTGGGCGTGAGCGAGCGTGGCCAGCTGCGGCGCTGGCAGGATGCGCTGGGCGACGATCCGGTGCTGGTGGTGGGCGACAGTGCGGAATCGTTCCGCAACGGCGCCGTGATCGGGCTGGTGATCGAACCGAACGGGCTGGCGTTCCGCATCAACCACACGGAGGCGCGCCGGCGCGGCCTGGCGCTCAGCTACCAGATGCTCAAGCTGGCGCGCGAGGTGAAATAGCGACGCCTCAGGTGTTGAGCGTGAATTCCGTGAACGACGTGTCCGAGGCCGGCTTGGCGGGCGCCTCCGGTTCGCTGGCCGCCTGCGCCAGCTTGCTGTCCGGGCCATTATTGAGCAGCCAAAGCAGGTTGGTGGCCGAATCGGCGTTGGCCAGCGCTTCCTCCTGGCTGATGGCGCCGTCGTGCACCAGCTTGAGCAGCGCGTGTTCGAACGATTGCGAGCCGGGCGACATGCTGTTGTCCATCGCCTCCTTGATCTGGCCGATTTCGCCTTTCTCGATCAGGTCCGCGATGTGGCGCGTGTTGAGCATCACTTCCACGGCGGCCGTGCGCATGCCGCCGTTGATCGAGCGCACCAGGCGCTGCGACACGATGGCCTTGACGGTGGACGACAAATCCTGCAGCAGGGCGGGGCGGTTCTCGATCGGGTAGAACGAGATGATGCGGTTCAGGGCGTTGTAGCTGTTATTGGCGTGCAGCGTGGCCAGCACCAGGTGGCCGGACTGGGCGTAGGCCAGCGCGGCGGCCATGGTTTCCTTGTCGCGGATCTCGCCGATCAGGATGGCGTCGGGCGCCTGGCGCAGCGAATTGCGCAGCGCCGTGGCGTAATCCTTGGCGTCGCTGCCGATCTCGCGCTGGTTGACGATGGACTTCTTGTTCTTGAACAGGTACTCGATCGGGTCTTCGAGCGTGAGGATGTGGCCGGGCCGCAGTTCGTTGCGGTGGTCCAGCATGGAGGCGATGGTGGTGGACTTGCCCGATCCGGTGGAGCCGACCAGCAGCAGCAGGCCGCGTTTTTCCATGATCAGCTCCGACAGCACGGGCGGCAGCCCCAGTTCGCCCAGCACGGGAATGGTGGCCGGCACGAAGCGGAACACGGCCGAGATGCTGCCGCGCTGGCGGAACGCGGACAGGCGGAAGCGTCCCAGGTTGGGCACGGAGATACCGATGTTGAGCTCATTTTCCCGCTCCAGCTCGGCCATCTCGGCCGCGCTGCACACTTCCGACAGCAGCACCGTCACGTTGTCCGGCTCCAGCTTCTGCTGGTTGATGGGGATCAGGTTGCCGTTGATCTTGATGTGGACCGGGGAATTGACCGCGAAGAACATGTCCGACGCGTTTTTTTCCTTCATCAGCTGGAACAGACGCTCCATGGCCATGGCGTTCTCCTCGTGTGGTGCGGTCGGGCGCCGCGCGCACGCTGCGGGTGCAGCCGGGCGCGCGGGCGGGTGCGGGGCCTAAGGTGGACTTAGATACCGCGCAGCAGTTCGTTGATGCCGGTCTTGGCGCGGGTCTTGGCGTCCACGCGCTTGACGATCACGGCGCAGTACAGCGAGTACTTGCCGTCGTCCGAAGGCAGGTTGCCCGACACCACCACCGAGCCGGCCGGCACGCGGCCGTAGCTCACTTCACCCGTGGTGCGGTCGTAGATCTTGGTCGACTGGCCGATGTACACGCCCATCGAGATCACCGAGTTTTCTTCCACGATCACGCCTTCCACGATCTCGGAGCGGGCGCCGATGAAGCAGTTGTCCTCGATGATGGTGGGGTTGGCCTGCATCGGCTCCAGCACGCCGCCGATGCCCACGCCGCCCGACAGGTGCACGTTCTTGCCGATCTGGGCGCAGGAACCGACGGTGGCCCAGGTGTCGACCATGGCGCCTTCATCGACGTAGGCGCCGATGTTGACGTAGGACGGCATCAGCACCACGTTCTTGGCGATGAACGAGCCGCGGCGCGCCACCGCCGGCGGCACCACGCGGAAGCCGCCCTTGGCGAAATCGTCGGCCGTGTAGTTGGCGAACTTGGTGGGGACCTTGTCGTAGAACTGCATGGTGCCGTCGGACGGCATGGCCACGTTGTTCTCCAGGCGGAACGACAGCAGCACGGCCTTCTTGACCCACTGGTTGACGATCCAGTCGGCGCCCGTCTTCTCGGCCACGCGGATGGTGCCCGCGTCCAGGCCCGCGATCACGTGCGAGACGGCGTCGCGCAGTTCGGCGCTGCCGTTGGACGGGTTGATGTTGGCGCGGTCTTCCCAGGCCTGGTCGATGATGTTCTGGAGTTGTTGGCTCATGATGTGGTTCGCTTTTAAGGATTCAGGGTTTTGCAGAATTGGACGATGCGCCGCGCCGCCTCCAGGCCTTCCTCGGTGCCGGAGACGAGCGCCATGCGGATGCGGTTGCGGCCCGGATTGAGGCCGTGCGCCTCGCGCGCCAGGAAGCTGCCCGGCAGTACCGTGACATTATATTCGGCGTACAGGCGTTGCGCGAACTCGGTGTCGGACAGGCCGGTGCGGCTGACGTCGGCCCACAGGTAGAAGCCGGCGTCGGGCAATTCCACCTCCATCACCTCGCGCAGCAGCGGGGTGATGGCGGCGAACTTGGCGCGGTATTGGGCGCGGTTCTGTTCGACGTGGGTCTCGTCGTTCCAGGCCGCGACCGACGCAGCCTGCACGGCGGTGCTCATGGCGCTGCCGTGATAGGTGCGGTACAACAGGAATTTTTTCAGCACTTGCGCGTCGCCGGCCACGAAGCCGGAACGCATGCCGGGCACGTTGGAGCGCTTGGACAGGCTGGAGAACACCACCAGTCGCGCATACGGGCGCTCCACCGTGGACAGGCCCAGCATGTGGGCCGCCTGCAGCGCGCCCAGCGGCGGCTCGTCGCCGTGGTAAATCTCCGAATAGCACTCGTCGGCGGCGATGATGAAGTCATAGCGCTCGGACAGGGCGAACAGGTGCTCCCAGTCGGTCAGCGTCAGCGTGGCGCCGGTCGGATTGCCGGGCGAGCACACGTACAGCAGGCGCACGCGCTGCCATACCTCGGCCGGCACGCTGTCGTAGTCGCAGCCGAAGTTGCGGGCCGGGTCGGAATTGACGAAGTAGGGCGTGGCGCCAGCCAGGTAGGCGGCGCCTTCGTAGATCTGGTAGAACGGGTTGGGGCACACCACCAGCGAATCGGCGGCCGGGTCGATCACGGTCTGGGCCAGCGCGAACAGCGCCTCGCGCGAGCCGTTCACCGGCAGCACCTGGGTGGCGCGGTCCAGCGCCGGGATGCCGTAGCGCCGCTCCAGCCAGCCGGCGATGGCGCCGCGCAGCGCTTCCGTGCCGATGGTGGTCGGGTAGTTGGCCAGGCCGGCGATATTGTCGATCAGGGCCTGCTGGATGAACGGCGGCGTGGGGTGCTTGGGTTCGCCCATGCCCAGGCTGATGGCCGTGTGCTGGTGGTTGGGCTGGACCTGGCCGAACAACTGGCGCAGTTTTTCGAACGGGTAAGATTGCAGCTTGTCGAGATGTGGATTCACGTGGCGGACCAAAAAGCGGAGCAGTGTTAAAAACGCGCGGCGCGAACGGCAAACGGGAACGGCGCGAACAGCGGAACGGCGCGGCGATCGCGACAACATGGCCGCCGGGCTCGGTTCAACTTTCCATTATAGCGTTTGCGGCAAGAGTTGGTGGGCGCGCGGGGCACGCTGTGCAAGACGGCGGTCCTGCGCGTGCTGGAATACCCATACTCATAGCATAGGTATTTCGCTTCCCATGACAGCCAATTAGCACTTGCTGACATGGTCGCCGCCACGCCACAGTGGGCGTTGACAGCGTGCCATCGTCAGGCAGACACTGCATTTGCTGCGTGGAAAATAACATCTCAAAGCAAATAGCCATGCGGCCGGCGGCGCGGCCGGTTCGGGCCAGCTCGCACTGCCGCCATCCATCGCGCGCGCCGGCCCTGATCGTGCAGCCGCGCATACCGAGCGCCGCCAGCGCCGCGCTCCGGCCCGAGCATCAGGACGATCATGCGCACCAATCTCCCGGTAAGCCAGCGCGCTTACACCTTCCCCGCCGACCAGACCATCGTGTCGGTGACCGATACCAAGGGCCGCATCGTGTACTGCAACCCCACCTTTGTGGACATCAGCGGTTTCACGCACGCGGAGTTGATCGGCCAGCCCCACAACATCATCCGCCATCCGGACATGCCGGCCGAGGCCTTCCGCGACCTGTGGGATACGCTGCAGGAGGGCCGGCCCTGGAGTGGCCTGGTCAAGAACCGCCGCAAGAACGGCGACCATTACTGGGTGCTGGCGCACGCCGCGCCCATGATGGACGGCGGCCGCGTGACGGGCTACCTGTCGGTGCGCACCTTGCCCGATCCGGCGTCCGTGGCCATGGCGGAGCAGTTGTACGCCGAGATGCGGGCCGACGCGGCCAGCGGCCATCCCACCATCACGCTGCGCCACGGCCGGGTGCTGCGTGCCGGCCTGTGGCACCGGCTGCGGCGCCAGCTCACGCCGTCCACCCGGGGCCGCATGCTGGCGCTGCAATTGCTGGCGGCGGCCGGCCTGCTGGCGCTGGGGCGGGCCAGTGTGCCGTTGTGGCTGCAGGTGGCTGGCGCCGCGCTGGTGGCCGGCGCGGCCACGGCCCGCATCTGGCACCTGAACGTGGCGCCGCTGCGCGCCGTGCTGCGCGACGCCAACCAGCTGGCCGCCGGCGACCTGGCGCACACCGTCAGCACCGGCGCCAGCGGCACGGTGGGCCAGTTGCAGCGGGCCTTGCTGCAAATGTCCGTCAACCTGCGGGCCGTGGTGCGCGATGTGCGCGACGAGGTCGATCATCTGCGCAGGAGCGTGCACGATATCGCCGCCGGCAACGCGGACCTGTCGGCCCGCACGGAAGCGCAGGCGGGCAGCCTGCAGCAGATGGCCGCCGCGCTGGCGGCCATCAACGACAAGGTGCGGCAGGGCGCGCAAGCCGTCAGCGAGGCCACCGGCCTGGCCGGACAGACCGGCGCCGTGGCGCGCCGCAGCGACGAGGCGGTGGACGCGGCGGCCCATGCGATGACGGACATTTCCGCCTCGTCCAGCCATATCGGCGAAATCATCCACCTGATCGAATCGGTGGCGTTCCAGACCAACCTGCTGGCGCTGAACGCGGCCGTGGAGGCGGCCCGCGCCGGCCCGGCCGGGCGTGGTTTCGCCGTGGTGGCCACGGAAGTGCGCACGCTGGCCCAGCGCACCTCGGCCGCCACCCAGCAGATCAAGCAGCTGGTGGCCGAATCGGCCGGCCACGTGCGCCAGGGCGCCGGCCGCACGGACGAGGCGCGCGCCCGCATGCGCGACGCGGTGCAGTCGGTGACGGAGCTGGCCTCGGTGCTGGACGGCATCAGCGACGCGGCCCAGCTGCAACAGGCCAGCATGGCCGAGGTACATGCGGCCGTCGGCCATATCGACGCCATGACGCAGCAGAATGCGGCCCTGGTGGAGCAGCAGCTGGCGGCCGCCGGCGCGCTGTGCGAGCAGGCCGACAACGTCAACGACTCGGTGCGCATCTTCCGCCTCAAGGCCGGCGAGGCCACCGTGGCCGAGGCGGACGCGCCGACGCTGCGGCGCGCCGCCCGCGCCGTGCGGGCGGCCCGGGCTTGAGTTGGACTGGCCCCGCCGCTGTGCATCGCGCGCCACATCGGCGCACTGTGTCATGAAATGCGAAGCGCACGTCGTGAAATGGAAACAGTGTTTTTCGCTTTGGATCCTATGATGAGTCATCGCTGACCCGGACCGCGCAATATAGCCCGGCCAGGACAGCGGGGCCAGACGATGAGGAGACAGCATCATGCCCACGCCCCCTCGCCAGATGGCACCCGCTTTCAGCCACGGATTTGCCGCCCGCGCGGCAAGCAAGTAGCACCGTACCAGCAGCGTTCATCACAACAAAATAGAGGAGCAGGCGCAGCATGAAACCAGCACAATCCACCCATCCATTGGCAATGACGGCACTGGCAGCGGCCCTGTGCGCGATCGGCGCGGCCCACGCGGCGGAACTGGACACGGGTAATCCCGATGTCGCCATCCGCTTCGACAACACCATCAAGCTCAATCTCGGCCAGCGCGTGAACGGCCAGAAGGAAGCCATCCTGAAATCGGCCAACTACGATGACGGCGACCGCAACTTCAACAAGGGCCTGGTGTCCGAGCGTGTCGACTGGCTGTCGGAACTGGACATCGTGTTCCAGCAGAAGATGGGCATGCGGGTCTCGGCCGCCGCCTGGTATGACCGCGCCTACGACCACCTGGACAATACCAACGTGGCCAGCTCCAACCACCGCGAGAACGGCAAGGCGGCGCTGGGCATGTCCGACTACGCCAAGCGCTACCACCGCGGTTCGGGCGAAATCCTGGACGCGTTCGTGTTCTCCAGCTTCGACGTGGCCGAGGTGCCCGTCAACGTCAAGGTCGGCCAGCACACCCTGTACTGGGGCGAGAGCCTGCTGTCGCCTATCCACGGCGTGAACTACGGCCAGTCGCCGATCGACCTGCTCAAGGGCTACTCGGTGCCCGGCACGGACGCCAAGGAACTGTTCCTGCCGCGCCAGGCCATTTCGGCCCAGGCCTCGCTGACGCCGGAACTGGGCATCGCGGCCCAGTACTTCTTCAACTGGAAGCCGGCCCGCCTGCCCGAATCGGGTTCCTTCCTGGGCTTCTACGACTACGCCTTCCAGGGCGGCGAATCGTTCTTCCTGGGCCCGCTGGGCGCGCCGGCCATCCGCCGCGCCGACAGCAAGGCGCCCAACACGGGCGACTGGGGCCTGGCCGCCCGCTGGAGCCCCGAGTGGCTCGATGGCACGGCCGGCGCCTACATCCGCCGCACCTCGGACCTGCTGCCGCAGGCGAACGTGCGCCTGGCCGGCCTGCCGGCCGCCCTGTTCGGCGCCAACGGCGCGGCCGTCTGCAAGGCCGCCATTCCGGGCGCCGCCGTGGTGGGCAACAACTGCCTGTTCTACCCGACCGCGCTGGGCGCCACCAGCCAGTACCAGTTCGAATACGCCAACCACATCGACGTGCTGGGCTTCTCGCTGTCCAAGAGCGTGGCCGGCATCGCCGTCGGCGCCGACCTGTCGTACCGCCGCGATATGCCGATCTACAGCACCCCGGCGCTGCTGATGCCGGCCGGGACCAGCCCGGCCATCGTGGCCGCGCTGAACGCCAAGGTCAATCCCACGCTGGTGGTGAAGGCAGCCGACCTGCCGCAACAGGGTGAGGTGAGCGGCGCGCGCGGCAACACCATCCACGGCGTGTTCAACCTGCTCGGCGCATTGGCCAAGACGCCCATCTCCGATTCGGCCACCTGGGCCACGGAACTGGTGTGGAACCGCATGTCCGGCATTACCCAGGGCGCGCAGTTCTACCGCGGCCGCGCCGACTACAAGGGCGTGGACAAGCCCACCCGTGATTACTTCGGCCTGGCCCTGACCTTCACCCCGACCTGGTTCCAGGTGCTGCCGGGCGTGGACATGTCCGCGCCGCTCAGCTACTCGGTGGGCCTGAAAGGCAACTCGAGCGTGCAGGCCGGCGGTAACAAGGGCGCCGGCAACTACGCGGCCGGCGTGGCGTTCGACGTGCGCCAGAAGTACCGTTTCGACATCAAGTACGTCAATTTCTTCGGCCCCCTGGTCACCGACCCGGCCACCGGCGCCATCACGTCGTTCGGCGGCGTCACCTCGCTGCTGAAGGATCGCGGCTTCCTCGCCGCCACGTTCAAGACCACGTTCTGATAACAGACAGGAGACAACACCATGTTCAAACTCACCATCATGGCCGCCGCGCTGGCGGCGGCAGCGGCCGCGCAAGCCGCCGTTTCGCCCGACGAAGCCAAGCAGCTAGGCACCACGCTGACGGCCGTGGGCGCCGAGAAGGCCGCCAACAAGGACGGCACCATCCCTGAATACACGGGCGGCCTGACCGCCGCGCCGGCCGGCTTCGTCAAGGGCAGCGGCATCCGCCCCGACCCGTATGCCGCCGACAAGCCACGCCTGGTCATCACCGGCAAGAACCTGGCCGGCCAGGAAGACAAGCTGACGGCCGGCACCCGCGAGCTGCTCAAGCGCTTCCCCACCTTCCGCGTGGATGTGTACCCGACCCACCGTCCCGTCACGCTGCCCAAGGCACTGCTGGACAACACGGCCAAGAACGCCGTCAACACCAAGACTGTCGATGGCGGCGTGGGCGTGGAGAACGCGCTGGCCGGCGTGCCTTTCCCGATCCCCAAGAGCGGCTACGAAGTGATGTGGAATCACCTGCTGCGCTACCAGGGCCACGCGCTGACCACCAAGTATGAATCGTGGAACGTAGACGCCTCGGGCGTGCCCAGCCTGGCCACGGCCGGCGAGATCTACGAGGAATTCCCGCTGTCGGATCCCAAGCACACCGAGGTCGCCAAGCAGACCGACGTGTTCTTCCGCACCAAGCTGACCTACCTGGCGCCGGCCCGCCGCGCCGGTGAAGGCCTGATGGCGTTCGACGCCGTCAACCCGGTGGCCCAGCCCAGGAAAGTATGGCAATACCTGCCTGGCCAGCGCCGCGTGAAACTGGCGCCGGACGTGGCCTACGACACGCCCAACCCCGGTTCGGCCGGCGCTTCGACCTACGACGACGCCTGGGTCTTCAATGGCGCGCTGGACCGCTTCGACTTCAAGCTGATCGGCAAGAAGGAGATGATCGTGCCCTACGGCGAGTACAAGCTGTTCGCCGCCAAGGTGGCCGCCGATGTCACCAAGCCCAATCACCTGAATCCGGACTTCGTGCGCTGGGAGCTGCACCGCGTGTGGGTGGTGGAAGCGACGCTCAAGCCGGGCAAGCGCCACATCTACGGCAAGCGCACCTTCTACATCGACGAGGACAGCTGGGTGGCATTGGCCTCGGACCAGTACGATGCGCGCGGCCAGCTGTACCGCTCCTCGTTCGATCACCTGATCTACGCCTACGACGCGCAAGCGACCTACACGGGCAACCACGTGATCTACGACTTCGTCAGCGGCGCCTACAACCTGACCGGCATGTCCGGCCCGTACGGTGGCCTGAAGTACATCGACGCGCTCAAGCCGACCCAGTGGTCGCCTGAAGCGCTGGCCGGCGCCGGCGTGCGCTGATCCTCCGGGTGGCCGGCGGCGCCGAACCTGGCGCCCGGCCACCTGCGACGCTACCTGTAACGATTTCTCGTTTGACTGCCGGCGGGCGTCCCTTGCTGGCGCCGTATTGGGCTGGCAGTCTTTTTTTGAGAGCTAGATATGAACCGAATTTCACGCGCCGCCGCCGGCGCACTGGCTGGTGCCACCATCGCCCTGCTGATGGCGGCCCCGGCCCAGGCGGCCCCCTTCGCCGATCCGCTCGACACGCCGGCCATGACCAGCGCGCTGGCGCCGCGCGCGCTGCTCAACGGCCTGGCCCACGCCGGCAAGCGCATCGTGGCGGTCGGCCAGCGCGGCCACGTGCTGTATTCGGACGACCAGGGCGGCCACTGGACCCAGGCCCGCGTACCGGTATCGACCGACCTGGTGGCGCTGGTATTCCCCACCGAGCGCGAAGGCTGGGCCGTGGGCCACGACGGCGTGGTGCTGCACAGCGCCGACGCCGGCGCCACCTGGGAGCGCCAGTTCGACGGCCGCAAGGATGCCGAGGTGGGCGACAAGCCGCTGCTCGACATCTGGTTCGACGACCATGGCCACGGCCTGGCCGTGGGCGCGTTCGGCCTGGTCCTGCGCAGCGACGATGGCGGCAAGAGCTGGCAGCACTGGGAAAGCCACCTGGACAACCCCAAGGCGCTGCACCTGAACGCGATCCGCGCCGTGGGCGGCGAACTGTATATCGTGGGCGAGCAGGGCCTGATCCTGAAGCGCGGCGCCGACGGCGAGCGCTTCGAGGCCGTGCCTTCGCCTTACCAGGGCAGCTTCTTCGGCGTCACCGGCAGCAAGGACAGCCTGCTGGTGTTCGGCTTGCGCGGCACCGCCCTGCACAGCGCCGACGGCGGCAAGCACTGGGAGCGCGCCAACACCGGCACCCAGACCGGCCTGACCGCCGGCCTGGCGCTGGCCGATGGCTCGCTGCTGCTGGTGAGCCAGGCCGGCCAACTGCTGCATAGCGCCGATGGCGGCGCCACTTTCCAGGCCCAGCCCCAGGTCAAGCCGGGACCGGCGTCGGCCGCGCTGCTGGCCGCACCGGGCCAGCTGCTGATCGCGGGCGCGCGCGGCGCGCGGCTGCAGGCGCTGACGACGAAGTAAGTCACCCAATTGATCACCAAGCGATCACCAAACCAATAAGCAGACCAGAGCCGGGCATACCTGGCCGACCAACATAACGAGGAACGAGACAATGGACATGTCAACCGACGGGATCGACAGCATGCCGGTGGTGCGCGACCTGGCGCATTTCGACCAGCGCTCCGGCAACCTGCTGGAACGGCTGGTGTTCAACAACCGGCTGTGGATGATCGTGCTGTGCACGGTCGTCACGCTGGTGCTGGGCGCGCTGGCCGCCACCCGGCTGCACCTGAACGCCAGCTTCGAGAAGATGCTGCCGCAGGGCCAGCCCTACATCCAGAACTACCTGCACAACAAGGACGCCTTGCGCGGCCTCGGTAACTCGCTGCGGGTGGTGGTGGAAAACCCGCAGGGTGACATTTTCGACCCGCGCTACCTGGAAGCGCTCAAGCAGGTCAACGATGAACTGTTCCTCACGCCGGGCGTGGACCGGGCCTGGATGAAGTCCATGTGGACCCCGTCCGTGCGCTGGAACGAGGTGACGGAGGAGGGCTTCCAGGGCGGCCCCGTGATGCCCGACGGGTATGACGGCTCGCCGCGCAGCGTGGAACAGCTCAAGATCAACATCGCCCGTTCCGGCATCGTGGGCAGCCTGGTGGGGAACAACTTCAAGTCCACCATGATCTTCGTGCCGCTGCTGGACAAGGATCCGGCCACCGGCAAGGCGATCGACTATTCGGAACTGGCGCACGCCATCGACAAGACGGTGCAGGCGCGATCGACCGGCGCCTATCCGGTGCGCATCCACGTGATCGGCTTCGCTGAACTGATCGCCGAGCTGCTGGCCGGCATGGCCAAGGTCATCATGTACTTCGGCGTGGCCGCGCTGGTGGCCACGGGCGTGATCTTCGCCTACACCCGCTGCGTGCGTTCCACCGTGCTGGTGGTGGCCTGCTCGCTGGTGGCCGTGCTGTGGCAACTGGGCCTGGTGGCCGCCTTCGGCTTCGAGCTCGATCCCTTCTCGATCCTGGTGCCGTTCCTCGTGTTCGCCATCGGCGTGTCGCACGGCGCCCAGAAGATGAACGGCATCATGCAAGACGTCGGCCGCGGCACGCATTTGCTGGTGGCGGCCCGCTACACCTTCCGCCGCCTGTTCCTGGCCGGCCTGACGGCGCTGCTGGCCGACGCCGTCGGCTTCGCCGTGCTGATGACGATCGACATCCCCGTGATCCGCGACCTGGCCATGACCGCTTCCATCGGCGTGGCCGTCCTGATCTTCACCAACCTGTTGCTGCTGCCGGTGCTGCTGTCCTACGTCGGCGTGTCGGCCGCCGCCGCCAAGCGCTGCATCCGCGAGGAGCATGACGAGGAAACGGGCCACGGCCTGGGCAAGCTGTGGCTGATGCTGGACCACTTCACGGAACCGCGCTGGGCCGGCATCACCGTCGCCGTCGCGCTGGCACTGGCTGTCGGCGGCTTCATCGTCAGCACCAACCTGAAGATCGGCGACCTCGATCCGGGCGCACCCGAACTGCGCGCCGAATCGCGCTACAACCGCGACAACGCCTACATCACGGCCAACTACTCGCTCTCGTCCGACCAGTTCGCGGTGATGATCAAGACCGCGCCCGAAGGCTGCCTGAAATACGAGACGCTGGTCGAGGCGGACCGCCTGGCCTGGGCCTTGCAGCAGGTGCCGGGCGTGCAGACCACCGTGTCGCTGGCCGACGCTGTGCGCCAGGTCACGGCCGGCACCTCCGAGGGCAGCCCGAAATGGCTGACCATCTCGCGCAACCAGGACGTGCTCAATTACGGCGCCCAGCAGGCTTCCGTCAACAATCCGGACCTGTTCGACCGCGGCTGCTCGCTGATGCCGGTGATCGCCTACCTGGCCGATCACAAGGCCGAAACGCTGGAGCGCGTGGTGCAGGCGGCCGACGCCTTCGCCCAGGCCCATAACACGCCCGAGCGCCAGTTCCTGCTGGCCGCCGGCAGCGCCGGCATCGAGGCCGCCACCAACATCGTGGTGCGCGAGGCCAACCACAAGATGCTGCTGTACGTGTACGCGGCCGTGATCGTGCTGTGCTTCGTCACCTTCCGCAGCTGGCGCGCCGTGCTGGTGGCCGTGCTGCCGCTGGTGCTCACCTCCATCCTGTGCGAGGCGCTGATGGTCATGCTGGGCATGGGCGTGAAAGTGGCCACGCTGCCGGTGATCGCGCTCGGCGTCGGCATCGGCGTCGATTACGCGCTGTACCTGGTGTCGGTGCAGCTGGTGCAGCAGCGCCAGGGCCAGTCGCTGGCCGAGGCGTATCGCCATGCGCTGCAGTTCACGGGCAAGGTGGTGGCGCTGGTGGGCGTGACGCTGGCCGCCGGCGTGGTGTGCTGGGCCTGGTCGCCGATCAAGTTCCAGGCCGACATGGGCATCCTGCTGACCTTCATGTTCACGCTCAACATGATCGGCGCGCTGGTGCTGGTGCCCGCGCTGTCGCACTTCCTGCTGCGTAAGGCGTGATGCCGCCTGATGCACCTTCCCATTGCGGCGTGATGGCGCCGCCGGAGCCGGCGCTGGTGGCCGAGCTGCGGCGGCTGCGGGCGGCCGGCGCCTCGTTCGGCGCCATCGCCGCCGCCATGAACCGGCGCGGCCTGCGCGGACGCATGGGCGGGCGCTGGTTCCCGGCCACGGTGCGCCAGTATCTGCTGCCGTCCAAGCCGCTGTCATCCAAGCCGGTATCCGAGCCGCCGCCCAAGCGGGCACCCAAGAATTCCGTCAAATATCCCGTCAAATAAGCCAAGGAGTCTGCCATGCTAGGCCTGATGCAACATCAATCGTTGCTGGTGTCTTCGCTGATCGAACACGCCTGTCTCAACCACCCCGACCGCGAGATCGTCTCGCGCAGCAGCGAAGGACCGCTGCAGCGCAGCAGCTACGGTTCGGTCGCCCGCCGCTCGCGCCAGATGGCCAACGCGCTGACCCGCCTGGGCGTGCAGCCCGGCGAGCGCGTGGCCACGCTGGCCTGGAACGGCTACCGCCACATGGAGCTGTACTACGCCGTGTCCGGCATGGGCGCCGTGCTGCACACCATCAATCCACGCCTGTTCGCCGAGCAGATCACCTACATCGCCAACCACGCGCAGGACCAGTACCTGTTCTTCGACATCGGCTTCGCCGCCCTGATCGAACAGCTGGCGCCCACCATGCCGAGCGTGAAGGGTTTCATCGCCATGACGGATCGCGCCCACATGCCGGCCGCGGACATTCCCAACCTGCTGTGCTACGAGGAACTGATCGCCGGCGAGAGCGAACAGTATGCGTGGCCCGAGTTCGACGAGAACAGCGCCGCCACCCTGTGCTACACCTCCGGCACCACGGGCCATCCCAAGGGCGTGCTGTATTCGCACCGTTCGACGGTGCTGCACGCGATGGCTGTCTGCAGCACGGATGGCCTGGCCGTGTCGGCCGCCGATTCGGCGCTGGTGGTGGTGCCCATGTTCCACGTGAACGCCTGGGGCATGCCGTACGCGGGCGCGCTGTGCGGCGCCAAGCTGGTGCTGCCCGGCCCGCAGATGGACGGCAAGAGCATCTATGAACTGATGCGCGACGAGCGCGTGACGCTGTCGCTGGGCGTGCCCACCGTGTGGCTGATGCTGTTCCGCCACGTCGAGACGCAGCAGCTGGACCCGCGCGCGGAACTGTGCATGACGCGCTGCGTGATCGGTGGCGCTGCCGCGCCGCTGTCCATGATCGAGCAATTCGAAAGCCGCTTCGGCGCCACCGTGATCCACGCCTGGGGCATGACGGAGATGTCGCCGCTGGGAACGGTGTGCAAGCTGCTGCCCAAGCACGCCGCGCTGCCGGCCGCCGAACGCCACAAGCTGCAGATGAAGCAGGGCAGGGCGGTGTTCGGCGTGACGCTGAAGATCACGGACGACGACGGCAACGCGCTGCCGCATGACGGCGTGGCGTTCGGCCACCTGAAGGTGCGCGGCCCGTGGATCGCCAGCGGCTACTTCGGCGGCGAAGGCGGTCAGGTGCTGGACGAGCAAGGCTACTTCGACACGGGCGACGTGGCCACCATCGACGCGGATGGCTACATGCTGATCACCGACCGCGCCAAGGACGTGATCAAGTCCGGCGGCGAGTGGATCTCGTCGATCGACCTGGAGAACGCGGCCATGGACCACCCGGACGTGGCCGAGGCGGCCGTGATCGGCATCGCCCATCCGACCTGGCAGGAACGCCCGCTGCTGGTGGCTGTACGCAAGGCTGGCCGCGAGGTGACGCGCGATGAACTGCTGGCCCACCTGGAAAGCCGGGTGGCCAAGTGGTGGCGCCCGGACGACGTGGTGTTCGTCGAGGAGCTGCCGCATACGGCCACCGGCAAGCTGCAGAAGATGAAGCTGCGCGAGATGTTCCGCGACTACCGCCTGCCGGGCCAGAACTGAAACCATCGCCAACAGGAGAACATGATGACCACCAAACCAACCCTGCTGATCGTTCCCGGCCTGCGCGACCATGTGCCCGAACACTGGCAAACCCTGCTCCAGGCGGGCACGCCGGGCGCCCGCTCGGTGCCGCCGCTGACGGAAAATGGCCTGAGCTGCGCGGCCCGGGTGGAAGCCATCGAGCGCGCCCTGGCCGGCATCGAAGGCCCCGTGATCCTGGTGGCCCACAGCGCCGGCGTGCTGATGGTGGCCCACTGGGCGGCCCGCCACAACCGGCCCATTTTGGGCGCGCTGCTGGTCACGCCGCCGGACCTGGAGGCCAGCTGGCCGGCCAACTACCCGCAGCCGGACACGCTGCGCGAACACGGCTGGTCGCCGCTGCCGCGCACCCGCCTGCCGTTCCCCAGCATCGTCGCCGCCAGCAGCAACGACCACCTGGCCACGCTGGAAGCCGTGCACCGCATGGCGGCCGACTGGGGCAGCCAGGTGGTGGAACTGGGCGCTGTCGGCCACATGAATCCGGCCGCCGGCTACGGCCCGTGGCCACGGGCCGAGGCGCTGATCGCACAGGTGCAAGTTTTAGCAGCCTCTGTCGCCAAATGAAAAGTCACTGTCGCCCTATGCATGGTTGGGGCACTTCGCCCCGACTATACTGAAATCACAGTAAGCGAGGCAGCAGCAGCCGGCGCCAGGCGCCGGCGCAACAACAAACCTGAGGAGAAGAACATGGCAAAAGCAGTGCGTTTCAATGCGACCGGCGGGCCGGAAGTACTGTACCTGGACGATGTGGAAGTGGGCCAGCCGGGTCCCGGTGAAGTGCGCGTGCGCCATGTGGCCGTGGGCCTGAACTACGCCGACACCTACTTCCGCAACGGCACCTATCCGGTCCCGCTGCCCAATGGCATCGGCGTGGAAGCGGCTGGCGTGGTGGTGGCGCTGGGCGAGGGCGTGAGCGGCCTGGCGCTGGGTGACCGCGTGACCTACACCGGCTTCATGAACACCCTGGGCGCCTACAGCACCGAGCGCGTGATCTCGGCCGCGCCGCTGATCAAGCTGCCCGAAACCATCGCCTTCGAAACGGCGGCCGCCATGACCATGCGCGGCCTGACCTCGGCCTACCTGATGCGCCGCATCCACGACTTCAAGGCCGGTGACACGGTCCTGCTGCACGCGGCCGCCGGTGGCGTGGGCCTGATCGTGTCGCAATGGGCCAAGCTGCTGGGCCTGACCGTGATCGGCACCGTGTCCACGGCCGCCAAGGCCGAGATGGCGATCATGCATGGCTGCGACCACGTGATCAACTACAGCAACGAGGACGTGGCCAAGCGCGTGCGCGAGATCACCAACGGCCGCGGCGTGGACGTGGTATTCGACAGCGTGGGCAAGAACACCTTCATGTCCTCGCTCGATTCGCTGCGCAAGCGCGGCCTGATGGTCTGCGTGGGCACGGCCTCCGGCCCGATCCCGCCGTTCGATCCGGTACTGCTGGCCATGAAGGGCTCGCTGTTCCTGACCCGTCCCGCGCTGGCCGACTACATCGCCGACCCGGCCGAGAAGGCTGAACTGGCGGGCGAGCTGTTCGATCACGTGGGCGCCGGCCGCATCAAGATCGAGATCAACCAGCACTACCCGCTGGCCGACGCGGTCCAGGCGCACCGCGACCTGGAATCGCGCAAGACCACCGGTTCGTCCATTTTCGTGATCTGAGGAGAACGCCATGCGAGTGGAACAACTGACCTGCGCCATCGGCGCCGAACTGTCGGGCATCAAGCTGGAACAAGCCATCCATGACGACGGCCTGTTCGCCGAACTGCGGGCGCTGCTGCTCAAGCACCGCGTGCTGTTCCTGCGCGACCAGGACTTCAGCCGCGCCGAACACGTGGCCTTCGCGCGCCGCTTCGGCGAGCTGGAAGACCATCCGGTGGCCGGCAGCGATCCGGAAAACCCCGGCCTGGTGCGCATCTACAAGAACCCGGACCAGCCCAACGACCGCTACGAGAACGCCTGGCATGCCGACACCACCTGGCGCGCCGCACCGCAATTCGGCGCCGTGCTGCGCTGCATCGAGTGCCCGCCCGTCGGTGGCGACACCATGTGGGCCAACATGGCGCTGGCCTACGAGCGCTTGCCGGATGACGTCAAGCAGCGCATCGAAGGCCTGCGCGCCCGCCACAGCATCGAGGCCAGCTTCGGCGCCGCCATGCCGATCGAGCGCCGGCTGGCGCTCAAGGCCCAGTTCCCGGACGCCG
Organism: Burkholderiaceae bacterium; assembly: GCA_035254005.1. Lineage (GTDB taxonomy): Bacteria > Pseudomonadota > Gammaproteobacteria > Burkholderiales > Burkholderiaceae_D > Rugamonas. The sequence goes on along the minus strand of DATFBD010000127.1, from coordinate 17,158 downwards.
AGCATCCCGTGGTGCGCATCCATCCCGAGACGGGCGAAAAGATCCTGTTCGTGAACGCGTTCACCACCCACATCACCAACTACCACACGCCGGACCGCGTGCGCTTCGGCCAGGACGCCAATCCGGGCGCGGGCAACCTGCTCAGCTACCTGATCAGCCAGGCCTACGTGCCCGAATTCCAGGTGCGCTGGCGCTGGAAACCGAACAGCGTGGCGATCTGGGACAACCGTTCGACCCAGCACTACGCCGTGATGGACTATCCGCCCTGCCACCGCAAGATGGAGCGGGCCGGCATCATCGGCGACGTGCCATTCTGAACACCGCGTTCCGAACACCGATTTAAAAAAATACCGTATTCATTTTAGGAGACCAGCATGCAATTTCTCGACGATTCCCTGCACCCGGAGAACCAGGATAAAGTAGTCATCACCGTGGCCCCGTACGGCCCGGAGTGGGCGCCGGAGGACTTCCCGGAAGACGTTCCCGTCACGATGGAAGAACAGATCCAGAAGGCCGTCGATTGCTACAACGCCGGCGCCACCGTACTGCACCTGCACGTGCGCGAACTCGATGGCAAGGGCTCCAAGCGCCTGTCCAAGTTCAATGAGCTGATCGCCGGCGTGCGCGCCCGCGTGCCCGACATGATCATCCAGGTCGGCGGCTCGATCTCGTTCGCGCCGGAAGACGACGGCCAGGCCGCCAAGTGGCTCAGTGACGACACGCGCCATATGCTGGCCGAACTCGATCCCAAGCCGGACCAGGTGACGGTGGCCATCAACACCACCCAGATGAACATCATGGAGCTGCTCTATCCCGAGTACCTGGCCGGTACCTCGCTCGCTTCGCCCATCATGCACGCGGCCTACAGCGAAATGACGGTGCCGGCCGGCCCGGCCTGGGTCGAGGAGCACCTGCGCCGCCTGCAGGCGGCCAACATCCAGCCGCACTTCCAGCTGACCGGCATGCACGCGCTGGAGACGCTGGACCGCCTGGTGCGCCGCGGCGTCTATCGCGGCCCGCTGAACCTGACCTGGATCGGCATCGGCGGCGGCTTCGACGGCCCCAATCCGTTCAACTTCATGGACTTCATCCGCCGCGCACCGGAAGGCGCCTGCATCACGGCCGAATCGTTGCTCAAGAACGTCCTGCCGTTCAACATGATGGCTATGGCCATGGGCTTCCATCCACGTTGCGGCATCGAGGACACGCTGATCGGCCAGCACGGCCAGCGCATGACCTCCGTGCAGCAGATCGAGCAATGCGTGCGCGTGGCCCGTGAGCTGGGCCGCGAGGTGGCCAACGGCAAGGAGGCGCGCGCCATCTACAAGATCGGCGTGCAGTACAAGGATGCCGAGGAGACGCTGCGCATGAACGGCATGGCGCCCAACCGCCAGCCCGGCCAGAAGAACGTGCCGCTGCGGACCTGATCCCGCAACCGGAGCCGGTGCTGGTGTACGATGCCAGTGCCGGCTTTTTTTTCATCTCGTGAAACGGATTGAAGGCAGATCATGGCTTACCACACTCCCTCCGACGACGGCCTGGCCGACGACAACCCCAACGTGCCGCGCTATTACGCGTGGATCGTATTCGCACTGAGCTTCGGCTTGCTGATCTCCGACTACATGTCGCGCCAGGTGCTCAACGCCGTATTCCCGCTGCTGAAAGTGGAATGGCAACTGAGCGATGCACGCCTGGGCCTCCTGAGCGGCATCGTGGCCCTGATGGTGGGCTTGCTGACGTTCCCCCTGTCGCTGCTGGCCGACCGCTGGGGCAGGGTGCGCAGCCTGGCCCTGATGGCCGTGCTGTGGAGCCTGGCCACGCTCGGTTGCGGCCTGGCGCAGGACTATAACCAGATGTTCGCGGCCCGCTTCCTGGTGGGCGTGGGCGAGGCGGCCTACGGCAGCGTGGGCATCGCCGTCGTGCTGTCCGTGTTCCCCAAGCATATGCGGGCCACGCTGACGGGCGCCTTCATGGCCGGCGGCATGTTCGGCTCCGTGCTGGGCATGGCGCTCGGCGGCGGCATCGCGGCCCACGTGGGCTGGCGCTGGGCCTTCGCCGGCATGGCCTTGTTCGGACTGGCGCTGGCGCTGCTGTACCCCATCATCGTCAAGGAAGGCCGCATCGCACCACAAGGGACCGCGCGCGCGCCGGGCGGGGCGGCGGGCAAGCCGGCCCGCCTGCCGCTGGGCAGCTTGTTCGGCAGCCGTTCCGTGCGGGCGGCCTACGTGGGCAGCGGCTTGCAGCTGTTCGTGGGCGGCACTTTCATCGTCTGGATGCCCAGCTTCATGAACCGCTACTACGCCATGGGCGCCGACCGCGCCGGTGCCGGTGCGGCCGCCGTGGTGCTGGCTAGCGGCGCCGGCATGGTCTTGTGCGGCATGCTCAGTGACCGCCTGTGCCGCCATTCGCCACCGCGCAAGATCACGCTGGCCATCGCCTATTGCCTGGGCAGCTGCCTGCTGCTGTCGGTGGCCTTCGCCATGGCGCCGGGCGCCCTGCAACTGTCCCTGATCGGCGCCGGCATGTTCCTGGCCGCCGGCACCACGGGGCCGGCCGGCGCCATGGTGGCCAACCTCACGCACCGCTCGATCCACGGCACGGCGTTCGCCACGCTGACCCTGGCCAACAACCTGCTGGGCCTCGCGCCGGGGCCGTTCCTGACGGGCGTGCTGGCCGATCACCTGGGCCTGGCCACAGCCTTCCAGCTGGTGCCTTTGCTCAGCATCGCGGCGGCCGGCGTGTTCTGGTACGCGCACCGCCACTACGAGCACGACGCCCAATGCGCCGCCGCTGCCGCCGCCGCGGCCAACGGCGCGCGTGCCGCTGCGATGGAGGTGCAGGCATGAAGCCCATGCTGCATATCGAAGTGGGGTTCGACGTGATCTGCCCCTGGTGCCTGATCGGCATGCGCAACCTGCAGGCCGCCATCGCGCGCCTGCGCGCCTGCGCGCCCGAGGCGGCGGTGCACGTGCACTGGCGCGGCGTGCAGCTGCTGCCCAATGTGCCGGCCGCCGGCTGGCCATTCATGGAGTTCTACCGCCAGCGGCTGGGTGGCGACGCGGCCGTGCGCCGGCGCCAGGCCCAGGTCAGCGAGGCGGCGGCCGCCGCCGGCGTGCGGATCGACTACCAGCGCATCCGCAACATGCCCAACACAGCCGACGCGCACCGCCTGCTGCGGCACGCGGCGCAGAACGGCAGCGCGGCCCAGCGTGACGCCCTGCTGGAGCGGCTGTTCACCGGCTACTTCCAGCGCGGCGAGGACGTGGGCGATCCGGCCGTGCTGCTCACGCACGGCCTGGCCTGCGGCATGGAGCGGGCCGACATCGCGCCGCTGATGCTGGGCGCGGCCGTGCCGTTCCAGGCCGATGGCGTGGGCAATGGCAATGGCGGCGTGCCGTACTACGTCGTCAACGGCAAGCTGGTGGCCAGCGGCGCCCAGCCGCCCGAAGTGCTGCTGGCGGCCATGCTGGCCGCGCTGGAACCGGCCGACGCGGTGGCGTCATGAGCCGGCGCCTGGCGCTGACGGCGGAACAACTGCCGCCGGACGGCGGGCGCGCCATCGTGCGCGTGGACGGCCGCTGCGTGCTGCTGTTCCAGGTGGACGGCGCCTACCACGCCATCGAGGACGGCTGCCCGCACCAGGGTTCCTCGCTGGCCGGCGGCAAGCTCGAAGGCCTGTATGTGCGCTGCCCGGCGCACGGCCTGCGCTTCCACCTGGGCACCGGTTGCCTGGCCAATGTGCCGGAGATGAAGGTGGCCGTCTATCCCATTACCGTTGAAGCGGACGGCGTCTGGCTGACGCTGCCCGGCGAGGAGAATGCAGCATGAATTCCGGCAGCTTGAGTTCTTTTTCCTGTTCCGGCCTGCACGCGCGCGTGCGCGTGCTGGCGCCCGGCTTCATCGTCAGCGCCATGGTGGCGGCGGCGGCCAGCTTCCTGTCCGAGCACTACGGCGCGCCCGTGATGCTGTTCGCGCTGCTGCTGGGTATGGCCCTCAACTTCCTGTCCGGCGAAGGGCAGTGCAAGCCGGGCATCGAATACACGGCCCGCACCATCTTGCGCCTGGGCGTGGCGCTGCTGGGATTGCGGCTTACCCTGGCGCAGATCGCGGCGCTGGGCTGGAAGCCGGTGGTGCTGGTGGTGGTCGTGGTCACAGTGACCATCCTGGTGTCGGTGCTGGTGGCCCGGCTGCTGGGCTTCAACCAGTTGTTCGGCATGCTGACGGGCGGCGCCACGGCCATCTGCGGCGCTTCCGCCGCGCTGGCGCTGGCGGCCGCGCTGCCGGCCCATGAGCAGAAGGAGAAGGCCACGCTGTTCACGGTGATCTGCGTGTCGGCGCTGTCGACGACGGCCATGATCGCCTATCCGATGATCGCCAGTTTCTTTTCGTTGTCGCCGTTGCAGGCCGGCGTGTTCCTGGGCGGGACCATCCACGACGTGGCGCAGGTGGTCGGTGCCGGCTACAGCATGTCGCGCGAGACGGGCGATGCGGCCACCGTCGTCAAGCTGATGCGGGTGGCCATGCTGCTGCCCGTGATCCTGTGCGCGGCCCTGATCACGCGGGCCCAGGGGGCGCAGGCCGGCAGCGCGCGCCCGCCGCTGCTGCCCAGCTTCGCGGTGGGCTTCTTCGTGCTGGCCTGCGTCAACAGCACGGGCTGGGTGCCGGCCGCCGTGCAGCACGCCGGCAACGAGCTGTCGCGCTGGGCGCTGGTGATCGCCATCAGCGCGCTGGGCATGAAGACGCAATTGAAAGAGCTGGCCGCCGTCGGCATCAAGCCGATCGCGCTGATGGTGGGCGAAACCGTGTTCCTGGCCGCGCTGGTGATGATGCTGATGCGCTGGGCCACGTAAAGCAGGCAAACCGGGGTCAGGTCATGAATCCGCGCAAGTTGCGCGGCTTCATGACCTGACCCCGGTGTTCAGACCGGTGGCTGGTAGGGCTTGCCGTGCGTGGTGCGCCAGGCGGCCGGAGTCTCGCCGAACTGGCTGGCGAACCAGCGCGTGAAGCTGCTCGGCAGCGAGTAACCCAGCAGGTCGCCGATCCGCGCCAGCGAGTAGCTGGGGTTGTTCATGTAGCGCTGCACCAGTTCGCGCCGCACTTCGTTGATCAAGTCGCTGAAATTGGCGTCGCATTCGCCCAGCCGGCGCTGCAGCGTGCGCACGTTCATGCCCAGCGCCTGGGAGATCTGTTCGATCGTGGCCCGGCCCATCGGCAGCAGCAGGTAGATCGCCTTGCGCACTTCGTGCGAGATCGATGGTTCGCCCTGGTCCTGCAGCGAGTCGACGAAGCGCTGCGCGTAGCGCGCCATGGCCGGGTCGGCGTGCGGATTGGGCGCGTCGAAATTGGCGGCCGGGCAGGCGATGCCGTTGAATTCCGCGCCGAACTGCACCTGGCAACCAAACAGGCGCCGGTGCAGCCGCAAGTCTTCCGGCGCGTCGTGCGTGAAGTTGACGCTCACGGGCCGCCAGTGCTGCCCCAGCAACGTGGCGCACATGCGCGCCATCACGCCGATGGCCAGTTCGTTGGACTGGCGGCACGGCACCGGTTCGTCGTTGACCACTTCTTCGCGGATGATCACCAGGTCGCCCGCTTCCTCCACGTACAGCGCCAGCGAGCGGTTCAGCAGGTGACGGTATTGCACCAGCACTTGCAGCGCGTCGCGCAGCGTGGGCTGGTGCGTCAGCAGCAGGCTGACGGCGCCCAGGTCGGAGAACTGGCGCGATTCGGCCATGCGCAGGCCGAACGTCTGGCAGCCGCTGTCGGCCGCCGAATTTTCCAGCAATTGCACGGCGCTGCTGATGGGGATGGGCTGCTCGGGATCTTGCAGCATCTTGCGGTTCAAGCCGACGCGGGCCAGTTCGGCCTGCGGGTTCAGGCCCAGGTGCTGGGCCACTTCCAGATAGTTGGTCAGTACGGCGGCGCGAACCAGGGTGGGCATTGTCGGGCGTTTCCTTCGATGGGACGGACGGCGCGCCGGCGGCGCGCGCGCGGCCCCCGCGAGGGCCGACTCCGATTGTAGGGGCTTACGTTAGCGCATGCAATGCACTGTCCGCGTGGCGCGACAGTACAAGCGAAACACGCGTCCGGCCGCATCCTGCGCTTGACATTTGGCGTCACGTCAGGCCGCGGCCCGCGCGTTCAGCGCGGGCCAGGCTGGCCGTTCACGATCAGCTGGTACAGCCGCGAGAAGTTGTTCTGGATCGGCGCACCGGTGAGCGGGTCGCCGTTGGCGGAGAACGCCAGGTCGATCACGATCCAGTCGGCCTCCGTCAGGTGGTGCAGCGCGGCCGGCAGCACCACGTCTTCCTCCAGCCGCATGTGCTCGAAGAAGAACCTGCCGTACTCCTCGACCAGCAGGCGCAGCGCCGGCAGCGCCGGGGCGCCCTGGAATTCGTAGCGCGCCAGCGCATGTTCCAGTTCGCGTGTGAGGGTGGTGCCGCGCACGTGCTGGCGCGAGAGTTCGTCCAGCGTGTTGTCGACATCGTGGGTGCGCAGGCGCAGGCGCGCGAACAGGTGCTCTTCTTCTTTCGGATGGTGCACCCGCTCCGGGTAATCGATCACGTACAGCAGCATGGCGCGCATGATCTTCAGGTCGGCCGGCGCGTTGTTCTGGCCCAGCGTGCGCACGAATTGCTGCATGCTGTGGATCACGGCGGTCAGGTTGGTGTGTTCCTGCTGGATCAGGCGAACCACATTTTCCCTGGGCGGCTTGGTGGTGTACATGATGTTTTCCTTGGCTACATTACTTGAGCACACAAGTAATATAGGCCGGTCCACCGCAAATTTATCTGATCCAGGTCAAGCCATGCCAGCCCAGTTGTGTTTGGACGCGGTGTCATCGCGGCGGCCGGCGGCACGCAGCGGCGACGCCAATATTTACCCGCATGCCACAAAATTTCTTGTGCGCACATTTTTATTTTCCCGTTTTTAGCTTGCATCGCGCAAGGCATGCGACCGCAGGTGCCATGCGTTCTCCTTTACTGGCGGGGGCTGCGCTGGCACAAGCAGAAATTCGATCAAGGTCAATACCTGTCGCCAGGCCGTTGCAGGCGCGCCCGTAGGTGACTATTCGAGACAATTTTGCCGTATGGAATCCTCTAAGATCGCTGCAAGTCGTCCGACAGGCGCTGGCCACCAGGCTGCCGGGACGTAGATCGCAGTGTTCTGGAGATGAGCATGAAAATGCGTAACATGGGGGTCGCGACGCGGCTGGGACTGGGCTTCGGCGTGGTGTCGCTGCTGCTGATGGCGATCATCGGCCTGGCGCTGACGAGCATGAGCCAGATCCAGCAGCGACTGGACGACATCACCAAGGTCAATGACGTGGAAACCAAGCTGGCCGCGACCATGGACCTGACTGTGACGGAGCGGGCGCTGGCCCTGCGCAACCTGATCCTGCTGAAGGAAGCCAGGGAAATCCAGATCGAAGTGGACCGCATCGCCGCGCAGGCGAAGAAGTATGCGGCCGCGCAGGACAAGCTGGGCCAGATGTTCGCCATGCCCGGCACCTCGGCCGAGGAAAAGGACTTGCTCGAACAGATCCGCAAGCAGGGCCAGCTGGCCTTGCCCTTCATCGACAAGGCGGCCGCGCTGGCGCTGGAACAGAAGCAGGACGAGGCTTACCAGCTGCTGCGCTACCAGTTCCGTCCCGTGCAGAAGGCATGGTGGGAGCTGCTGCGCAAGCTGATCGCGGTGGAGGAAAAGCAGAACGACGTGGCCACCGTCGACGCGGCCAACGCCTACGCGGCGGCCCGCGACCAGATGCTGGCGATCGGCGCGCTGGCGCTGCTGGCCAGCGTGGCGGCGGCCATCCTGATCACCCGTGGCGTGGTGCGCCAGCTCGGCTGCGAACCCGACGAGGCGGCCGCCATCGCCGGCCAGATCGCGGCCGGCAACCTGTCGATCGCCATCGAGACGCGCGACGGCGACAACCACAGCCTGCTGCATGCGATGAAGTCCATGCGCGACAGCCTGGCGCTGATCGTCAGCCAGGTCCACAGCAGCACCGAAACCATCGCCACCGCGGCCGGCCAGATCGCCTCGGGCAACCTGGACCTGTCCTCGCGCACCGAGCAGCAGGCCGGCACGCTGGAGGAGACGGCGTCCTCGATGGAGGAACTGACCAGCACCGTGCGCATCAACAGCGACCATGCGCGCACCGCCAACGGGCTGGCCGTGTCGGCCTCCGACGTGGCCGTGCGTGGCGGCGCCGTGGTGGCCCAGGTGGTGGACACCATGGCCGCCATCGACCACTCGGCGCACAAGATCGGCGACATCATCGCCGTCATCGACGGCATCGCGTTCCAGACCAATATCCTGGCCTTGAACGCGGCCGTGGAGGCAGCGCGCGCCGGCGAGCAGGGCCGCGGCTTCGCCGTGGTGGCCACCGAAGTGCGCAACCTGGCCCAGCGTTCGGCCGCCGCCGCCAAGGAGATCAAGGAGCTGGTGGGCGACTCCGTGAACAAGGTGGAGGCGGGCAACCGGCTGGTGGAGCAGGCCGGATCGACCATGCACGAGGTGGTGGACAGCGTGCGGCGGGTGACGGAGATCATGTCCGAGATCATGGCCGCCAGCCAGGAACAGACCAGCGGCATCGAGCAGATCAATCAGGCCGTGATGCAGATGGATTCCGTGACCCAGCAGAACGCGGCGCTGGTGGAGGAGGCGGCGGCCGCCGCCCAGGCCATGCGCGACCAGGCCAACAGCCTGACCGAGGTGGTGGGGATCTTCCGGCTCGAAGCGGAGGCCGGACGGTCATTGCTGCCGCCCGCGCCCGCCCTGCAAGTGCTGCCCACGCCGGCGGCGCCGGCCAGGGTGGCGCCGCGGGTGCCGGCCGCCAGGCCGGCACGGCGCGCGCTGGCCGCCAGCGGCACCCGCCGTGCCGCCGCCGCACCGGCCGACGCCGAGTGGGAACAGTTCTGATCCGGGCCATGGTGGCCTATCCAAGACATTAACGCGGCCCCCGGGCCTGCCAGGAGCGAACGATGACCAAATTGGACAAACTGGACGCGCTGCTGCGCAAGCAGGAGCCGGCGGCAACCCAGGCCCCGCATATCTTCTGGCACGCGGGCCAGGTCACGGCCCAGGCGCGCATGGGCGGCGTGGGCCGCCGCGCGGCCACCGTGTGGCTGACGGGATTGAGCGGGGCCGGCAAGTCGACGCTGGCCTGCGCGCTGGAGAAGATGCTGGTGGAGGCGGGCCGGCCCGCTTATGTGCTCGATGGCGACAACCTGCGCCATGGCCTGAACCGCGACCTTGGCTTCACGCCGGAGGACCGGCAGGAGAACATCCGCCGCAGCGCCGAAGTGGCGCGGCTGATGAACGACGCGGGCCTGATCGTGATCGCCGCCTTCATCTCGCCGCTGCGGCGCGACCGGGAGCTGGCGCGCGACATCATCGGCGCCGACGATTTCATCGAAACCCATATCAGCACGCCATGCGGGGTGTGCGAGGAGCGCGACCCCAAGGGCCTGTACCGCAAGGCCAGGGCCGGCCTGATCCCGGAATTCACCGGCATCTCGGCGCCCTACGAGGCGCCCGAACATCCGGCCCTGACCATCGACACGGGCAGCATGCCGCTGGCGCAAGCGTGCGAACTGCTGTTTGAACACCTGGCCAAACGCTATATCTGAAACCTTAGCCCCTTGACCTTAGCCCCATGAAGCCAACCATCGCCCCCGCCGCGCGCTACGACGTGTTCAACGGCGACGCCGACGGCATTTGCGCGCTCCATCAGCTGCGGCTGGTGCGGCCGGCCGACGACGCCGTGCTGGTCACCGGCGTCAAGCGCGACATCGCGCTGCTGCGCCAGGTGCCCACTGGCGCGCGCCACGTGGTGGCGCTCGATATTTCGCTGGACGCCAACACGGCCGACCTGCGCCGCCTGCTCGATGGCGGCGCCACCGTCGATTATTACGACCACCACGCGGCCGACGACGCGTTTCCCCATCCGGGCCTGCGCCTGCACTGGGACCCCACGCCCGACGTCTGCACCAGCATCCTGGTCGATCGCCAGCTGGGCGGGCGCCACCGGCGCTGGGCCGTGGTGGCCGCCTATGGCGACAACCTGATGGGCGTGGCCAGCGCGCTGGCGCGTGGCGCCGGCGTGCGCGAGGAGGGCGCGGTGGCGCTGGCGCAACTGGGCCAGGTCATCAACTACAACGCCTACGGCGACAGCGTGGCCGACCTGCATCTGGCGCCAGCGGCCCTGTACCGGGCGCTGGCCCCGTATGCCGATCCGTTCCAGTTCATCGCCGACAGCGAGCAATACCGCCTGCTGTGCGCCGGCTACCACGAGGACTGCTTGCGCCTGCAGGCGCTGCGGCCGCACTGGGAGCGCAGCGGCGGCGCCGTCTACCTGCTGCCGGACGCGCCCTGGGCGCGCCGCATCAGCGGGGTGCTGGCCAACCGGCTGGCGGCCCAGCATCCGGGCGTCTCGTTCGCCATCCTGGGCGAGCGGCCCGATGGCAGCTACGTGGTCAGCGTGCGCTCGGGCATGCCCGCCGCGTACAGCGCCTGTGATCTGTGCCGCCGTTTCGATACCGGCGGCGGACGCATGGCGGCGGCCGGCATCAACCACCTGCCGGGTGCGCAGCTCGGCCAGTTCATCGACCAATTCCGCCAGCACTTCGAGCTGGAAGGCATGGCCTGCCAGGCCAGTTAGCAGCGGCCCGGCACGTTTTTTTCGACACACCGTCAGTTCGCATGGAGAGCACAATGAAGTCCGAACCACAAGCAGCCCCGGTGGGCAAGCGCCCGCGTCCCGTCATGATGATCCCGCTGCGCCGTTGTGGCAGCCATGCCTTGCGTTTGCGCCTGAACATGTCGCCGCAATTCTATTCACCGTATCCGCTGCACATCGTGGACTTCATGCCGCTGTTGCCGCTGTATGGCGACCTGTCCGACGACCGCGCCTATTTCCGGCTGGTGGTGGACGTGGTGGGATTGCAGGCCGTGAGCATGGTCAAGTGGCCGCAACTGGTGTTCGATCCGGTCGAGATTTTCGAAACCCTGCGCAACCAGCCGCGCAGCGTGCACCGGGTGGTGTGGGAACTGCTGCTGCGTTCGGGCGAGGCGCAGGGCGCCCGCGTGGTGATGGACAAGTCGCTCGACAGCGTCCATTACGCGGCCGAGCTGATGGCGCTGCTGCCTGACATGCTGTTCGTGAACGTGGTGCGCGACCCGCGCGCGCAGGTGGCCTCGATGAACCGCGCCATCATCCACGACTTCGACACCCTGCTCAACGCCCGCACCTGGCTGGCCGCGCACCGCGCGGCCGACGCCGTGATGCAGCGTTATCCGCAGCGCGTGCTGACCATCCGCTATGAGGATTTCCTGTCCCACCAGCAGGCCACGCTGCAGGCCTTGTGCCGCTTCATGGAGATCGACTACCAGCCGGGCATGCTGGACGTGGCCCATTCGCAGGAAGCGCGCCAGATCTCGCAGTTGTCGGCGCTGTGGTCGTCGAATTGTTACGCGCCGATTCCGGCCCATGCCGACAAGTTCAAGCAGCAGCTGTCGCTCGATGAGATCGGCGTGATCGAGACGATCACGGGCGAATACATGAAGCGCTACGGCTACACCCCGATGACGCCGGGCGCCACCGTCATCACGCCGGCCATGGAAGCGCAGGCGAAAGCCCATTCGGACGCCGCGCGCGAGCAAGCGTGGCACGACCTGGAGCACGACAACTTCCGCGACTTCGCCTTGCGCCGCTGCCGCGCCGACTACCTGGCCAAGCTGCGCGAGCGGCTGGAGCAGCAGGCCGGCCGTCCCGCGCCGGGCGGCGCCCGCACGCTGGCCGCGCTCGACCCGGCCGCCTTCGAGGTGACGGACTGAAAAAGTCCGGGACGGACTCCCGGGTCCGTCCCCGCTTTTTCTGGGAATTAACGCAGCGCCTCGGTCAGCACGCGGCCTTCAGCGGCTGCCGGCGGGCGCACGCGCAGCAGGTTGGCCAGCGTGGGCGCCAGGTCCACCACTTCCGCATATTGGCCGTAGTAGCCGGGCTTGATCCAGCGCTTACCCATGATCATCAGCGGCACGTTGGTGTCGTAGGCGTAGGGCGAACCGTGCGAAGTGCCCGTGGTGCCGGTGCCGAAGTACCAGTACGGCTTGGTGACGACCATCAGGTCGCCCGACGCTTCGCGATTCCACGCGCGCCGCATCAGCGTGGCGATGCGGGTGCCGGCCACGGCGCCGTGCTCGAACTGGGTGCGGGTGTACACCTCGGCCACGCCGGCTTGCGCTTCGATGAAGCGGGCGGCCGTGTTCTCCACCTCCTCGCGGCGCAGGCCGCTCTTGTCGATCAGCGCGTAGTCCAGGTGCACATTGGGCAGCGACCATGCGTTCACAAGTTTGGCCTGGCCGTATTTCGTCTCCAGGTGCTGGTTCAGCGCGGCGACCAGCTTGTCGCCGTCCAGCCGCTGTGCATCCAGGTGCTGGCCTTGCGCGAATTCGGGCACGTTGGGGAAGCCATGGTCGGCCGTCAGCACCACCAGCACGTTGTCGAGGCCCACGCGCTGGTCCAGGTAGTTGAAGAAGCTGGCCAGCATGCGGTCGACCCGTTGCAGGTGGTCGTGCGACATCTTGCTCTCGGGGCCGAACGCGTGGTTCACGTAGTCGTGCGCCGATAGGCTCACGGCCAGCAGGTCCGGCACCCCGGCCGGATTGGCGCCCAGCTGCTCGCCTTCGATCGCGGCGCGCGCGAAGTCCAGCGTCAGCTCGTCGAGGAAGGGGCCGCTCTTGAGGCGCTTGTAGTAGTTCGCATCCAGTTCACCGCTTTCGCTGTAGTAGGCAAACGGGAAGGTGTTGCGCACGCCGGGTTTCGAGGGCGTCAGGTTGTCGGGCGCATCGCCGGCGTAGGCGGCATCGGCCAGCAGCGGCGTCCACGACTTGCCGTAGTAGCGGTCCTGCGGCTTGCCGGCGTCGTAGCGCTGCACCCAGGCCGGGTGGCTTGGCATGTAGTACGTGCTGCTGGCGAAGTCGCCCGTGCTTTCCATGTACATGTAGGCGGTGCCCGTTTTACCGGCCAGCAGGATCGCGCCCCGGTCCTTGCCCGACACCGCCACCACCTTGGCGCGGTTGCCGGTGGCGTAGCGCAGCTCGTCGCCCACCGTGCTCACGTGCAGGCGCGCGGGCGAGGTACCGTCGTCGGTCTTCGTGGGCGCGCCGATGTAGTGGTAATTGTGGTCTTCCGTGCAGTAGATCGACTGCTTGGTGACCGGGTCGATCCAGTTGTTGCCGATGATGCCGTGCTGGTAAGGATAGGCGCCCGTCAGCACGGCGCTGTGGCCAACGGCCGTCACCGTCACGCCATGCGCCTGGTGCGCGTTGCTGAACCACGCGCCCTGGTCCATCAGGCGGCGCAGGCCGCCCTGGCCGAACTGGTCGCGGTAGCGCAGCACCTGTTCGTCGGGCAGGCCGTCCACCACCAGCACCACCACCAGTTTGGGTTGCGCGGACGCGGCGGCAGGCTTGGCCGCGGGCGTGGCGGCGTGCGCGCCGGGCGCGCCGGCCAGGCAGCAGGCCAGCACCAGGGGGCGCAGCAAGGGCAGGGAAGTGGACCGTTTTTTCATGATGTGCTCGTGGTTCTGTGATGTGAATGGAATGGCGTGGCGGTGGCCGCGCGCCGGCTGCATCCTACATGATGAAAATGACAATTACGTGACATGGCACCGTTCACGTTGTTTCAATCGAGCAACAATTCTAATACTGAAATCACAATGTTGACATATTCCCTTGTTACACTGCTTGCACAAAAAACGCACACCCGTGCGCTTTATTTAATGGGGAAATAATGAAAAAGACTGGACTGATGGCCACTAGCCTGGCTCTGGCAACGTTGACCACGCTGGCGAGCGCACCCGCGCACGCCTGGCAGCAGGAAACCCACCGCCGCATCGTACTGGACGCGGTGACCTTCATGAAGAACAACCCGGGCAGCACCAACTACAACAAGCTGGTGGCTGGCGTGACCCGGGCCGGCTACACCATCGACCAGTTCGCGCAGGCCCTGGGCCAGGGCGCCTACGACGTGGACGATTTCGCCGACACCTACATCTGCGGCGCCACCACCGGCAACTGCCAGATGGCGCCGGTGTGGGGGCTGGGCTCGGGCATCGTCAAGTACACCTCGTACTGGCACTTCCAGAACCACACGGCCGGCAAGGACGTGCACGGCAATCCATTTGGCGGCTATAACTACGCCAAGCTGACCGTGGCCGGCGACATCGACAACATGGCCGCCAGCTGGCTGTACGGCGACTACCTCGACGACGGCGCCGGCGGCAACGGCGGCTGGTTCGGCGACGGCACCAAGTACAACAGCTACGGCCTGACGGAGGCGCACTACCGCTTCGGCGGCGTGTCGAGCAACAGCCAGTACGCCGATTTCGAAACCATGCCATTCCAGCCTATCGATAACCTGGGCCAGTACTGGTTCCAGCAGTTCCTGGCGCAGCCGACCGCGCAAAGCCTGGGCTTCACGCTGCACACCACCGACCTGCTGCAGCCGCACCATACCTGGACCACCTCCGCCAACAACCACGCCTCGTGGGAGCAGTGGGTGCTGGACTACTACGACACCGAGCACCTGAACGATCCGGCGCTGGTGGCGGCGGCCATGGCCGACTTCACGCCGGTGGCGCCAGCGGCCGTCGATATCCGTCCGCTGCTGACCCAGGGCGGCACCTATTCTTACGCCAATGGCGGCATCGTGCTGTCCTCCACCGACCAGAATGACCGCCGCCGCGTGGGCCAGCAGATGATTCCGCACTCGATCGCGATGGTGGTCCATGTGCTGAACCGCGCCGCCGAGCGCCTGGCGAACTAAGCGCCATGACGATCCGGACCACAGGCTGGCGCCCGCGGGCGCTGGCTTCCACGCTGGCGGCGGCGCTGTCGTTGGCGACGCCGCTGGTGTCCTCGCTGGCGCCCGCATCGCTGCCCGCGCTGGTGCCCGAACTGCTGCCCGCATTAGTGCCAGCATTAGTGCCAGCGTTGGTGCCCGCCCTGGTGCCATCGTCCGCGCAGGCGGCCGTGGCCTACCGCCTCACCGATCCCGCGCTGGCCGCGAAGATCGACGGCGCGCCCTTGCTCGCCTTCAGCGTCGATGCGCTGTGGCGCACGGCGCGCCAGGCGGACGCCAAGGCCAGCCGCAGCGCGGCGCTGGAGCAGGCTGTCGTCAACCGCCTGCTGGCCGGATCGGCGCGCAAGACCTGGGGCGAGGCCGCGCTGTTCGCCGGCCAGCGCGTGGCCTTCGCCCACGATGTGATGGTGGACGACCAGTTGGTCGCCACCTTGCGCGGCCTGTATGGCAAGGAGCTGGAACAAGCCATGCAGCGCCTGCCGGGCGGCAGCCTGGCCGGGCTGGTGACGGCGCAGCCGGCCATCGCCCCGGCCGCGCTGGACGCCGTGTTCGGCCGTCCCGGCCAGCTGCGGCTTGAGTACACGCTCGATGCTGGACAACTGGC
This sequence comes from Burkholderiaceae bacterium, assembly GCA_035254005.1. Classification (GTDB taxonomy): domain Bacteria; phylum Pseudomonadota; class Gammaproteobacteria; order Burkholderiales; family Burkholderiaceae_D; genus Rugamonas. The sequence continues at coordinate 1,688 of DATFBD010000127.1, read as the reverse complement.
GCGCGCGCAGGACATCGTGGTGCTGCGCTACCAGCTGCCGCAAGGAGCGGCCGGCGCCATCACGCTGGCCGACGTCTACCGGCGCCAGAACGTGCAGGGCAGGGTGGCGCTGTTCGCGCGCCAGTCCGCGCATCTGCAACAGCAAGCCAGGCTGGCGCTGGCCGCGCTGTACGTGCAGCACTGGAGCACCCAGCGCTTCGGCGCGGCCACCGTGGCCGACCTGCGGCGGGTGCTCGATGAGCAGGACACGGTGCAGGCCTTGCAGCAGCTGCACGGCATCGGTAACGACATCGACGCGGCCAGTCCCGTCGTCAAGCAACTTGCGGCCCAGGTGAGCGGGGCGGAGATCGAGAATTATTACCGCCGCCACCGCGAAGAATTCCGTCGCATCGAAAAAGTGAAGGTGCGCCACATCCGCCTGCCGGACGAACGCACGGCGCAATCGGTGGCCGGCCAGTTGTCCGGCGGCGCCGATTTTGGCGCGCTGGCGCGCCGCTATTCGTCCGCTGCCGACAGCCAGTCCGGCGGCGAACTGGGATGGCTGCAGCACAGCGGCACGCCGGACTGGCTGGCGCAGCTGGCGTTCGCGCAGGCGGAAGGCCAGCCCTCGCGGCCGATTCGCAGTCCCGTGGGACCGAACGACAAGGCCGTGTGGGAAATCGTGCTGGTTGACCAGCGGGTGGAAGGCTATCAGGACCCCGCATCCGAAACGGTGCGCTACGTGGCCGCCAACGCCGTGGCGCGCGAGAAGGCGGCGGCGCAACTGGCCGCGCTGCGCCAGCGCCTGCTGGGCGCGGCCCGCATCGACATCAATCGCGGCCTGCTCGATCAGCCGCTGCATGTGCTGGAGTCGCGTTCATGAAGCGCCAGGTGATGCTGGCCGCCGTGGTGGCGGCCATCGCGGCCGGCTGGGTGGCGTGGCCGTCCATCGCCCGGCAGGCCGGCATGATCGACGAAGCTGGCGCGCCGTCCACGCGCGCGCATGGCATGGACGCGGGCGCGGGCGGCCGGCAGTGGTTCGAGGCCGTGCCGGAGCGTGACGCGCAGTTGCAGCGGGTCCCGTTGACGCCCGTCGACAGCAGCGGTTCCGCGTGGCTCAGCATGGCCGACGCGCGCGAGCACGGCGACCCGCGCACCCCGCCGCTGCAGCGCGACGAGGCACGCACGCCGCCCACGGCGGCGGAGTTGGCCGACCCGAAAGCCTATCAACAATACCAGCAGGGGCAGCAAGTGCGCGTGCTGGGCGCGTTCGCGGACGCGGCGGCATCCGAGCTGCCACGCTTGCAGGCCGACCTGGAACGCGGCCGCGCGGCCGGGGTGCCGGCGCAGCAGATCGCCAAAGTCGAGGAGAAGATACGGCGCATCGAGCAGCAGCGCCGCCTCATCCTGCGCGACCATCCGGAACTGGCGCGCGCGCCCTCGCACTGATTTGAGGCGCAGTTGCCTGACTCCGAGGGACGCCAATGTGTGCGACCCTTGGGGGAGGGCGGAGCGTAAAAAAATCAGCTCGCTCTAATTCGGTCGAATGTGGGCGGCTTCGCTCTAACGGAGTCTAAAAAGTCGAAGTGCAGGTCTAAAACGGTCTGGAAATACCGGCTGAAAATCTAATTCGGTCTGCTTTTTGAACGCGAAAATCTAAAGTCCACTAAAAATCCCTTCCTTACCTCAAGTTTTAGACCCGCTATCGC
>DATFBD010000126.1:0-12480 GCA_035254005.1 Burkholderiaceae bacterium | reverse complement strand
GGATGCCGATCGTGATCATCCCGGCGATGATCTTGGCCGACCAGAAGTATTCGCGCGCCTCCAGGATGCGGAAGCCCAGCCCGTTGTTCACCGCGATCATCTCGGACACGATCACCACGATGAACGCGGTGCCGATGCCGATGCGCACGCCGGTCAGGATATAGGGCACCGCCGCCGGCAGGATCACGCGCACGAACATGGTGCTGCCGCCGGCGCCGAGGTTGCGCGCCGCGCGCAGGTAGATGCCGTCCACCTGGCGCACGCCGGCGATGGTGTTCATCAGCACCGGGAAGAAGGCGCCCAGCGCGATCAGGAACACGGCCGGCGCGTTACCGAGCCCGAACCACAGGATCGCCAGCGGAATGTAGGCGATCGGCGGGATCGGCCGCAGCACCTGCATCAGCGGGTTGAACCAGGCGTACATGCGCTTGCTCGAGCCCATCACGAGGCCCAGCGGCAGCGCCAGTCCGGCGCCCACCACGAAGCCGACCAGCGCGCGGTACATGCTGCTCAGCGTGTCGCCCACCAGTTCACCGGAAACGGCCCACGCCAGCCACGTGCCGGCGGCCGGATCGTAGGGCTGCAACGGCAGCAAATACTCGAACCACTTGTGCACCACGGCCGCCGGCGATGGCAGCACCTGCGGATTGACCCAGCCCAGCATGGCGGCAGCCTGCCACAGGGCGACGACGAGCACCGGCACCACGATGCCGGCGGCGAGTTCACGCCAGTGTTGTTGTTTCATGGCGTCCCTCGCTTATTGGATGTTGAGGCTTTTCTTGGCCGCTTCCAGCAGGTCGGTCTTGACCCAGTCTTTGGCCACGGGCGGGGTGCGCATCTTGCCGGTGCCGGTTTTCGCCATCACGTCGGTGGTGAGCTGGATGTGCTCGGGCGTGATGTCGTAGCTGTAGGGCGAATTGCTGATGGCGTCATCGAAGTCGTTCTTGGTGATCTGGTTCTTGAAGATCACTTCGCGTACATATTTCTCGGCCACCGCCTTGTTGTCGATGAACAGCTTGGTCGACTGCACGAAGCAGTTCATGAACTTGGCCGCCACGGCGCGGTGCTCCTTGTAGAATTTCTCGCTCATGACCATGGTGCGCACGGGCGCGCCGATCGGCGTGTCGTAGGGCTTCATCACTTCCACCCCATAGCCTTTGTTGATGGCCTGCGACGATTGCGGCTCGCTTTGCATGATGGCGTCCAGGTTCTTGCCGAGCAGTGCCTGGTTCAGGTCGGCGAAGGCCAGGTAGACCAGTTGCACGTCCTTGCCCGGCTGGTCGGAGGCGCTCAGGCCGTGCTGGGCCAGTTCGGCCACCAGCAGCACTTCATGAATGCCGCCGCGCGTGACGCCGACGCGCTTGCCCTTCAAATCCTTGATGGACTTGATGCCGGCATCGGGGCGCGCGACCAGGCGCGCGCCACCTTTGGCGAAACCGGCGACGACATAGATCGGTGCGCCGTTGGCGCGGCCCGAGATGGCGGCCTCGGAGGCGGTGGCGCCCACGTCCAGTTCACCGGCCAGGATGGCTTGCATCACATCCGGGCCTTTGGCGAACACGTGTTCTTCCACTTTGATGCCGCATTTGGGGGCGATTTCCTTGATGTAGGAAACGGCGCCGTAGTGGGCGAATTTGAGATTGCCGAGCCGGACCACGTCTTCCGCCTGGGCGGCGGTGCAGAGGACGGCGGCGGCGAGTGCGAGCAGGCGGTACTTGGACATGCTGGTCTCCATTGTGGTTGTGTGCCAGAAGCAATTGCAGGTTCTATGCCAGCCACAAGGAGACGCGATGGTGAACGCTAAGGTGTTGATTTATATCGGATCGTGACGGCGGGCCGTTTGCGCACCGTCAGCATTCAGGGCGGAAATCCGCCATCGGCATGATGCCGAATGCGGATTTCCGCCCAAAGCACATCAGCCTTGGCGGTAGTGGTCCACCATGCGGTAGCTGCGCGCATACCAGCCGAACAGCATGGCCGCGACCAGCGCGAAGGCGGCGAAGAAGAACATCTGGAACGCGATCGAGCTCAGGCCCGTGGACGCGATCAGGGCCGTGACGGCATCGTTCTTGACGCCCGCGTTGACGATCAGCACCCACAGGCTGCCGATGGTGACGGCCAGATACCACAAGCTCATGATGGTGCCCTTCATCGACGCGGGCGCCTGGCTGTACGCGAATTCCAGGCCCGAGGTCGACACCAGCACTTCGCCGAAGGTGAGCAGGGTGTAGGGCAGGATCTGCCATGCGATCGAGGTGGGCGTGCCGCCATCCATCTGCAACTGGATGGCGCCGATCACCACCCAGGCCAGCGACGTGAAGGCGATCCCGCCCGTCATGCGGCACAGCGTGGTCGGTTCCCAGCCCAGCCGGCGCAGCAGGGGGAACAGGGCAAAGTTGTTGAACGGGATCAGCAGCATCACCAGCAGGGGATTGAGTGCCTGCATTTGCGCGGGCAGGAACCAGTCCGGCTTGGTCATGTCGTTGGCCTGCACGATCCAGGTCGAGGCTTTCTGGTCGAACAGCGACCAGAACGGCGTGACCAGCGAGAACACGATCAGGATGCGCAGCACGGCCCGCACGCCTTCGATCGTCTCGTCGGGATGGGCGCCGCGCGCCCGCTCCAGCTGCATGGCCGTGCCCAGGCCGCCGAACGCGAGCAGCAGCACCACGGCCAGGCAGGCCGCGATCACGAAGCCCCATTGCGGCGTCATGGCCAGCGAGGCGAGCGCGCCGGCAACGCCGATGGCCGCCACCGTCAGGCCGGGCCGCGACTGGCCCGGCTGGCGCGCCAGCAGCGCCGTGCGCGCCACCCGCAGCACGGAATGGGGATCGGCCGGCGCCGGCGGCACGTGCACATATTTCTTGTTCCCCATCCAGAACACGACGGTGGCGATGAACATCAGCATACCCGGTATGCCGAATGCCACGGCCGCGCCAAAATCGCGCAGGAAGATGGGCATCAGCAGCGAGGCGAAGAAGGAACCGAAGTTGATGATCCAGTAGAACGCGTCGAACACCACCTTGGCGCGGTTCTTGTTGCTCTGGTCGAACTGGTCGCCGACGAACGACACCACCAGCGGCTTGATGCCGCCCGAGCCGAACGCGATCAGGAACAGGCCGAAATAGAAACCCTGCAGATTGTCTTCAAAGATGGCGAGGCAGGCGTGGCCGGCCACGTACACCAAACTCATCCAGAAGATCGTGTTGTATTTGCCGAACAGGCGGTCGGCCACCCAGCCGCCGAGCAGGGGGAAGAAATACACGCCGATCACGAAGGTGTGGAACACGTGCTTGGCTTCGCTGGCCCGGTCGGGCAGGGGCAGGAACAGCAGCAGCGTGCTGATCAGGAAGGGCGTGAGGATGTTGCGCATGCCGTAGAAGCTGAAGCGCTCGCAACCCTCGTTGGCGATGATGTAGGGAATTTGCCGCGGCATCGGCCCGTTGCCGGCCTCCAAATCCTCGTGGCGGATGGATGTTTGTGTAGTTTGACTACTGCTCATTGTTGTTCCTGTTTTCATTTAACTTTGTAAGTTATTGATTTAATTGGTTTTTGCTTGATGTTGCGAAAACCATGTCCCCATTGAAAAATGCATATCGCTGATGTATATTGTCTACAAATTCAACATCGGGCCCAGCCATGACCAAACAACTCTCCCAGCCTTCCGATCAGCAACGCCAGTGGTGGCGCGAAGCCATCATCTACCAGGTGTATCCGCGCAGCTTCCTCGATACCAACGGCGACGGCGTGGGAGATTTGCCCGGCATTACGGCCAAGCTGGACTATATCGCATCGCTGGGCGTGGATATCGTCTGGATTTCACCGTATTTCAAGTCGCCCATGAAAGATTTTGGCTACGACGTGTCCGACTACTGCGACGTCGATCCGCTGTTCGGTACGCTGGCCGATTTCGACGCGCTGGTCGACAAGGCCCACCGTCTGGGCTTGCGCATCATGATCGACCAGGTCATGTCGCACTCGGCCGAGGATCATCCCTGGTTCAAGGAAAGCCGTTCCAGCCGCGACAACCCCAAGGCCGACTGGTATGTGTGGGCCGACCCGCTGCCCGATGGCAATCCGCCCAACAACTGGATGTCCGTGTTCGGTGGTTCGGCCTGGCAGTGGGACAGCCGCCGCCGCCAGTATTACATGCACAACTTCCTCGTCAGCCAGCCTGACCTGAACTTCCACAACCCGCAAGTGCAGCAAGCCCACCTGGACAGCCTGCGCTTCTGGCTGGAGCGCGGCGTGGACGGCATCCGGCTGGACGCTTGCAACTTCCACTTCCACGACCCGGAACTGCGCAGCAATCCGCCGGCCGTCAACCGCGACACGGCCACCGTGTCCGACGTCAACCCCTACGGCATGCAGGCCCACATGTACGACAAGAGCCGCCCGGAGAACCTGGCCTTCCTGCAAAAGTTGCGCAGCCTGCTCAACGAATACAACGCCGTCGCCATCGGCGAAGTGGGCGCCGACGATTCGCTGGCCGTGATGGCCGAGTACACGGCCGACGGCGACAAGCTGCACATGGCTTACAGCTTCAATCTGCTGGTGCCGACCTGCTCGGCCGACTATATCCGCAAGCAGGTCGAACAGTTCGAAGCGCGCGTCAAAGGCGGCTGGGCGTCCTGGTCGGTGGGCAACCACGACGTGCAGCGCGTGGCCACCCGCTGGGGCGGTCCGGACGCGCCCGTCGCCTTCGCCAAGATGATCCTTGCCATGCAGCTCTCGCTCAAGGGCACGCCTTGCCTGTACCAGGGCGACGAGCTGGCCTTCCCGGAAGCGGACGTGCCCTATGAACTGCTGCAAGACCCGTACGGCATCACGTTCTGGCCCGAATTCAAGGGCCGCGACGGCTGCCGCACGCCGATCGCCTGGACCGGTGACGCCGCCGCGCATGGCGGTTTCACCAGCGGCAAGCCATGGCTGCCCGTGGTGGCGCCTCAATTGGCGCGTGCCGCCTCCGTGCAGGAAAACGACCCGGATTCGTCGCTGGCCTTCACCCGCAAGTTCATCGCCTGGCGCCGCGCGCTGCCGCAGCTGACCCGCGGCGGCATCACCTTCTTCGATGCGCCCGAACCGGTGCTGGCGCTGCGGCGCGATGTCGAGGGTGAGCGCGGGGTGATCGCCATCTTCAACCTCGGTGGCGAACCGGTCAGCCTCACGCTGCCGCAAGTGGCCGGGGCCGAGGCGATGAGCGGCCACGGCCTGCCCGGCGAAGTACGGGGCGAGCAGGTCAGCCTGCCAGCCTACGGCGCCTGGTTCGGATTGCTCCCGGCCGGAAAGTAAGGAACCCAAAACCCCGTACAACCAGTTTGTGCGGGGTTTTCTTCTTGGAAGCCGTTTCAAAACGCCCATGGCGTCGTTGTGGCGCCTCGCCGTGCAAGCGCACTGTCTTCGTCGCCACGCCCAGCCATGGTCATTTTGAAACAACTTCTTTCAGGGCCATATTTCGGGTATGCTTGCCGCCTTCCGGCGTGTTAACTTCCGAACAAAACCCGCTGCTAACGATTTGACAGTATCGACGATGAAACAAGCTGAAGTTGACCCAAAAATCAATCGCACCGCGTTCGCCGACGGTCCCCGCCTGCTGGCCGACATCGGCGCCACCCACGCCCGTTTCGCGCTGCAAACGGCGCCCGGCGAGTTCCGCGCCGTCAGCGTGCTCAAGTGCGACGACTTCCCCGACATCGTGGCCATGCTGCGCTCCTATTTGTCGGCGCACGGCGACATCACCCTGAACCACGCGGCGCTGGCCGTGGCCAACCCGGTCAGCGGCGACCAGGTGCGCATGACCAACCGCGACTGGGAATTCTCCACCGACGAAGTGCGCCGCGCCCTGGGCCTGCATACGCTGCTGGTGGTGAACGACTTCACGGCGCTGGCCATGTCGCTGCCCGGCCTCAAGCCGGCCGACCTGATGCAGGTGGGTGGCGGCGCGCCGGCCAGCAACTCGGTGATCGGCGTGCTGGGACCGGGCACGGGCCTGGGCGTGTCGGGCGTGATCCCCACCGTGGATGGCTTCGTTACGCTGGGCAGTGAAGGCGGCCACACCAACTTCGCCCCGGCCGACGAGCGCGAATATTCGATCCTGCAATACGCATGGCAGACCTGGTCGCACGTCTCGACCGAGCGCCTGATTTCCGGCCCCGGCATGGAGATCATCTACCGCGCCATCGCCAAGCGCAACGGCCGCCAGGTGCGCGATTTGACCAACCAGGAAATCATGTCCGGCGCGCTGACGGACAAGGACCCGCTGTGCGTGGAAGTGCTCGAATGCTTCTGCGCCATGCTCGGCGGCGCCAGCGCCAACCTGGCTGTGACCTTGGGCGCGTTCGGCGGCATCTTCATCGGCGGCGGCATCGTGCCGCGCCTGGGCGAATGGTTCAAGAGCTCGCCGTTCCGCGCCCGCTTCGAAGCCAAGGGCCGTTTCACCAGCTACCTGTCGGAAATCCCGACCTATGTGATCACCACGCCCAACCCCGCGTTCTACGGCGTGGCGACGATTTTGTCCGAACACCTGCGCGGACGCAGCGGCGCCAATACGCTGATGGAGCGCGTGCAGCACTTGCAGCACGAACTGACGCCGGCCGAGCAGCGCGTGGCCAGCCTGGTGCTGGAGCAGCCGCGCCTGGTGCTGAACGAACCGATCGCCGACATCGCGCGGCTGGCCGAAGTGAGCCAGCCGACCGTGATCCGCTTCTGCCGTTCGCTCGGCTTCCTCGGCCTGGCCGACTTCAAGCTCAAGTTCGCCAGCAGCCTGACGGGCGCCATTCCCGTGCGCCACAGCCAGGTGCGCATCAGCGACAGCACGCACGACCTGAGCGCCAAGGTGATCGACAATACCGTGTCGGCCATTTTGAAATTCCGCGACCAGCTCGACGTGCGCTCGCTGGACCGCGCCATTGCGTTGATCAGCAAGGCCAAGCGGGTCGAGTTCTACGCCATGGGCAACTCGCGCGTGGTGGCGCTGGACGGCCAGCACAAGTTCTTCCGCTTCCGCATTCCGACCTCGTCGTATGGCGACTCGCACCTGTTCGGCCTGGCGGCCGGCTTGCTCAAGCCCGGCGACGTGGTGATCGCCATCTCCAATTCCGGCAAGCTGCCCGACCTGCTGGACGCGGTGGACACGGCCCGCGCGGCCGGCGCCGACGTGATCGCCATCACGGCCAGCAACTCGCCGCTGGCCAAGAAGGCCACGGTATGCCTGGCGGTGGACCACAGCGAGGACAGCACGACGTTCCTGTCGATGATCTCGCGCATCCTGCAACTGCTGCTGATCGACATCCTGTCGGTCGGCATCTCGCTGGACGCCCAGAACGCCGAGCTGGTGCTGGAGCGCAAAGGCGAAGGCATCGAATCGGAAACGCGGCGCCTGCTGATCTCCCACCTCGACAGCTAAGCCCGCCCGCTGCGCCCCCGCACCCCGGGGTCAGTGCCAACATGCATACACGAGTTCAGGTATGCATGTTGGCGCTGACCCCGGGGTTGTTTTTTTGCAGTTACAAATTTGTGCTTGAACTCTGGCGGAATATGTTTACGATATATCTTATTGCGATATATCTTAAGGAGTTTTCCATGTTCCGATTCCTGCACGGTTCCCATCGTTTCCACTCGCTCATGCATGGCCACCACGGTGGCGGGCGTGGCCATGGGCGCGGCCCGAAGATGTTCGACGCGGGCGCCATGCGCTATGTGGTGCTGCAGCTGATCGCCGAAAAGCCGCGCCACGGCTACGAGATCATCAAGGAGCTGGAGCAGCGCTCCGGCGGCGGCTACACGCCCAGTCCCGGCGCCATCTATCCGCTGCTGTCCATGCTGCTCGACATGGGCCATGTGTCGGCCACGGCCGATGGCAACAAGAAGCTGCATACCATCACGCCCGAAGGCGAGGCCTTCCTGGCCGAGCACCGCCAGTTCGTGGACGCCATCCTGGCCCGCATGGGCGAGCCGTGCGACGCGCGCGGCGATATTCGCAACCTCATGCATGAACTGCGCGACCTGGTGCACCGGCGCGCACGCGATGGCCAGCCGGACCCGGCGCGGCTGGAGCAGGTGCGCGCCATCCTGCGCCGCGCCATCACCGATGTCGAGGCGCTGGACTGACGCCAGCGCTCCTCTCATTTTCCAAGGACAATAACAAGTGCAAACGATCCTGACGCCCGCGCGCGAGCGCAACGTGCTGTGGCTGCTGGCCCTCACGCAATTTACCGTCATCATGGACTACATGGTCATGATGCCGCTGGCGCCGCAGCTGATGCGGGCCTTTTCCATTTCGCCGGCGGCCGTGTCGGGCGCCGTGTCGGCTTACGCGTGGTGCGCCGGCCTGTCCGGCCTGCTGGCGGCCACCTATATCGACCGCTTCGACCGCAAACGCCTGCTGTTGACGGTATTCATGCTGTTCACGCTGTCCAACCTGGCCTGCGCGCTGGCGCCGGACTTCGCCACGCTGGTGTGGTCGCGCGCCTTCGCCGGCCTCACGGGCGGCGTGCTGGGGGCCATCGGCCAGGCCATCATCGGCGACCTGATTCCGGCCCAGCGCCGCGGCGCGGCGATGGGCATCGTGATGACCTCGTTCAGCATGGCGGCCGTGGCCGGCGTCCCCACCGGCATCATGCTGGCCGCCCATTTCGGCTGGGCCTCGCCGTTCTATCTGCTGGTGCTGCTGTCGCTGCTCGTGTGGCTGGCCGGCTGGAGTGTGCTGCCGACCTTGCGCGGCCACCTGAGCCAGAAGACGCCACTGGCCGAAGTGCTGCCCAACCTGGTTGGCCTGTTCCGCGTGCCGCGCCATCTGCGCGCCTTCCTGCTGTCGGTGCTGAACATGATGGCGGGCATGCTGATCATTCCATTCATCTCGCCCGTGCTGGTCGGGAATCTCGGCATCGAGCCGGCGCAGATCACCTACGTCTACCTGGCCGGCGGCTGCGTCACGCTGTTCACGGCGCGCCTGATCGGGGTGTGGTCGGACCGCGCCGGCAAGCCGCAGGTGTACCGCTACGTGGCGCTGTTCTCCGCGCTGTGCTTCCTGTTCATGACCCACTTGCCGCCGATGCCGCTGCTGGCGGTGATGGTGTTTTTCCCGTTCTTCATGCTGTCCGTATCGGGCCGCAATATCCCGCTGCAGGCCTTGATGACGACGGTGCCCGAGCCGGCCAAGCGTGGCGCTTTCCTCAGCGTCAACTCGGCCTTGCAGCAACTGGGCAGCGGCCTGGGCGCCTTGTTGGGCGGGCTGACCTTGCAGACGGACAGCGCCGGCCATATCGCCGGTTATGGCATCAATGGCTGGCTCGCGGCCGGCATTACGGTGTTGACGGTGATGTGGGTAGGGCAGGTGAGTGGCGCCAGCCCGGCGGCGGCGCGCTCGCCCGCGTGACAGGAGGCGTGGCCCGCCGCCCGGCGGCGGGCTGCAGATGCTGGCACCGCTGCTGATGTTGGCGCCGCTGCTGATGCTGGTGCCGCTGCTGATGTTGGCGCCGCGGCGCGTCAGCCGTCGATGCCGCTGCGCTTGGCGGGCTGCTTTTCCTTGCGCCACCGCTCCAGGCTGAGCAACTCGTCGGTGGCCAGGTCTTCCACCAGGATTTCATCGTCGCTGGTCGAGAGCAGGAAGCTCTCCCAGCGCAGCGCCGCTTCCTCGCTGTTTTCCACGAAGCTGAATTGCCAGTAGGTCTTGCCACGCACGGTGCGCAGCGCCGCGTCGTATTCGATCAGGGCGCCATGGGTCTTGCCGCCCGATTGCTTTTCCAGCAGCGCCGACCAGGCTTGCAGTTCCGGCAGCGCCATCAGGGCGGCGGCCGCCTGTTCCTTGCTGCGGCTGGCCGGTGCGGGGGCGCCTGGTGTTGCGGCGCCGGCCACCGGCTTTGTCGCGGCAGTGGCAGCAGCGGTGGCAGCGGTGCCAGCGGTGGCGGCCGGCGCGGACGCCGGCGCCGTGGCTTGTGTCTCGGCCGCCGCTGGTGTGCCCGCCGAGGCCGGCAGCAACCAGTACGTGCCCACGCCGGCCATCAATGCGCCGCTCAGGGCGGCGACGAAGGCGGTACGGCGGGAAATCGGGGCGTGCAGTGCCATGGACGGGAAGCGAGGCGCGTATCGGTGGAAAGCGGCCATACTAAAGCAAAGCCCGTCCGTGGGCAACGTGGCGTATTCAGTCCGTCGCCTGTTTTTGCAGCAGGCAGGAAAGGTGCTGGGCCAGCAAACCGGGGCCGACGCCCAGCGCGGCCGCCGTCCACAGCAGCGGCACCAGCAGGCGCGGCGGCGTGCCCATGGCGCGGCGCGAGCGGGCGAAATAATTGGTGGCGCTGGCCGTGTCCAGGTTGCGGTAGTGGGCGCCGAAACCGTGGCGCGCCGTCCATGGCCACACGCCGCGCTGCAGCGGCTTGCCCCACAGCCGGTCGCACGCGCGCGGCAGGTAGTTGATCAGCCAGCGGCCGGTGTGCGCTTCGCGCGGCCACAGGCGGTTGCTGGTGCCCGTGAGCAGGATGGCGCCGCCGGGCGCCAGCACGCGGTCCAGCTCGCGCTGCACGGCGCGCTGCTCGCTGACGGCCACATATTCGAGCACGCTGTTGCAGGCGATCAGCTGGAACTGGCCGTCCGCGAACGGCAGGCGGCAGGAATCGGGCGCGTGGATGAAGTCGATGCCGTCCATGCCGTGGCGCGCCGCGTTCAGGCGCGCCAGCGTGACCCAGCCGGCGTCGATGTCGGTCGCGCTCACGCGCGCGCCCAGGCAGGCGAACAGGATGGCCGACGCGCCCACGTTGCAGCCGAATTCCAGCACCGGCAAATCGTCCAGCCGCAGCGGCAGATGGTCGAGCACGAGCCGCAAATGGTCCCATTCGTAATCGACATAGCCGCCCACCCACGGGTCGCGCGGATGCAGGCCCAGCTTGCGCGCCTGTTCCTCGAATGCCCGCTGCATGTGTTGGCACGCCACAGCGGGCCGCGCCACGTTCACGTGTTCCATGTTCCCTCCGCGCGGCGTCCGGCCGCCGCTGGCGTCACTATATGAGCGCGGCGGTGGGCCGTCCTTGTGGCCGCGCAAAAGAAAAGGCCAGCTTCCGGAGAAGCTGGCCTTGTTCGCAGCGGGCTGCGGTGCTCCCGGCGTACCGGGAGCCGGCGATTACATCATGCCGTCCATGCCGCCCATGCCGCCCATACCGCCCATGCCACCCATGCCGCCGGCTGGCTTGTCTTCGACGATTTCAGCAACCATGCAGTCGGTGGTCAGCATCAGGCCAGCGATCGACGCGGCGTTCTGCAGTGCCGAGCGGGTCACCTTGGCTGGGTCCAGCACGCCCATTTCGACCATGTCGCCGTAGGTGCCGTTGGCAGCGTTGTAGCCGTAGTTGCCTTTGCCAGCCAGCACGGCGGCCACGACCACCGAGGCTTCTTCGCCGGCGTTCTGCACGATCATGCGCAGTGGCTCTTCCATGGCGCGCAGCACGATCTTGATGCCGGCTTCCTGGTCGGGGTTGTCGCCTTTCACGTTCAGCGCAGCGCGGGCACGCAGCAGGGCTACGCCGCCGCCTGGCACGATGCCTTCTTCCACGGCAGCGCGGGTCGCGTGCAGGGCGTCTTCCACGCGGGCTTTCTTCTCTTTCATTTCGACTTCGGTGGCAGCGCCAACCTTGATCACGGCAACACCGCCGGCCAGCTTGGCCACGCGCTCTTGCAGCTTCTCACGGTCGTAGTCCGAGGTTGCTTCTTCGATCTGCACGCGGATCTGCTTGACGCGACCTTCGATGCTCGACGCTTCGCCAGCGCCGTCGATGACGATGGTGTTTTCCTTGCCCACTTCGATGCGCTTGGCCTGGCCCAGTTCGGCCAGCGACACTTTTTCCAGGGTCAGGCCGACTTCTTCCGCCACCACCTGGCCACCGGTCAGGATGGCGATGTCTTCCAGCATGGCCTTGCGGCGGTCGCCGAAGCCAGGGGCTTTCACGGCGCAGGTCTTCAGGATGCCGCGGATGTTGTTGACCACCAGGGTCGCCAGCGCTTCGCCTTCGATGTCTTCTGCGATGATCAGCAGTGGACGGCCGGCTTTAGCGACTTGTTCCAATACCGGCAGCAGGTCACGGATGTTGGAGATTTTCTTGTCGCACAACAGGATGAACGGGTTGTCCATCAAAACAACTTGTTTTTCCGGGTTGTTGATGAAGTACGGTGACAGGTAGCCGCGGTCAAACTGCATGCCTTCGACGATGTCGAGTTCGTCGTTCAGGGATTTGCCGTCTTCGACGGTGATCACGCCTTCTTTGCCCACTTTGTCCATCGCTTCAGCGATGCGGTCGCCGATCGAGGTGTCGCTGTTGGCAGAGATCGAACCGACTTGGGCGATTTCTTTGGTGGTGGTGCATGGCTTGGCGATTTTTGCCAATTCGATAACGGTGGCAGCAACTGCCTTGTCGATACCGCGCTTCAGATCCATCGGGTTCATGCCGGCAGCAACGTATTTCATGCCTTCGCGCACGATAGCCTGGGTCAGCA
>DATFBD010000125.1:0-91790 GCA_035254005.1 Burkholderiaceae bacterium | reverse complement strand
AATTTCTCGACATGAAGGTTGAAAATGCCGATACAGAAAATTCTCGTGGTTGATGATTCCCCCACCGAGCGCTATTTCCTTACAGATATTCTTGTAAAGAACGGATTTTCCGTTTCCACCGCCGAAAACGGCGAAGAAGCCCTGGCGAAAGTCAAGGCGGACAAGCCGCAACTGATTTTGATGGACGTCGTGATGCCGGGGCAGAACGGCTTCCAGATCACGCGCGCCATCGCCAAGGATCCGGAAACGCAAAACGTGCCGATCATTATCTGCACCAGCAAAGGCCAGGAAACCGACCGCATCTGGGGCTTGCGCCAAGGCGCGCGCGACTACATCGTCAAGCCGGTCGATCCGCAGGAATTGTTGTCGAAAATCGCCGCACTCGGCTAGGTCTCCCATGACCCAATCCACTTCGGATCTGAACTCCGGACTCGTGGCCAAAATGGCCGATTCCGGCGCGCGCCGCACCCGTTTGCGTGAATTTCAGACGCAGCTGGTGGAGCGTATGCAGGCGGCCACCAGTGGCGCGGCGTCGCAAACCCGACAACTCGGCGTGATGATCGGGCAAAGCCGCTGGCTGCTGAATCTGCAGGAAGCGGGTGAAATCGTTTCGATCGGCACCATTGCCAAGGTGCCGCTGACGCAAGATTGGTTTTTGGGCTTGACCAATATCCGCGGTAATTTGATCAGCGTAGTTGACCTCGCGCACTTCAGTGGCATGCCGCCTACACCGATCGACAAGGAAAGCCGGATCGTCGCATTTGCTCCGGCGCTCGGTTTCAACTGCGGTTTGCTGGTGTCGCGCGTCATGGGCTTGCGCAACGTGGCCGAAATGACGTCCCAATCCAGCGGCGCTGATATTGCCTGGGCGGCGCAACGCTATGTCGACCGCGATGCGCACGTCTGGACAGAACTCAATCTGTCTTTCATCGTACAAGATCCACGGTTTTTGCATGTCGGGCTGTAACTCATTGACGACCGGCTGCCGAATAACAATTAGGAGACTCAGTGATGGCGTTTAATCTTCCGTTCTTTTCCAAGGGCGACAAAGGGGGACTGGCTGCGGAAGCCGCTACGCAGGGACATATTCCTGGTGCAGCCGGTGATCATGCAGGGCTTGCCACCGCCATGGTGCAAGATGTCGCAATGGCAAGCAGTGCCGGCAGCACGGCGTCCGGGCCGACGACTATCATGCGCAATCCAAATGCGACCTTCATCGGCGATGCACTGCAGAAGACGGGTGATATCCGCTTGCCGATCATCGGCGCGATGCCGTTGCAAGAGCAGGTCCGTATCCTGCTGATGATGCTGGGCGGCTCGCTGGTGCTGAGTGCCGGTTTCGTCTGGCTTAACTCCAATCATTCGATCCTGGCGTCGACCCAGACGCAGATTGCGGGTGACGCGCTGATGCACTCGCAGCGTATCGGTAAGGCCGCGCCGAATGCGATCCAGGGCAATCCGGAAGCGTTCAAGCAGCTGGAGGAAAGCCGCAAGGATTTCAATCGCGATCTGACCGTGCTGTCCAAGGGCGGCGAGTATCAGGGGCGCGATATCGACCGGCCCAATGCCGAAATGGAAGCGATGCTGAAGGAGGCTCAGAAAGTCTGGAGCAGCTCCGACAAGGCCGCCGAGACCATCCTGAAAATGAAGAAGGAATTGACCGGCTTCGGCACGACCCTGCAAAAGCTGAATGAACTGTCACCGGTACTGCTGGAGTTGACCGAGCAGATCGCCACGCTCAAGGTGCAAGCCGGCGCTTCGCCGCGCGAAATTTCGGCCGCCGGCCAGCTGGTGATGCTGACCCAGCGTCTGGGCCGCAGCGCCAACGAGTTTCTCACTTCGGAAGGCGTGAACCCGGAAACAGCGTTTTTGCTGGGGAAGGACACCAATACATTCCGCGACATTACCGAAGGCTTCCTTAATGGCAGCGAAGTGCTGCGCCTGGCCGCCACTACTGAGCCGGATACGCGTGAAAAGCTGACCGAGCTGAAAAACACGTTCGCGGAATATCAGAAGTCGGTGGCCTCCATCCTCGGGAACCTGCAAAACTTCATCGCGGCAAAGCAGTCCGAGCAGTTGATCTTTGCTGAGAACGAAGGCCTCAAGCAGCGTATCGCCAACTTGCAGAAAGCCTATCGCGCGGACGAAGACTCGTCGCACTGGTCGTTCTGGCTGATGATGGGCTTCGCACTGCTGGCGCTGACGTCCGCTGTCGGAACTGCGCTGGTCCTGCTGCAGGACAGCCGCAACCGCACCAAGGAAGCGGATCAGCGCCGCCAGGAAGCGGAAGAGCAGCGTCTGCAAGCGCTGCGCCAGGAAGAGGAAGCCAAGCGCGCCAATGACCAGAACCAGGCGGCGATTTTGCGCCTGATGAACGAATTGCAGGAAGTGGCGGACGGTGACTTGACGGTGCAGGCAACGGTGTCGGAAGACATTACCGGTGCGATCGCCGACTCAGTGAACTACACCGTGGAAGAGCTGCGCGGCTTGGTTGGCCGCGTGACGAAGACCGCGGAGCAGGTGACGTCCGCATCCAACCAGGCGCAGAACATTTCCAACGAGTTGCTGGTCGCGTCCCAGAAGCAGTCGCGTGAAATCCAGGAAACCGGCCAGGCGGTGCTTGAAATGGCTACGCAGATTACCGATGTTTCCAAGTCCGCCAATGAATCGGCAGAGGTGGCGCGCCAGTCGGTGAGTGCTGCGGAGCAGGGCACGAAGGCGGTGGAAGACGCGATCAAGGGTATGAACGAAATCCGCGAGCAGATCCAGGAAACCTCGAAGCGCATCAAGCGGCTGGGCGAATCGTCGCAGGAGATCGGCGAGATCACCGAACTGATCTCGGACATCACGGAACAGACCAACGTGCTGGCGCTGAACGCGGCGATCCAGGCCGCGTCGGCCGGCGAGGCCGGGCGCGGCTTCTCGGTGGTGGCCGAGGAGGTGCAGCGGCTGGCCGAACGCTCGGCCGAGGCGGCCAAGCAGATCGGCGCGCTGGTGCGCACCATCCAGACCGACACCCACGACGCCGTGGCGGCGATGGAAAAATCGACGCAGGGCGTGGTGGAAGGGGCGCGCCTGTCCGACGCGGCCGGCGCCGCGCTGAACGACATCTCGCAAGTGTCGAACCGGCTGGCCGAACTGATTTCCGAGATTTCCCAGGCCACCGGCCAGCAGGCCACGTCGGCCGCCGGCGTGGCGCAGAACATCCAGCATATCCTGGCCGTGACGGAGCAGACCCAGGACGGCACCCAGCAGACGGCGCAATCGATCCACAAGCTGTCGGTGCTGGCGCAGGAACTGAAAAATTCGGTGTCGCGCTTCCGCATCGCCCACTGACGCAAGCGCGCACCCTAGAAAGGCCTATGCAATATGAGCATGACTGATTTTCCGCACCCGGCGACAGCGCAACTGGACACCGGCCCCCTGTCCTGGGTCATGGTGGAAATCCGCGAGGCGCTGGCCCGTTCCCGCACCGCCCTGTTCGAGGCCGGCGGACGCGAGGCGGAAGACCAGGCGCTCCAGCTGCAGCACGCCAAATCCCATCTGCACCAGGCGCACGGCGCGCTGCAGATGGTGGACATCGACGGCGTGGCGCGCCTGACGGCGCTGGCCGAGGTGGTGCTGGAGCGTTTCAAGGACGGCAGCCTCAAATGCAGCGCCGATAACGTGGACGCGGTGGCGCGGCTGTACCAGGCGCTGGTGGAATACCTGGAGGAGCTGCTGGAAGGGGCGCCGTCGCAGCCGCTGCGGCTGTATCCGTATTACCGCGACCTGCTGCGCATGGCGGGCGCCGAACGGGTGCATCCGGCCGACCTGTTCTTCCCCGATCTGTCGCACCAGCCGGCCATGCCGCTGGCGGCCAGCGTGCCGCCGGCCGACTATCCGGCCTGGCGCCAGCGCTACGAGAAGGCGCTGCTGGCCTACATGAAAAGTGCCGATCCGGCGGCCCAGCGCGAACACGCGGCCGCCCTGCGCGACACGGTGGCGCTGGTGGCCGACGCCCAGCACGATGCGCGGGCGCGCGCGTTCTGGCTGGCCATGCAAAGCTTCGCGGAACTGGTGGCCAACGGCCTGCTGGCCGGCGGCGTGCCCGTCAAGCAGTTGTTCGGCCTGATCAACCAGCAGATCCGCCGCCTGAGCCAGGGCGAGGCGGCGCTGCCGGAAGCGATGCTGCGCGACGCGTTGTTCTTCATCGCGGCCCAGGATGCGGCCAGCGCGCCGCCGCTGGCGCAGCGCCTGCGCCGCATCTTCATGCTCGACGGCCTGGTGCCGCCCGATTACGAAACGCCGCGCTACGGCCAGATCGACGCGGCCGCACTGGAGCGGGCCAAGGCCGCCATGGCGCAAGCCAAGGGGTGCTGGGACCGGCTGGCCAGCGCGGAGCTCGATCCCGCGCTGGACGCCGCCTTCACCCGCGCGCTGACACAGGCGGCCGACGCGTGCCCGGCCCTGAACCTGCCCGCGCTCGGTGTGCTGCTGCGCCAGCTGGCCGAGGTGGCCGCCAAGTCCGTGACGGCCGGGCGCAGCGAGGAGCTGGCGCTGGAGATCACCACGGCGCTGCTGTTCGCCGAACACGGCTTGCAGCAGATCCGCCACCTGACGGGCGACTTCGCGGTTCACGCCGACACCATCGCCGCGCGCCTGCAGGCGCTGGTGGCGGGCCAGGTGCCGCCCGCGCCGGCCCAGTGGCAGGACGGCCTGGCGCGCCACATGCAGCAGGACGACACGGTGGTGGCACTGGCGATGGAAATGAAGACCGGGCTGCGCCAGGTGGAAAAGGTGCTCGACGATTATTACGTCGATTCGTCCAAGCGCCCCACGCTCAAGGAACTGGTGGGCGTGATGCACCAGTTGCACGGCGCCTTGTCCATCCTCGACCAGGATGACGCGATGGAGGCGGCCGGCCACGTGCAGCACGCGATCGCCGCGCTGGCCGATGGCACGGGCGATCCGGCCCAGGAACCCAAGGCGCTCGACGACATCGCCCAGAACGTGGGCGCGCTCGGTTTCTTCGTCGACATGCTGGCCCAGAATCCGGCCGGCGCGCGCGAACGTTTCACTTTCGACGCCGGGCATGGCACTTTCCGCGCCGTCCCGTTCCGCAAGATGGCGGCGGCCGAATCGATCCCGGTGCTCGACGAGGAGATGCCGCCGCCGGCCCCGCCGCCGTTGCCGGTGGCCGAGGCGCCGCCGCCGAGCGAGGCGGCGGTGGAAGCGGAACTGCTGGAGATCTTCATCGCCGAAGCGCAGGAAGTGCTGCAGTTCGTGGGCACGGCGCTGGCGCTGCCGCGCGCCGAAGCCGGCACGCAGGACAACCTGACCATGCTGCGGCGCAGCTTCCACACGCTCAAGGGCAGCGGCCGCATGGTGGGCCTGAACCGTTTCGCCGACGCCGCGCACAGCATCGAGAAAGTGATGAACGTCTGGCTGGCCGAACTGCGGCCAGCCAACGAGGCCTTGTTTGAACTGCTGGAGCGGGCCGCGCGCGAGCTGGGGGCATGGGTCGAACAGCTGGCAGGGGGCGCCATGCCCGCCGCTGGCGGCGAAGCGTTGATCGCGGCCGCCGACCGCTTGCGCGAGGGCGGTGAAGCCGAGCCGCCGGCCGCCGCGTTCGCAGCGCCCGCTGTGCCGTCGGCGGAAGCGGCGGCGGATGCGATGGCAGCGATGGAAGCAATCGAGCTGGCCGGTGCGGAACCTGCGCAGGACCGTACCGCGCATGCGGACGACGCGATGGAGGCGCTGGAATTCGCGTCCGTGGCGGAAGCGGCCGGCCTGGCAGAGCAGATCGAGGCGGCGGAACTGGCCGACGATACGGCGGCCCAAGAGCAGGCGGCTGCCGCCCTGACGTCGGCGGCGCACGGCGAAGCGGTACCGGTCGATGAGGCGGCGGAAAAGGCGGCGGCGCAGGCGGCCGACGCGGCGGCCGAAGCGGCCATCGAGGCTGCCGCCCAGGCCGAGGCCCAGGTGAGCGAAGCGGCTGTGGCGGCGACGGCGGCGGAGGCCGAAGCGAAGCGGGCCAGCGAGGCCGCCGCGGCGCCGCGCCGTCCATCCGTGTCCGGCAATGTGATCGAATTCCCCACCATCGCCGCGCCGCTGGTGCCGCCGGACGACAACACCAAGCACATCGGCGGGGTCGATATCCCGCTGCCGCTGTACAACATCTACCTGGCCGAGACGGACGAGCTGGTGCGCCTGCTGGCGCGCGACTTCGGCGAGTGGCGCCATGAGCCGCGCCGCCCCGTCTCGCCCGACGCGCTGCACGCGGCGCACACGCTGACGGGCACCTCGGGCACGGTGGGTTTCGCCGTACTGCGCGAGCTGGCCCATGCGCTGGAAATGACGCTGCAATCGCTGCAGCCGCCGGCCGCCCACCTGGACCAGGTGCAGCACGACCTGCTGGACTTCACGATCGAACGCATCCGCCAGATGCTGCAAAGCTTCGCACAAGGCGATATGCCGCCCGCGCAGCCGGAACTGATCGCAGCGCTGCATGACTTGCGCCAGGTGCTGGCCGCCACGCCGCCCGCCGCCAGCGACGCCATCGAGGCCCGCCTCGACACGCTGCTGGCCGAAACGCTCGATAACATCGCCGTCACGGCTCCGGCCAGGGCCGGTGGTCCAGGCCATGCCGCCGAGCCGGCCGAACAGCCGCCGCAGCCACCACTCGACCAGCTGTTCCGCGATGCCTACGATGGCCTGAGCGGCACCATTCCCGAAGCGGCCGAAACGCCGCCGCCCAAGCGCAAGAAATACGAGGCGCAGGCTGACGACATCGACGACATGTTCAACGCCGCCTTCGACGATACCTTCGCCGAACCGCCGCTGACGCAGATGGCGCCGCCCCAGTTGGGTGAGCCGGACATCGTGCCATCGCCCGCGGCGCCGGCGTTGCAGCGCGAGGACGCGCTGGCGCCCGAGGCGCTGGCCGGCGTCGCGGCCGAGGCCGAAGCGGCCGAAATGGCAATGGAGGCCGAGGCCGAAGCCCAGGCGGAATTGCTGTCGTCCGCACCGCCCGATGCGCCGGTGCAGGAAGCGGAGCAAGAAGCGGAGCAAGAAGCGGAGCAAGAAGCGGAGCAAGAAGCGAAGCAAGAAGCGGAGCGAGAAGCCGGGCAAGAGGTCGGGCGAGAAGCGCAGATAGCCGAAGCGGTGCAGCCGGAACCTGAAGCGGAAGCGGAAGCGGACGTCATCGCACTGGCGCCGGCCGAACCGGAACTGCTGGCCGCCGCGCCGGCCGTGTTCCACGACGAGCTGGACCCCGACTTGCTGCCCGTGTTCCTGGAGGAGGGTGCCGATTTGCTGCCGCAGGTGGGCCAGTCGTTGCGCGCCTGGCAGCATGCGCCGGCCGATACCAGCCACGCCAAGAATTTGCTGCGCGTGCTGCACACGGTCAAAGGCAGCGCGCGCATGGCCGGCGCCATGCGTCTGGGCCAGCACGCGCACGAGATCGAGACCCATATCGAAAACATGGTGCACGCCGGTTCGGCTTCGCCCCATGCGTTCGAGGAACTGCTGGCGCACTACGACCATGCCTTGCTGTTGTTCGAGCAATTGCAGAATCCGGCCGCGTGGCAGGAAGCGGCCGCCGTGGCGGCTGCCGTGGCCCCCGCCACCTTGGCAGAACCCGCGGCAGTGGCCGAAACGGCGGCCGCGCCGGCCGCGCCGCCGTCAGCCGTGGCAGGAGCGGCAGGCGTGGCAGGAGCGCAGGCACCTGCCTTGCCCGCCGCGCCGGCCGCCAGCGCCGACGAGGAAGCGCAGGCCGCCGCCAAGGCGCCACTGGTACGGGTGCGGGCCGATATCCTGGACCGGCTGGTCAACCAGGCCGGCGAAGTGTCGATCTCGCGCTCCAAACTGGAGAACGAGGTGAGCACGCTGCGCTCCTCACTGTTCGAGTTTTCGGAAAACCTCACCCGCCTGCGGCGCCAGTTGCGCGAGGTGGAGATGCAGGCCGAATCGCAGATCGCCTCGCGCATGTCGATCTCCAGCGACCGCGAATTCGATCCGCTGGAATTCGACCGCTTCACGCGCCTGCAGGAACTGACGCGCATGATGGCTGAAAGCGTCAACGACGTGGCCTCGTTCCATGACAGCCTGACCCGCAGCGTGGACAACGCCAGCGACGATTTGAGCCAGCAGGCGCGCCAGACGCGCGACCTGCAGCGCGACCTGATGCGGGTGCGCATGGTGCCGTTCGCCAGTATTTCCGAGCGCCTGTTCCGGGTGGCGCGCCAGAGCGCCAAGGAAGTGGACAAGCGCGTCAACCTCGACATCCGGGGCGGCAGCGTGGAGATCGACCGCAGCGTGCTGGAACGCATGGCCGCGCCGTTCGAACACTTGCTGCGCAACGCCATCGCGCACGGCATCGAGCCGCGCGCCGCGCGCGCCGGCGCGGGCAAGAACGAGACCGGCGAACTGCTGGTGCAGGTGACGCAGGAAGGCAATGAAGTGGTGATCGCCTTCTCCGACGATGGCGCCGGGCTGGACCTGGCGCGCATCCGCGCCAAGGCGCGCAGCAACGGCCTGCTGGGCGCGGACGAAGACGTGAGCGACGCCCAGGCCATGGAACTGATCTTTGAACCGGGCTTCTCCACGGCCGATGCGCTGACCGAACTGGCCGGGCGCGGCGTGGGCATGGACATCGTGCGCTCCGAAGCGCAGGCGCTGGGCGGCCGGGTCGATACGGTGAGTGAACAGGGCAAGGGTGCCCGCTTCACCATTCGCCTGCCGTTGACGCTGGCCGTGACCCAGGTGGTGCTGCTGGGCGCGGGCGGGCGGACCTACGCCATGCCGTCCATCCTGGTCGAGCAGGTGCTGCAGATGAAGGAAGGGCCGCTGGCCGAGGCCTACCGCCATGGCCACGTGACGATGCTGGGCCAGCAGGCCGCGCTGCACTATCTGCCTGAATTACTGGGCGAAGCCGCAGGCCGTCCGGCCGTGCTGCGTTCCAGTCCCGTGATGCTGCTCAAGAACGGTAACGAACGGCTGGCCGTGCAGGTCGATGAAGTGCTGGGCAACCGCGAGGTGGTGATCAAGAACATCGGGCCCCAGCTGTCGCGCATGGCCGGCATCGCCGGCGCCACGGTGCTCGGTTCCGGCGAGATCGTCCTGATCCTCAATCCGGTGGCGCTGGCGCAGCACCTGGCGCACCAGCCGCAGGCGCGTGCGCGCCACGCGGCGCCGTCCGTGGGCGCCGCCGTGGCGGCGGAAAAAGTCATCATGGTGGTGGACGATTCGATGACGGTACGCCGCGTGACCCAGCGCCTGCTGGAGCGCGAAGGCTACCACGTGATGCTGGCCAAGGATGGCGTGGACGCGCTGGAACAGTTGCAGGGCCAGGTACCGGACCTGATGCTGGTCGATATCGAGATGCCGCGCATGGACGGCTTCGACCTGACCCGCAACGTGCGCGGCGACGAGCGTACGCGCGCCATCCCCATCATCATGATTACCTCGCGCAGCGCGGACAAGCATCGCAACTACGCCTTGCAGTTGGGCGTGAACGCCTACTTCGGCAAGCCGTTCCAGGAGCCGGTGCTGCTGGATGCCATCGCCGGCCTGCTGCAATCGTGAAGCGTATTGCAGGGTCAGACCCTGGGGTCTGACCCTCGCCCTGGCCGGTGCTGTATCGGCAGCGGAACCGCCCATGCCTCGACCCAGGGTCAGACCCTGGGGTCTGACCCTCGCCTTGGCCGGTGCTGTATCGGCAGCGGAACCGCCCATACCTCAACCCAGGGTCAGACCCCAGGGTCTGACCCTTTTGCCCCGGCCGGCGTTTTCACGACGCTGTAGCGCGCCAGCGTGCGCTCGCGCGCCGCGTCGTGGCGCACCAGCGGCGCCGGGTAGTCGCGCCCGAGCGTGATGCCTTTCTGGGCCAGCAGCATGGGCGGCAGCAGCCACGGGGCGTGGATCTCCTTGTCGCCGAGCGCATCGAGCTGCGGCAGGTAGCGCCGGATGAAGCGCCCGGCCGGATCGAACTTCTCCGATTGCGTGACCGGGTTGAAGATGCGGAAGTAGGGCTGGGCGTCGCAGCCGGACGAGGAGGCCCACTGCCAGCCGCCGTTGTTGGACGCCAGGTCGAAGTCATTCAGGTGCAGCGCGAACCAGGCTTCGCCGCGGCGCCAGTCTATGCCCAGGTCCTTGATCAGGAAGCAGGCCGTCACCATGCGCAGCCGGTTGTGCATGTAGCCGGTCTGGTTCAGCTGCGCCATGGCCGCGTCCACCAGCGGGTAGCCGGTGCGGCCGGCGCACCAGGCCGCGAACGCGGCATCGGCGTCCGGTCCCGTTTCCCACACGATGGCGTCATACGCTGGCTTGAACGAGCGTGTCGTCACGTGCGGGTGGTGGACCAGGATCATGGCGTAGAACTCGCGCCAGATCAGTTCCGCCAGCCACACGGCGGCGCCTTCGCCGCCTTCGCCGCGCGCCATCAGCTCCCACACCGTGCGCACCAGGTGGCGGATCGACAGCGTGCCAAAGCGCAGGTGCAGCGACAGATAGGACGGCCCCTTGATGGCCGGGAAATCGCGCGCCGCGCCGTAGTTGGCCAGCCGTGGCAGGAAGTCGTCGAACAGCCGCGCCGCGCCGGCCATGCCGGTGGGGATGGCCAGCGTGGCCAGGTTGCTGGGCGTGAAACCGAGCTCGGCCAGCGACGGCAGACGCGAGGCGCCCGGCGCCAGCCGGGTTGCCAGGGCATCGACGGGGTAGGGCGCCAGCGCCCCCGGTTCCTCGCGCAGGCGCTTGAGCCAGGCGTTCTTGTACGGCGTGTAGACCGAGAACGGGGTGCCGGCCTGCGACAGCACTTCGTTCCGTTCGAAGATCACCTGGTCCTTGTAGCTGTGCAGGCGGCGGCCGGCGCGGGCCAGCGTGGCGGCCACGGTGGCGTCGCGGGCGATGGCCTGCGGTTCGTAATCATGGTTGCAATAGACGTCGCTGGCGCCCAGTTCGGCCGCCAGTTGCGGAATCGCCACGGCCGGGTCGCCGTGCAACGCCGTCAGGTGGCCGCCCAGCTGTTCCAGTCCGGCCGCCAGCTCGGCCACGCTGGCGTGGATGAAATCGACGCGCCGGTCGCTGCGCGGCAGCGCATCGAGGATGGTGGTATCGTAGACAAAAACACAATGCACGGCGTGGTGCGCCTGCAGCGCGTGGTACAGGGCGGCGTGGTCGAAGCTGCGCAAATCGCGGCGGAACCAGACCAGGGCGGGCGTAGGAAGCATGGGCGTGTTGGGGGCGCGTGGCGGCGCGCGGTGGCGCGTTTCTGGGCTGTTGTTTTGTGCCTACCGTCAAGATACTGCACGGGGAAAGTGGCCAGGCATGGCCGCGGCGGCAATTCAGTGTAAACTATCGCTATCTGAGACTTAGCAGGCAAATCCGCTATCCGTGCGCATCTTACAACAAAAATGTCAGCAACACACCGCGTTGAATGATCAGCAAGCAGCCCAGCAGAGAGAGCACCGCGTATGAAGAAAAGCAAAATTGGCAAGACTCTGGCTTTGCCCGGCATGACACAAGCATCGACCGATCCGCTGGCCCAGGCCGGCGCCAGCGCCGCACTGAACCTGGCGAATCATTTCCTTATAGCAATGCCGGCCATGGAAGATCCCATCTTCGGCGGCACCGTCGTCTATGTGTGCGAGCACAACGAGAACGGCGTGCTCGGTGTGGTCATCAACAAGCCCACCGACATGACGATGCAGGTGCTGTTCGACCGCATCGACCTCAAGCTCGAAGACAGCCCCGGCGCCCACATCGATGAACCCATCATGTTCGGCGGCCCGGTGCAGGACGACCGCGGCTTCGTGCTGCACACGCCCGGCGCGCGCTATTCGTCGTCGCTGACGGTGACGGACGAAGTGGCGTTCACCACCTCGATCGACGTGCTGGAAGCCGTGGCGGCCGGCACCGGCCCGCAGCGCATGCTGGTGTCGATCGGCTACGCGGGCTGGAGCCCGGGCCAGCTGGAAGAGGAAATTTCCCGCAACGGCTGGCTGACCGTCGGTGCGGACGCCCACATCCTGTTCGACCTGCCGATCGAGGAACGCTACACGGCGGCCATGCGCCTGCTCGGCATCGATCCGCTGATGCTCACCTCCGAGGCCGGCCATGCGTGACGCGCGCCGCGCCACCGGCACCAAGGCGGGGCCGGTGCTGTGAGTGCGGTCACCATCCTCGCTTTCGATTTCGGCATCAAACGTATCGGCGTGGCCATGGGTAACACCATGATCGGCCAGGCCCAGCCTTTAAAAGTGATCAGCGCGCTCGATAACGACGCCCGTTTCGCCGCCATCGGCGCCCTGATCGCGGAATGGACGCCGGCGCGTCTGGTGGTGGGCCTGCCCAGCCATCCGGACGGCACGGCACATGAGATGACGGCGCGCTGCCGCCGTTTCGCCAATCAGCTGCACGGGCGCTACAACCTGCCCGTGGAGCTGGTCGATGAACGCTATTCGTCGGCCGTGATCGCCGCCAAACGGGGCGAAGTGATCGACGACCGCGCCGCCGCCATCATCCTGCAACAATATTTCGACGCACTGTGACCACCATGCCACCTACCTCCAACTCCCCGCAGCTCGATGCGGAAGCGCTGTACGCCAGGCTGCTGCAGCAAGTGAAAACCGGCCTGGCCGGCGCCGCCGATCCGGCCATCGTCGGCATCTACTCGGGCGGCGCCTGGCTGGCCGAACGGCTGGCCGCCGACCTGGGCCTGTCGGCCCGCCTCGGTTTCGTCGACGTCTCGTTCTACCGCGACGACTACGCCAAGAAGGGCTTGCACGTGGGTGTCAAGTCGACCCAGATCCCGTTCGACGTGGATGGCGCCACCATCCTGCTGGTGGACGATGTGCTGTACACCGGCCGCACCACGCGCGCGGCCATCAATGAACTGTTCGACTACGGCCGTCCGGCGCGCGTCATGCTGGCCGCGCTGGCCGACCGCGGCGGGCGCCAGCTGCCGGTGGCGGCCGACTTCGTGGCCACCACCGTGACGCTGGAAGCGCAGCAGGCGCTGGTGCTGCAGCGCGCCGCCGACGGACAATTTACGCTAACCATAGATGACGACCATGCTTAATCCGCAACTGAATAAACACGGCGAACTCCAGCACCTGTTGACGATCGAGGGCCTGCCCAAGTCCATCGTCAACCACATCCTGGACACTGCCTCCTCCTTCGTCGGCATCTCCGACCGCGACGTGAAAAAGGTGCCGCTGATGCGCGGCAAATCCGTTTTCAACCTGTTCTTTGAAAACTCCACGCGCACCCGCACCACGTTCGAGATCGCGTCCAAGCGCCTGTCGGCCGACGTGATCAACCTGAACATCCAGGCTTCCTCGGCCAGCAAGGGCGAATCGCTGCTCGACACCATCGACAACCTGTCGGCCATGCACGCCGACATGTTCGTGGTGCGCCACGCGCAGTCGGGCGCGCCCTACCTGATCGCCAAGCACCTGATCGACACCCGCCAGCCGCACGTGCACGTGGTGAACGCCGGCGACGGCCGCCACGCCCACCCGACCCAGGGCTTGCTGGACATGTACACCATCCGCCACTACAAGAAGGACTTCACCAACCTGACGGTGGCCATCGTGGGCGACATCCTGCACAGCCGCGTGGCCCGTTCCGACATCCACGCCCTGACCACGCTGGGCGTGCCCGAAGTGCGCGCCATCGGCCCGCACACGCTGCTGCCCGGTGGCCTGGAGCAGATGGGCGTGCGCACCTTCACCAACATGGAGGAAGGCTTGAAGGGCGTGGACGTGATCATCATGCTACGCCTGCAGAACGAGCGCATGAGCGGGGCCTTGCTGCCGTCGGCCCAGGAATACTTCAAGAGCTACGGCCTGACGCCGGAGCGGCTGGCGCTGGCCAAGCCGGACGCCATCGTCATGCACCCCGGCCCCATGAACCGCGGGGTGGAAATCGATTCGGCCGTGGCCGACGGCCCGCAGGCCGTGATTTTGCCGCAGGTGACGTTCGGTATCGCGGTACGGATGGCAGTGATGAGCATTTTGGCAGGAACCCAAGTATGAAATTACATATCAAGAACGGCCACCTGATCGACCCGGCCAACGGCATCGACGCCATCAACGACCTGTACATCGCCGCCGGCAAGGTGCTGGCGGTGGGCAAAGCGCCCGAAGGCTTCGTGGCCGAGCGCACCATCGACGCCAGCGGCCTGGTGGTGGCGCCCGGCCTGGTGGACCTGTCGGCCCGCTTGCGCGAGCCTGGCTACGAATACAAGGCCACGCTGGAATCGGAACTGCAGGCGGCCATGCAGGGCGGCGTCACCAGCCTGGTGTGCCCGCCCGACACCGACCCCGTGCTCGACGAGCCGGGCCTGGTGGAGATGCTCAAGCACCGCGCCAAGACCCTGAACCAGGCCCACGTGCACCCGCTGGGCGCGCTGACGGTGGGCCTGAAGGGCGAAGCGCTGACCGAGATGGCCGAGCTGACCGAAGCCGGCTGCATCGGCTTCGCGCAGGCCGAGGAACCGATCGAGGACACCACCGTGCTGCTGCGCGCGCTGCAGTACGCCAAGACTTTCGGCTACACCGTGTGGCTGCGCCCGCAGGACGCCCACATCGGCCGCGGCGGCATCGCCGCCAGCGGCCCGCTGGCCTCGCGCCTGGGCCTGTCGGGCGTGCCCGTGATGGCCGAGACCATCGCCCTGCACACCATCTTCGAACTGGTGCGTGCCACCGGCGCCAAGGTCCACCTGTGCCGCATCTCCTCGGCCGCCGGGCTGGAGCTGATCCGCGCCGCCAAGCGCGAAGGCTTGCCCGTCACCTGCGACGTGGGCGCCCACCACATCCACCTGACGGACGCCGACATCGGCTTCTTCGATCCGAACGCGCGCGTCACGCCGCCGTTCCGCAGCCAGCGTGACCGCGATGCGATCCGCGCCGCCCTGCTCGACGGCACCATCGACGCGCTGTGCTCGGACCACACGCCGGTCGACGACGACGAAAAACTGCTGCCGTTCGGCGAAGCCTCGCCCGGCGCCACCGGCCTGGAACTGCTGCTGTCGCTGGCCATCAAGTGGGCCGACGACTACGCGGCCGGCCAGCCCGACGGCGGCGTGCGTCCGCTGGTGCGGGCCGTGGCCAAGGTGACGGCCGACGCGGCCCGCGTGGCCGGCCTGGACGCGGGCACCCTGGGGGTGGGCAGTGCGGCCGACCTGTGCCTGTTCGACCCGACGGCGCGCTGGACCGTGAACGCCAACGCGCTGGCCAGCCAGGGCAAGCACACCCCCTTCCTCGGCTACGAGCTGGCCGGGCAGGTGCAGGCCACCATCGTGGCCGGCCACGTGGCCTACCAGCGCGCGCCGGCGCGCTGACCGGATAAAACCGGGGTCAGGTCATTCCATTACGCAACATGCCCGCATGTTGCGTAATGGGTTGACCTGACCCCGGTTTTTTGCAGTTTCATTTGATGATGCGGTGTTAATTGAACATTTTGCTTGTGTTCCGCCTGGTGCGGGTGGTGCTTCATATGCTGGCCGGCATGGCAACCTGCGCGCTGGTCTTTCCGTGGATAGGTGGCGCGGCCCGCAATGGCCATATCTGCCGCTGGTCGCGCCAGCTGCTGGCCATGTGCAATGTGACGGTGGAGCTGGCGGCCGACGGCGCGCCCGTGCTGCCGCACGCGATGGTGGTGGCCAACCATGTGTCCTGGCTCGATATCTTCGTCATCAATGCCTTGTATCCCTGCCGCTTCGTGGCCAAGGCCGAGATCCGCTCCTGGCCGCTGGCCGGCTGGCTGGCGCACCAGGCCGGCACCGTGTTCATCGCGCGCGGCAATCGGCGCGAGCTGCGCCACATTTTCAAGGAGCTGGTGCACAACCTGCAGGCCGGTGAGCGCGTCGCCTTCTTCCCCGAGGGCACCACGGCGGCCCAGGGCACGCTGCTGCCATTCCACGCCAACCTGTTCGAGGCGGCCATCGACGCGAAGGCGGCGGTGCAGCCATTCGCGCTGTCCTACGTGGACGGCGAGGGCGGCTCCCATCCGGCCGTCGATTTCGTGGGCGAGATGAGTTTCGTGGAAAGCATGATCGCCATCCTCAAGGGCACGCGCGTGCATGCGCGCGTGCATCCGCTGCCGGCGCTGGACAGCGTGGGCGCACACCGGCGCGAACTGGCCGAGGCGGCCCACCAGGCCGTCGCCAGCGCGCTGGGCATCGACAGCATCGACGCCCCCCAGGAAAAATCGGGAACGTAAGCCGGTTTTTGCCTGGCGCATCAACCGGGGCCGTCCCCGATTTTACGGCTGCGCTATTTTTTGCCGCTGTGCTGCTGGTAGCACGGGCAGTCCACTTGTAGCACGGCATGGTCGTCCAGGCAGACGGCCGTGAGCTGGCCGCCCCACACGCAGCCACTGTCGAGGCCGATCAAGTGGGGCCGCCGCAGCAGACCCAGCGCCGACCAGTGGCCGAACACGACCGTGTGGTCGGCGCTGCGCCGGCCCGGCACGTCGAACCATGGCATCAGGCCCGAGGCCGGGTCGGCCGTGCCACTTTCCTTGAGTTTGAAATCCATCACCCCGTCGGCCGTGCAGAAGCGCAGCCGCGTCATGGCGTTGATCACGCAGCGCAGCCGGTCGGCGCCGCGCAGCTGGTCGTCCCAGCGGTCCGGCTGGTTGCCGTACATCTGCGCCAGGAAGGCGGGCAGGTCCGGGCCGCGCAGCATGGCGGCCACCTCGTCGGCCAGTGCCAGCGCCTGTTGCGCGCTCCACTGGGGCAGCAGGCCCGCGTGCACCAGCAGGTGGCCCTCGGCCTGCAGCATCAACGGCCGCCGGCGTAGCCAGTTTAATAAGTCATCGCGGTCCGGCGCCGTCAGGATGGGGTGCAGGGTGTCGCTGTCGTGCTCGGGACGGATGCCATGGGCCACGGCCAGCAGGTGCAGGTCGTGGTTGCCCAGCACGCTGTTGATGCGGCCGTCGCTGGCCTCGCACAGGGCTTTCACGTGGCGCAGCGTGGCCAGCGAGTCGGGGCCGCGATTGATGAGGTCGCCCGCGAACAGGATCGACGGCGATTCGGCCGCGTCCGCCTCGCGGCTGGCGATGTGCGCCAGCAGGGCGACGGTCTGGTCGTGGCAGCCTTGTAAATCGCCGATGACATAGGTTTTCATGGTGGTGTTTCGCTTATCGTTGTAGGGCGGGGTCAACTATGCTGTGATCTTGCCGCGGGCCTGCAAATTTTGCCCGGCGACCCACAAGTTTCACATAAAATCATACCCATGACTAATGTGGTGCTCAGCACAGGATAACAACGCGATGATATTTGTGACAGGCGGTGCCGGCTTCATCGGCTCAAACTTCGTACTGGACTGGCTGGCGCAATCGGATGAGCCCGTTCTCAATTTCGACAAGCTGACCTACGCGGGCAACCTCAACAACCTGGCCTCGCTCAAGCAGGACAGCCGCCATGTGTTCGTGCGCGGCGACATCTGCGACCAGGCCCAGGTGGAAGCGCTGCTGCAACAGTACCGGCCGCGCGCCATCGTCCACTTCGCGGCCGAATCGCACGTGGACCGTTCCATCCACGGCCCCGGCGCCTTCATCCAGACCAATATCAACGGCACCTTCAGCCTGCTCGAAGCGGCGCGCGCCTACTGGGGCGCCCTGGAGGGGGAGGAGAAGGCGGCGTTCCGCTTCCTGCATGTGTCCACCGACGAAGTGTATGGCACGCTGGGCCCGGACGATGCGCCGTTCAGCGAGACCACGGCCTACGCGCCCAACAGCCCGTACTCGGCCTCCAAGGCCGCCTCCGATCACCTGGTGCGGTCCTACCACCATACCTACGGCTTGCCGACGCTGACCACCAACTGCTCCAACAACTACGGCCCCTACCATTTCCCGGAAAAGCTGATCCCGCTGATCATCGCCAACGCCCAGGCCGGCAAGCCACTGCCCATCTACGGCGACGGCCTGCAAGTGCGCGACTGGCTGTATGTGAGCGACCACTGCGCCGCCATCCGCCGGGTGCTGGCGTCCGGCCGCCTGGGCGAGACCTACAATGTGGGCGGCTGGAACGAGATGACCAACCTGGACGTGGTGCACACGTTGTGCGACATGCTGGACCGCCTCAAGCCGCGCGCGGACGGCGCCAGCTACCGGACCCAGATCACCTACGTCAAGGACCGCCCCGGCCATGACCGCCGCTACGCGATCGACGCGCGCAAGCTCGAACGGGAGCTGGGCTGGAAGCCGGCCGAGACGTTCCAGAGCGGCATCGCCAAGACCGTGCAGTGGTACCTCGATCACCAGGACTGGGTAGCCGACGTGCAGTCGGGCAGCTACGCGAGCTGGGTGGAAACCAATTACTTCAACCGTGAAGGCGCGCAATGAGCGATCCCATCCAAAACCGTAAAGGCATCATCCTGGCCGGTGGTTCCGGCACCCGGCTCTATCCGGTCACGATGAGCGTGTCCAAGCAGCTGCTGCCGATCTACGACAAGCCGATGATCTACCATCCGCTGACCACGCTGATGCTGGCCGGCATGCGCGACATCCTCATCATCTCCACCCCGCAGGACACGCCCCGTTTCAAGGAATTGCTGGGCGACGGCAGCCAGTGGGGCATCCGCCTGCAATACGCGGTGCAGCCTTCGCCCGACGGACTGGCGCAGGCGTTCATCATCGGCAAGGAATTCGTCGGCGATTCGCCGTCGGCCCTTATCCTCGGCGACAACATCTACTACGGTAACGACCTCGATGCGCTGCTGCGCCACGCGGCCAGCCGCGGCGAGGGCGCGACCGTGTTCGCCTATCACGTGCAGGACCCGGAACGCTATGGCGTGGTCGAGTTCGATGACGCACGGCGTGCCGTCAGCATCGAGGAAAAGCCGCTGCAGCCGAAGTCCAACTACGCCGTCACGGGCCTGTATTTCTACGACCGCCAGGTGTGCGACATCGCGGCCAGCATCAAGCCGTCCGCGCGCGGCGAGCTGGAGATCACGGACGTCAACCGGGCTTACCTGGAAGCGGGTCAGCTCAACGTGGAATTGATGGGACGCGGCATGGCCTGGCTCGACACGGGTACCCATGAATCGCTGCTCGACGCTTCGCAGTTCATCGCCACCATCGAACGGCGCCAGGGCTTGAAAGTGGCTTGCCCGGAGGAGATCGCCTACCGCAAGGGCTATATCGACGCGGCCCAGTTGCGCCGGCTGGCCGAACCGCTCAAGAAAAACCAGTACGGCCAGTACTTGCTGCAAATTCTCGAAGACAAGGTGATCCCGCGATGAACGTCATCACCACCCCGCTGCAAGGCTTGCTGGTGCTGGAGCCGCGCGTGTTCGGCGACGACCGCGGGTTTTTCTTCGAAAGTTTCAACGCGCGCCGCTTCGCCGAGCTGACGGGCGTGACGGACCCGTTCGTGCAGGATAACCATTCCCGTTCGGCCCGCAACGTGCTGCGCGGCCTGCACTACCAGATCCAGCAAGCCCAGGGCAAGCTGGTGCGGGTGACGGCCGGCGCTGTGTTCGACGTGGCCGTGGACTTGCGCCAGCGTTCGCCCACCTTCGGCCAGTGGTACGGCACCGAATTGTCGGCCGAGAACAAGCGCCAGATGTGGATCCCGGCCGGCTTCGCGCATGGCTTCGTGGTCACCAGCGAGGCCGCTGAATTCCTCTACAAGACCACCGACTACTGGGCCCCCGAATACGAGCGCGCCATCCTGTGGAACGATCCGGCCATCGGCATCACGTGGCCGCTGGACGGCGCGCCACTGCTGTCGGGCAAGGACCAGGCCGGCAAGTTGCTGGCCGAGGCGGAAGTGTATC
Source organism: Burkholderiaceae bacterium (assembly GCA_035254005.1). GTDB lineage: Bacteria > Pseudomonadota > Gammaproteobacteria > Burkholderiales > Burkholderiaceae_D > Rugamonas. The sequence goes on along the minus strand of DATFBD010000125.1, from coordinate 72,021 downwards.
CATGAAGATCCTGCTGACGGGAAGCACGGGCCAGGTGGGCTACGAACTGGAACGCAGCCTGCAAGGCATAGGCGAGGTGGTGGCGGTGGACCGCGCCCGCATGGACCTGGCTGACCTGGACCAGGTGCGCGCCGTGATCCGCGCCGTGCGGCCCGGCCTGATCGTCAATCCGGCCGCCTACACGGCCGTGGACAAGGCCGAGAGCGAGCCGGCGCTGGCCTACCGCGTCAACGCCGAAGCGCCGGCCCTGATGGCCGAGGAGGCGAAATTGCTGGGCGCGGCCATGGTCCATTATTCGACCGATTATGTGTTCGACGGCAGCGACCCGTCGCCGCGCGTGGAGGGCGACGCCACCGGCCCGCTCAATGTGTACGGCGCCAGCAAGCTGGCCGGCGAGCAAGCCATCGCGGCGGCCGGCATTCCCCACCTGATCTTCCGCACCAGCTGGGTGTATGGCATGCGCGGCAAGAATTTCCTGCTGACCATGCTGCGCCTGGGGCGCGAACGCGACGAACTGCGGGTGGTAAACGACCAGCACGGCGCGCCCACGTGGAGCCGCACCATCGCCGATACGACGGCGCTGGTGCTGGCCCAGGCCGGCGCGCCCGGCAGCCCCTGGTGGCAACAGCACGGTGGCGTCTATCACCTGAGCAGCCAGGGCCAGACCACCTGGTATGACTTTACGCGTGCCATCCTGGACACGGCCGGCATCGATTGCCGCGTGCTGCCCATTTCCAGTGCCGAGTATCCGGTGCCGGCCCGGCGCCCGGCCCATTCCGTGCTCTCGTCCGCGCGCCTGATGGCGCATTGCCGCCTGCCGCAATGGCAGGAGGCGTTGCGGCTGTGCCTGCAACAATGATGGCGTGTAGCCAGAGGTAAGTGACGGCCCGTTGGCGGCCGTCGCTTGCCAGAATACCGGGTGGGGCAGGTAATCCGGTACAATCGTCTATTGGCGCGCTGATAAGAGAGGGACCGGGGGCGCGTGGCCCCGTTGTCCCTGACCGCGAGCATCCGGCGCCGCCCGATATTTCCGTACAGACAAAAAAAATAAATGTTTTCCTTTTTACTGAGTTTCATCGCGTCCACGCTGTTGACTCTGCTGGTCATTAAAGAAGCCCGCTTGCACGGGCCGGCCCTCGACGCCGATTTCGACGGCGTGCAGAAAGTCCACGTGCATACGGTGGCCCGCATCGGTGGCTTGCCCATCTTCGTGGCCGTGGCGCTCAGTTCCTGCATTTCCATCTGGCGCGTGCCCATCATGGGCAACTGGCTGCTGGCCTTGCTCGGCTGCTCGGCCGTCGCCTTCGCCGGCGGCATCGCGGAAGACTACACCGGCCGGGTGAGCGCTGCGCGGCGCCTGGTGCTGACCATGGCGGCCGCGCTGATGGGCTATTTCCTGCTCGATGCGCGCATCGACCGTATCGACTGGGCCTATTTTTCCGCCTGGCCCTTGCCCTACATGTGGCTGACGCTGCCACTGACGATACTGGCCGTGGCCGGCATCGCCAATGCCGTCAACATCATCGACGGTTTCAACGGCCTGGCCAGCGTGGTCACCATCTGCATGCTGCTCTCGCTCGGCTACGTGGCGCTGCAGGTCAACGACATGTTCGTGCTGGTGGCGGCGCTGATGGTGGCCGGCGCCACGGCCGGTTTCCTGGTATGGAATTACCCGGTCGGCCTGATCTTCCTGGGCGATGGCGGCGCCTATTTCATCGGCTTCATGCTGGGCGAGCTGGCCTTGCTGCTGGTGATGCGCAATCCCCAGGTGTCCACCTGGTACGCGGCCCTGCTGTTGATATATCCCGCCTTCGAAACGCTCTTTTCCGCCTATCGCCGCCTGTTCGTCCGCGGCAAATCGCCGACCATGCCCGATGGTATCCATTTGCACAGCCTGATCTTCCGCCGCATCGTGCAGTGGGCCGTGGGGCGCAAGGAAGCGCGCGCCCTGATGCGCCGCAATTCGCTGACCTCACCCTACCTGTGGCTGTTTTCGCTGATGGCGGTGGTGCCGGCCACCATCTTCTGGCGTCATACCTGGCTGCTGATGTGTTTCTGCATCCTGTTCATCACCAGCTACATCTGGATTTATGTCCGCATCGTGCGCTTCAAGGCACCGCGCTGGATGATACGCCATAAGAAGCACTAGTCCTGGCCCCGGCTGCGGTATCATGTCGGCCTTGCTACCCCCTCTTACCACGCTCACACACACTATGGTTTCCCTGTCAAAAACGATTTTCAAAGCATACGATATTCGCGGCATCATCGGTAAAACCCTGGACGCGGGCGTGGCCCGCCAGATCGGCCAGGCCTTCGGCCAGGCCGCGCTGGCCAAGGGCGAGCGCACGGTGGTGATCGGCCGTGATGGCCGCCTGTCCGGCCCGGAACTGGCGGCCGCGCTGGCCCAGGGCCTGCAGGCTGCCGGCGTGGACGTGATCGACCTGGGCGTGGTGGCCACGCCCATGGTGTACTTCGGCACCCACGCGCTGGACGCGCGTTCGGGCATCATGGTCACCGGCAGCCACAATCCGCCCGACTACAACGGCTTCAAGATGGTGCTGGCCGGCGAGGCCATCCACGGCGAGGCCATCACCTCGCTGTACCAGCGCATCGTCGACCATGACGGTTCCAGCGCCGCCACGCCGGGCAGCTACCGCACCCACGATATCCGCGCCGCCTACCTGGAGCGCATCATCGGCGACGTCAAGCTGGCGCGCCCGATCAAGATCGCTGTCGATTGCGGCAACGGCGTGGCCGGCGCGTTCGCGGGCGACCTGTATCGCGGCATGGGCTGCGAAGTGATCGAACTGTTCTGCGACGTGGACGGCAACTTCCCCAATCACCATCCGGATCCGGCCCACCCGGAAAACCTGCAAGACCTGATCCGCTGCCTGCAGGAGACGGACGCCGAGATCGGCCTGGCCTTCGACGGCGACGGCGACCGCCTGGGCGTGGTCACCAAGGATGGCCAGATCATTTATCCGGACCGCCAGATGATGCTGTTCGCGGCCGACGTGCTGACCCGCCATCCGGGCCAGCAGATCCTGTTCGACGTCAAGTGCACGCGCCACCTGGCGCCATACATCGCCAAGAGCGGCGGCCAGCCGCTGATGTACAAGACCGGCCACTCGCTGGTGAAAGCCAAGCTGCGCGAGACGGGCGCCCCGCTGGGCGGCGAAATGAGCGGCCACATCTTCTTCAAGGACCGCTGGTACGGTTTCGACGACGGCCTGTACGCCGGCGCGCGCATGCTGGAAATCCTGACCCGCGAAGCCGATCCGTCGGCCCTGCTGAATTCCCTGCCGCAGTCCGACAGCACGCCGGAACTGCACCTGGAACTGAAGGAAGGCGAGAACGTGGCCCTGATGGACAAGCTGCGCAGCGACGCCGAATTCCCCGGCCACGAACAGATCATCACGATCGACGGCCTGCGGGTGGAATACGCGGACGGCTTCGGCCTGGCCCGCTCGTCCAACACCACGCCGGTGATCGTGATGCGCTTCGAGGCGGAGACCCCGGACGCACTGGTGCGCATCCAGGGCGAATTCAAGCGCGTGATCCTGGCCGCCAAGCCGGACGCGGACCTGCCGTTCTGACGTGGTGGGCGCGCAAGCGGGCGGCAAGCGGCCGCTGAACATCCTGCTGGTGCGCGTCTCGTCGCTGGGCGACGTGCTGCACAACCTGCCGATGGTGGCCGACATCGCGCGCCACTACCCGGACGCCAATATCGACTGGGTGGTGGAGGAGGGCTATGTGAGCCTGGTGCGGCTCAATGCCCGCGTGCGCACCATCATCCCGTTCGCGCTGCGGCGCTGGCGCAAGAGCCTGGGCAAGCCCGAGACGCGGGCCGAGATCCGCGCCTTCTTCCGCACCTTGCGCCAGCAGCAGTACGACTACGTGTTCGACACCCAGGGCTTGCTCAAGACGGGCATCATCATGGGCGCCGCGCGCATCGTCAAAGGCGGCCACAAGGTGGGGCTGGCCAATGGCAGCGAAGGGTCGGGCTACGAAGGCATCTCGCGCTGGTTCCATACCGACAGCATCCCTACCGACCCGCGCACCCATGCCGTGGCCCGCGGCCGTATCGTGGCCGGCGCAGCGCTGGGCTACCCGGTCGATACGCCGGCCGATTTCGGCCTGCCTGCGGTCTCGCCCGATGAACCAAAACCGGACTGGATGCCGGCCACGCCCTACGCCGTCTACTTCCACGGCACCGCGCGCGACGCCAAGAAATGGGCGCCGCAAAACTGGATAGAACTGGGCCGGCAATTGGCGCCCATGCCCATCCTGCTGCCGTGGGGCTCGGATAAGGAAAAGGTGGAAGCCGAACACCTGGCCGCCGGCCTGCCCAACGCCCGCGTGCTGCCCAAGCTGTCGATGGCCGACGCCACGCTGCTGGCGCGCCATGCCGCGCTGGCCATCGGCGTCGATACGGGCCTGACCCACATCGCGGCCGCCTTCACGGTGCCGACGGTGGAAATCTACGCCGATTCGCCGCGCTGGAAGACCGAGGGCAACTGGTCACCGAAAATCATCAACCTGGGCGACCGTGGCGCACCGCCCTCCGTGGCTGAAGTGCTGGCCGCTGCCCGTACGCTGCTGGCCTGACCATGCGCATCTTCTATTCCGTGATGTGGGCGCTGGCGCTGCCGCTGGTGCTGCTGCGCCTGTGGCTGCGGGGCCGCAAGGAACCGGGCTACCGCCAGCACTGGGGCGAGCGGCTGGGCTTCTATGGCGCGGCCCAGGGCGCGGCGCCGCTGTCGATCTGGGTGCACGCCGTCTCGGTCGGCGAGACGCGCGCCGCCGAACCGCTGGTCGATGCGCTGCTGGCCCAATATCCTAACAGCCGCATCGTACTGACCCACATGACGCCGACCGGCCGTGCCACCGGCAAGGCGCTGTTCGCCAAACACGGCGCGCGGCTGGTGCAATCCTATCTGCCGTACGACACGGCCGGCATGGTGCGCCGTTTCCTCCGCCATTTCCAGCCCCGCATCTGCATCCTGATGGAGACGGAAGTGTGGCCCAACCTGATCGGCCAGTGCGTGCACGCGCAGGTGCCGGTGGTGCTGGCCAATGCCCGTTTGTCGGAACGGTCGCTGCGCAAGGCGTCGCGTTTCGGCAGCCTGCTGGTGGACGCGGCGCGCGGCATCTCGCTGGTGGCGGCGCAGACCGAGGCCGACGCGGCCCGCGTGCGCGCGCTGGGCGTGGCCAATGTGGCCGTCACGGGCAGCATCAAGTTCGACGTGGTGGTGCCGCAGGCGGCGCTGGACACGGGCGCCGCCCTGCGCGCCCACATCGGTGCGCGTCCCGTGCTGCTGTGCGCCAGCACGCGCGAGGGCGAGGAAGCGCTGATACTCGACGCATTCCGGCAGGCGCGCGCCGCGCTGCCGCCGGACGTGCTGCTGCTGCTGGTGCCGCGCCATCCGCAGCGCTTCGATGAAGTGGAAAAGCTGGTCGCCGAGCGCGGTCTGCAAGTGCAGCGCCGCAGCCGTTTGCAATTGAACGGCGGCCCCGCGCTGCCGGCCCAGGTGGAGGTGCTGCTGGGCGACTCGATGGGTGAAATGTTCGCCTACTACGCGGCCTGCGATTGCGCGTTTGTGGGCGGCAGCCTGCTGCCGCTGGGCGGCCAGAACCTGATCGAACCGGCCGCGCTGGGCAAGCCGGTGCTGATCGGTCCCCACACCTTCAACTTCGCGCTGGTGACGGAAGACGCGCTGGCCGCCGGCGGCGCCGAGCGCGTGGCCGATGCGGCCGGGCTGATGGTACAGGCGGCCCGTCTGCTGGGTGACCCAGCCACCCGCGCCGCCATGGGCGCCCGCGCGCTAGCCTTCGCCAACCAGCACCGCGGCGCCACAGCCCGCACGCTGGCCTTGCTGCCGGCGCTGCTTCCCTGATCGCGCCACCACGTCGATATGGCTGGCCGGGACTGGTTTTTTGATGCGTGTCGTGATGTGAGTTGGGCTTCTTGATATACTTGAAGCTCCGTGATGCATGCCCCTTTGGAGGCAATATGGACATCTCGTTCGATACCATTGATCTGCCGATGCTGATCGCCATGTTGGCGGAGGACAGTTCTCAGCGCGTACGTGCCTATGCCCAACAAGATGGCTGGAACGTCATTGTTCGACATGGCAAGGTGGATCGGATACTGGTCGATGAAAACAATGTTGTTCAGTTCTTTCGGACATTGAATGACTTGAAAAGCTATCTACATGCGGTGGCAATTCCTGTCTTGATGGTCGATCCAGGCGTATTGGAACCATCTGCTGACAATCCCGATATGCGGGAGCGCATGCGCGAACCGAAAGAGGTTGCAGCAGAGGACGAATGGATACGCCAGCAAGTGCAAGAGGCGCTTGATGATCCCCGTCCCAGTATTCCCAATACTGTTGTCAAGGAACGTATGGCCGCACGGCGGGCCGAGTTGATGGCGAGACTGGCTCAAGCAGAATCATGATCGCCTATTGGCGCCCGCGCGCCGAACGCGACCTTGATGCCTTGATCCGGTATATAGCGCAGCATAATGTGCGGGCGGCCATTGAGCTGGATCTGCACGTTGAAAAAATCGTCGCGTTACTGGAAGAAAATCCCCACTTGGGGCATCGTCGAAATGGCGGTGAGATATTGGAGTTTCTGGTGTCGAGCAACATCCGCTTGCTGTACCGGATACGCCCGAGATTGGACTCGCTGGAAATCGTTCGCCTTATCCACACGCGGCGCAATTATCCTTAGTGCTTACCCGAACAACACCGGCAACTCCTGCGCGCGCTTGCGCAGCAGGTTGCGCGCTTCCTCGTATTCCGGGTAGATCAGGCCCACCGTGTTCCAGAACCGCGCGCTGTGGTTCATCTCCAGCAGGTGCGACAGTTCGTGCGCCACCACGTAGTCGATCAGCGGCAGCGAGAAGTGGATCAGCTTCCAGTTCAGCCGTATCTTGCGCTCCACCGTGCACGAGCCCCAGCGCGTGCCGGCCGAGGACAGCGCGAACGAGTGGTAGCGCACGCCCAGCCGGGCCGCGTACAGGTCCAGCCGCTGCTCGAACAGCAGCTTGGCTTCCTGCTGCATCCACGCTTTCACCCGTTCCTTGAGCAGCAATTCGGTGGCGCCGGGGATCAGCACCATGGACAGTTCGCGCGTGGCCGGGTTGTACGTGCTGCGGTTGCGGCCACCGACCAGCAGGCGCAGCGTGATGTCGCCGCCCAGGTAGGGCAACTGGGCGCCGTCGACCCACTCGATGGGCGGCTTTTCCAGCCGCGCCGCGCGCCGTTCGCGCCGCTCGTGCAGCTTGCTCAGTATCCAGTGCTGCTTGGTGCGGATGGCATTGTCGATCTCGGTGATGCTGACACGCTTGGGCGCCGTCACGCGCAGGCCGTCGTCGTCGATCATGAAGCCGATCGAGCGGCGGGTGGAGCGGCGCAGCGTGTATTCGAGCACGAACTGGCCGACCAGCAGCTGGCGCTTGGGGGGCAGTTCGGGTGGAGGCGGCGCGGTCGGCCGGACGGGAATGGCGGTGGGTGGTGCGGCGGGGGTGATGGTAACAGGTGGCGTCCATGGCGGCGCGCCGGGACGCATGGGGGGGCTGGCCGTCTCCGGCGTGCGCAGCAGGTTGGCAGAATGGGGCGTGGCGGCCGGCGTGGTGGCCGGCGAGGCGCCTGGTGAAGAGGCCAGTGCGGCGGCCTCCTGCCCGAACAGGTCCAGCTGCCGGCGCGCCGCGTCCGACGCCGCGTCCTGCGGCGCCGGTTTGACGGCGGTGGCCAGGTCGTCTAGCCAGCGCTGTAGGCGTGGGGCGAAATGACGCGCATTTCTGATTCTATCCAATTTTCCACCTGTTGCATCATGCTGTCCGGCGTCTGGCCTTCGGGCGAGATCGGCTTGCCGATCGATACCGTGATCAGGCCCGGACGTTTGATAAACGAGTTCTTGGGCCAGCATTCGCCGGAGTTGTGCGCGATCGGCACCACCACGGCGCCGGTCGCGATGGCCAGGCGCGTACCGCCGCTCTTGTACTTGCCTGCCTGTCCGACCGGGATGCGGGTCCCTTCGGGGAACATGATAATCCATTGGCCGTCCTTCAGGCGGCGTTTACCATGCCGCACCACATCCTTGAATGCGTTCTTGCCCTTGTTACGGTCGATCGGGATCATGCGCAGCAGCGCCATGGCCCAGCCGAAGAACGGAATGTACAGGATCTCCTTCTTGAACACGAACACCAGCGGGCGCGGCATGTTCGGCAAGAGGAAGATGGTTTCCCATGCCGACTGGTGCTTGGACAGCACCACGGCCGGCGCGTCGGGATAATTCTCGGCACCCTTGACCTGGTAGCGGATGCCGCAGATCACCTTGGCGCACCAGATCATGAACACGTTCCAGCGCGCCGTGACCCAGAAGCGTTTGTTGTAAGGCAGGGGCGCGGCCAGGAAGCAGACGCAGGCCCAGATGATGGTCGAAACGACCATGATGATCATGAACAGCAGGGAACGCAGGAACAAAACGGTATCACGCAACGCGGACTCCAGAACTCGATATTGGTGTAGTTATTGATTGTTGGCGGCTTGCGGCGCGCTGGCCGATGCCGTCTTGAGCAGGTGGCTGACGGTGGCCGCCAGGTCCGGGAACACCGTGGTGCCGGGCGGCAGGCCGCCAGTGCTGTGGGTCTTCTCGCCCTTGCCGGTCAGGACCAGGTAGGGCACGCAGCCGCGTTCGTAGCCGGCCTGCAGGTCGCGCAGCGAGTCGCCCACGGTCGGCACACCCTTCAGGCTGACCTGGTAACGCTTGGCGATTTCGTCGAACATGCCGGGCTTGGGCTTGCGGCAATCGCAGCTGTCGGCTGCCGCGTGCGGGCAGAAGAACACGGCGTCGATGGTGGCGCCCACCTGCTGCGCCAGCATGTGCATCTTCTGGTGGATGGCGTTGAGGACCGTCATGTCGAAGTACTCGCGGGCGATGCCCGACTGGTTCGACGCCACCACCACCCGGTAGCCAGCTTGGTTCAGGCGGGCGATCGCTTCCAGCGAACCGGGAATGGCGTGCCACTCGGCCGGCGACTTGATGAAGTCCGGCGAGTCATGGTTGATCACGCCATCGCGGTCGAGGATGATCAGTTTGAGTGCCGGACTTCCCATATCAGGCCGCCAGCTTGGAAATGTCGGCCACGCGGTTCATCATGCCGTGCAGCGACGACAGCAGGGCCAGGCGGTTGTTGCGCAGGGCGACGTCGTCGGCCATCACCATCACGTCGTTGAAGAAGGCGTCCACGTCATCGCGCAGCTGGGCCAGCGTCTTGAGCGTGCCGGCGAAGTCGCCGCGGGCGAACGCCGCGTCCACTTCCGGCTGCACGCGGGTGACGGCGGCGGCCAGGTTCTTCTCGGCCGTGTCCTGCAGCAGCGCCGCATTGACGCCCGCGTTGCCGCTTTGCGCCAGCGCTTCCTCGTTCTTCTTCAGGATGTTGGTGATGCGCTTGTTGGCGGCGGCCAGCGAGGCGCTCTCCGGCAGCGCGGCGAAGGCTTGCACCGCTTCCAGGCGCTGCACGATGTCGTCCAGGCGGTCCGGATTCTGGGCCACCACGGCTTCGATCTCGTTGGGCGAGAAGCCGCGCTCGCGCAGCATGCCGCGCAGGCGGTCGAGCATGAAGGCCGTCACTTCGGCGGCCGGATTCTTGAAGCCGGGGATGGCCACGAATTCGGCGGCGGCATCGGCCAGCACGGCGCTGATGGCCAGCGGCAGGCGTTTTTCCACCAGCATGCGCAGCACGCCCAGCGCGTGGCGGCGCAGCGCGAACGGGTCCTTGTCGCCGGTCGGCTGCAGGCCGATGGCCCAGATGCCGACCAGGGTTTCGAGCTTGTCGGCCAGCGCCACGGCTGTGCCGGTGGCGGTAGTGGGCAGGGCGTCGCCGGCGAAGCGTGGCTGGTAGTGCTCGGAGGCGGCCAGCGCCACTTCCTCGTGCTCGCCGTCGTGGCGCGCGTAGTAGGTGCCCATGATGCCTTGCAGCTCAGGGAACTCGCCCACCATGTCGGTCAGCAGGTCGGCCTTGGACAGCAGGGCGCCGCGGGTGGCCAGCGAGACGTCCGTGCCCAGCGCGCGGGCGATGGCGGCGGCCAGCGCCGTGACCCGCTCGCTGCGCTCGGCCTGGGTGCCCAGCTTGTTGTGGTAGACCACGTTCTTCAGCAGCGGCAGGCGCGAACCGAGGCTCTTCTTCTTGTCCTGCTCGAAGAAGAACTTGGCGTCCGACAGGCGCGGGCGCACCACGCGCTCGTTGCCGCCGACGATGGCGTCCGGGGTGGCGGTGGCGATGTTGGAGACGATCAGGAAGCGCGAACGCAGCTTGCCTTGCGCGTCCGTCAGCGCGAAGTATTTCTGGTTGGTCTGCATGGTCAGGATCAGGCATTCCTGCGGCACGGCCAGGAACTGTTCCTCGAAGTGGCACTCGTAGACCACCGGCCATTCGACCAGCGCGGTCACTTCATCGAGCAGCGCTTCGGGCATCAGCACCTGGTCGGCGCCGGCCTTGTCCAGCAGGGCGGCGCGGATCTTTTCCTTGCGCGCTTCGAAGCTGGGCACCACCTTGCCCTGTTCGGCCAGGGTGGCGGCGTAGCTGTCGGCGTTGGCGATGGTGATGCTGCGGCTGCCGTCGGCCATCAGGAAACGGTGGCCCAGCGTGGTGTTGGAGGCCGTCAGGCCCAGCAGGGTCAGCGGCAGCACGGTGGCGCCGTGCAGCGCGATCAGGCTGTGCGCCGGGCGCACGAAGTTGACGGTGGCGCCGTCCGGGCGCTGGTAGCTCATCAGCTTGGGGATGGGCAGCTTGGCCGCCGATTCCTCCAGCGCGGCCTGCAGGCCGGCCTGCAGCGCGCTGCCGGCTGCCGTGTAGGTGTAGAAGAAGCTTTCCGCCTTGCCGTCCTGGGCCCGTTCCAGCTGGTCCACGGTCAGGTTGGGGAAGCCCAGCGCGGCCAGTTTCTTGGCCAGCGGCGCGGTGCCGTTGCCGTTGGCGTCCAGCGCCACGCTCACGGGCAGCACTTTTTCGCGGATGGATTTATCCGGCGAAGTGGCGCGCACGCCGGTGATGGACACGGCCAGCCGGCGCGGCGTGGCGTAGGTGGTGGCGGCGCTGTCGGCTTCCAGGAAGTCGCGCGATTTGAGGCCGTTGACGATGCCGGCGGCGAAGGCGGCGCCCAGCTTGGCCAGCGCCTTGGGCGGCAGTTCTTCGGTCAGCAGTTCGATTAAGAGAGTCTGGTTCATATCGTTTCTATTCTTTTCGGCTCAGGCGGCGGTGGCGGAGGCGGGCAGCATGGGGAAGCCCAGGCGCTCACGCGAGTCGTAATAGGCTTGCGCCACCAGGCGCGACAGCGTGCGCACGCGGCCGATGTAGGCGGCCCGTTCGGTGACGGAGATGGCGCCGCGCGCGTCCAGCATGTTGAAGCTGTGCGACGCTTTCATGATCTGCTCGTAGGCCGGCAGCGTCAGTTGCAGTTCGATCAGGCGCTTGGCTTCCGATTCGTGGTTGGCGAACTGGGCGAACAGCAGTTCCGTGTTGGCGTGCTCGAAGTTGTAGGTCGATTGCTCCACTTCGTTCTGGTGGAACACGTCGCCGTAGGTCAGCTTCTTGGTGACGCCGTTCTCTTCCCACTCGGTCCACACCAGGTCATAGACGTTTTCCACGCCTTGCAGGTACATGGCCAGGCGCTCGATGCCGTAGGTGATCTCGCCCAGCACGGGCTTGCAATCGAGGCCGCCCACTTGTTGGAAGTAGGTGAACTGGGTCACTTCCATACCGTTCAGCCACACTTCCCAGCCCAGGCCCCAGGCGCCCAGGGTCGGGCTTTCCCAGTCATCCTCGACGAAACGCACGTCGTTCTGCTTCAGGTCCAGGCCCAGTGCTTCGAGCGAACCGAGGTACAGGTCCAGGATGTTTTCCGGCGCCGGCTTGAGCACCACCTGGTATTGGTAGTAGTGCTGCAGGCGGTTCGGGTTCTCGCCGTAGCGGCCATCCTTGGGGCGGCGCGATGGCTGCACATAGGCCGCGCGCCATGGCTCGGGGCCGATCGCGCGCAGGAACGTCCCGGTGTGGAAGGTGCCGGCACCCACTTCCATGTCGTAGGGCTGGAGCAGGGCGCAGCCTTGCTTGTCCCAGTAGGTTTGCAAGGTCAGGATAATTTGTTGAAATGTGAGCATCTTGTTTGATCGGTAGCGCGCAGCGGGGCGCAACGGTTGCAGTTTCGCTAAAGCGGCTAATTTTAGCGGGTTTTGGGGGCGGTAGCAGAGATTAGGGGGCCTCGGACTGTTTTTTTGCCGAATTTGTCACGCGCCGCCCCCACAGCCAGGCGCCCGCCAGGGCCAGCGTCCACAGCGCCAGCGCCAGCTTGTTCCCCCACAAAATGTAGGGGGTGCTGCCGGCCATGCCCTGCACGGTGGCGGCCAGCGTGCCGTTGGTGTTGGGCGCGAGGCGCGCCACCACGTTGCCGCGCCCGTCGATGACGGCCGTGGCGCCCGTGTTGGTGGCGCGCAGCATGGGGCGGCCCGTCTCCAGCGTGCGCATCTGCGAAATCTGCAAATGCTGGGGAATGGCGATGGTGTCGCCGAACCAGGCCAGGTTCGATTCGTTGAGCAGCAAGGTGGCCGGCTTCTGGCCGCCGGCCGGGTGGTTCAGCTGGGCCGCGATCTCTTCGCCGAACAAGTCTTCGTAGCAGATATTGGGCAGCACGCGCTGGTCCTTGACGGCGAACGTGGGCTGGATCGTGGGGCCGCTGGTCTGGTCACCGAGCGGGATGTTCATCAGGTCGACGAACCAGCGGAAGCCGAGCGGGATGAATTCGCCATACGGCACCAGGTGATGCTTGTCGTAGCGGTAGTAGGCGGCGTTGGGCACGGGCGTCATGCCCAGCACGCTGTTGAAGTAGGCTGTCTGGCTGTCGGCCATGGGAATGCCCAGCATCAGGCTGCTGCCGCTGCGCTGCAGGAACAGGCTGATGGCCGGCAGGTAGTCCGGCGGCAGCTGCTGCGGCAACATGACGACCGCCGTTTCCGGCGTGGCGATCAGGTCGGCCGGGGCGGCCATGATGGCGTCGCGGTATTGCGTGAGCGCGGCCAGCACGTGGGCGCCGTTGAATTTTTCGTCCTGCGGCACGTTGCCCTGGATCAGGCGCACCGAGATCGGTTTGCCCTCCGCGTAGGTCCAGTGCAGCTGGGTGAGCGCGCCGCCGCCGGCCAGGATGGCCACCACCAGGGCCAGCGCGCGCCAGCGGCTGCGGTGCAGCAGGAGCAGCAGGGCGCCCGCGCACACGGCCGCCAGCCAGCCCAGGCCGTACACGCCGAGCACGGGCGCGTAGCCGGCCAGCGGGCTGTGGTTGTGAGCGTAGCCGGCCGACAGCCACGGGAAGCCCGTGAACAGCCAGCCGCGCACCCACTCGCACAGCGACCACATGGCCGGCAGCAGCAGCAGGTTGGAGGCGGGCAGCGGCAGCGCCCAGCGCTGGCGCAGCCACGAGGCGCCGGCCATGGCCAGCGCCACGTAGGCGCCCATGGCCCAGGCCAGCAGCGCCACGGCGGCGGCGGCCAGCGGCGCCGGCATGCCGCCGTAGGTGTGCATGGACACGTACAGCCACCAGACGCCGGCCGCCGTCCAGCCGAAGCCGTAGGCCCAGCCGATCAGGGCACCGCCCTTGACGCTGGAACTGCGCAGCACCTGGTAGAACAGGATGGCCAGGCTGAAGATTTCCAGCGGCCACCAGCCGAACGGGGCGAACGCGAACACGGCGGCCGCACCGGCGGCGGCCGTGATGGTCATCCGGCCGCGGGTGCTGCGCTGGGGTTTGGGCGGGGCGTTGGGATCGGTGCGGCGAAAACGCATGTTACGCGTCTTGCTCCGGCGTGGCCGGCAGTTTTTCCACCAGCAGCACGTGCACCTGGCGCGCGTCGGCGCGCAGCACTTCGAAGCGCAGGCCGTCCAGGTCGAACACGTCGCCCTTGTGCGGCATGCGGGCCAGGTGCTTGGCCACCAGGCCGCCGATGGTGTCGACGTCGTCGTCGGGCAGGGCGGTGTCGAGTTCCTCGTTGAACTGGGTGATCTCGGTCAGCGCCTTGATGCGCCAGCGGGGGCCGAACTGGCCTTCCTTGATGGACAGGATGTTGTCCTCTTCCTCGTCGAAATCGTATTCGTCTTCAATGTCGCCGACGATCTGTTCCAGCACGTCCTCGATGGTGATCAGGCCGGCCACGCCGCTGTATTCATCGACCACGATGGCCATGTGGTTGTGGTTGGCGCGAAAGTCGCGCAGCAGCACGTTCAGGCGCTTCGATTCGGGGATGAAGATGGCCGGGCGCAGCATGTCGCGCACGTCGAACGATTCCTCGGCGTAGTAGCGCAGCAGGTCCTTGGCCAGCAGGATGCCGATCACCTTGTCGCGCTCGCCCTCGATGGCGGGGAAGCGCGAGTGGGCCGTCTGCAGCACGGACGGCATCCATTCCTCGATGGGCTTGGAAATGTCGATCACGTCCATCTGGGAACGGGGGATCATGATGTCGCGCGCCGACAGGTCCGACACCTGGAACACGCCTTCGATCATCGACAGGGCGTCGGCGTCGATCAGGTTGCGTTCGTGGGCGTCATGCAGGACGTCGAGCAGTTCCGCACGGTTCTCGGGCTCGGGGGATATGAGGGCGGTCAGGCGTTCAAACAGTGACCGATGGGGCTTGGCGTCAGACTTGACGCCACTAGAGTGCTCTTGCATAGGAGGCGTGAGCCGTTGTTTCGAAGGGATATAGGATACACCAAACCCGATGGCGGGGCCGTTTTTACCATTTTGCCATCATGAAAACCGGGTTCCCGTGTTACGTCGCCAATTTTTCGGCGGCGTAAGGATCGGCGACGCCGAGCCGGGCCAGGATTTGCGTTTCCAGGCCTTCCATTTCGGCCGCTTCCTCGTCGTCCAGGTGGTCGTAGCCTTGCGCGTGCAGCACGCCGTGCACGATCAGGTGGGCCGTGTGCTGTTCCACCGACAACTTCTGCTCGGCCGCCTCGCGCTCCAGCACGTCCGTGCACAGGATGATGTCGGCCTGGGTGGGCGCGTCGTCCGGCAGTGCTTCCTCGCCTTCGTTGTAGGCGAAGGTCAGCACGTTGGTGGCGTAATCCTTGCCGCGGTAGTCGCGGTTCAGGGCGCGGCCTTCCTCGGCGTCGACGAAGCGGATGGTCAGTTCGGCCGGCGCCAGCAGCGCGGCCTGGACCCAGCGCCGTACCTTGGGACGGGTGATGCTCTGTTGCAGGCGGGGATCGGGATATTGCACCGACAGGCTCAGTTTATTTTTTTCGGACATTTTTAATGGCGGTGGCTTTGAGTAAGGGGGCGATTTCGGCGTGGTGCGCGTGCGCCGTCTCGTAGGCGTCGACGATGCGCGCCACCAGCGGATGGCGCACCACGTCTTCGCTGGTGAACTGGGTGAAGGCGATGCCGCGCACGTCCTTGAGCACTTGTACGGCATCCACCAGGCCGCTCTTCATGGTCTTGTGCAGGTCGACCTGGGTCACGTCGCCGGTGACCACGGCCTTGCTGCCGAAGCCGATGCGGGTCAGGAACATCTTCATCTGTTCCACCGTCGTGTTCTGGGCTTCGTCCAGAATCACGAACGCGTGGTTCAGGGTGCGGCCGCGCATGTAGGCCAGCGGGGCGATCTCGATCACCTGCTTTTCGAACATCTTCTGGGTACGGTCGAAGCCGAGCAAGTCGTACAGCGCGTCGTACAGGGGACGCAGGTAGGGATCGACCTTCTGCGCCAGGTCGCCCGGCAGGAAGCCCAGCCGTTCGCCCGCTTCCACGGCGGGGCGGGTCAGGATGATGCGCTTGACGGCGTCGCGTTCGAGCGCGTCCACGGCGCAGGCCACGGCCAGGTAGGTCTTGCCGGTGCCGGCCGGGCCGATGCCGAAGCTGATGTCATGTTCGAGCACGTTGCGCAGGTAGCGGATCTGGTGCGGCGTGCGCCCGCGCAGGTCGCTGCGGCGCGTCTTGAGCACGGGGCTGGCGATGTCCGGTTCCACGAACGGCGCTTCCGGGTGTTGCTCGACCACGCCGGCCAGTCCGGCCCGCTGCTCCACCAGGGCCAGCTGCACTTCCTCGATCGGCACCACCTTGTTGGCGACGGCGTAGAACTGTTCCAGGATTTGCACGGCCCGTTCGGCGTTGCTGCCGCTGACGATGAATTTCTCGCCGCGGCGGAAGATGGTGACGTCCAGCGCGGCCGAGATCTGGCGCAGGTTCTCGTCGAGCGGGCCGCACAGGTGGGCCAGCCGGGTGTTATCGAGCGGCTCGGGGATGAAATAGAACGGCTGGACGGGAGTCTTGGTTTTCAATGGGGTGCTGTGGTCGTGTTGCGCGGTTGCGGACCGGGCCGGGCGGCGCGGGGCCTTCAGGCGGTAGTTTACCGTAAATCGGCGCGGGCGGGCCTGACCCCGCGTCCAACTTGCGTGCGCCGCAATTTTGCTTTGTGTGATGAAATGGCCATGTTGCTAAGTTTTCCGGCCAATGGTTGAGGTCAAACAATCTTCGCGCCCCACCGGCGGCTGAAACATTGGGATTTAGGCATAAGATATTGCATGAAAGGCAAGCAGTCTGAGGCCTTTGGAACTGGCGGTGCGCTAAGCGTGCCTTAAGTTCGTAGCAGCACTATTTCATCATCATCACAGACGAGGAACATCATGGCACACCACGCTCTCGCTTCCCAGGAAAGCTACAATCCCAACCATTTGCTCGATATCCTGCTGGGCAAAATGCAGCTGAAGAACGATGCCGCATTGTCGCGCCTGCTGGAAGTGGCGCCGCCCGTCATCAGCAAGATCCGCCACCACCGTTTGCCGGTGGGCGCCTCGCTGCTGATCCGCATGCATGAAGTGACGGGCATGAGCATCCGCGACCTGCGCGACTTGATGGGCGATCGCCGCACCAAGTACCGTTTGTCCGACGCCCAGGGCCGCCCCAAGCCAGAGGACCGCGCCGACCGCCCCGAGACCGGCAACTACGCGCGCCACTGATGGCGCCCACAATGGTCTGTCGCGCCTGACCGGCGCCGGCAGGCTTGAGGCGGGCCGTCCGCGCCGACCCGGCGTGGCTGTGTCCTGCGCCTTATCGCGCCGGTGGTGGCAATCCCGCGGTTCGCCGGGCCGAGCCTGGACGGCTCAGGACAGCAGCACCATCGCGATCTCCCCAAACTGCAGTTCCGTCTCGCGGAACAGCTGCAAGCAGGTTTCCTCATTCAAGGCCAGCGCCGTCCAGGCCACGGTCGATACCGGCGGTACCAGGCCGTCCGGGATCTGGGCCAGGTCCAGCGCATGGACCATGGCGTCGGCCACGTGGATGATGGCGGCCAGGAAGCCGGCGCCCGGCGTCTCCGGGTCATGGTGGCCGCCAATGGCCAGCCGCATGGTGTCGGAAAAATTCCAGTGTTCGGCCAGCGCCATGCCCGCGTCCACGTGGTCGATGCCCAGCACCGTCCGTTCCGCTTCCAGCAGCGTGCAGTCGTGCGCGTCGCGGTGGGCGATCGCCTGCGCGTACTGCTGCGGGAAGCAGGCCACCAGCACCAGCCGGCCGATGTCGTGCAGCAGGCCGGCCGTGAAGGCGTAGTCCTGGTTAAAGCGCATCTGGCGCGCCAGCACCTTGGCGCAGGCGGCCGTGGCGATCGAATGGCGCCAGAAGCGCTTGTGGTCGAAACCTTCGCAGCGGCCCTCGGCGAAGCAGCCGGTGACGGCGGCCGCCGTGATCAGGTTGCGCGTGGTCTGGAAACCGAGGAAGGTGATGGCCTGCTGGATGGTGGTGACCTTGACCTGCAAGCCATACAGCGAGGAATTGGCCAGCCGCAGCGTCTTGGCCGTGAGCGCCGAATCGTGCGAGACCTTTTTCGCCAGGATGGAAATGTCCACCTCCTCCTGGTCTATGCTGTTGAGCAGCTCCATCACGACGGCCGGCAGCGAGGGCAGGTCGTCCAGGTTCTTGACGATGTCGTCGTAGGTCAGCGGCGTGCTCATTCGGGGATGTCCTCCATGCCCAACCGGAAGTCCGTCACGTAATGGCGCAGCAGGCCCGTGGCCCAGTCGCGGTCGTTGTCCGGGTCGTGCTTGCGGAACAGGTGGTTGATGCGTTGCTGGTAATGTTCGCGGGTGGCGGCCAGTTCGTCCTGCGAGATGGGCGGCGTGGCGATCGGCAGCACGGCGATGCCGTGGCGCGGCATCAGCTCCAGCATGGCTTCGGTCAGCACGGTCCCCTGCGGCAGCAGCACGTGGCCCTGCACATCGAGCAGTTCGTCCGACAGCACCATGCCGGGTTCGACCTGGGCCAGCGGAATGTGGTGGTAAGTGGCAGTCATGGCGCCTCCGGCGTTCTGTTGTCCCGATCTTACCATCGTCGCGGCGCGCTGTGTGCCGCGAGCCGGCCGGGCCGCGCCGGTGGCGCCAGCAGTGCGCCGGCAAGCCCGAATCGCGGGTAAAACGGGGTCAAACGCGGCAAAAACGGAACCAAACGGGGGCCCGGACGGGGCTGGCGCCGGCAGTTCTTGCCAAGACGCATGTCATACCGTACATTGGGACGTTGCCGTCAAATCCACGTTTTGGTTCCGCCGCGGGCGGAGCCCGGTGTTCCGGGGAGGTGTGTAGATGTTTGGTATCCAAGGTCGGCTGACGGCGCTGTTCGTGGTCATCGTCACGCTGGTGCTGGCTATTTCCGGCACGTATGCTCAATACAGCCTTGGCCATGAACTGGAAGTGAGCAACCAGCGCCTGCGCCAGGGCGTGCTGACGCGCCTGCAGACCAGCTTGCCATCGGCCCTGTGGGACCTGGACAAGGCCAAGGTGGACAACATCGTGGCGGCCGAGATGCTGCCGCCGGAACTGGTGGCCATCCGCGTGTACGACACCTCGGTCGGCCTGTTCTCCGGTAAATTGCGCAACGATGGCGGCGGCGTCGTCTCGATCGAGAACGACGCGCCCGTTTCCGGCGCGCCCGTGGTGGCCGACCTGGCCTACCGCGATTCGGGCGCGGCCGGGGCTTCGCTCAAGCCCGTCATCGTGGGACGGGTGGTGGTCAATTTCAGCCGGGCCCAGATCGACGCCACGCTGGCGGCCGAAGTGCGGCGCAAGGTGACGGAAGTGCTGCTGCTGGACCTGATCCTGGTGGCGGCGCTGGCGCTGTCGCTGCGCATCGTGTTCGAACCGCTCAAGCAGTTGCGCGACGGCCTGTTCGACCTGGCTACACGCGGCAGCGACGAGGTGGAGGAACTGGCCGACAACCGCCATGACGAACTGGGTGAAGTGATCCGCGGCTTCAACGCCATCCAGCGCCGCGTGAAATCCATCATCGCCCGCATCCGCGAGGCCGAGGACGAGGCCCGCAAGTCGGCCCAGGAAACGGCCAAGGCGCTGGACGACTTGCGCCGCACCCAGGAATCGCTGCTGCAGGCCGAGCGGCTGGCCTCACTGGGCGGGCTGGTGGCCGGCGTGGCGCACGAGATCAACACCCCGGTCGGCATCGCGCTCACCAGCGCCTCGGTGCTGCTGGAGGCGACCGAGAAGGTGCACCAGGCCATCGAAGGTGGCAACATCAAGAAGTCCGACATCACCCGTTATGTGGAGACGGCCGGCGAGAGTACGCGCCTGATCATGAACAACGCCTACCGCGCGGCGCACCTGATCCACAGTTTCAAACAGATCGCCGTGGACCAGGTGAGCGAGGCGCGGCGCCGCTTCGAGCTGCGCGACTACATCACGGAAGTGGTGGCCAGCCTGCAGCCCAAGCTCAAGAAGACCCACATCCACGTCACCATCGCCTGTCCGCCCGACATCGTGCTCGACAGCTATCCGGGCGCGCTGGCGCAGGTCATCACCAACCTCACGCTTAACTGCGTGGAGCACGCCTTCGAGCCGGACGCCGAAGGCACCATCGCCATCAACGTGGTGCAGGATGGCGACTGGATCGAGATGCAGGTGGTCGACAACGGCAAGGGCATCGCGCCGGACATGATCGACAAGGTGTTCGACCCCTTCGTCACCACCCGGCGCGGGCAGGGCGGCACGGGGCTGGGCCTGAACATCGTGTTCAACCTGATCGCCAAGCAGTTCGGCGGCAACATCACCGTCAGCAGCACGCTGGGCCACGGCGCCAGCTTCGTGCTGCGCATTCCGATGGTGACGCCGGTGGACGAAGCCCATCCGGCCGCGCCGGCCCAGCCGGACGGCCAGTTGCACGCATGACGGCGCGGGGCCTGCGCGCATTGCGCGCGCGCGTGACCGCACGCTAGAATGGCCTCCCGCATTCACCTGGCTTTGCCCGTTCCATGAACAAAGACCTGATCAAAGGCATCCTGATTCTTGTTGGCGTGCTGCTGGCGCTGGCCATCTTCGTCACCGCCGCCACCGACGATGGCGTGCAGAAGCTCAGTTGCATGGGGCGGGCCGTGTGGCATGGCGTCGCGCTGACCAACATCCACGCCGTCTGCGGCCTGTAGTTTTCCGTACTGATAAAAAAAAATCCCGCGCGCGGCGGGATGCAATGGACTGGCTGGGTTCTCAGGCAGAGAATTTGTCGTACTTTTCCTGCCGGGTCGAACTCAGGCCGAGCAGGATCACGCCGGCCAGCAGCATCAGGAATTGCGCCGGCTCGGGCACGGGGGCGGCGTCGGTGGCCGGCGTGTGCACCGAGGCGGGCGTGGGCATGTAGTCGTCCAGCGCCTGCAGGTCGTCGCCGGGCTGCGCGAACGCGAGCTCGGGCGCATCGCCGGGATGGCTGGCCGCCGGCGACAGGCTGGTCACGCGGCAGGGCACGGCCGCCAGGGCCGCGCGGCATTGCGGGGCATCGATGGTCACCACCGGCACGGCGGCCGCCTGTGCGGCGCCGCCAGCGCCAGTCAGCAACGTGGCGAGCAGGATGGGCAGGTGGATCTTCATGTCAGCTCCTGGTGAGTCGGCCAGTCCGGTGCTTTCCGCATGGGCTGCTGCAAATGTGTCACACGATTGTGCTTTTCTGTTTACCATTAAAGCACATGCAGTTTCAAAATGACACTGAAAATTGCAAAAAATCACCATATATTTTTTCTATGCAACAGTGTCCGTCCAGCGGTTGCGGCTATGCCGGGGGCGGGCCGGGGAGTGAGAATGGAAACCCAGTATCGGACGGATGCCCCCGCACGGGACCGGATCGACGCCCTGCCAGGGGCGGTCTTGCTTGAATTTGGCACCAACTGGTGCGGCCATTGCATGGCGGCCCAGGCGCCGCTGGCGCAGGCGCTGGCCAGCCATGGGGCGCTGACCCATATCAAGGTCGAGGATGGACCGGGGCGGCCGCTGGGCCGCTCGTTCCGGGTCAAGCTGTGGCCCACCCTGATCTTCCTGCGTGACGGCCAGGAGGTGGAACGGCTGGTGCGGCCGTTGGCGGCCGCACCGATCGCCGATGCGCTGGCCCGCATCGATCCGCCTTCGGCCTGACAGCGGGCAGGCCGGGGCAGGCGCGTCAGAACAGGGCGCTGACGTCGGGCCGGTTGGCCAGCGCGCGCTGCACGATGGCCGTCACGCGCTCGCGCTCGGCCCCTTGCAGCGGCTGGCGCGGACGGCGCACGTTCTCGTTGCCTACGCCGGCCAGCGTTTCGACCAGCTTGAGGTTCTGCACCAGCTTGTTCGACACGTCCAGGTGCATCAGCGGCATGAACCACTGGTACAGCGCCAGCGCCTCATCCCAGCGCCTGGCCTTCATCAGTTTGTAGAGCGCCACCGTCTCTTTCGGGAACGCCACCACCAGGCCGGCCAACAGGCCGTCCGCGCCCACCGCCAGGCCTTCGAACGACAGGTCGTCCACGCCCATGAACAGCTGGTAGCGGTGGCCGACGGCGTTGCGCAGGTCGGTGATGCGGCGCACGTTGTCGGTCGATTCCTTGATCGCCACGATCCATTCGCAGTCGGCCAGTTCCTGGAAGTCGTCCGGGGTCAGGTCCACCTTGTACGACACCGGATTGTTGTACACCATGATCGGCAACTGGGCCGCCTGGGCGATGGTGCGCAGGTTGTCGCGCGCCTCGCGCGCATCGGCCGCGTACAGCACGGACGGCATCACCATCAAGCCCTGCACGCCCAGCGCGTGCGCCTGCTCGGCGAAACGGCAGGCCGTCAGGGTGCGCGTTTCGCTCACGTTGACCAGCACCGGGACGCGGCCATCGGCCACCCGCAGCGCGGTGCGGGTGACGTCCAGTTTTTCCTCGAACGACAGGGTGCTGGCCTCGCCCAGCGAACCGCAGGTGAGCAGGGCGTGCACGCCGCTGTCGATCTGGAACGCGAAGTGGCGTTCCATGGCGGCGTGGTCGAGCTCCTCGTTCGGTTTGAATTTGGTGGTGACGGCGGGGAATACCCCTTCCCATTTTGCTGCGGCCATGCTGATCTCCTTGGTTAAAAACGGACGACGTGTCCCTTTATTCTTCGACGAAGCTCTCGATGCGCGTGGGCGACAGCGGCACGCGCACCGCGTCCGGCCGCCAGCCGTACAGCAGGCCCGTGGCGCCGCCGCACACGCGGCCCTGGCACGGGCCCATGCCGCAACGGGTGTGCAGCTTGGCGCCGCGCCAGCTGGTGTGTTCGCGCAGTTCGGCGTGGCGCACGTCCTCGCAGCGGCACACGATGGTGTCGTCGCAGGCCAGCCGCGCCAGTTCGGGGCGCGGCGCGAACGCGCGCGCCAGGCGCGCGGCGAACTGGCGCCAGCGGGCCCGTTCGGCGAACAGCGCCGGCATGGCTTGCGTGTGGCCGGCGGCGGCCAGCCCGGCGATGCGGCCTTCGGCCAATGCCAGGTCCACGCCGCCCACGCCCGTGCCTTCGCCGGCGCACAGCACGTCCGCCACGCTGGTGCGCTGCCATGCATCGACCCGCACGGCTGGCGGCGCCATGCCGTCGCCATCGGGCGCCATGCCGTCGTTTTCGACGGCGCAGCCCAGGGCCAGCGCCAGCTCCACGTTGGGCAGCAGGCCGTAGCCGCAGGCCAGCAGGTCGCAGTCCCACTGTTCGGTGCGGCCGCGGCGTTGCAGCATCACTGAGCGCAGCGTGTCGCCGCCGTGCGCGGACAGCACGTAGCTGTCGCGCAGATAGGGCACATCGCGCAACCGGCATGCCAGTTGCAGCGCCTGTGTGACCTTGGATGGCGTGGCCAGCAGGCCCAGCGCGAATCGCGCCAACCTGGGCCACGCCGCTTGTTCGATGATGGCGGCGATATGCGCGCCTTGTTGTTTCAGCGTGGCGGCGGCGGCCAGCAGCAGCGGGCCGGAGCCGGCCACGATCACGCGCTTGCCGGCCACCGGAAAGCCGCCCTTGGCCAGCGCCTGCATGCCGCCCGCGCCCGTCACGCCGGGCAGGGTCCAGCCGGGGAAGGGCAGCAGCAGTTCGCGCGCGCCGGTGGCGATGATCAATTTGCCGTAGGCCAGTTCGATTGGGCCGGCGGGCGTTTGCGCCAGCAGCCGCTTGCCCTCCAGCGGACAGACGACCCGGCACTGGTGCAGCAACGTGACGTTGGGGGCGTTGGCCAGCGTGTGCCACAGGTCGCGCGCGCGCGCGTCGGCCTGCCGCGCGGGGCCGCCGCGCCAGATCTGGCCACCGGCCTGCGGGTTATCGTCCGCCATGCCCACGCTGACGCCATGGGCCGCCGCTGCGTGCGCCGCCGCCAGGCCGGCGGGGCCGGCGCCGATCACCAGCACGCCGAAGGAGCGCTTCATGGCTGCGCTCCATCGCGCGCGGTGCGCACCTGCATGCCGGGCGCGCACAGGGTCTGGCACGACAGCTGGTGCGGTCGGCCGTCTATCGTCACCCGGCATTCCTGGCAGATGCCCATGCCGCACAGGGGCGCGCGCGCCATACCGGTGACGGAGCGGCGCGTGACCATGCTGCCGGCCAGCGCGACGGCGGCCGCCACGCTGGTGCCGGGCGCCACGCAGACAGGCTGGCCGTCGATGGTGAGCGTGATGGCGCTGGTGGTTGCGTTGGCGCTGGAACTGAAGCCAAAGCTGGCGTTGGCGCTTGCGCCGGCGCCGGTGCCGGAGCCGCTGGCGCTGCCGGTGCCGCTGCTGGTGCTGAAGTCAGGCATGGGCGCGGGCCGGCTGGTCGAAGCGGCTGGGCAGGTAGGGTTGGCAGGGAATGGCGCTGCGGGCGCCGACCATCTGGTCGGCCAGCAGCTGCGCCGTGGCCAGCGAGGTGGTGATGCCCAGCCCTTCATGGCCGGTGGCCAGCCACAGGCCGCGCCGCGCCGCGTGGGGCCCGATCAGGGGCAGGCCGTCGCTGCTGGCGGCGCGCAGGCCGGTCCAGCAGCGCAGCAGATTCAGTTGGGCCAGCTCGGGGGTAAAGCTGGCGGCATGGCGCAGCATACGCCGCATCATGCGCGGCTCCACGGCCAGGTCGATGGTGTCGAACTGGCGCGAGGAGCCGATCAGGATTTGTCCGGTTGGACGGGGTTGCAGGTTGAAGGCCACCGATTCACCGCTGGCGGCGTGGGCGCTCTTGATATAACCGAGTTCCACCAGTTGGTGGCGGATGAAGCCGGGGTAGCGGTCGGTGATGGCCACATGGCCTTTCTTGGGCTGCACCGGCAGTGCCGGCAGCAGGGCGGTCGAGCGCGATCCGGCCGCCAGCACCACGGTGTCGGCCTGATGGCGGCTGCCGTCGGCCAGCAGCACGCCGTTGTCCTCGATGCGGGTCACGCCGCCGGCCACCAGCGTGGCGCCGTTGGCGCGGGCACGGTCGAGCAGGATGCGGGCGCTCTTGGGGGGATAGACCAGGCCATCGCCGGCCACCAGCAGGCCGCCGGCCAGGCCGGGACGCAGTGCGGGTTCGCGGGCGTAGAGAGCGGCCGGGTCCAGCAGCTCGCAGGCCACGCCGTGGCTGGCCAGCGTGTGCGCCTTGGCGCGCGCGGCGGCCAGTTCCTCCTCGTCGGCCGCGATCCAGATGGTGCCGCAGTTGCTGTATTCGTGGCGTTGCGGCTGGCCGGCCGCCAGTTCCCGCCACAGCGCCAGCGACCATGCCGTGAGCGCCAGTTCGGCCTCGTTATCGTCCATCACCACCAGGTGGCCCATGCCGGCGGCGGTGGCGCCGCTGCCGATGGCGTCCTGCTCGATCACCGTCACGCGCAGGCCACGGGCGGCCAGCGCGTCGGCGCAGGCCGCGCCGACGATGCCGGCGCCAATCACGATGGCGGTTGCGCTGGACGGCGAGGACATCAGCGTATGCCCCACACCAGCGGATCGCTGGGGTCGAGGATCAGGGTGGACTGGGCGTTGACCCAGGCCTGGCCACGGATGCTGGGCAGCACACGGCCATCGGCCGCGCGGCGGTAGCGGCCTTCGAACACGCTGCCCACGATGCTCTCCTGGCGCCACAGCGCGCCTTCGGCCAGCTTGCCGTCGGCCGCCAGGCAGGCCAGCTTGGCGCTGGTGCCGGTGCCGCAGGGCGAACGGTCGTAGGCCTTGCCGGGGCAGAGCACGAAGTTCTGGCTGTCGGCGCCCGTGCGCGATGGGGCGAACAGTTCGATATGGTCGATCTCGGCGCCGTCGTCGCCCGTCACGCCGGCTTGCGCCACTGCGTTGCGCACGGCGACCGTGTAGCTTGTCAGCTGGTCCACGTTGTCGACGCGCAGTTGCTGGCCGTGGTCCGCCACCAGGAAGAACCAGTTGCCGCCCCAGGCCACGTCGCCCGTCACGGGGCCGTAGCCCGGCACATCCACCATGACGGCGTGGCGGCTGCGCCAGGCCGGCACGTTATCGACCGTGACGCTGCCGTCTTCGTGCAATTGCGCCTCCACCACGCCAACCGGGGTGTCGATGCGGTGGCGGCCGGCGCCGATGCGGCCCATGTAGGCCAGCGAGGCCACCAGCCCGATGGTGCCGTGGCCGCACATGCCGAGGTAGCCGACGTTGTTGAAGAAGATGACGCCGGCCGCACAATCGGGGGCGTGCGGCGCGCACAGCAGCGCGCCCACCAGCACGTCCGAGCCGCGTGGCTCGCAGACGACGGCGGAGCGGAAGGTGTCGTGCTCGCGGCGCAGGATGGCGAGCCGTTCGCTGAGCGGGCCGGTGCCCAGTTCGGGGCCGCCGGCCGTCACCAGCCGGGTCGGTTCGCCGCCGGTGTGGGAATCGATGATGGAGATGGTTTGCATGGACAGAATCTTATGCCCGGCCCGTGCTCCTGTCTTGCACAAGCTGCGCACTGAAGATGACGAAATCTGCACAATTGCCGATGCGGCGGCGGGCCTGGTCCTGTGCGAGAATTGGCGGGCGGCCGCATGGGGCGAGGCGCGCGGGATCGGATCGACGGAGCACAGGGGGCGGCGGGCATGGCGGGAACGACGGCAACGGGCGGCGTGGCAGGGGCAGCCGGGGCAGGGGCAAGGGCAGCTGAGGCAGGGGCAGCTGAGGCAGGGGCAGCTGAGGCAGGGACAGCTGAGGCAGGGGCAACTGAGGCAGGGGTAGCCGAGGCAGGCGCAGGCCACGCAGGCGCAGACGCAGGCGCAGGCCTGGCACGGGGAGCGGCCGATGGCGGCCGCGCCGCGCTGGGCGCCCGCATCGCCGACGTGTTCTTCGCCGAGCCATTGTTCGATGCGCTGCCGGACGTGGTGTTCTTCGTCAAGGACGTGGCGGGCCGCTACGTGGTGGTCAACCAGACGCTGGTCCAGCGCTGCGGCGTGAAGCACAAGGCGGCGCTGATCGGGCGCACCCCGGCCGAAGTGTTCGCCCATCCGTTCGGCCAGACCTACCTGGCGCAGGACCTGGCGGTGCTGGCCGGCGGCGGCCAGATCGAGGACCAGCTGGAGCTGCACCTGTACCCCACGCGCGACCCCGGCTGGTGCCTGACCCGCAAGACCGCCCTGCGCGACGCCGATGGCGCCATCGTCGGTCTGACGGGCGTGTCGCGCGACCTGGCCATGGCCGACCAGAAGAATCCCGCCTACGGCAAGGTGGCCGAGGCCGTGCGCATGATCCAGGAACATTACGACCAGCCGCTGCACCTGCCCGCGCTGGCGCGCACGGCCCGCATGTCGGTGGCCCAGATCGAGCGTTATTTCTTACGCATCTTTCATCTCACGCCGCGCCAGATGATCATCAAGACCCGGCTCGACGCCGCCTCGCGCCTGCTGGCCGGGCCGGACAGCGTGGCCGACATCGCCCAGGCCTGCGGCTACGGCGACCATAGCGCCTTCACGCGCCAGTTCAAGGCCACGGTGGGCGTTACGCCCAGCCAGTACCGCCACATGCTGCGGGCGTGAGTCCAACCATCGCCGCATCAAGCCCGGCGCAAAAAATTTTGTTGTAACGGCGCGTCAGCGGCGGCCGCCACGGCCGCCTTCCGGCCCGCTGGTCCGACCAATTCAGGCCGTGCCGTCGACTTGCTGTCGACTTACCGTCGGCTAGATCGCCCCCTGCGCCACGTGCACGCGCACGAAGTCGATATGGGTCTGCATGGCCGTGCGGGCTTCCTCCGGCTGACTGGCGCAGATCGCCAGGCACACGCTGCGGTGCTGTTGCAGCAGCTGGTCCGAGGTGGCCGGGCTGATCTCGCGCAGGCCGGTGCCATTGAGCGTGATGTGCTCGCGCAGCATGCTGATGATGCTGGTGTGCAGATGCAGGAACATCGAGTTGTGCGAGGCCAGCGCGATCTGCTCGTGCAACTGCGCGTCCACCGCCGCCTCGGCCACCTTGTCGTCCACGGCGCGGGCCTGCTCCAGTTGCGCCATCAGCTCGGCGATGCGGGCCCGTTCGTCCGGGTCGGCCCGCAGGGCGGCGAAATAGGCGGTGGCCCCTTCCAGCACGCGGCGAAATTCCAGGATATCGTCGCGCACGGCCGGATGGTCGGCCACCAGCTGGCCCCACGGCGAGGACGACATGCCGGTGCGCAGCTGGTCCGTCACATAGACGCCGGCGCCGGGGCGGCTGCGCACCAGCCCCCGCGCGCTGAGGCGCTGGATGGCTTCCCGTATCGTGTTGCGCGACACCTCGTAGCGCTCGGCCAGCACGCGCTCGGCCGGCAGGCGCGCGTTGGCCGGCAGGCTGCCGTCGAGCAGCGCCTGTTCCAGCTTGCGCAGCACCGTCTCCACCCGTCCGCCGGTTTGCTTTTCCCGCATGTTTGCCTCCTCTGCACGTAAAACGGGCACTGGCCCAACCAATTTGTGTGACCCCGCCGTCGCTGGGATTATGGGCGCTATAAAACCAAACCGCAAACCGCGCCGCCAACGAGGAGACATCATGAAGGACCGCGACTACCCCGCCAAACCGGAGCAGGTGTACCTGTTCGGCACCTGCGTGATCGACCTGTTCATGCCCGAAGCCGGGCTCGATGCCGTGCGCCTGCTGGAGCGCGAAGGTTTGACGGTTCACTTCCCCCGTGGCCAAAGCTGCTGCGGCCAGCCCGCCTACAGCAGCGGCAACCCGGAACAGGCGCGCGCCGTGGCGCTGGCCCAGCTCGACCTGTTCGCCCAGCCCTGGCCCGTGATCGTGCCGTCCGGCTCCTGCGCCGGCATGATGCGCCACCACTGGCCCACCCTGTTCGAGGACGACCCGGTGGCCCACGCCAAGGCGCTCGACTTGTCCAGCCGCGTGTTCGAGCTGACCGAATTCCTGTTGCTGGTGCTGAAGCTGTCCATCCCGACGCAAGCCCCGGCCGGCCAGTCGCCGGAGCGCGTGGTGCTGCATACATCCTGCGGCGCGCGCCGCGAGATGGGCACCCGCGCCCACGGCGTCGCGATGGTGGACGCGCTGCCCGGCGTCACGCGCGCCGAACATGAACACGAGTCGGAGTGCTGCGGTTTCGGCGGCACTTTCTCGCTAAAGCATCCCGACATTTCCGGCGCCATGGTGCGCGACAAGGTGGCCGCCGCCTGCGCCACCGGCTGCGACCGGCTGGTGTCGGCCGACTGTGGCTGCCTGCTCAATATCGGCCACGCGGCCCGTCACATGGACGCGCCGCTGCCGGTCGAACACCTGGCCAGCTTCCTGTGGCGGCGCACGGGCGGCGACCAGGCGGCCCCACTGGAACAAGCGTAAGGAGTAGCCCCATGAGCACCATGAATGCCCGCGAACTGATGCTGGGCCGCCTGCGCGCGGCCGCTCCCGCCACGGCGCAGCTGCATGCCGAGGAACTGGACCAGCGCATCCGCGCCCACTATGACCAGCGCCGCGCCGAACAGACGCCCGCCGAACGGGTGGCCGCCATGCAGGCCGCGCTGACGGCTTCCCATGCCGATGTGTGGTGCGCCACCAGCGCCGAATGGCCGGCCCAACTGGCCAGCCGGCTGGCCACGCAAGGCGTGCGGCGTTTGCTGCTGGACCCGGCCGCCGCCGAAGGCGCGGCCCTGAAGAACATCCTGCCGCCGGCCGTGGAAGCGCTGCCGTTCGCGCGTCCGCTGGAAGCGTGGAAGGCCGAGCTGTTCGACAGCGTGGACGCCGGTTTCACGGTGGCCCGTTCCGGCATCGCCGCCACCGGCACGCTGGTGCTGGCGCCGGACGCCGGCACGCCGCGCATCGTGTCGCTGGTGCCGCCGCTGCACGTGGCGCTGGTGTACGCCGACACGCTGCACGTGGACCTGCAGGCGGCGGCCCAGGCCGAACGCTGGGGCGACGGCATGCCCACCAACGTGGTGCTGGCGTCCGGCCCGTCCAAGACTTCCGATATCCAGCAGACGCTGGCCTACGGCGCTCACGGTCCGCGCTGGATGTGGGTCATCATCGTCACCGACCGCCCGGTCCAGGAGTAAGCCCGTGAGCACCACCGCCCCCCTGCAATTCATGCCTTCGGCCGACTTCCGCGCGCGCGCCCGCGCGGCGCTGGACGACCCCAAGCTGCGCAAGAGCTTCCGCGGCGCCATGGACTTCCTGCAGACCAAGCGCAGCGTCCAGTTCCCCGACGGCGACGAGCTGGAACAGCTGCGCGACCTGGGCGAGGCGATCCGCCAGCACGCGCTGGCCCGGCTGCCCGACCTGCTGGTGCAGCTGGAAGCGAAGCTGACCGAAGCGGGCGTGCAGGTGCACTGGGCCGCCACGGCCGACGAGGCGAATGACATCATCCACCGCATCGCCCAGTCGCACCAGGCGCAGCGCGTCATCAAGGGCAAGTCGATGGCCAGCGAGGAGATCGAACTCAATCACTACCTGGAACAGCGGGGCGTGACGTGCCTGGAGTCGGACATGGGCGAATACATCGTCCAGCTGGCCGGCGAGAAGCCGTCGCACATCGTCATGCCGGCCGTGCACAAGACCAAGGCCGATATCGCCACCCTGTTCGAGCAGCACATCCCCGGCACGCCCTACACGGAAGACGTGGACCAGTTGATCCAGACCGGCCGGCGCGCCATGCGCCAGGCCTTCGTGGAAGCGGACATTGGCCTGTCCGGCGTGAACTTCGCGGCCGCCGACACGGGCACCCTGTGGCTGGTGGAGAACGAGGGTAACGGCCGCCTGAGCACCACGGTGCCGGACGTGCACATCGCCATCATGGGCATGGAAAAAGTGGTGGCCAAGCTGGAGCACATCGTGCCGCTGGCCAGCCTGCTCACGCGCTCGGCCACGGGCCAGGCCATTACCACCTACTTCAACCTGATTTCCGGCCCGCGCCGGCCCGGCGAAATGGACGGCCCGCGCGCCGTACACCTGGTCCTGCTCGACAACGGCCGCAGCCAGGCTTACGCGGACGAACAGTTGCGCGCCACCTTGCAATGCATCCGCTGCGGCGCCTGCATGAACCACTGCCCGGTGTACGCGCGCGTGGGCGGGCACGCCTACGGCACCACCTATCCGGGACCGATCGGCAAGATCATCTCGCCCCACCTGCTGGGGCTGGACGCGACGGCCGACCTGGCCACGGCCTCCAGCCTGTGCGGCGCCTGCGGTGAAGTGTGCCCGGTGCGCATCCCCATTCCGCAGTTGCTGATCCGGCTGCGCACGGAAGCGAACCGCGATCCGGCGCAGCAGGTGAACAACCCGCTGCGCGGCCAGGGCGCCCAGTACAGCCGCATGGACAAGATGGTGTGGCGCTTCTGGAGCGGCGCCTACGCCAGCCCCACGGCCTATCGCGCATTCCGCTGGGCCGCTACGCGCTTGCGTGCGTTCACGCCGGCGCGGCAGATGGGCTGGACCCAGCACCGCGCGCCGCTCAAGCCGGCCCCGCGCAGCCTGGCCGATTTGTTGAAGGCGAAGGGCCAGCCGGAGTAGGGCAAGTCTGGCAATCGGGGCCGGCATGGACAAGCCGGCCGCCAGCGCAGCACCCATAAAAAGATTTTAACAAGTACCACCCTGGAGGAGTCACCATGCAAGCCTGGAATCAGATCTACACGCCGCTAGGCAGCCTGGGGCTGTCGGCCCTGGTCGCCGCGGTCCCCATCATTTTCTTCTTTGTCGCGCTGGCCGTATTGCGCATCAAGGGCCATATTGCGGCCGCCGTCACGCTGTTGCTGGCGCTGGCCGTCGCCATTTTCGCCTACGGTATGCCGGTGCAGCAGGCACTGGCCGCCGCCGGCTTCGGTTTCGCCTACGGCCTGTGGCCGGTGGCGTGGATCATCATCACGGCCGTGTTCCTGTACAAGATTGTCGACAAGACGGGCCAGCTCGACATCATCCGCGCCTCGGTGCTGTCCATCACCGATGACCAGCGCCTGCAGATGCTGCTGATCGGCTTCGCCTTCGGCGCCTTCCTGGAAGGGGCGGCCGGCTTCGGCGCGCCGGTGGCCATCACGGCCGCGCTGCTGGTGGGCCTGGGCTTCAATCCGCTGTACGCGGCCGGCATGTGCCTGATCGCCAACACGGCGCCGGTGGCGTTCGGCGCCATGGGCATTCCCATCATCGTCGCTGGCCAGGTGACGGGCATCGACCCGATGCTGATCGGCGCCATGGCCGGCCGCCAGCTGCCGCTGCTGTCGCTGCTGGTGCCATTCTGGCTGGTGTTCATGATGGACGGCATGCGCGGCATTCGCGAAGTATGGCCGGCCGCGCTGGTCACGGGCGGCAGCTTCGCCTTCACCCAGTACTTCACCTCCAACTTCATCGGCCCCGAACTGCCCGATATCACCTCGGCCCTGGTGTGCCTGATTTCGCTGACCGTGTTCCTGAAAGTATGGCAGCCAGCCAGCGCCAAGGCCACCGTGCGCGTGGGCGGCGGCGTGGCCGCCATGACCGGCTTCGGTGGCGTGGCCAGCGGCGGCGTCAAGCAGACCGCCCGCGCCGCTTCGCCTTACACGCTGGGCCAGACCGTGCGTGCCTGGGCGCCATTCCTGATCCTGACGGCCATCGTGACCGTCTGGAGCCTGCCGCAGTTCAAGGCCATGTTCGGCCCCAAGGGCGCGCTGGCGTCCACCGTCATCAAGATCCACGTGCCGTTCCTGGACCAGCTGGTGATCAAGACCACCCCTATCGTGACGGCGCCCAAGGCCTATGAAGCGCTGTACAAGCTGGACCTGCTGTCGGCCGTCGGTACCGCCATCCTGCTGACGGCCATCATCTCGGCCGTGCTGCTGCGCATGAAGCCACGTGCCGCCGTCGCCGCCTTCGGCCAGACGGTGCTGGAACTGCGCCGCCCCATCCTGTCGATCGGCCTGGTGCTGGCGTTCGCCTTCGTGGCCAACTACTCGGGCATGTCGTCCACGCTGGCCCTGGTGCTGGCCGGCACCGGCGCCGCGTTCCCGTTCTTCTCGCCGTTCCTCGGCTGGCTGGGCGTGTTCCTGACCGGTTCGGATACCTCGTCCAACGCGCTGTTCTGCTCCCTGCAGAACACCACGGCGCACCAGATCGGTGTGTCCGACACGTTGCTGGTGTCGGCCAACACGACCGGCGGTGTGACGGGCAAGATGATTTCGCCACAGTCGATCGCGGTGGCCTGTGCGGCCACTGGTCTGGTGGGCAAGGAGTCGGAACTGTTCCGCTTCACGCTCAAGCATAGCCTGCTGTTCGCGACGGTGGTGGGGGTGATCACCACGCTGCAAGCTTATGTGCTGGCAGGGATGATCCCCCATTAAGAGGCCGTTTCAAAAAGCCCGTGGCATCGTTGTGGTGCCTCGCCGTGCAGGCGCACTGTCTTCGGCACCACGCCTCGCCACGGTCATTTTGAACCAGCCTCAAAGATGGCGGGCCGGGATCGCCGGCCCCCATCCCGCGGCTTATGGCCGGTACTCGATATGCACGTCGTTGATGGTGCCGCCGTGGAAGGTGAACGGCGCCTGCTCGAAGTAGTCGAGCGAGACGGGCGAGCCGCGGTCGGTGCCCACGTCCAGCGTCTCGGCGGCGCTGAAGCCGAGGGCCGCCGTGTAGGGCGCCGTGCCCTTGGCCACCTGGGCGCCGTTGAGCGACAGCGTCAGGTCGGCCGGGCCGCCGCGGCGCCATGACGTCATCTTCGTATCGACCGTGATCACGGCGTGGCCGGCCGGCAGCTTGCCGGCCGTGCGCAGCTTGGTGCGCGCCAGGTTGAAGCTGTTGTACTCATAGGTCAGCACCCCCTCCTTCACATACAGCGCCAGGCCGCCGCCGGCGCCGCCAAGCGCGTACAGCACGCCGTTGGCGTTCTCGGGCAAGTCCACGTCCACCGTCACGCGGTTGTTGTGGGACTTGATGTTGGGCGCGGCGAATTCCGGGATCCGGGACGAGGCCTGGTTCAAGTGCCACTGGGCCGTGCTGTCGTATTTGCGGGGCCGCACCATCACGTCGAAGCTGGCGCCGATCGGATAGACCTTGTTGGCTTTGGCGTCCTCGTCGAACTTGCGCTTGAGTTCAGCCAGCTTTTCCGGATACTGGGCCGCCAGGTCATGGGCTTCGCTGTAGTCCTCGTTCAGGTTGAACAGGCCCCACTGGTCATCCTCCGGTTTCCAGTTGAGCCAGCCGAAGTGGTCGCCCAGCCAGCTGGTGTTGGTGACGATCGACAGTTTGCCGGCCAGTGACACCAGCGCGCTCTGGTCGGCCACCCACGGCTTGCGCGGCCCCATGGCCGAGGCCATCCAGCCGTTCGAATACTCGCCGCGGCTGCCCATCACTTCGAAATACTGCTGGCGCTTGTGCTCGGGCGCCTTGGCGCTGTCGAAGGTGTCGGCCAGGCTGATGCCGTCCAGCGGCTCCTGCTGTTGTCCGTTCATTTCGGCCGGCGGCGCGATGCCGGCCACCTCGTAGATGGTGGGCGCGATGTCGTTCACGTGCAGGAACTGGCTGCGTACGGCCGTATCGGGCTTGATGCGGGCCGGCCACGAGACGGCCATCGGCGTGCGCGTGCCGCCCAGGTAGCCGGCCACCAGCTTGGTGCCCACGAACGGGGTTTCGCCGGCCCAGGCCCAGGCGGCGTGGTAGTGGCCTTCGATCCTGGGACCGCCCAGCGCGGCCAGTCCGCCGTAGTTCTCGTTCAGCGCCTGCATCTGCTGCTGGGGCGTGGTGATGATGCCGTTCAGGCCAGTGAGCGAGGCGATCGAACCCTGCATGCCTTCGGCCGAGGCGCCGTTGTCGGAGAAGATGTAGAAGATCAGCGTGTTCTCGCGCAGGCCCAGGCGCTCCAGTTCATCGACGATCTTGCCGGCCTGGGCGTCCGTGTGTTCCAGGTAGCCGGCGAACACTTCCATCAGGCGCGCCTGGAATTTCTGCTCCTCGGCGGACAGGCTGTCCCAGGCCGGCATTTCGGCCGGGCGCGGGTTGTCGGCCGTGTTGGCCGGGATCCAGCCGATCGCCTTCTGGCGGGCGAAGGCGCGCGCCCGGTAGGCGTCCCAGCCGCTGTCGAACTTGCCCTTGTATTTGTCGCTCCACTCCTGGAACACCTGGTGCGGCGCGTGCACCGCGCCCGGGGTCCAGTACAGGAAGAAGGGCTGCTCCGGGTGGCTGGCGTGCTGCTGGGCTATCCAGGCGATCGCCTGTTGCGCGATGTCCTCCGTGAAGTGGTACCTGGGATCGTGCGGCGACTCGACCAGCGTGGTGTCGTTGACCAGGTTGGGGCTGTACTGGTCCGATTCGCCGCCCAGGAAGCCGTAGAAGTGGTCGAAGCCGTAGCCGGTGGGCCAGTGCTTGTACGGGCCTTGCGCGCCCGCTTCGTGGGCCGGGGTGTTGTGCCATTTGCCGAAGGCGGCGCTGGCGTAATGGCGCGCGTGCAGCACTTGCGGAATGGTGGCCGCCGTGGGCGGGATGATGCCCGTGTAGCCGTCGCTGTCGGTGGCCGCCTCCGTCACGGTGCCATTGCCCACGCGGTGGTGGTTGCGGCCCGTGAGCAGGGCGGCGCGGGTGGCCGAGCTGATGGCCGTGGTGTGGAAGGCGTTGTATTCGATGCCGGTGCGGGCGATGCGGCTCAGGGTGGGCGTGTGGATCTCGCCGCCCACCGTGTCGGACTGGGCGAAGCCGGCGTCGTCGAGCATGATGACGACGATGTTGGGCGGCTGCGCCGGCTGCGCGGTGGCCGGGCGGGGTGCGCTGGCGCCGGGGCCGTCGTGCGCGGGCGCGGCGGCGGGCTGCTGGGCGTGCGCCGGCAGCAGGCCACCGAGGGCCAGCAAGCCCAGTGACAGCGTGGTACGGGTCGGAAGCGGGGACGGCGGAATGTGCATGTGAAGCTCCAGGGGTGTTGCGGTCACGTGGTTGCGGAAAGGTGGAAAGGTTGGGGGGCGGCGGGGCGTCAGCCTTGCAGCAGCGGCGGCGCCAGCTGCCCGGCGGCGCCGGCGCAGCGGCGGTAGGCGCTGGGCGGCACGCCATTGAGGCGCTTGAAGCTGCGGCTGAAATTGGCCACGTCCGAATAGCCAAGCTGGTAGGCGATCTCGGACACGGCGTACTTGCCGCAGTCGAGCAGGCGCTTGGCCCGCTCGTTGCGGGTGCGCGTGGCCAGCTCGCGGTAGCTGGCGCCTTCCTGCTCCAGGTAGCGGTCCAGCGTGCGGGCCGACACGTTGAGCTGGCGCGCCATCTCGTCGAGCGTGGGCTGGCAGTCGTGCGCTTCGCGCAGCATCATTTCGATCCAGCTGCGGTATTCGCCGGGCGCGCGGCACTCCTGGATCATCTGCTTGCAGCGCGCTTCGGCCTGGCGGAACGCGCGCTGGTCGTACATGGGCAGCGGCTGGTCCAGCAGGTCGGTGGGCATGACGATGCGCACGGTGGGCACGCCATCCTCGTGGAAGTGCATGCGGGCCGGCAGCAGGCCGCGGTAGCGCTGCACGTGCGCCGGCTCCGCCATGGCGATGTGGATGTCATAGGGCCCCACGCGGCCCTGGGACAGCGCCATCAGCTGCACGTGGGCCGACACGGCCAGCATCTCCAGGTAGAAGCTGACGGTGCCGCTTGCCATGGCCGTCACGGGCTGGAACAGCACTTCGGCCACCTGCTCGCGGCGCTGGTAGCGCAGCGTAAACAGCGGCATCATCAGGCGGTAGTAGCGGGCCGCGAAGTGCAGCGCCTGATCGATGGTGGCGCAGCTCATCAGGCCATAGCCCACCACGTCGTGCGAATTGAGCTTGATCTGGCGCCCCAGTTCGAAGCCCAGGTCGCCCCGGCCCGTCAGGCGCGCCACCTCCGTCAGCAAGGTGTCGATCTGGCCGCGCGTGAGCTTGGCCTGCAGGTCGTTCAGCGAGCGGATCTGGGCCGCGCTGAGCGCGTCGCGGCACGGCGTGCCGTGCGCCTCCAGATAGTCGATGAGCTGGGCGAAATACCGGGCCGGGACGAACTGTTCTGCGCTGTGCATGGAAGCTCCAGTTGGCGGGGGCGACTGCAAGGATTGTGGCATGCTTTACAGCCAGCCCATTTTTTTCGAATCGATCAGGATCAGTTTCATCAGCACCGTGCGCGAAATGCGGCGCAGGTGATAGATCAGGCGCGCGTAGGGGCCGGGCAGGGCCATGCCTTTGCCGCGCCGCACGGCGTCGACGATGGCGTGGGCCACCACCTCCGGCGGCGCGCCCTTGTCGCGGTAGTACTGGCCCAGGCGTTCGACCTGGCCGGCGCTGATCACGCGCGCCACGTTCCCGCCCTGCATGGCGGCGATGGGGGTGTTGATCACGCCGGGGCAGATCACGGAAAAGCCCACCTGGGATTGCGCGTGTTCCAGCGCCAGGCTGTCCGACAGTCCCAGCACGGCGTGCTTGGAGGCGGCATAGGCGCTCATGTTGCAGGCCGGCGCCAGCGCGGCGGCCGAGGCCACGTTGACCACGCGGCGCGGGCCGGGCGCGCCCAGCATGGCCGGCAGGAAGAAGTGGCAGCCGTGCACCACGCCCATCAGGTTCACTTGCATCACCTTGTGCCACCAGTCGAGCGGGGTGTGCACGAACGGGCCCAGGTAGGCGATGCCGGCATTGTTGACCAACACGTCCAGCGGTCCCACGGCCGCATGCACGTCGGCCGCGAAGCGGGCCATGGCATCGGCGTCCGTCACATCCACGATGAAGGTGCGGCAGTCCACGCCCAGCGCGCGCACCTGCTGCGCGGTCGCCTCCAGCGCGGCGGCGTTGATGTCCGACAGCAGCAGGCTGGCGCCATGGCGCGCGAACGCCAGCGCCGTCGCCTGGCCGATGCCGGTGGCGGCACCGGTCACCAGCACGTGTTTGTGGTTCAGATCAGGGATGGCCATGCGCACCTCGTGGTTGGATGAGGCGATTATGTGGCGGGCCGCATGGAAAAACTTGTGATTTCCAGCCATCTGCGCGGCGGCGTGGATTATTTGAGTACGCAAGTACCGGCGGTCCCGGAATTGCTTGCGTCCGGCGCCGGGAGCGACGCTATAATCGGCCGTGGCAGCGTCGGCGGGTGTCCCGGCGGCGCGCCGGCCCGAGTGTATGTAGCGCAGCGCGAGAAGGCGGCCATGTTCCGTTTTGTTTGTCATATCGTCAGTCGTCTGGCCTGTCCCTTGCTGCTGGCGGTGCACCTGGCAGGCGCCGCCGCGCCCATCGAACTGATGGTGGAGGATGCCGCCGCGCCCTGGTCCAACAACGACGGCACCGGCTACGCCAACGATGTGGTGCTGGCCGCCTACGCGGCCGTCCATGCCGACGTGAAGCTGACGGTGGTGCCCTACGCGCGCTGCAAGACCTATGTGATGGCCGGCGCCGTGGCCGGCTGCTTCAGCATGGCCGACGCGCCCGAACTGCACGGCAAGGTGCGCTTCGCCGACCTGCCCCTGTTCATGGCCTATCCACGGTTTTTCCAGAACACGGCCCATCCCGTGCACGCGCGCGGGCTGGTCGATTTGGCGCCCGGCACGCGGGTGGCCATCGTCAACGGCTACGAATATCCGCCCGAGGTGATGCGGCTCGAGCAGCGCGGGGTGCGGCTGGTGGCGGCCCGCTCGGAAGCGGTCAACCTCAAGAAGCTGGCGGCCGGGCGGGTGGACCTGGTGCTGGCCATGATGGACGATCTCAAGACCGACCAGGTGCTGCTGTATGAGGCGCAGGTGGAGGGCGTGGCGTTCGCGTTCCAGTCCGCGCCCCAGGGTTCCTACCTGGGTTTTTCCGTCACCCACCCGGATGGCGAGCGGGCCCGCGCGCTGTTCAACAGCGGCTACGCCATCATCGCGGCCAACGGCGTCAAGCGGGCCATCGACCGCAAGTGGAACCTGCCCGTCGCCACGCCACGGTAAGCGGCAGCAGGGCGCCCGGCGCGCGGGGGCGCTTGCCGGGACCGCTGCGATCCGGTCTATACTTGTGATTTTCAGCCACACCCGTCCCAGCCATGCCGTTGTATGACCCTATCCTGCCGTCGCGCTACCTGGCGCTGCTGCTGCCGCTGCTGGCGGCGCCCGAGCGCGCATGGCTGGACGCGCAATTGGCGGAACTGGGCTTGAGCGTGGCCATGCTGGCCGAGCCGGGCAGCCGTGTGACCATGGCCGCCTTCGAGCGCATGCTGGCCGGTCTCGCCGAGCGCACCGGCCGCAGCGACCTGGGTTTCGCGCTGGGCCTGGCCATGCGGCCGGAAGACCACGGCCCGCTGGTGCCGCTGATGCGCCGCTGCGCCACGCTGGAGCAGGTGTTCCACGTGGTGATGCGCTACTTCCGGTTGATGTCGCCTATCTTTTCCATCAGCTTCAAGCGCTATCCGGACCATGGAGAACTGATCTACCGTCCCGCCGCGCCGATGGCCGCCGACATCATGGTGATGATGATGGAGGTGTACGTGGTCTCGGTCCACCCCTACTTGCGTGCCACGCTGGGCGACCGGTTGCCGCCGTACGACGTGTACCTGTCGATCGCCGCGCCGGCCCACGTGCGGCGCTACGCGGAACTCAAGCCGGCCCGTTTCCACTTCTGCGATGGCAGCCTGCCGCAGGCGCGGGTGATGCTGCCCGATGCCACGCTCAGGATGCCGCTGCGCTGGCAGGACGCGCCGGGCGTGCCGCAGGAAGTGCCCGACCTGGAAACGCTGCTGGCCGACATCGGCCGGGCCGGCGATTGCAGCGGCTGGATACGGCTGATGCTGCAGGCGGCCGAAGGCTACCAGCCCACCATCGCCGACTTTGCGGCCCTGCTCAACGTGAGCGCGCGCACGCTGGCGCGCACGCTGGAGCAGGAGGGCACGTCGCTGCGCACGCTGGCCAAGGAAGTGCGCCACCAGCGCGCCTGCGCGCTGCTGCGCGATCCGCTGCAGCCGGTGTCGCAGATCGCCTACCGCCTGGGCTACAGCGACGTGGCCAATTTC
Organism: Burkholderiaceae bacterium; assembly: GCA_035254005.1. Lineage (GTDB taxonomy): Bacteria > Pseudomonadota > Gammaproteobacteria > Burkholderiales > Burkholderiaceae_D > Rugamonas. The sequence continues at coordinate 32,430 of DATFBD010000125.1, read as the reverse complement.
AGCCACGCCTTCAAGGCCGAAGCGGGCTGCAGCCCGCGCGCATGGCGCCAGGGGTTGATCCAACCCGCGGCCCAGCCGGTGGCGCTAGAACCAAGTTAGCACGAGTATTTTCCCCATGCCCATCCAATCCGTTTCCCATACGCCCGATTCCTCCGCCGCCGTGCGCCAGCGCGCCATGCGCGCCCTGTTCGACCAGTTCGACAGCCTGTACGAAGGCGCGATCGCCGTCGATTGCCAGGGCCGCATCAGCTGGATCGACGACAAGTACATGTCCATGCTGGGCCTGCGCGATCCGCAGCAGGTGCTGGGGCGCGACATCGAGCAGGTCATCCCCAACAGCCTGCTGCGCGAAGTGATCCGCACGGCCCAGCCCATCCTGCTCGACATCATGGAGTTTGGCCAGCAATCGTTCGTCGTCACCCGCCTGCCGCTGTGCGACGCCGGCGGCGAGGTGGTGGGCGCCGTCGGCTTCGTGCTGTACGAACGGCTGGCCCACCTCAAGCCGCTGGTGGCCAAGTTCGCCACCTTGCAGCAGGAGCTGGACGCGGCCCGGCGCGGCCTGGCCGAACACCGCCGCGCCAAGTACACGCTGGAGCAGTTCGTGGGCGAGGCAGCGGCCACGGTGGAGATCAAGCGCCAGGCCAGGCGCGCCGCGCAGCAGGACGTGAGCGTGCTGCTGCTGGGCGAAACCGGCACCGGCAAGGAGATCCTGGCCAACGCCATCCACGCCATGTCGGCCCGCGCTGGCGCGCCGTTCATCGGCGTGAACATGGCGGCCGTGCCCGAGTCGCTGCTGGAGGCGGAATTCTTCGGCGTGGCGCCGGGTGCCTACACGGGCGCCGACAAGAAGGCGCGCGAGGGCAAGTTCAAGCTGGCCGACGGCGGCACCCTGTTCCTCGACGAGATCGGCGACATGCCGCTGCCGGTGCAGGGCAAGCTGCTGCGCGTGCTGCAGGAGCAGGAGATCGAGCTGCTCGGCTCGAACAAGGTGCTCAAGATCGACGTGCGCGTGATCGCCGCCACCAGCGTCGACTTGCCGGCGCTGGTGGCGCAGGGCCGCTTCCGCTCCGACCTGTACTACCGCCTCAACGTGCTGCCGATCCAGCTGCCGCCGCTGCGCGCGCGGCTGGCCGACCTGGCGGTGCTGTGCGACGCGCTGCTGCAGCAGATTTTCGAGCGCAATGGCATGCGGCGCCGATCCGTCACGCCGGCCGCCTGCGCGCTGCTGGCGCGCTATCCGTGGCCGGGCAATGTGCGCGAATTGCGCAACGTGCTGGAACGGGCCTGCATCCTGAGCGACCGGGTGCGGCTGGATGTGGACGATTTCGCGGCCATGCTGCCGGCCGGCGTGGCCGCCGGGGCGGCTGCTGAAGCGGCCGCTGGAACGCAAGCCTTGGCCGGCGACAATGGCGCGGCCGGCGGGACCGGCGCGTCGGCTTCCGCCCCCGCCGTGCGGCCGTATGCCGAGGCGCTGGCGGACTTCGACCGCGCCATCGTCGAGAACGCGCTGGCGGCCGCCAACGGCAATGTGCCGGCCGCCGCCAAACTGCTGGGCCTGTCGCGCGCGGCCATGTACAAGCGGGTGGCGGCGCTGGCCCGGCGCGAGTTACCGGCCGGTTGAGGCGCGAGCGTCAGTTCCGGCAAACGGCCCATCCGAACAGACTGTTGTGCTCGTTGGCCGCTTGCCGGTGTCGCATTCCGCCGCCTGGACAACCGCAGCGACAGGCGCCAACCAGCGGGCGGGGAGAAGTGCCTGTTGGGCGATCTGGCCCCCTCTGGAAAATCTTCTATTTCTGCTTCTGTTTTCTTCTGCTTTTTTCGGTATGAACCTCTTCGGCGATTTCCGATCTAAAGAGGAGGATGCAGAAAAAACCAGAAGGAGAAATAGAATGGAATCCACAGTGAGCCTGCCCCTCCACAGCAGCACCTTATCGCGCCTCGTCGCACATCTGCGCCAGGACAACGGTGGCCCGCAAGATCTTGCCGAGGTCGTATCGCACGCCGTCAACAGCTGGATATGCGCGCGGGAAGTGCGGCATCAGGGCGCGGACGCGGACAGCGTGCGCGGCTATCAATGGAAGTCGCTGTTCCTGCCGGAGGGGACGGTGCTGCGTTCGTGGAGCTACGGCGAACATAACTACGCGCGGGTGGAAGGCGATCGCATCATCCACCGTGGACGGGCTGTGTCGCCCAACCAGTTCGCGCAATCGTTCGCCCGCACCACGCGCAATGCCTGGACAGACCTGTCTATCCGCCGGCCCGGCGACGAGCGTTTTCATCTGGCCAGCAGCCTGCGCCGTGAGCAGGCAAAGCAAGCGAAACTGGCGGCGCCTGCCGCCCCGCCGGATGACATTACCAGGTTTGTGCTGGCGCTGTTGGCGGCCAAGATTCCCGCCCCGGTCGTGCAACTGCCTCCCGCTCCGGCGCCGCGTAACGTGCCGCCCGGCCCCGGCTGGAACCTGCCCGAACGGCGCAAGTTCCGTTACCGTATCGAGGACGTCGCGTTTGAATGATGGCGATGCGGGCAAACCGCATCGCGTCGATGGACGCGTCGCTTCGCGCCTGCGTGATGGCGCAAAGCGCGGGGGCATAGTCTCGCGGACGAGACAGTAGTCTCGTAAGCGAGATTGCCGCGCTGCTGCGGTGCACAAGGCCCGCGCCGTCGATTTCGCCCGTGGTTCTGTCTCGCTAACGAGACAAAATCGGCACCATCGCCATGCTGGCGGCCACTTGCCCGCCGCACCGCAACAATTTTCACTTTTGAAACAAGTACTTGGCGCGCGTGGCACGATCGTTGCAATTGTCCGCTGCACGCATGCCGGACAGCAGCGGCCAACAGAGCCGTCGGCCGGCATGACCGACCTACGAACCACCTGTACTGGAGACTACCCTTGAGTTTCATCATCGTCCTGGCCGCCCTGGCCCTGCTGATGCTGGTCGCCTATCGCGGCTACAGCGTCATCCTGTTCGCACCCGTGTGCGCCCTGCTGGCCGTGCTGTTCACGGACCCGTCCTATGTGCTGCCCATGTTCAGCGGCATCTTCATGGAAAAGATGGTTGGCTTCGTCAAGCTGTACTTCCCGGTGTTCATGCTGGGCGCCGTGTTCGGCAAGCTGATCGAGTTGTCCGGCTATTCGCAAGCCATCGTGTCGGCCGTGATCCGCGTGCTGGGACGCGAGCGCGCCATGCTGTCGATCGTCATGGTGTGCGCCATCCTCACCTACGGCGGCGTGTCGCTGTTCGTGGTGGTGTTCGCCGTCTACCCGTTCGCGGCCGAGATGTTCCGCCAGAGCGACATCCCCAAGCGCCTGATCCCCGGCACCATCGCCCTGGGCGCATTCACCTTCACCATGGACTCGCTGCCGGGCAGCCCGCAGATCCAGAACATCATCCCCACCACCTTCTTCAAGACCGACACCTGGGCCGCGCCGTGGCTGGGCGTGATCGGTTCCGTGTTCATCCTGATCGTGGGCCTGAGCTACCTGTCATGGCGCCGCCGCCAGGCCGCCGCCGCCGGTGAAGGCTACGGCACCGGCCACCTCAACGAACCGGCCACGGTGGCGCTGGAGCGCCTGCCCCATCCGCTGCTGGCGCTGCTGCCGCTGGTGCTGGTGGGCGTGCTCAATAAAGTGTTCACGCTGGCCATTCCCAAGGTGTTCGGCACCAGCTTCACGGCCAACCTGCCGGGCCATCCGCTGGTGGTGGACGTGAGCAAGCTGGTCGCCATCTGGGCCGTCGAAGGGGCGCTGCTGGCCGGTATCCTGGTGGTGCTGGCTTTCGCCTGGCGGCGCGTGATCGCGCACCTGGCCGATGGCTCGCGCGCGGCCATCAGCGGCGCGCTGCTGGCGTCGATGAACACGGCGTCGGAATATGGCTTCGGTGGCGTGATCGCGGCGCTGCCCGGTTTCCTCGTGGTGTCGGACGCGCTCAAGAGCGTGCCCAATCCGCTGCTCAACGAAGCCGTCACCGTCACCGCGCTGGCCGGCATCACCGGTTCCGCGTCGGGCGGCATGAGCATCGCGCTGGCCGCCATGGCCGACAGCTTCATCCAGGCCGCGCAGGCCGCCCACATTCCGATGGAAGTGCTGCACCGGGTGGCCTCCATGGCCAGCGGCGGCATGGACACCTTGCCCCACAACGGCGCCGTCATCACGCTGCTGGCCGTCACGGGTCTGACGCACCGCGTGTCCTATCGCGACATCTTCGCCATCACCCTGATCAAGACGGCCGCCGTGTTCGTCGTGATCGCCGCTTTCCTGCTCACCGGGATCTACTGACATGACCACCACTATGCTCAAAGACAAAGTCGCCCTCGTCACGGGCTCCACCTCCGGCATCGGCCTGGGCATCGCGCAGGCGCTGGCCGCCAGCGGCGCGCACGTCGTGCTCAACGGCTTTGGCGACGCGCAGGAAATCGAAGCGCTGCGCGCCGGCATCGAACAACGCTACGGCGTGCAGGCTGCGTACCAGCCGGCCGACATGGCGCGCGCGGCCGACATCGAAGCGATGATGGCGGCCGTGCTGGCGCGCTTTGGCCGCATCGACATTGTCGTCAACAACGCCGGCATCCAGCACGTGGCCGACGTGGACGCGTTCCGGGTCGAGAAGTGGGACGCCATCATCGCCATCAACCTCAGCTCCGCCTTCCACACCACGCGCCTGGCGCTGCCGTCGATGAAGCGGCACAACTGGGGCCGCATCATCAACGTGGCCTCGGTGCACGGACTGGTGGGCTCGGCCCAGAAATCGGCCTACGTGGCGGCCAAGCATGGTGTGGTGGGGCTGACCAAGGCGGTGGCGCTGGAACTGGCGCAGACCGGCATCACCTGCAACGCCATCTGCCCCGGCTGGGTGCTCACGCCGCTGGTGCAGAATCAGGTGGACGCGCTGGCGGCCCAGCGCGGCATCAGCGGGGACGAGGCCAGCGCGGCGCTGCTGGCGCAAAAGCAGCCGTCGGGCCAGTTCGTCACACCCGAACAATTGGGCGCGCTGGCCGTGTTCTTCTGCGGCGACGCGGCCAGCCAGGTGCGCGGCGTGGCGTGGAACATGGATGGCGGTTGGGTGGCACAATAGCGGGGATAATTTCAATCCAACGCAAAGGAAGTGTGACATGGACCAGCAATTCAACGACGGCTTGCAAATGCGCAAGCAGGTGATGGGCGACGATTTCGTCGAGCGCGCGTTCGCCAGCGCCGATACCTTCACCCAGCCGCTGCAGGAATTCATCACCCGCAACGCGTGGGGTACCGTGTGGTGCCGCGATGGGCTGGACCTGAAGACCCGCAGCCTGCTGACGCTGTCGATGCTGACGGCGCTGGGCCGCGCGCACGAGATCAAGGGCCACGTGCGCGGCGCCATCAACAACGGCGCCACCATCAAGGAAATCCAGGAAGTGCTGCTGCACGCGGCCGTCTACTGCGGCGCGCCGCTGGCGGTGGACGCGTTCCGCGCCGCGCAGGAAGCCTTGCAGGCGATGGAGACAGCAAAGGATTGACGCCGGACCGCCCACCTGTGAAGATAGCCAAAAAACTGGAAAGGCGGACAACGATGGCGAAGCAGACGGGTTCTCTCTCTGGCGCGCAGGTTCAGGTACACAAGCAGGCGCGCCTACGGCAAACAGGCATGGCCCGGCCCATGGTCGCAGCGGCGGCGGCCGTGCTGGTGTTGCTGGCTGGGGCAGGGCTGTATTACGTCAAGTCCGGACCGGCCACGCAGCCGGCCGCGGATGAAGCGGCCAATCACCCGCTGCCGCCACCCGAAGCGGGTCCGGTCCTGAAGGACAGCAAGACCGTCAACGAGTTGATGAACCTGGCGATCAGCCACATCGAACAGGGCAACCTGGATGAAGCCGAGAAGGATTTGCAGGTGGCCCGCGCGCACGCGCCGCAGCAGCCGCTGGTGGCCTACAACACGGCCATTTTGCGCGTCAAGCAGCATCGCAAGGATGACGCGCTGCGCGAGCTGGAAGCCAGTTTCGCGGCCGGCTTCAGCTACTTCGACCAGCTCGACATGGACAACGACCTGGACCCTCTGCGCGACGATCCCCGCTTCGTGGCGCTGGTGGCCAAGTACCGCAAGACGCCCGGCAAGTAAGCGGCCAAATGCAAAAAGGCCGTCAGTCACGTTTCCGTGAATGACGGCCTTCGCAGAATTCTGGTGGTGATAGATGGACTTGAACCATCGACCCCAGCATTATGAATGCTGTGCTCTAACCAACTGAGCTATATCACCGAAACAAAAATGGCCTGATCGTGATCAGACCATCTTTTAAGAAATCTTGGTGGTGATAGATGGACTTGAACCATCGACCCCAGCATTATGAATGCTGTGCTCTAACCAACTGAGCTATATCACCGACAACGCCCAGCATTATCAAGGCTGGGCGCCAGCCTGTCAAGACTGGCCCGAAAAAATTCCGTGTTTTTTGTTGGCCGTGCGGGGCGCGGCTTGCCACATTGCTACGAAGTTGGCGGCGAAGTTGAGGACGCAGCCGATGACGCAGTCGATGCGCCGTGCTCAGCCTCGCTGGGCTTCGATCCGGGCCAGCATGGCGGCGGCCGGGTTGGGCGCCAGGCAGTCCAGCACCACGCGCTGCGGCATGGCGCGCAGCCACGTGAGCTGGCGCTTGGCCAGCTGGCGCGTGGCCACGATGCCGGTCTCGCGCAGGGTGGCGAAGTCGATGTAGCCGTCCAGGTATTCCCACGCCTGGCGGTAGCCCACGCAGCGCATCGAGGGCAGGCCGGGGTGCAGGTCGCCGCGGCGGCGCAGCGTTTCCACTTCCGTCAGCAGGCTGCCGTCCGCGCTCTCCTTGAGCATCAGGTCGAAGCGGCGCGCGATCCGTTCGTGCAGCACGGCGCGGTCGGACGGCTCCAGCGCGAACGACAGCAGCTCGAATGGCAGTTCGGTCTTCTCGCGCTGGGCCAGCAGTTCGGACATGGGACGGCCGGCCAGCGTGCAGATTTCCAGCGCGCGCTGGATGCGCTGCGCATCGTTGGGCGCCAGCCGGGCGGCCGTGGCCGGGTCCAGCGTGTGCAGGCGCGCGTGCAGCGCGGGCCAGCCATGGCGGGCCGCCTCGTCTTCCAGTTGCGCGCGCAGGGCCGGATCGGCGCCGGGCAAGTCGTCCAGGCCATCGGTCAGCCCTTTGAAGTACAGCATGGTGCCGCCCACCAGCAGCGGCAGCTTGCCGCGCGCCGTGATGTCGGCCACCAGGCCCAGCGTGGCGTCGCGGAACTGGGCCACGGAATAGGCGTCCAGCGGGTCGATGATGTCGATCAGGTGGTGCGGCACGGCGGCCTGCTCGGCGCGGGTAGGCTTGGCCGTGCCGATATCCATGCCACGGTACACCAGGGCCGAATCGACGGAGATGATTTCACAGTCGATGCGCTCGGCGATGGCCAGCGCGGCGGCCGTCTTGCCGGACGCCGTGGGGCCCATGATGGCGACGGCCAGCGGGCGTGATGCGTGATGGTTCATGATGTCTTGTACTTGAGGGCGCGGGATGGAGCGGCTTACTGGCCGCGCAGGAACAACTTGTCGAGCGCGCCGATTTCCACCTGCACCCAGGTCGGGCGGCCGTGGTTGCACTGGTCGGCCCGTTCCGTGCTTTCCATCTGGCGCAGCAGCGCGTTCATTTCCTGGGTCGACAGGATGCGGTTGGCGCGCACGGCCGTGTGGCAGGCCAGGGTGCCCAGCAGCTCGTTGCGGCGCTCGATCAGCACGCGCGAGCCGCCGAATTCGCGCACGTCGCGCAGCACGTCGCGCGCCAGCGTCTGGGCGTCCGCGTTCTTGAGCAGCACCGGCACCGAGCGCACGGCCAGCGTGGTGGGCGACAGGGCGGCGATGTCGAAGCCCAGTGCCTGCAGCGTTTCCTGGTGTTCCTGGGCCGTGCCCACTTCCACTTCCTCGGCGTAGAACGTGACGGGGATCAAGAGCGGCTGCACCTGCATCTGCTGGCCTGCCACCTGGTCGTCGAGCGCATTCTTGAGCTGTTCGTACAGGATGCGTTCATGGGCCGCGTGCATGTCCACCAGCACCAGCCCCTTGCTGTTCTGGGCCAGGATATAGATGCCGTGCAGCTGGGCCAGCGCGAAGCCGAGCGGGAATTCTTCCTGCGCCATGGCGGCCGGCGAGGCCACGTAAGGCGCGGCGGGCGCGATCATCGTGGCCGAGCTGGCCATCGTGGCTGACGTGGCCGAAGCGGCCGAATCGCCCGACGCAGCCCAAGCGGCCATGCTGGCCGGGTACGCCGCGCCGGTTGCCGCGTCGTTCCCGGCGCCCGCTCCTTGCCCGCCGCCGAACAGGGCGCCGTAGCGCTCCGTGCTTTGCGCCACGCCGGCGCCGGCCTGGCGCGACGGGCCGAACGGCGACGGCGAGAACGTGGGCGTGTAGCCGGGCGCGAGCAGCGGGCCGAACGACGCTTGCTGGGCCTGGCCGCGCCAGTTGTCGCCCGCGTTCAGCGATTCGGCCGCCGGCAATGGCGAGGGCACGCTGCCGTGCGAAGTGGCCGAAGTCTGGGCCAGCGCCCGCTGCACGGCATGGAACACGAACTGGTGCACGGCGCGGCTGTCGCGAAAGCGTACTTCGATCTTCGATGGATGGACGTTCACGTCCACCAGCGCCGGGTCGATCTCCAGGGCCAGCACGTAGGACGGGAAGCGGTCGCCGTGCAGCACGTCGGCATACGCGGCCTTGACGGCATGCACCAGCAGCTTGTCGCGCACGAAGCGCCCGTTCACGTAGAAGAACTGGCCATCGGCGCGCGCCTTGGAGGCGGTGGGCAGGCCGGCGTAGCCGTGCAGGCGCAGCGGGCCGGCCGCCTCGTCGATCGGCAGGCGCGCCTCGGCGAAGCCGTCGCCCAGGATGTGGGCGCTGCGCTTGGCCATCTCCGTCACGTTCCAGTGGTCGATGGTGCGGCCGTTGTGACTGAGCGAGAACGACACGTCCGGCCGCGCCAGCGCGATGCGGCGCACCACCTCGGCGCAGTGGCCGAATTCGGTCTGCTCGGACTTGAGGAATTTGCGCCGCGCCGGCGTGTTGTAGTACAGGTCCTTCACGTCCACCGTGGTGCCATGGGCGCCGGACGAGGGCGACACGGCGCCCAGGTGCGAACCTTCGATCTCCCACGCGTGCGGCGCGTCGGCCGTGCGGCTGGTGACGGTGATGGCGGCCACGGACGCGATCGAAGCCAGCGCCTCGCCCCGGAAGCCCAGCGTGCCCACGTTTTCCAGGTCGTCCAGGGTGGCGATCTTGGAGGTGGCATGGCGGGCCAGGGCCAGCGGCAACTGGTCGGGCGGGATGCCGCGGCCGTTGTCGGTGATGGCGATGCGTTTCACGCCGCCTTCCTCCAGCCGCACCGTGATCTGGGTGGCGCCCGAATCGAGCGCGTTTTCCAGCAATTCCTTGACGACGGCCGACGGCCGCTCCACCACCTCGCCAGCGGCGATCTGGGAAATCAGCTTGTCCGGCAGGGCCTGGATGGGACGGAGGGGGCGTTGGGTCGGGTCGGGCGCGTTCATGGCGCGATTATACCGGCAGCCGAAACCGGGGTCAGGTCATACCCTCAAGCAAGATGCGCGCATCTTGCTTGAGGGTATGACCTGACCCCGGGTTAATTACCTGGCTTGCTCGCGCACGGGGATGGGCACGTTGCACAGCTCGACGTAGCCGGCCGCGTACTTGTTCCACGGGCCGCCCCGGTTGCGCTGGGCTTCCACGGCGGCCTTATAGGTGGCGCTGTCCGTGCGCATCACTTCCAGGTGGCTGCGCTCGGTCTCGGGCACGTCGGCCGCCAGCTTGACGGAAGTGATGGGCGGATGGACTTCATTGGCGCCATAAAAACCCATCGCCTCGTGCCCGCGCGGCAGCGTGGACAGCAGCGCCATGCCCGACACGACCCGGCCCACCACCGTGATGTTGCGGTCCAGGTGGCGCGGCGCGTGGCCTGTCACGGCGTACAGCGAGGTGCCGTTGCCGCTGTCATTTTCCACGTCGCGGCCCACGCCCACCATGCCGTAGCAATGCGCCAGCCAGGTGCGGCCGGCCTTGGGGTCTCGTCCGGCCGGGAAGCCGTTCGAGATGCCCACCTGCGGCGCATAGCCGTCGCGCTCGGGCAGGGCCATGAAGTGGCGGTCGTTCTTCATCGGCACGGTGAATTCACCGGGCACTTTTTCCCTGGCCGTCTTGAGCGGCCTGGGATGGGCCTCGTCCGCATCGCCCCACTGGGCCACGTAGTTGTCCTGCGAGCGCACCACGGACTGGCCGTCGTAATAGTGTTCGCGCGCCAGCAGCTTGATGTTGGCCACGTTCTGCGGCGCGAAGTCGGGCGCCAGTTCGATCACCACGCGCCCGCCGGGCAGTTCCATGTACAGCGTGTTGTCCGGGTCCAGCGGGCGCCAGTCGGCCGGGCTGGACGCCTTGACGATGTCGGCCACGGTGGGCTTGACGGGCAGCCCGGCATCGGCGCCGGCCCTGGCCTTGGCCGCCAGCGCCAGCGCGGGCACGGCGGCCAGGGCCAGGACCAGCGCCAGCGCGGCGCTGCGGCGAACCGTCAGGGAAAATCGGGTGTGCATCCAGGCTCTCCTCGGATAGTGGCGATGTGGTGACGTGCTGGCGCGGCGGGTGGCGCGCGCTGCGCCGATTGTAATCGGAAAGATGATTAAATTGGAAACACAAATATACGCGGACTATCGCGTCAGGAGTGCGGCCGGTGGTGTATGATTCCGGCGCAACCTTTATGGGACGAATATGGATTTGATGCAATTTTTCGGCATGCTGCTGCATGTCGACAAGACGCTGGAAGTGCTGATACAGCAATACGGCACCCTCGTGTACGCCGTGCTGTTCGCCATCATCTTTTGCGAGACGGGCCTGGTGGTATTGTTCTTCTTCCCCGGCGACACCTTGCTGTTCATCGCCGGCGCCCTGTGCGCATTGGGTGAGATGAACCTGGCGTTGCTGATGCTGCTGTTGATCACGGCGGCCGTGACGGGCAATACCCTCAATTACTGGATAGGCGAGGCCATCGGCCACCGCGTGTTCACCCATGATTACCGCTGGATCAACAAGCAGGCCCTGCGCCGCACCCATGTGTTCTTCGAAAAACACGGCGGCAAGACCATCGTGCTGGCCCGCTTCGTGCCCGTGGTGCGCACCTTCGCCCCGTTCGTGGCCGGCGTGTCGGACATGACCCATGCCCGCTTCCAGCTCTACAACATCACCGGCGCCACGCTGTGGGTGCTGCTGTTGACGACGGCCGGCTACTTCTTCGGCAACATCACCGTGGTGCGCGAACACCTGACGGAGATCGTGCTGTTCGGCGTGGGCATCGCCGTGGTGCCGATGGCGCTGGGCGGCATGTGGAAGTTGTCGCGCCGCATGCTGGGCCGCTGACGATGCATGACGTGCGCCGTGGCCGCACCACGGCGTGTTGTATCGCAAATAATTCTCGCGCGCATGGCCCGCGCGTCTCAAGTTTTGCCGTACTGCATCCGTATACGGGTATGTAATTCTCACTTTCCCCGATACCCATGCGTACACTGATCGCCCTGATAGCCTGCAGTATCGTCGCCGCGACAGCCAGCGCCGCCGATCCGGGCATCACGCCGTCGGCCAAGAATTCCGTGCCCAAGCCGATCGAATCGATCCGTCCGCATACGCCGGCAACGGCCAGCGCGGGTTCGGCCGCCGGTTCGTCATCCATATCGGCGTCTGCGTCGGCGCCGGCCAAGTCCGGTGCCCCCGTGCGTGCACGCGCCATGTCCGAGCGCGAGCGCGAGGAGCAGGCCGAAGCCGACCTGTCGGCCAAGATCGCGGCCCGTCTGGCCATCATGCGCGCCAACCAGGCCGCGCGCGTGGCGCAGCAGGCCAAGGCCAAGAAGGCCGCCGCCGCCGCTGCCGCCGCCGTCGCAGCCGCGCCCAAGGTCTACAGCAACCACTGGTCGTATGAAGGCGAGAGCGGCCCGGTCAACTGGGGCCGCATCAATCCGGAATGGGCCAAGTGCAGTACCGGCAACCGCCAGTCGCCGATCGATATCCGCGACGGCATGAAGGTGGACCTGGAACAGATCACCTTCGACTACAAGCCTTCCTCGTTTAACGTGACGGACAACGGCCATACGGTGCAAGTGATGGTCAGTGGCGGCAATTTCATCACGGTAGCCAACCGCATGTATGAACTGATCCAGTTCCATTTCCACCGGCCGTCCGAGGAGCGCATCAACGGCAAGGGCTATGAGATGGTGGTGCACCTGGTGCACAAGGACGCGGAAGGCCACCTGGCCGTGCTGGCGCTGCTGCTGGAACGGGGCAAGCCACAGCCGACCATCCAGACCGTGTGGAACAACCTGCCATTGGAGAAGTTTGAAACGATGGCGCCGTCCATCGTGCTCGATCCGATGGACCTGATCCCGGCCCGGCGCGATTACTACACCTTCATGGGGTCGCTGACCACGCCGCCATGCACGGAAGGCGTGCTGTGGCTGGTGATGAAGGAGCCGGTGCAGGCCTCGCCGGCGCAGATGGCGCTGTTCAGCCGCCTGTATCCGCTCAACGCCCGTCCCGTGCAGCCCTCGTCGGGCCGCATCGTCAAGGAATCGAACTAGCGGCTTTTCCTCGCTGGCGCTGGATCAGCAGCTGATCCGGTGCCGGCCGACCCACTGCGCGTCCGGCGCCAGCAACTGCTGGTCGACCCGGGCCGGCTCGATGCAGACGAAGCGCAGGTACTCATCGTCGGCCATATCGGCCAGCGCCGCCGCGTCGGCCGCGCCGGGATTCCATACCACCCACTCGCTGTAACCTTGCTGCTCCAGGCGCAGCGCACCATCGGCCGTGCGCAGCGTGAGCGCGGGCGGGGCCTGGTACAGGCGGTCCGTCTTTTCCGTCAAGCGCAGCACCGCTTCCTGCTGTTCCAGCGTGGCCAGGTGATGATCCGTGTAGCGGCAGTGCTGCAAGCCTTCGATGGCGGCTGCTTCCAGCCGTCCCACGTCGAAATAGGTATGCAGGGCCACGCCGAACGGGAAGGCGTGCGCGCCTGTGTTGCGCACCGTGCAAAGCAGGTCCAGCGCCGGCCCGCCCAAGGTGAAGCGCAGCCGCAGCTCGAACGCATGGGGCCAGGCTTGCGCCACTGGCGCGGCCAGGTCCGACTGCGTCAGCACGAATTCGGCCCAGGCGCGGCCATCCTCGGCGCCGCTGTCGTCCAGGCGCCAGTGGCTGGTGCGGGCGAAGCCATGGCGCTGGCCGTCGCCGCGCGCATTAAACTGGGGGAAGATGACGGGCACGCCGCCCCGTATGGCCTTGCTGCCATCGAGCGCCGACCTGGCGCTGCAGAACAGGTGTTCCTTGCCGTCGGCCGTTTGCCAGGACAGCAGGTGGGCGCCAAACAGCGCCACCGTCGCTTGTGCGCCGTCCGGCGCGCTCAGGCGCACGGCCGGCAATTGGCCGTACTTCACCATCGTTACCACTGTCATCGGGATAATTCCTTGCGTGTGAAATCAGGTCAGGCGGTTCTTGGACAGCGGCGGATTCTTGGCGAAGTAGCGCCGGATGCCCTTGACGATGGCGTCGGCCAACTGGTCCTGGTAAGCGTTGTCGAGTAGCTTGGCTTCCTCCTCGGGGTTGGAGATGAAGGCCGTTTCGACCAGGATGGACGGAATGTCCGGCGCCTTCAGCACGGCGAAGCCGGCCTGCTCGACGGCGCCCCGGTGCAGGCGGTTGATGCCGCCGATCTCGCCCAGCACGGCCTTGCCCAGCTTGAGGCTGTCGTTGATCTGGGCCGTGGTGGACAGATCGAACAGCACGCTGGCCAGCTGCCTGTCATGGCTCTTGACGTTGACGCCGCCGATGGTGTCGGCCAGGTTTTCCTTGTTGGCCAGCCAGCGCGCCGCGCTGGAGCTGGCGCCTTTTTCCGACAGCACGAACACGGACGAACCGCGCGCCGTCGGTTCCACGAAGGCGTCGGCGTGGATCGAGACGAACAGGTCGGCCTGCACCTTGCGCGCCTTTTCCACCCGCGTGCCAAGCGGCACGAAGTAGTCGGCGTCGCGCGTGAGCATCACGCGCATGTTGGGGTGCTCCTCGAGCTTGCCCTTGAGGCGCTTGGCGATGGCCAGCACGATATCCTTCTCGTGGCTGCCGTTGCTGCCGGAGGCGCCGGGGTCTTCGCCGCCATGGCCGGGGTCGAGCGCGATGGTCAGCATGCGCACCATCTTCTGGCCCGGGCCGGCCTTGGCTTCGCTGCGGGCTTCGAAACGGTCTTCCGGCCTGATGGCTGCCTTGGCGTCGGCGCGGCTATCGGGCCTGCCGTCGGCCTTGCCGTCCGCCTTCTGCGCTTGCGCGAGGTCCGGGCCGGTGGCCGCGCCATTCGCGCCCGGCGCCGGCGGATTGCCAGCCGCGCCGCCATCGCGCGCCGCCTCGCCAGCTGCAGCCGCTTGCGGCGCCTTGCCCGCTTCGTCCGACCAGTTGCCCTTTTCGATCATGGCGGCGATCGGATCGACCGCCTTGACGGGATACAGGTCGAAGATCAGGCGATGCTTGTAATTGCCCACGGGCGCCAGCGTGAACACCTGCGGCGTCACTTCCTCCTTCAGGTCGAACACCAGCCGCACCACGTTGGGCCGGTTCTGGCCCACGCGCACCTGCTTGATGTACGGGTCGTTGGACTGGATCTTGGCCACCAGGCTCTTGAGCGTGGGATTGAGTTCCAGGCCCTCGATATCGACCACCAGCCGGTCCGGGTCCTTGACGATGAAATGGGTGGCCTTCAGGCTCGAATCGTTTTCCAGCGTCACCCGCGTGTAGTCGTCGGCCGGCCACACGCGCACGGCCAGGATCTGCGCGGCGCGCGCCGGCAGCGGCGCGAGCACGGACAACAGCAGCGTGCCGCCGGCTTTCAAAATGGTGCGCCGCATGGCCCGGGGAGCGGTGCCGCTCACAGGTTGGGCGCGAAATGGAGGCGTTCGAGGCATGAGTTACCCAGGGCGGTGGTTGCCTGCAATTCTACATCACGGCCGTCGCCGGCGACGGACAGGAACAGGTTCAAATCGGGCGGCGGCAGCACGGTGTCGGCCTTTTCCGGCCATTCTACGATGCAGATGTTGTCACCGTTGAAATCCTCGCGGAAGCCCGCGTCGAGGAATTCCTCCGGGCTGCCCATGCGGTACAGGTCGAAATGGATCACGTTCACGGCGCGCCCGTCCAGCTGCACGCGGTACGGTTCGGACAGCGTGTAGGTGGGGCTCTTGACGGTGCCTTCATAGCCGGCTGCGTGCAGCAGGGCGCGGGTGAGGGCGGTCTTGCCGGCGCCCAGGTCGCCGTGCAGGTAGATGGTCAGGCCGGGCGCGAGCGCGCGCGCCAGCGAGGCGCCCAGCGCGCAGGTGCCGGCTTCGTCGTGGAGATGGGCTTGAAAATGCTGCATCAATTAAAATAGCGTTTGAGATGAACGTTTTGAACGCGTCGTTGATGGCCGTGTCCGCGTTCGTGTCCGTATTCACTGTGGGCCGCAAGGCCCGCCTGCCTGCATTGTAACCGCCCGCCTGTCGCCATGTCCCTGTCCGAAGCCAATTTAGCCGAACTTGCCGCCCGCATCAAGCAATGGGGGCGTGAACTGGGGTTCGCCGAAGTGCGCATCACGGACATCGACCTGACCGCCTCCGAGGCCGGCTTGCAGGCATGGCTGGACGCGGGTATGCATGGCGAAATGGACTACATGGCCAGCCACGGCATGAAGCGCGCCCGTCCCGCCGAACTGGTGCCGGGCACGGTGCGCGTAGTCACGGCCCGCATGGACTATCTGCCGCAGGCCACGCCCGATGACTGGCGCGAACGGGAAACGGCGCGCCTGGCCGAACCCGGTGCGGCCGTCATCTCGCTGTATGCGCGCGGACGCGATTACCACAAGGTGCTGCGGGCCCGCCTGCAGCAGCTGGCCGATCGCATCCGCGCCGAGACGGGAGAATTCGGCTACCGCGTGTTCACCGATTCGGCGCCCGTGATGGAACTGCCGTTGGCCGAGAAAGCGGGGCTGGGCTGGCGCGGCAAGCACACGCTGCTCATCAGCCGCACGGCCGGCTCCACCTTCTTCATGGGCGAAATCCTGGTCGATTTGCCGCTGCCGGTGGACCCGCCCACGGGCGCCCACTGCGGCCAGTGCACGGCGTGCCTGGACGTGTGCCCGACCCAGGCCATCGTCGGCCCCGGCAAGCTCGATGCGCGGCGCTGCATCTCATATCTCACCATCGAACTCAAAAGCGCCATCCCGGAGGAGATGCGGCCGCTGATCGGCAACCGCGTGTATGGCTGCGACGATTGCCAGACCGTCTGCCCATGGAACAAGTTCGCCCAGCGCGCCGCGCTGCCGGACTTTGACGAACGCAATGGGCTGGGCGGGGCGGACATGGTGGAGCTGTTCGCGTGGAGCGAGGAGGAATTCAACCGGCGGCTGGAGGGCAGCCCGATCCGGCGCATCGGCCATGAACGCTGGCTGCGCAATATCGCCGTTGGACTGGGCAATGCGGCGGCGGCCGGCGCGCGCGGCGACGCGCGTATCGTGGCCGCGTTGCGGACGCGTGCGGAGCACCCTTCGGAGCTGGTGCGCGAGCATGTGGCGTGGGCGCTGGCGCGGCATGTGGGTGGGGATCACCTTTAATTTGTCCAAGCTGGGCGATGAGCCTGTTGCCCGCGGCAACGGGCGCAGCTTCTTGCTGTAACGCGCGACCATCGCTCATCTCACACCTCGGCTGTAGTGCACGTCTGGAAGTCAGGCTTGCGCGAATCTCATTCTTATTCGTTTCGCAAATAGTTCAGCATGTTGGTTTCGCTCCGGAAGCCAAATTCCCGAGGTGTGGTTGGTTCTTGGTATTCGGGTGTGCTAAAGTGATGTAACTATTTGACAACAAAAAAATGGCACTGGTCTTCCGTGCGGTATCTCAAGACTTGGTCGGGGGAGGATGGGACGGTTGGGGTGTCTACTTCACGTTGGCGTGTGGTTGTCGCCGGTGTGCGAGTTGCAACGCTGGGCTTGGCGTCTGGGCCGGTGGAAAATCGGATGGCGTGGCTTCGGTAATGTTTTGGCCCGTGCTGTTCTGCGGGTAGTGGTAATGGCTGGCATTCTGGTCGTGGCGGCGTGCCTTGCGCAAGCTTCGGTCAGCGTTTTGTCCCTTGCTGCATATGGTGCCGTGGCTTCGGCGTAGGTTCGAGTTCGTGGTTTGCATGCGCCAACAGCAAGCTCGAGCGGACTGGCCGAATACGAGCGGTTCATATTTAATTTACGGGCGGCCAGCCGCTCAGCTAAACGTTAGGCTTATTCCGCTATGGAAACTAAAGATTGGGCTCTTGTTCTCGGTGTGTTGGTGACACTAGTGCTTGGCCTGTACAACCTTCGGCACAACAAACGGACAGCCTTTATTAATACCGTTACCTCAGAGCGTGTGAAATGGATTGCGAAGCTCCGAGAAAACATTTCGAAGCTCTATTCATTGTGCGACAAGTGGTATCGTTTCCACCCACAACCCTATGACGAATTGTTCGAAGAAATTGAGCAACTTAAATTTGAAATCCGATTGCAGTTGAATCGCAGTGATCCGGAAGATCAAGAACTTGAACGCCTTCTCGAAAGGTTGCCGAATCCGCGGCAGTCAATGGCTGAGGATGAATACAACATACTCCGAAATGCCTTAATTGCGACTTCGCAGGACATGCTCAAGCGAGAGTGGGAAAAGGTTAAAGAGGAAGCTGAGCGCGGCAATGTATCAAGTGCTCGTCGCTAAGTAATGATGGCAAAGTGTTGCCTAACCTGATGCTCGCTCGGACTGGCCGGATGCGCTGCCTTTTTTTAATCGCCTGGCGGCCAGCCGCACAGCTTGTACGTTAGGCGGCACAACAAACAACGATAGGAATCGATATATGGCAACGCCCCAGGCACTTGAGGATGTCCGCGTCCCTACCCGTTACAGGCTCACTGCGATGTGGACCACTTTAATGTTCTGCTTCATTTACGCCGACTACTTTGAACTTTATGTTCCCGGAAAGCTGCAGGGAATGCTTGCTGGTAACATGATTCCGCTGGGCCCAGTGACGCAAAGTGTACTCGTCGGAACAGGCGCCATGCTAGCCTTGCCGAGCCTGATGATCTTATTTTCGCTGATTCTTGGCGCGGTCCTAACCCGTTGGTTAAACATTGTCGTTGCAACGCTCTATATGGCGATTCAGATTTTGGTTATATCTGGAAGTGGCTGGGCCTTTTACATCGCCTTCGGCGTTCTTGAAGTAGCGCTGACTGCGTTGATAGTATGGACTGCGTGGACGTGGCCCAGGACAGTTGCAGAGTCATCAGAATCCGCCCAATTTGTGCGACATGATTTGGCCTAACTTCACATTCCACTGGACTGCCTCCACGCTGCGCGTTCCGGCAGCCAGTTACTTATCACGTTAGACTGAAAGGTACTTCATTGATTTGCTCAAAGTGCGGTGAAGAACATCCGTTAGAAGAAATGGAGCTGACTTTTCGTCGCCCCGACGATGTTGCGGGAATCTCTCCTGAGGATCGGTCTCGTCTTGTTCAAGAGAATAATCACTTGTGTATCCTTGAAGGAAAGCGATTCTTCGTCCGTGGACTTCTTCCACTCTCTGTGGAATCACGCGAGCATCCATACTGTATAGGTTTATGGGTTGAGGTTTCTCGGTCTTCCTTCGAGCGGATCTACGATCTCTGGGACTCGGAAGATCAACTTAGCGAGATGCCATTCGATGCTCAATTGGCTAACGAAATTCCGACCGCTAATGGTTCTCTTGGCTTGGAAGCCGAATTACGCCTGACGGGGCCAACTACTCGGCCGGATGTCTTTCTGAAACCATGCAATCATCTGCTATACATTGAACAGGCGGAGGGCATAGATGTGCATCGAGTGGCTGAGTACACCTCGCTGTTCGCATAGGTGTATGTCTAACCACTTAAGCAACCGGACGGCTTACGCGCTGCGCGCTCCCGCCGCCGGTTAATCGTCACGTTAGCCTATGAACATCGCGATACTGGATCTTGCCAATGAGGCTCTCGCTCAAATTTCGCCGATGGCCGAGGCCGGATGGGCTCCTGCTCAAAGCATAGAGCGGCAGCTTCGGTGGTGCGTTGGTTTCGCCTCAGACCAAGCTACCGAACCACGCCCTGGTCCGTTCACCATGGGGCTAATCGCGACACGCGAACTCGATATGTACGGCGATCAACCCGAATTGGCTTCGCTTATCAATCAAGTGCAGAAGGAGATCGAGCGTGTTTTGGGCTAACCCTTTAATCAACCGGACGGCTTACGCGCTGCGCGCTCCAGCCGCCGGTTTTCGCACACGTTAGCGCCTTATTCTATGAAGACACTGGTAATTCCGCCTGCGGCACAGCGAGACGAAAATTCCATCCAAATGTTAAGCGCATGGATTGCGGAACGAGGGCTCCACTGCACAATGAACGTGGGCATGTGGGAAGGTGAGGGCCACGATGAACCCAAGGCTTGGGGTATCTTATTGGCTGACGTAGTTCGTCACGTTTCGAACGCCATTTGTGAAAGCAAGGGTACGCCTTCGGACAAAACGATCTTGGAAATTTTTGATAGTCTTCGTGACGAACTTGATGATCCTACCTCGCCAACTAAGGGAAGTTTCCATGCCGGGCATTCCTAATGGATGCATTTTCAGCGCTAACCAGCAGCTCCAGCGGACGTGCTACAGCGAGCTTCGCCCTCTTCCGCACGCCGCTGAGCTTGAACGTTAGAGCCCTTATGCCACTGTTCATCGACTGGATTGACGACAAAAAGAAGAGCACCTACGTGCTCACAGCATTGCTGCTTGCATGCTATGCCGCTCTCATTGCGCTCACGGTCGAAGATCGTTCGCGCCTCGTTGACCTCTTGCTTGAGTCGCTCCACGAGTCGCCTAGCAACGAGGTTGAGGCGGCTTGGGCTGTTGAGATTGAGCGGCGCTTGGCCGCTTACGACAGTGGAGAGATACAGAGCGTTGCAGGAGAAGATGTTTTTGCCAAAGCTAGAAGCCTTGCGCGGTGAGCAAGTTCCGGAAATGTCTGGCGCTACGGCTTTCCCTACGGCTGGCTCATCTGAGCAAACCGCCCCCAGACGACTGTATCCGCGCGCCGTCGCTGCCAGCCTCACTTGAGCAAGCCAGCCAGCTCCACCGCCGTCTTGACCTGCATCTTGTCGAAGATATGGGCGCGGTGCACTTCCACCGTGCGCATGCTGATGCCCAGCTGGTCGGCCACCACCTTGTTCATCTTCCCCGCCAAAATCAAATCCAGCACTTCCCGTTCGCGTGCCGACAGCGTGGCCAGGCGCGCCTGCACGGCCGCGCGTGCGCCGGCCTGGCGCGAGCCGGCCAGCCCTTCCTGCACCCGGTCCATCAACTCATTGTCGTTGAAAGGCTTTTCGAAAAAATCGAAAGCGCCGCGCTTGAGCGTATCGACCGCCATCGGCACGTCGCCGTGGCCGGTCAGGAAGATCACGGGCAGGCGTTGCGTCAGTCCCTTGGCCGCCAGCTGGTCGAACACGGCCACGCCGTTCATGTCCGGCATGCGCACGTCGAGCAGCACGCAATCGCCGTCGGGGTCGAACTGACCGCGCGCCACCTCGGCCAGGAAGGCTTGCGCGCTGTCGTAGGCGCGCGCCGCGATCGCGCGCGAGCTGGCCAGCCAGGTCAGCGCGTCGCGCACCACCATTTCATCGTCGACTATGTGCAGCATGATTCAGGTTTCTCCTGTGAGCTTGGCCACCGGCGCGGCCGGCAAGGTGAATGTGAAGATGGTACCGCCTTCCGGGTTGGCGCGGTGGGTCAGCGCGCCGCCGTGGAATTCGATGGCCGTGCGGCAGATGTTCAGGCCCATGCCCATGCCTTCGGACTTGGTGGAAAAGAACGGCGAGAACAGGCGTTCGGCCACGTCCTGCGGAATGCCGTGGCCCTGGTCGATCACGGCCACGCTGACCTGGCCGGCCGCCGCGTCGTAGGCCGCGCGCAGCGTCAGCACGCGGCGCTGCGGCGGGATGTGGGCCATCGCCTCGATGGCGTTGCGGGTCAGGTTCAGCAGCACCTGTTCGATCATCATGCGGTCGATGCGCAGCGGCGGCAGGTCTGGCGCCAGTTCCGTGTGGATGACGACGTAGAAGCGGCG
Organism: Burkholderiaceae bacterium; assembly: GCA_035254005.1. Taxonomy (GTDB): domain Bacteria; phylum Pseudomonadota; class Gammaproteobacteria; order Burkholderiales; family Burkholderiaceae_D; genus Rugamonas. Next base: position 11,276 of record DATFBD010000125.1, on the reverse strand, counting down.
CGCCTGCAGTTCGATCAGCGCCCGTATGCCGTCGAGCAGCGCGGGCAGCGCCACTTCTTCGCGCAGCGGTTCGCGTTTCTTGACGAAGGCGTGCACGCTGCGGATGATCTGGCCGGCCCGCTGGGCCTGCGCTGACGCCTGTTCCAGCGCCGGCTTGAGCATGGCGCCGTCAACGGGCGTGCCGCTGGTTTCGGCCCGGCCCAGCACATTGAGCGCGCCCGTGGTGTAGCTGGAGATGGCGGCCAGCGGCTGGTTCAGTTCGTGGGCCAGCATCGAGGCGATTTCGCCCATGGTGGCCAGGCGTGCGCTGGTCTGCAGCTTCTCCTGCTGCTGGCGGTTCAGTTCCTCGATGCGCTTGCGGTCGGAGATGTCGAGGATGGAGCCCATCCAGCCGGTCTGGCGCCCGTCCTTGTCCACCAGCGGCGCTTCGAAGATCAGCACCGGCACCCGGGTACCGTCCGAGCGCTGGAAGATGGTTTCGAACTGGGGCGTGACGGTACCGGCCAGCACGGCGGCGAAGCGGTGCTGGTATTCGGCCATCGCCTCGGGCGCCCAGTAAGGCATGGGCGGCAGCTTGCCGATCAGTTCCTCGGGCGGGTAGCCCACCATCTGGCAGAACGCCGGGTTGACGTAGGTGACGCGGCCTTCCAGGTCGCGCGCGCGCAAGCCCGTGACGAGCGAATTTTCCATCGCCGTGCGGAACGCCATCTGCTGGCGCAGCGCGCCTTCGGCCGCCAGCCGGCGCGTGATGTGGCCCCACAGCGCCAGCAAGCTCCACAGCAAGCCCAGCGATAGCACGATGACGGAACCCACCAGCAGGTTGGGCAGCAGACGCGGCGCGCTTTTCACGCTGTCGGTGACCAGCGTGATGTTCACGCCCGGCAGGTCCAGCGCCCGCTTGTGGGTGTACACGCCGTGGCCGGGGCCGGCGGCGGCGCGCCGTGCCAGCACGCGGTCGTCGCGGTCGATCAGGGTGATCTGGTTTTCCTGTGCGAACCACCATGGCACCATTTCCTCCAGCAGCGCGCTGGCCTGGTAGGTCGCCACCAGGCTGCCCAGGTAGGTGGCGCCCCGGTACAGGGGCACGTGATAGTCCATCAGCACGGCGGCCGGCGGCGCGTGCGGGTCTGGATTGGGGATTTCGGGCTGCGCGTACAGCGCGTTGTGGGTGCGGCGCGCGATGTCGGCTGTCGTGCGCGACGCTTCCGACAAGGGGGCGCCGTCGTCGCTGCCGGCCACCAGCCGGCCCTGGGGATCGAGCCACTGCACCCGCAGCAGTTCGTGACCGTTGCTGAGCAGTTGCGCCATGCGTTCGCGCAGCTGCACCGGCGTCAGGTGGCCGTTGCCGATGTCGGCGCCGAGGGTGCGCAGGCTTTCCTCGTCCCGCCCCAGCTGGAAGCGGATGGTCTGCTCGACCCACAGCGTATCGGCGATCAGTTGTTCCTGGCGCTCGTTGCTTTCCATCTCGCGCGCCTGCCACGGCAGCCAGATCAGGATGGTGAGGAACAGCAGCACCAGCACCACCGGCAACAGCCAGCGCAGCGTGTTGCTGAACTGCGGACGGCGCGCGGAGGTGGGGACGGGGTTCATTGCCGGCAAGGTTATCCAGTTGGGTGGGCGCCGCCATTGTGGTTTTCCACAGTTGCATGTCCCGAAACGACTGTTGAGAATCTGCTACAAGCACAATCATAGTGTATTTTGGACCATCCTCATCTCTGGAGACAGCATGAAATTGAACGCCACCCTGGCCGCCTTGTGCGCCGCCCTGTGCGTGAACGCCTACGCCGAAGCCCCCATCGTCATCAAGTTCAGCCACGTGGTGGCCACGGACACGCCCAAGGGCCAGGCGGCCGAGCGCTTCAAGCAGTTGGCCGAGAAGGCCACCAACGGCCGCGTCAAGGTCGAGGTCTATCCGAACAGCCAGCTGTACAAGGACAAGGAAGAACTGGAAGCGCTGCAGCTGGGCGCCGTGCAGATGCTGGCGCCGTCGCTGGCCAAGTTTGGTCCGCTGGGCGTGAAGGAATTCGAAGCGTTCGACCTGCCCTACATCTTCCCCAGCAAGACCGCCCTGTACAACGTGACCGAGGGCGAGATCGGCAAGGGCATGTTGAAGAAGCTGGAGCCCAAGGGCATCACCGGCCTGGCGTTCTGGGACAATGGCTTCAAGGTCATGTCGGCCAACAAGCCACTGCACGTGCCGGCCGACTTCAAGGGCTTGAAGATGCGCATCCAGTCCTCCAAGGTGCTCGACGCGCAGATGCGGGCGCTGGGCGCCAACCCGCAGGTGCTGGCGTTCTCCGAGGTGTACCAGGCCTTGCAGACGGGCGTGGTGGACGGCACCGAAAATCCGCCGTCCAACATGTACACCCAGAAGATGCATGAAGTGCAGAAGTACGTGACCGTGTCCAACCACGGCTACCTGGGCTACGCCGTGATCGTCAACAAGAAGTTCTGGGACGGCCTGCCGGCCGACATCCGCACCGCGCTGGAGAAGGCCATGCGCGACGCCACCACGTTCGAGAAGGCCATCGCCCAGCGCGACAACGACATGGCGCTGGACGCCATCAAGAAGACCGGCAAGACCACCATCTACACGCTGAGCGTGCAGGAGCAGGCCGAGTGGCGCCGCGTGCTGCTGCCGGTGCAAAAGCAGATGGAAGGGCGGATCGGCAAGGACCTGATCTCGGCCATCAACAAGGAAGCGGCCAAGTAAGGCCGGCCCTGTAGCGCCATCGCCGGGCCGCCGCCGGTTGCGTGCGGGGCCCGGCGCCGCGGGGACGGCCGCGTGCCGTCCCGCCTTTTCCTCCTTCGAAAGACCGCCATGAAATATCTCGACAAGCTCGAAGAATGGCTGATCGCGTCGCTGATGGCCGCCGCGACCGTCATCATCTTCCTGGCCGTGATCCACCGCTATCTATCCGGCCTGCCCATTCCCTGGTTGCAGGACGCGCTGATCCAGATTAACACCAGCTGGGCCCAGGAACTGTGCATCTACATGTTCGTGTGGATGGCCAAGTTCGGCGCCGCCTATGGCGTGCGCACCGGCATCCACGTGGGGGTGGACGTGGCCATCAACCGCATGAATCCGGCCTGGTACCGCCGCTTCGTGGTGATCGGCCTGCTGGCCGGCGCCCTGTTCACGGGCGTGATCTGCGCGCTGGGCGCCAACTACGTGTACAAGATGTCGCTCACCACCCAGACCTCGCCGGACATGGAACTGCCCATGTGGATCGTCTACCTGGGCGTGCCGCTGGCCTCGGGCCTGATGTGCTTCCGCTTCCTGCAGGTGGCGTTCCAGTTCCTGCGCACCGGCCAGTTGCCCAAGCACGACGTGGCCCACGTGGAAGGCCTGGACGACCTGGCCGCGCCGGAAGGAGGCCAGCCATGAACGCCGCCATCATCTTCGTGCTGCTGATCGTGCTGATGTTGACCGGCATGCCGATCTCCATCTCGCTCGGCCTGACGGTGCTCACCTTCCTGTTCACCATGACCAGCGTGCCGGCCGAAATCGTGGCCCAGAAGCTGTTCTCGGGCATCGACAACTTCGAAGTCATGTCGATTCCGTTCTTCATCCTGGCCGGTAACTTCCTCACCCACGGCGGGGTGGCGCGGCGCATGATCAACTTCGCCAGCTCGATGGTGGGCCACTTCCACGGCGGCCTGGCGCTGGCCGGCGTGATGGCGTGCGCGCTGTTCGCGGCCGTCTCCGGCTCCAGCCCGGCCACGGTGGTGGCGATCGGCTCCATCATCCTGCCGGCCATGGTCAAGCAGGGCTACCCGAAAAAGTTCGGCGCCGGCGTCATCACCACCTCGGGCGCGCTGGGTATCCTGATCCCGCCGTCCATCGTGATGGTGATGTATTCGGTCACCACCAACACCTCGGTCGGCAAGCTGTTTACGGCCGGCGTGGTGCCGGGCCTGCTGCTGGCTACGCTGCTGGGCCTGACGACGTGGTTCCTGGCCCGCAAGCACAACTACCCGCGCCTGCCGCGCGCCACGTGGGGCCAGCGCTTCGCCGCCTTCCGCAAGAGCGCCTGGGGCTTGCTGCTGATCGTGATCGTGATGGGCGGCATCTACAGCGGCAAGTTCACGCCCACCGAGGCAGCCGCCGTGGCCGCCGTGTACGCGTTCTTCATCGCCGTGTTCGTCTACAAGGACCTCAAGCTGGCCCAGGTGGGCAAGGTGCTGCTCGACTCGGCCTCGATGTCGGCCATGCTGCTCTACATCATCACCAACGCCGTGCTGTTCTCGTTCCTCATGACGAGCGAAAACATCCCGCAGGCGATGGCCGAGTGGATCACGGGCCAGGGCCTGGGCATGGTCAGCTTCCTGCTGGTGGTCAACGTGCTGCTGCTGTTGGCCGGCAACATCATGGAGCCGTCGTCCATCGTGCTGATCATGGCGCCCATCCTGTTCCCGGTGGCCATGAAGCTGGGCATCGATCCTGTGCACTTCGGCATCCTGATCGTCGTCAACATGGAAGTGGGCATGTGCCATCCGCCCGTGGGCCTGAACCTGTATGTGGCGTCCGGCATCACCAAGATGGGCATTTCCGAGCTGACGGTGGCGGTGCTGCCGTGGCTGCTTACCATGCTTGGCTTCCTGGCGCTCATCACCTACGTGCCGCAGATCACGTTGTGGTTACCCGATTTGATTTATTCGTAAAATATTAGGTCCTCATGTCTTTTTCTTGCGACAAAAAAAATGGGAAAAAGCCATTCAGATACGTTATGATGGCGTCGCTGTCGGACATATAACTGATAAACAAATGCGTCCGGGTAGCAAAGAACACGCAAGATTAGTTGTGGGGAGTGGGTATAACAACGGCGAACCAGAGCCGGACATATTTTGAGGAGACACACGTTTTACAGAATGCTGTTGGTATCACTGCTGCAAGCCGCCACAAGCGCGCTACGGCGGGAACCAAACGGCCGGGAACGTGAAGCAGGATTGGAGCGCACCTTCGGGTGCGCTTTTTTTTATCCCGAGGTTTTACAATGGCGGATGCCGTGCCGCGCCATTGCCGTGCTGTGCTGCGCCGGCGCGACAAAAGACCAGTCACAAGGACAACTTGAGTGATGAAAAAACAACAGGGCAGCGAGATTTTTTCCGCCATCCTGGACTTGCCATTCGGCAAGTTCGGGATCCGCACGGCCGGCGCGCTGGTGACGGAGCTGTTCTACCTGGCGCCCCATTTCGACGCAAAGGCGCCGCAGGACAAGGTGGCCGAACTGGCCGCCGAACAGGTGCTGCGCTACTGCCAGGACCCGGACTTCGTGTTCGACCTGCCGCTGGCGCGGGTGGGCAGCGCCTTCCAGCACAAGGTGTGGGACACCATCGCCGCCATCCCGCGCGGCAGCGTGCGCACTTATGGCGAAGTGGCGCGCCACATCGGCTCGGCGCCACGCGCCGTGGGCCAGGCTTGCGGCGCCAACTGGTTCCCGCTGGTGATTCCCTGCCATCGGGTGACGGCCGCCAATGGCCTGGGTGGCTTTTCCAACAGCGATGACCAGCACAGCTATCACCTGGACATCAAGCGCTGGCTGCTGGCGCACGAGGGAGCGAGCGAATACGCATGGCGCCAGACAACGCTGCTTTGATCGACACCTTCTGCGACAGCCTGTGGCTGGAGGATGGCCTGTCGAAGAACACGCTGGAAGCCTACCGGCGCGACCTGCGCCTGTTCGCGCGCTGGCTGCAGGTGCAGCGGCCGGACTTGCCCGATCTGCACGCCGTGGCCGGGCATGACATCAGCGCCTATTTCGCGGCCCGCCATGACGAGACCAAGCCCAGTTCGTCGAACCGGCGCCTGTCCGTGCTCAAGCGGTTTTACCAGCATGCGCTGCGCAACCAGCAGGTCGCGGCCGATCCCTGCGCCCAGCTGCCGTCGGCCAAACAGGCGACCCGCTTTGTCCACACGCTGAGCGAAGCCCAGGTCGAAGCCCTGCTGGCCGCGCCCGACGTAACCACCGCGCTGGGCCTGCGCGAGCGCACCATGCTGGAGCTGATGTATGCGAGCGGCTTGCGGGTGTCGGAACTGGTGGCGCTCAAGCTGCTGGAACTGAGCCTGAACGATGGCGTCTTGCGCATCACCGGCAAGGGCGCCAAGACGCGGCTGGTACCGTTCGGCGCCCAGGCCCGCCAGTGGATAGAGCGCTATCTGCGCGAGGCGCGCGGCGTGATCCTCGATGGCCAGGTGGACGACGCCCTGTTCGTCACGGCGCGCGGCGGCCCCATGACGCGCCAGATGTTCTGGGTGCTGATCAAGAAGCACGCGCAACGGGCCGGCATCACGGCGCACCTGTCGCCGCACACGCTGCGCCACGCGTTCGCCACCCATTTGCTCAACCACGGCGCCGACTTGCGCGTGGTGCAGCTGCTGCTGGGCCATTCCGACATTTCCACCACCCAGATCTACACCCACGTGGCGCGCGAGCGGCTCAAGCATTTGCATGCGCAACATCATCCGCGCGGATGAAAAACTTGCGCGGTCCATATCTACGTCATAATGTGCCTGAGTTACTACATTATCGTGAAACCAGAGGATGCAAATGGCAAAGACAAATTTCCAATATGAAAAGCGGCAACGCGAATTAGAGAAGAAAAAGAAAGCCGAGGAAAAAGCCAGGCGCAAGGCCGAGCTGAAGGCCAATCCCGGCGCCCGGGATGAGGCGGCCGAAGCGGACGCCGATGACGGTGACGGCGACACCCCCGACACCGACCACGCACCGACCGAATAAGAGCGGGGGCGCCGCCCCCGTTCCCCTCCCCACGTAGCGCCTCGCGCACCCAGGTGGCTTCAGGCCACTTCCGCCGCCTGCTGCTCCGCAGGCACGGCCGCCACGCCGTGTTCCGGCTTGCCCTTGAAATAGCGGGCCGCCCGCTTGCCCAGGTTATCCAGATACGTGTACGCCACCGGCACCACCACCAGCGTCAGCAAGGTGGAGGTGAGCACGCCACCGATCACGGCCCGGCCCATGGGGGCCTGCAATTCGCCACCGTCGCCCATGCCGATCGCCATCGGCAGCATGCCGAACACCATCGCCAGCGTCGTCATCAGGATCGGGCGCAGCCGCACCTGGCCGGCTTCCATGATGGCGTCGAACTGGCTCAGGCCCGCGCGCTGGCCGTGGTTGGTGAAGTCCACCAGCAAGATGGCGTTCTTGGTCACCAGCCCCATCAGCATGATGAAGCCGATCACGGAAAAGATGTTGAGCGTGGTGCCCGTCACCAGCAGCGCCACCAGCACCCCGATCAGCGACAACGGCAGCGACACCATGATGGCGATCGGCTGCAGGAAGCTGCCGAACTGCGAGGCCAGCACCAGGTAGATGAAGATCACGGCGATCCCCAGCGCCATGGCCGCGCCGGACATGGTTTCGGCCATGTCCTGGGCGCTGCCGGCCACGTCGAAGCGCACCCCGGCCGGCAGCTCGATCTGCTGCATGGCGCGCTTGATGTCGGCGTCCACGTCGCCGCCGGGCCGGCCTTCCACGGCCGCGTAGATGGCCACCCGCCGTTGCAGCGCCTGGCGCTTGAGCACCTGCGGGCTGGACGAGGGCACGAACTCCACCACCTGGCGCAGCGGGATCATGATCGGCTTGCCGTCCGCGCCCAGCCGGCTGGACGCCAGCGACAGGTCGGCCAGGTCGGCGATCTTCTGCCGGCCCGACTTGGGCAGCTGCACGTTCACGTCATAGTTCTGGCCATCGTCGGCCAGCCAGTGGCTGACCGTGTCGCCGGCCACGAACGGGCGCAGCGCGGCGCCGATCTGCTGCACCGACAATCCGAGGTCGCTGGCCAGCTCGTTGTTGATCTTGATGGTGGTGGACGGGTTGGCCCCTTCCTGGCTGTATTCGAGGTCGGCCACGCCCTTGATCTTCTGCATCTTGTCCATCAGGCGGTGCGCCACGGCATCGAGCTTGCCTTCATCCGTGCCCAGGATGGCGATGAAGATGGGTTTTTGCCCCACCGACAGCGTGATGCCGGCGATGCTGGACAAGCGGGCCCGCACCAGCTTTTCCAGTTCCTTCTGCGAGCGCCGCTTGTGGGTCTTCAGGTCGCTCAGCTTCATGATCACGTCAGCCGTGTTGCGCCCGTCCTGGGTGCCCACGCGCGACAGCACGTCCACGATCTCGGGGAAGCTCTTCAACGCCGCCTCGGCTTGCGCCACCTTGCTGTCCGTGTATTCGAGGCTGGAGCCGACCGGGGTCTTGAAGCGCATGAAGATGCGGCCATCGTCCGTGTCCGGGAACATCTCGCCGCCTATCATGGGCACCAGCGCCAGGCTGGCCACGAACAGGGCCAGCGCCACGGCCAGCGTGGTCTTGCGCCAGCGCAGCGCCACGGCTAGCACCTTGCCGTACACGCCGTGCAGGCGGTGCACGCCGCCTTCCAGCCAGGCCATGAAGCGGCCCAGCCAGGGCGCGTACTTGAAGCGGTCCTGCACCGGGTCGCGCCACACGGACGACAGCATGGGGTCGAGCGTGAAGCTGACGAACAGCGACACCAGCACGGCCACCGCCACCGTCACCCCGAACTGCAGGAAGAAGCGGCCGATGATGCCCTGCATGAAGGCCACCGGCACGAACACGGCCACGATGGCGAAGGTGGTGGCCATCACGGCCAGCCCGATCTCGTTGGTGCCGTCGCCGGCCGCGCGGCGGTGGTCCTTGCCCATGCCCAGGTGGCGCACGATGTTCTCGCGCACCACGATGGCGTCGTCGATCAGCAGGCCGATGCACAAGGACAGCGCCATCAGCGTCAGGAAGTTGAGCGTGAAGCCGAATGCCTTCATGGCGATGAAGCTGGCCATCACCGAGATCGGCAGCGTGAGGCCGGTGATGATGGTGCTGCGCCACGAATGGAGGAACAGGAACACGATCACCATGGTCAGCACGGCCCCTTCCATGATGGTTTCCTTGACGTTGGTGAGCTGGCTCTGCACGTGCACGGAATCGTCGTTGAGCACTTTCAGTTCGATGTCGGCCGGCAGGGATTTCTTCAGCTCGGCCGCCACTTGCTGGATACCCGTGCCCACCGCCACCACGTTGGCGTCCTGCACCTTGGTGATCTCGATCGAGATGGCGCGCTGGCCGTTCAGGCGCGAGATCGACAGTTCCTCCTGCTCGCCATCGACCACGTTGGCCACCTGGTCGAGGAACACGGGACCGTTGGCGCGGCGCGCCACGATGATCTTGCTGAATTCGCGCGCCTGTTTCAGCTTGCCCTCGACCCGCACCAGCTGTTCGCTGGCGCCGTAGCTGATGCTGCCGGCCGGCAGGTTGGTGTTGGTGGCCTGGATGGCGGCGATCACTTCATCCACGCCCACCGCTTGCGCCGTCATGTCGGCCGGGCGCAGGCTGACCAGCACCTGGCGCGCGCGCGTGCCCGTCAGGCGCACCTGGCCCACGCCGGGCACGGCCTGGAAGCGCTTGGTGATCACCTGCTCGGCCAGCGTGGACAGTTCGCGCAGCGAGTGGGCGCTGGCCGTCAGGCTCAGTTGCACGATGGGCTGCTCGTTCTCGCCTTCCACGCGGGCGATGAACGGGTCCTTGGCTTCCTTGGGGAAGCGCGGCCGCACCAGCGCCACCTTGTCGCGGATATCCTGCATGGCCTTGTCCATGTTGGTGGACAGGTTGAAATCGATGTACACCCCGGCCCGGCCTTCCCACGAATTGGAACGCAGGGTCTTGATGCCGCTGACGGTGTTGATGATGTCTTCCAGCGGCCGCGTGATGTCGTTCTCCACCGCCTCGGGCGAGGCGCCCGGATACTGCACTTCCACGATGGCGACCGGGATCTGCACGTTGGGCATGGCTTCCAGGCCCAGTCCCCGGTACGAGAACAGGCCCAGCACGACCAAGGCCACCATCACCATGGTGGCGAACACGGGGTTCTGGATGCTGACTTTGGTGATCCACATGGCTCAGTCCTTTCGCACCAGTTGCGCAGCTTGCGACACTTGCGACGCACCCGCGCGCGCTGGCGGCTTGACCGGGCTGCCGGCCTTGAGGCCATCGAGCTTGGCGATGATCACGCTGGCGCCGGACGCCAGGCCGTCCGTCACTTCGGCATAGCCCTCGTCCTCGCTGCGCATGCCCAGCACCACGGGCTGCACGGCCACCTTGTCCTGGACGATGGTGTACACCACGGGCCGGCCCTGTTCCGTGCGCACGGCCGCCAGCGGCACCAGCGGCGCCACGGCCGAGCGGGCCGTGACCAGGCTGCCCTTGGCGAACATGCCGCCGCGCAGCGCGCCGTCGCCGTTCGGTACGGCCACGTACACCAGCATGTAGCGCGAACCGGCCTCCGTGGTGGGATTGATGCGGGCCACCTTGCCCGTAAATTCGCGCTGCTGGAACCCATCGACCTGGAAGCGCACCTCCTGGCCCACCTGGATGCGCGGGATTTCGGACGCCGGCACCTGCGCCTCCAGCGTCAGTTCGGCCAGATTGACGATGGTGTAGACCGGCATGTCCGGCGCCAGCTTCTCGCCAGCCTGCACGTGGCGCTTGCTGACGATGCCGCTGATGGGCGCGCGGATCACGCCATCGTTGACGGCAATGCGCGCCACTTCCACCGCGGCGGCGGCGGCCTTGACGTTGGCGCGCGCCAGTTCCACGCTGTTCTGGGTGGCGTCATACGCGGTCTGGGCGATGAATTTCTGCTTGAGCAGGGCCTGGCTGCTGGCTTCGTTCTTGGTAGCGAGCGACAACTTGGCCTGGGCTTCGTCCAGCGCCGCCTGCTGCTGGGCCAGACGGGCCCGCAAGTCGGCCAGGTCGATGCGCGCCAGTACCTGGCCGGCCGTGACGGCCATGCCTTCCTGCACCGTGGTCAGCTCCACCTGGCCCGACACCTTGGACTTGACCGTGGCCTGGCTCAGTGGCGCCAGGGAACCGGACAGCGGCAGACGCAGCGCCAGCGAACGGGCCGTGATGGCCGCCACGTCGGTGGCCGCCAGTTCCAGCACCTGGGGCGCATCGGCTTGCTTGTGGGCTTGCTCGCTGGCGTGGGCGGCCGTGGGCTGGGGCCGCAGCAGGGCCCAGCCGCCGCCGGCCAACCCCAGCACGGCCACGGCGATCACGGGAACGCGCCAGCGGTGGCGGCGCACGGCGGGCTGGGGAGGCAGGGTCTCGATTTTCATGTTGTCGTCTTCTTGTGGAATGGGGGCGGCGGGGCGCCTGGGGACCGGTTGCAGCGCACCGCATAGTTGGAAGGGGGACAGTCCTGTCCCCCTTGCCTCCGTCTGCCGTTGAACGCATGTTGTCACTTTA
>DATFBD010000124.1:0-70061 GCA_035254005.1 Burkholderiaceae bacterium | reverse complement strand
AGCCGCTTCCCGAAAGCGGTCGTTCAGCGCTCCAACCAGGCTTCTGAGTGACGCTCGAAATGAAGCAGGTCATGCCAGACTCCTGCTAGCATCTGGCCGGCCTTGGCTGGCCGCTGCCATCGGCAGTCAGGATAGCAGTTTACCAAACTATAAAACCCGCAAATTTCGCCCGGCGAAGGAGGTCTTGCTGCAAGATCGGCAATTGAGGGTTCTTCACGGATTTCCGGGAACATGCTTTCGTGTCCGGCGCTTGCGGCGAGCACTTCTTCCGGCACCATGCTTGCGCCGCTCGCCTTCACTTTGCACCTTCGCCGCCATATTGGATGGGCGAGCCGCCTTTTTCTTCGGCTTGGACTGGGGCTTTCCAGTGCGCTTCGCACGACTCGCCGGCACCGGCTGTGGCGGTGTGGCGCGAACGGCTGTCTGTGCATCGCCACCGAACAGGCGTGCGATCGCTGCGTTCTGCTGTGCCCGGCATGTATCGGCCTGCAACCATTGCTCACTGCCGGGAAAGCGCAACCAAATCGCCTTCCACGCATTGCGGTTGCCGCACCCCTGCTGGTTGGCGAAGCCGGAAGGCGAGACAGTCTGTCCGTCGCATAGGATATCCTCACCTTCCACGACAGCAAAGCTGGGCCTTCCCCCAAAACTGGCACGCAGCTTGGTCCCTGCCGGGAGAAACAGTTGCTTCCACTGATACCCGCCTGCATCCGTACCGGCCGGCTGCTGTCGCGTGGCCGAAGCCGGTTTGATGAAGGCGCGGATAGCCTCGACGATGACCGGTTCCAGTTCGGGGGCCGACCACCAATGACCTGAGTGATCTCCTAATGCTTCCAGCACATCGGCGGGCAAACGGACCTGCTTATAGTAGACAGCCATGGTGGCGCTCCCGGAGAGGTGGTTTTATAAACGCAGCTAATCCCTGAGAAGGACCTCTGCAACGCACTATCGCACTCTAAAATGGCCGTGGCGGCAACGCTATGTACCTCTAAACGGCTCTATAGTCTTTAGAGGCGTCTCGTGAGCTTTAGTTCCACGATTTGCCACTAATCAGAGTGGAATCGTGGCAGCCATAGCGGTCTAGTACGGAATCGCGCGAATTAGAAAAACCAGAAAAAAAAGGCCCCCCCTGCGTCCTGCGGCTTGCGGTTACAGGTAAAGAAGCTGAAGCGCCTGGAACTCCCGCACATCCGTGAAGATCCATTTTTTACACGCGGCCGGCCAGGCGGGCCATCACGGCCACGGCATGGTCGATCTGGGCCAGGGTGTGGCCAGCGTTCATCATGAAGCGCAGCCGCGCCTGGCCCAGCGGCGCGGCCGGGAACTGGATGGCGTCCACATGGATGCCCTCCTTGCGCAGTTCCTGGGCATGGCGCCGGCACTGGGCCGCGTCGCCGATCAGCACCGGCACGATGGGGGTGGCCGTGGACAGGATCTGGTAGCCCAGCGGCGCCATCTTCTCGATGAAATAGCGCTGGTTGTCCCACAGGCGCTGGCGGCGCTGCGGCTCCTCCTCCAGCACGTCGAGCGCGGCGATCAGGGCGGCCGCCTGGTCCGGCGGCGGCGGGCAGGTGAAACCGTAGGCCGAGCTGGTCAGACGGATCACGTCGGCGATCTCCTTTTCCACCGCCACGAAACCGCCGATGGCGCCCAGCGCCTTGCTCAGCGTGCCCATCTGCATAATGGACGGGCTGTAGCAGTTGTAGTGCTCGGAGGTGCCGCCGCCATGGGCACCGAGGATGCCGGTGGCGTGGGCATCGTCGATGTAGAGGATGGCGCCGTACTTCTCGGCCAGCGCCACCAGGTCCGGCAGCGGCGCGATCGTCCCTTCCATGCTGAACACGCCGTCGCTGACGATGATGGGACAAGTGCCATCGGCCGCCTTGAGCAATTCCTCCAGGTGGTTCATGTCGCAATGACGGTAGGTGTGGCGCTCGGCGCCGGACATCTGGATGCCCTCGCGGATGCTGATGTGGTTGAATTCGTCCGAGTAGTAGGCGTACTTGCGGCGCGTCTTGGCGCGGTAGCCATGCAGGCGGGCCAGCATGCCGGCCTTGACCAGCGACGACAGCACGCCGATGTTGGTCATGTAGCCCGTCACGAACAGCACGGCGTCGCTCTTGTGCTTGAGTTCACCGAGACGGCGCTCCAGCGTGCGGTACACCTCCAGGTCGCCGCCCAGCAGGCGCGATTCGCAGTTGCCCACGCCGTAGCGGTCCAGCCCCGCCTTGGCCGCCACCACCAGGCGCGGGTGGTTGGCCAGCGCCAGGTAGTTATTGGTGCTGAACGACACCACCGTCTCGCCCTGGGTGATGAAGGTCGGATCGGGCAGCGTGTCGTGCACGGCCGATTCGTGGTGGATGGGATGGCTTTCCAGCCAGGTGGCGATATCGCTCAGGTCATGCATGGTGTGCTCTCTCAAGAAATAATGTCAGCGGCCGGTGTCGGTCCCGGCCTGGTTCGGTCGCGCCTACTCCTGGCTGGCGCGCTCGGCGAAATAGGGATAAGCCAGCGGCAGCAGCAGCAAGGTGAAGAAGGTGGCCGACACGATGCCACCCACGATCACCACCGCGAACGGGCGCTGGGTCTCGGAGCCGATGCCGTGCGACAGGGCCGCCGGCAGCAAGCCCAGGCCCGCCATCAGGGCCGTCATCAGGATGGGGCGCAGGCGCTGGGCCGCGCCCTCGGCCGCGCTGGCCGCCAGCGAAGCCGAACCGCTGGCCAGTTCCACGATCTGCTCCACCATGATCACGCCGTTCTGCACCGAGATCCCGGCCACGGCGATGAAGCCCACGGCCGCCGACACGGAAAAATGCAGGCCGGCGGCGGCCAGCCCGGCGATGCCGCCGATCAGCGTGAACGGCACGATGGCCAGGATCAGCAACGCCTTGCGCACCGAGCGGAAGGCCCAGAACAGCAGCGAGAAGATCAGCAGCACCGTGATCGGCACGATCACCTGCAGCCGCTGCACGGCGCGCTGCTGGTTCTCGAACTGGCCGCCCCAGGTGATCTGGTAGCCGGCCGGCAGGTGCACCTGGGCCGCCACCTTCTGCTGGGCCTCGGCCACGAAGCTGCCCTGGTCGCGGCCCAGCAGGTTGGCCTTGACGGAGGCGTTGCGTTCGCCCGCCTCGCGGCTGATGCGGGCCGCGCCCTGGCGCACCTCGATGCGGGCCAGGTCGCCCAGCGCCACCGTGCCCGTCCCGCCGGGCAGGTTGATCTGCAGCGCCGCGATGTCGTTGACGGAGGCGCGGCTGCGTTCCTGCAGGCGCAGCGTGATGTCGAAGCGGCGCCCGCCTTCGAAGTAGGTGTTGACGGTCGCCCCGGCCAGCGCCGTCTGGATCGCGCCGTTGACGTCGGCCACGTTCACGCCCAGTCGGGCGATGCGCACGCGGTCGATCACGATGTCGATCTCGCTCTGGCCGCCGATGCGCACGGCCGCCACGTCGGCCGCGCCGGCGATGCCGTTCAGGATGGCGGCGATCTGTTCGCTGGCCTGGGTCAGCACCTCCAGTTCCGGGCCGCTGATCTTGACGGCGATCTCGCCCTTCACGCCCGACAAGGCCTCCTCCACGTTATCCTCGATCACTTGCGAGAAGTTGGTGGGCACGCCGGGCATGCGGCGGATGCGGGCCGAGATGTCGGCCACCAGCGCGTCCTTGTCGTCGAAGCGCCAACTGGAACGGGGCGCCAGGTCGGCCAGGATTTCCATGTTGTTCGGCCCTTTCGGGTCGGTGCCATCATCCGGGCGGCCCACGTGCGAGATCACGTTGCCCACTTCCGGGTAGCTTTTCAGGATGGCGCGCACCTTGTGCTCGATGGCCTGGGTCTTTTCCAGCGCCGTGGAATTGGGCAGGCTGATGGTGAGCCAGATATTGCCCTCGTCCAGCTTGGGCAGGAATTCGCTGCCCAGCAGCGGCGCCAGCGCCAGCGTCACCGCCAGCACGGCGCCCGAGGCCGCGAACACGGCCAGCGGCCGCGCCTGCGCCCGCGCCAATATCCGCCGGTAGCGCTGCGTCAGGGCGGCCATCCAGGCGCTGTGGCGCTCGGCCATCGGATGGCGCTTGACGGTCCACGCCAGCAGCGAGGGCACCAGCGTCATGCTCAGCACGATGGCGCCCAGCATGGCGAAGCTGAGCGTGAACGCGACGGGCGAGAAGATCTTGCCTTCCACGCGCTGGAAAGTGTAGATGGGGATGAAGGCGACGATGATGATGGCCTTGGCGAACAGGATGGGATGGCCCAATTCCACCACCGTCTGTTTCAGCGTGCGCTTGCGCCAGGCGTAAGGCGACAGGTCGCCGGCCGGGTCGTACTCCTGCAATGCCAGCCGCACCATGAGCGCTTCCACCAGTACCACGGCGCTGTCGATGATGATGCCGAAGTCCACCGCGCCCAGCGAGATCAGGTTGGCCGGGATGCCGCGCGCGTCCAGCATGATGAAGGCGAACAGCAGCGACAGCGGAATCACGGTGGCCACGATCAGGGCCGCGCGCCAGTTGCCGAGGAAGACGATCAGGATGGCGATCACCAGCGCCGCGCCCACCAGCAGGTTCTCGCCCACCGTGTGCACGGTGTGGTCGATCAGCTGGGTACGGTCGTAGATGGTTTTCAGGCGCACGCCCTTGGGCAGGCGGGCGTTGACGGCGTCCACCGCCAGCTTGACGTCGTCCACCACCTTGGCGGCGTTGCTGCCCTTGCTCATCTGGACGATGCCTTCGACCACGCTGTCCTGCTCATTGAAAGCCACCACGCCGGAACGGGGCCGGAAGCCGGCGCTGACCGTGCCCAGGTCCGACACCAGCACCGTCTTGCCGGCGCTGGCGCTGACGATGACGCGGCCGATATCGTCCATGCCATCGAAGATGCCGATGCCGCGCACCAGCAGCGCCTCGTCGCCGCGACGCACCTGGCCACCGCCCACGTTGGCGCTGTTGGCCGCCAACGCCTGGCTGACCTGGTCGATGGTCACGCCATAGCGCTTGAGCGCGGCCGGGTCCACCTGCACCTGGTATTCCTTGACGGTGCCGCCGAAGCTGACCACGTCGGCCACGCCGCTGACCATGCGCAGCTGCGGCCGTACCACCCAGTCCTGCAGCGCGCGCACTTCGTTCGGGTCCATGCCCGGCGGCGCCTCGACGATGTAGCGGAAAATTTCGCCCACGGCCGTCGTCAACGGCGCCAGGCCCGGTTGCAGGCCCGGTGGCAGCGTCACGTTCTGCAGCTTTTCCAGCACCTGCTGGCGGGCGAAGTAGTCGTCCGTGCCGTCGGCGAAGGTCAGCGTGACGACCGACAGGCCGCTGATGGTGACCGAGCGCAGCTGGGTCTGGTGCGGCACACCGCTCATCTCGCGCTCGATCGGCAGCGTGACAGCGCGCTCCACCTCCTCCGGCGCCTGGCCCGGATACTGGGTCACGATCTGCACCTGCACGTCCTGCACGTCGGGGAAGGCCTCGATCGGCAGGTTGTTGAACGCGCGGATGCCGAAGGCGGCCAGCGCCGCCGTCAGGATCAGCACGAACACGCGCTGGGCCAGGACGAAGTCGATCAGCTTACTGAGCATGTGCCGCCACCTCGGCGTTCAGCAGGAACGCGCCTTCCGTCACGACGCGCTCGCCGCCCGTCAGGCCGGCGTCCGCGTAGCTGGTGTCGTGGCCGCGCAGGGCGATGCCCACGCGGCGCTTCTGGAACGTGCCCGGATGGACTTCCACATACACGTATTCATAGCGCCCTTCCACGAACAGGCTGCCGTTGGGCAGTTGCACGGCCTTGTGGGCGCCGTCGCGCGCCAGGAAGGACACGCGGGCGAACATTTCCGGCTTCAGCTTCAGGTCCGGGTTCTCCACGGCGCAGCGCACCTGGATGCGGTGCGTGACCGGGTCCAGCGTCTGCCCTACCCGCTCGACTTTCGCCGGGAACTGGACGCCGGGATAGGCGTCCGTCTCCAGCGCCACATCCTGGCCGGCGGCGATGGCGCCCGCGCCCCGTTCCGGCACGTCCACCACCAGCCACAGGTGGCGCAAGTCGGTCACCACGAACAGCGGGTTGGGCAGATCGGGCCGCACTTCCTGGCCCGGATTGAGCTGGCGCTCGGCCACCACGCCGTCGATGGGCGCGCGCAGGCCGAAGCTGCCGTCGTCACGGGGACCGGCGTTCAGGTTGGACAGGCGCTGGGCCGCGCGGCGCGTCTCGGCACTGGCCTGGGCCAGGTCGGCCTGGGCCGCCTCATAATCCTTGCGGGCCAGGACTTCGCCGCCGAACAGCGCCTGCGCGCGCTCGTAGGCCATGCGCTTGCGGCCTTCGTCGGCCTGGGCCTTGCGCCAGTCCGCCTGCGCCGTGGCCAGGTCGGGCGCATCCAGCGTGGCCAGCACGGCGCCACGGTGGACGGTGTCGCCCGGCTCGGCCCGCAGCGCCGTCACGCGGCCGGCGATGGGCGAGCTGACGCGGGCCGTGCGGTTTTCGTCGTAGGTGATGCGGCCGTTGACCGGCTCGGCCACCGGCAAGGCGCCCGCCGCCAGCGCGCTGACCTTGAGCGAGGACCATTGCGGCGCGTTGGCGTCGAACGTGATGGTGTCGGGGACGGCCTTGGGTGCTGCCGGCGCGGCGGCGCCGCTGGCGTGCGGTGCCTGCGAGGCGTGCACGAAATGGATGCTGGCCGCCAGCGCGGCCAGCACGGCCACCACGGAGGCGGCGCGCTTGAACGATACTTGAGTACTCATGTTATTTTCCCTCCGAGACGGCCGCCTGCAAGGCCGCCACTGATTTTGCGTAATCGGCGCGCGCGGCCAGCGCGTCCAGCTGGGCGCTGCGGTAGGTACGGCGCACGTCCAGCAAATCCATGATGCCCAGCGCGCCGCGCTGGAATGCGAATTCGGCCGCGTCGGCCGACTTGCCGGCCGCGCGCAGCAACTCCTCGTCGTCGCGGTGCAGCTTCTGGCCGGCCGTGCGCACTTGTTCCAGGCTCAGTTCCAGCTCGGCCCGGGCGCGCTGGCGCACTTGCTGCAGGCGCTGTTGGGCGCTGTCGAGCGCGATGTCGGCCGCCCGCAGCTCGCCCTGGTAGGCGTAGCGCACCTGCAGCGGGATTTGCAGGGCGATGCCGAAGCTGTTGCCGCTGCCGAGCGGATTGGCGGCGCTGGTCGGATAGTGTTCGGCCTGCACGCCCACCATCACGTCGGCGCTGCGCGCGGCCAGCGCCAGCTTGCGGCCCGCCTCGGCCGCCTCCACGCGCGCCTGTGCGGCCGCCACGTCGGGGCGGCGGGCCAGTGCCGCTTGCAGCGCATCGGCGGTGGCCGAAATGTCGCTCTCGCCAGACTTCGCCTCGGCATGGGGATGCGAACTGGCGTTGGCGCTGACGTTGGCGTTGGCGTTGGCGCCAAAATACGTTGCGCCGCCAGCCGCCGGCGCGGCTGGCAGCGATGCCCCCTGCGTCAATGCATCGGACAGCCACGCCGATGGCGCGCGCACGGCCGGCCAGGCGTCCAGCACCTGCAAGCTCGCCGCCTGCTCCGGCTGGCCGATCAGCATGGCCAGCGCCTGCCGCGCCGCGTAGCGGTCGACCCCGGCCTGGGCCGCGTCGTTATGGGCGCGCAGCGCGTCCACCTGCACCCGCGCCACGTCGGCCGGCGCCAGGTCGCCCGCCTTGAGGCGCTTGCGGGCCGCTTCCACGGTCTGGTCGAACAGGCGCGCACTGTCGTCCATGATGGCCAGCCGCCCTTCGGCGGCCAACAGGTCGTAGTAGGCCTGGCTCACTTGCAGCAGCACCTGGCGCCGCGTGTCGCGTGCGTCCTGGGCACTGGCGGCGGCCAGGCTGTCCGCGTTGGCTACACGGAGGCGGCGCTTGCCGCCACGCTCGATCAACTGGTCGACGCGGATGGCGCTATCGACGGTCTTGTTGCGCAAGGAACCCGCGCCCACGCCCGCGTTGGGATTGATGTTGAAGCTTTGCAGCGTGAGCGTGGGGTTGGGCGCGGCGCCGGCGATGGTGACGGCCGCTTCAGCGCTGGCCGCGTCCAGCGTGGCGAGCCGCAAGTCCGTGTTGTGCGCCAGTGCCAGTGCGGCGGCCTGGCGCAGGTCCAGCGCCTGGGCGCGCCCGTCCGACGGCGCCGACGCCAGCGCCCCGGCCAGCAGCGCTGGCAGGAGCAGGGGTAAGTGCACGGCCACACGCGCGGCCAGCGGCACGCGCAAGACGGGCTTGAATCGAAAATGGAAAACCATGGTTGCAGCAGTCGGTTGCGGGCGTCCGCCTGGTTGACGGCGCCCCGGTGGATAGTCGCGAAGGCGGATCAGGCGGCCGGCGGCGGCATCACGCGCGAGATGCGCGACAGCTTGCCCTGGTCGCAGTCCTGCGGCCACAGCTCGACCCGGTCGCCCAGCTTGACGGGCATGTCGCCGGGCAGTTCGCCCACTTCCACCATCATGCGGCGCGAGTGGCGATAGTCGATGCGTACAAAGCGATGGCTGGCCAGTTCCTCGGCCGGCACGGCGGCCAGGCAGCGCGGCAGTTCGCTGCGCGGGGTGCTGGCGTCGTAGAAGCCGGAGACCCAGCCGTGGCGGGCGCCGTTCTTCCAGTCCACGTCATGCGCGGCCGGCACCGGCGCGCAGGCGCTGCACGCGAGGGCGGCGGCCAGGGCAAGCAAGGTGAATGAGGTGGTGTTCATGTCTGCTCCGCGTAAGGCGCCGGCGGCCGGCGCGCACGCGCCCCCCGATACGGCGGCGCGGACAGATGGTACGGGGCGGCACATTACCGCAACCTTGCGTGGACATT
Organism: Burkholderiaceae bacterium; assembly: GCA_035254005.1. Lineage (GTDB taxonomy): Bacteria > Pseudomonadota > Gammaproteobacteria > Burkholderiales > Burkholderiaceae_D > Rugamonas. The sequence goes on along the minus strand of DATFBD010000124.1, from coordinate 61,300 downwards.
ACAAATTGGTAAGGTAGCGGGAGAAGCGGGGGCGTGAGGCGAAAACCGGGGTCTGACCCCAAGGGCAACGGCCCCCAAAGGCAACGGCCCCCAAAGGCATCGGCCCCCAAAGGCGTCAGACACCAGAGGCGTCAGGCCTCGGGGGCGTGGAGGTCTGCGGCGGCGGGGAGCACGATGCGCGCCAGCAGGCCGGGGTGGTGGTCGGCCAGTTCCAGCACGCCGCCGTGCAGGGCGGCCGTGGCCTGCACGATGGACAGGCCCAGTCCATTGCCGGGCAGGTTGCGGCTCTGGTCGAGCCGGTAGAAGCGTTCCGTCACCCGGCCCAGCTCCGAGGCGGGTATGCCGGGACCATTGTCGCCCACGGCGATAGCCACCTTGCCGTCGCGGATGCTGGTGGAGAGGACGATGGCCGCGCCCCGCCCCGCGTATTTGAGCGCGTTGTCGAGCAGGCTGGCCACAGCGCTGGCCAGCAGGTTACGGTCGCCCGGCACGACGGCCTGCGGCGCCAGCGACAGCGACAGCCTGGCCCCCGCCTCCTCGGCGCTGGCCTCGTACATCTCGGCCAGGTCTTCGGCCACGCGGCTCAAGTCCACGCTCTCGAACAAGCGCGCACGCACGCCCGATTCCGCCTCGGCGATCTGCAGCAGGCGCTCGAACAGGCGGATCAGGTCATCGATGTCATCGATCGCGTCACGGGCCGCCCCTTCCAGCACGCCCGCGTCGCGCGCATGGCGCAGCGCGTCCTCCAGCTTGCCGCGTACCCGGCCCAGCGGCGTGCGCAGGTCGTGCGCGATGGCGTCCGAAACATGGCGCACGCCATCCATCAGCAATTCGATGTGGTCCAGCATGCGGTTGATATCGCCGTTCAGGCGCGCGAATTCATCGTCACCGCGCACAGGGATGCGGCGGCTCAGGTCACCGGCTTCGATCTGCTCGGCCGTGCGGCGGATCGCACCCAGACGGATCTCGATCTGGCGCCGGAACAGCAGCGCACCGGCCACCGTGAACAGCAGCGACAGCACGGCACCCGACACCAGCGCGCGCCACACGAGCGCGCGGATCGCTTCCTGCTCGCTCAGGTCGCGGCCCACGATCAGCAGCGAACCGTCGGGCAGCAGGCGGCGGTGCAGGCGGGCCGGGGTAATGTGGCCATCGCGCACCACGTCCGCGCTTTGCAGTTCGCCTTCGAAACGGCCCGGCCATGCGCTCAGGTTACCGGCCAGCACACGGCCATCGCCACGCTGCAGCAGGAAGATTTCGCGGTCGCTGTCGATACCGTCACTGAGCTGGCGGCGCACTTCGATGGCCAGTGCGGCGCTGCCGCCCTCGCCGCCCTGGGCCAGCAGCCGGTCCGACAGCGCGATGATGCGCCCGTCGATATTCTGGTCCAGCACCCCGATGGTGCCGACATAGAACACGGCCGACACGGCCACCATGGAGACCATGCCCAGCACGCCGTAGCCGAGTACCAGCTTGGCGGCGATGGAGCCGCGCAGCTTAAGCATGGCCGGCTTCAGGCGGGCGCGCCGACAGGCAGTAGCCGATGCCGCGCAGGGTGTGGATCAACGGTGTGGGGAAATCCTTGTCGATCTTGGTGCGCAGGCGGCTGATCTGGACGTCGATCACATTGGTCTGCGGGTCGAAATGGTAATCCCACACGGCTTCCAGCAGCATGGTGCGGGTCACCACCTGGCCTTCGTGGCGCATCAGGTATTCCAGCAGCCGGTACTCGCGCGGCTGCAGCGCGATGGCGCGGCCGTCGCGCGTGGCGCGCATGGCCCGCAAGTCCAACGTCAGATCGGCCACCTGCAGCTGGGTGCCGTCCTGGCCCGGCACGGCGCGCCGCAGCAGCACCTCGATGCGGGCCAGCAGTTCGGAGAACGCGAACGGCTTGGACAGGTAATCGTCGGCGCCGCCGCGCAGGCCCGACACGCGCTGCTCGATGTTGGTGAGCGCGCTGACGATGATGACGGGCGTCTGCTTGCCCAGCGCCCGCAACCGCTCGACGATGGCCAGGCCGTCTATCCCGCCCGGCAGCATGCGGTCCATGACGATGATGTCCCATTCCGCGCCGATGGCGTAGTCCAGCCCTTCCTGGCCGGTAGCGCAGGCCGTGACCGTGTAGCCGGCCTCGCGCAAGCCTTTGCAGATGTAGCGCGCGGTGTCGGTTTCGTCTTCAATGACCAGGCAATGCAAGGTCGCCTCCGTGGTTCGTCAGGGTATCGGGTGCCGGGTATCGGGATGCGGGGATGCCGGGGCCGGGGCCGGGGCCGGCGCGGCGTGAAAGATCATACATCAGGGCGCCCGTGCGAAGAAAGCGCCATCTGAACCCCAGCCCGGCGCGGCGGGCCAGACGCTGTTCACGACCATTGCTCACGACCACGCGTCCAGCTCCCCGTCCGTGAAGCCGGCCTGGCGGCGCGCTGGCCGGTTGAATGGGCCGCGCACGGGCGGCGCCTTGTAGCGCACCAGCAGCGCGTCGTAAGTCGTGACCGGGTCCACGCCCCGCTGGCGGCACAGGTAGCCGTACCAGCGATTGCCGATCTCCACGTGGCCGATCTCGTCGCGCAGGATGATGTCCAGGATGTGCGCGGCCGCCTCGTCGCCGGCCTGGGCCAGCTTGGCGCGCAACGGCGGGATCGCGTCCAGCCCCCGTGCCTCCAGCGTGCGCGGCACCAGCGCCATGCGGGCCAGCGGGTCGCCGCAAGTCTTCTCCACCATCTCCCACAGGCTGCCGTGGGCGGAAAAGTCGCCATAGGCATGGCCCAGCGTGCGCAGGTGATCGGCCAGCAGCGCGTAGTGGATGGCCTCCTCGCGCGCCACGCGCAGCCAGTCCGTGTAGTACTGCGGCGGCAGGCCGGGAAAGCGCCACAGCGCGTCGAGCGCCAGGTTGACGGCGTTGAATTCGATGTGGGCCAGTGCGTGCACCAGCATGGCGCGCCCTTCCACCGTCACCATCGAGCGCCGGCCCACGAGGCGCGGCAGCACCAGTTCGGGCCGTGGGGGACGGCCGGGAATGCCGTCCGGCGCGGCCAGGACCGCATCCGCATCGAGCATGCAGGCGCCGTCCGCATGGGCGGCCGCCATCGCGGCCACGGCGGCCACCTTGGCTTGCGGGTCGCACTCCAACAGGCAGCGCAGCGCCCACGCGCGTAATTCATTTGGCAACACCATGCTCCATCCCGATCGCGGAAAAGCGCGCAGTGTACCAAACCGCTCCCGATCAGTGTGAGGAAGCGCCGATCTCGCCGGGCATTGACATGTGGCCCACCGCGTAACGCTGCTCCGCATACGGCAACTGCTGCGGCGGCGCCTCGATCGCGTCGCGCCACAGCGAGAACTGCACCAGCGACCAGTTGCCCGGCTCAAATCCCACCACCACGGCCAGCGCGCCACTGTCGCGCAGCGCTTGCGCTTCCGCCTGCTCCTGCTCCCGCAACGCCGCCAGCGCCGTGTAGGGTGCGATCGGCTTGGTGATGCGGCGCGCGTGCCGGGCCTGCGCCACATCTTCCGCCATCCAGCTGTGCCACACGGTCCAGGTCTTGATCGATGGCCAGCCGAAGGCCTGCGCCACGCCCGCGAAACCCGGGCCGTTGAGGAAACCATGCATGGCCTCCGGCTGCCGCCATAGGTAGAACGGTGCGTACAGGTTCTCGGCCGTGTCGCCAAGGGTGCGGTCCGCGCTCAGGTAGGCCTTGAACGCCAACCCGGGGAAATCGTCCAGCATGTGGCCCTTGCTGGCGATGCGCAGGCGGATGATGTCCATGTCGTAGTCGGCCGGCAGCACGAAGCTGTACTGCATCGCCATCATGGCTGCGCCTCCGCCATCGCGTCCTGCCAGGCCGCGCCCGGCGCATACAGTTCGCCGCCGCCGAACGACCAGTCGTCGGCCTGGGTGGTGGTGATGACCACCATCACGTCCTGCGGCCGCACGCCGGGCGATTCGGCCAGCAGTCCGACCAGCCTGCGGTAGAACGCTTGCTTGACGGCCGCGCTGCGGACGCGGCCAGCCGTCACGTTGATGAGCATGTAGTCGTCCGAGCGCGGGCCGGCCATGTAGTGGCGGTCGAAGCTCATTTCATACGGTTCGTGCTGGTGAATGACCTGGAAGCGGTCGTCCGCCGGCACGCCGAACGTGTCCACCAGCGCCTGGTGCAGGCTGTCCGATACGGCCCGCAGGTATTCGGGCGGCTTCCCCTTCAATAGCGAAATGCGGCTCATGGGCATGATGTGCTCCTTCAGTGGATTTGCTTCAGCAGGTTGATGGCCGATGCCGCCGTGGGCCAGCCGGAATAGAACGCCAGGTGGGTAATGAGCTCCACAAGCTCGTCGCGCGTGACGCCGTTCTCCAGCGCCCGCGCCAGATGGAATGGCAGTTGTTCGATGCGGTACATGGCCACCAGCGCGGCCACCGTCACCATGCTGCGGTCGCGCAGCGACAGGCCGGGGCGCTGCCAGACGTCGTCGAACAATACCTTGTCGGTCAGCGCGGCCAGTTTGGGGGCGATGGCGCCCATGCTCTGTTGTCCTGCGGTGGAAGCGGTGGTCATTGCTGCGATCTCCCTGCGTTGATTTGACAGGGACACGATACGCGACTATCTTGATTCTGAAAATCAGGAATATCTGAACAAATAATCCCGAAAATCAGGACAATCATGCGTAGAATCATCTTCGACCTCGACATCCTGCGCTGCTTCGTCACGGGTGTGGACCTGGGCAGCTTCGCCAAGGCGGCCGACCGGCTGGGCCGCTCCACGTCGGCCGTGAGTGCCCAGCTCAAGAAGCTGGAGGATCAACTGGGTACGCCCGTGCTGCGCAAGGCCGGGCGCGGCATGGCCACGACGGCGGCCGGCGAGTCGCTGCTCGGCTACGCGCGCCGCCTGCTGGAACTGAACGACGAAGCGGCGACGGCCGTGCGTGGCGTGGACCTGGCCGGCAGCATCCGGCTCGGCATGCAGGAGGATTTTGGCGAGCACATACTGACCGATGTACTGGGCCGCTTCGCCCGTGCCCACCCCAAGCTGCGCATCGAGGCGCGCGTGGCGCGCAACGCGGTGCTGGTGGAGCAGATCGCGGCTGGACAACTGGACCTGGCGCTGGCCTGGAACGCCGGCGCGCTGCGCCCCCATGCGGAAGCGGTGGGCGAAACGCCCATGCGCTGGATCGGCGCGCAGGACTGCGATCCGGAAGCGCTGATCGCCGGTCCCGAGCCGCTGCCGCTGGTGCTGTTCGACGCGCCCTGCCTGATGCGCACGGCGGCCACCAACGCGCTGGACAAGGCCGGCATCGCGTGGCGGGTGGCCTTCACCAGCCCCAGCCTGGGCGGCGTGTGGGCCGCCGTGGCGGCCGGGCTGGGCGTGACGGTGCGCACGGAAGTGGGCTTGCCATCGCGGCTGCGCACGCTCGACACGTCCACCCTGCCCCCGCTGCCCAAGGTGGGGCTGGACCTGCTGTTCAGCGCATCCGATCCCGGCCCCGTGGTTGGACGGCTGCGCGATATGGTGCTGGAGACGGTCGCCCGGCACGCACCACCATGACGGCGGTCAGCCAGCCGTGGCTGCCCCGGAAGCTTCGTCCCGCACCGTCATCAACAGCTGGCGCGCCTTGACTTGCTGGCCAAGCTTGCAGGCCAACGTGTCGACCGCACCGTTCACCTGGCTGGTCACGGCAAACTCCATCTTCATCGCTTCGAGCACGGCCAGTGGCTGGCCCTTCGTGACGGCATCGCCCGCTGCCACCAGCACGGCAATGAGCTTGCCATCCATCGGCGCCAGTACGCGGCCATCGCTGGCGGCATCGCTGCGGGCGGCCGGTGCCAGCGTCACGTCCTCGTATGTGCAGGTCGCGCCCCGGCAGCTCAGCCACAACGTCGCGCCGGCCTTGGCCACATGGGCCGTTTGCGCCACGCCGTCGTGGACAAATCGCACAACCGGCGCAACGGTGCCGTCGCGCGCCAGTGCCAATGTGACGCAGCCCTCTTCCGACTGCACTTCGTAGCGTTCGCCGCCGCACGGGCGCACGCTGGCCTTCATCATGCTGTCGCCATACCTGATCCGCACGGGCACTGCGGCGGGCGCGGAGCTTTGCCATTCGATCAGCTCCCGATCCAGCCCCCCGCCTTGGGCCAGCGCATCGGCATCCTGCCGGTAGAACAGCAGCGCGGCCAGTGCCCGGTGCACCGTGTCGCCTGCCAGCGTGGTCACCAGTTGGCCAGCCGGGAAGTGTTCCGCAATGAAGTCCGTCGAGAACCGGCCCGACGCGAATGCAGGATGGGCCACCACCTGGCGCAGGAAGTCGCGGTTGCTCGCCACGCCCAGCAGCACCGTCTCGTCCAGCATCCGCAACAGCGTGCGGCACGCCTGTTCGCGGTCGCCGCCACTGGCGATCAGCTTGGCCTGCATGGAATCGTAGTCCGGCGCGATCACGCCGCCCTCGCGCAAGCCGTGATCGACCCGCATCCGTGGCCCGGTTGGCGGACGCCACGCCAGCAGCGTTCCCGTCTGCGGCAGGAATCCCCGCGCCGGATCTTCCGTGCACAGGCGCACCTCGATGGCCCAGCCCTTGCGCCGCGCGAGAATCGCGTCCTGCGCCAGCGGCAAGGCTTCGCCCTGCGCCACGCGCAACTGCCATTCGACCAGGTCAAGGTCATACACGATCTCGGTGACGGGATGCTCGACCTGCAGCCGCGTATTCATCTCCAGGAAGTAGAACTGGCCGTCCTCCGCCAGCATGAATTCCACCGTGCCCGCGCCCACGTAGCGCACCGCGCGCGCGGCGGCCACGGCGGCCGCGCCCATGCGCATGCGCAGCACGTCGTCCACGGCCGGGCTGGGACATTCCTCCACCACTTTCTGGTGCCGGCGCTGGACCGAGCAATCGCGTTCTCCGATGTGCACGACATTGCCGTGCCGGTCGCCGAACACCTGGATCTCCACGTGGCGCGCATTGAGCACGGCTTTTTCGATCAGCAGTTGCCCATCGCCGAAGGCATTGGCGGCCTCGCTGCGCGCGGAGGCGATGGCGGTGGCCAGTTGCGCCTCATCGTGCACCAGCCGCATGCCGCGCCCACCGCCGCCGGCCGCCGCCTTGACCATGACGGGCAGGCCGATCTTCAGCGCCTGCGCAGCCAGGAATGCATCCTCCTGCTCGTTGGCTTGCGCATTGCAGTGATAACCGGGCACGCACGGCACGCCCGCTTCCAGCATCAGCGCCTTGGCGTTGCTCTTGTTGCCCATGGCGGCGATGGCTTCCGGGTCCGGGCCGATGAACACCAGTCCCGCCGCCTGCACGGCGCGCGCGAACGCGGCGCTCTCCGACAGGAAGCCGTAGCCGGGGTGGATGGCGCCGCAGCCCGTATCGAGCGCTGCCCGCACCAGCTTCTCGATCACCAAATACGATTGCGCGGCCGGCGCGGGGCCGATGGCCACGGCTTCATCGGCCTCCGCCACATGCAAGGCACCGCGATCCGCTTCCGAATAGACGGCCACCGTCGCGTAGCCCAGCTTCTTACACGCACGGATCACGCGCAGCGCGATTTCGCCGCGGTTGGCGATCAGGACTTTATCGAACATCTGCTTCACCCGTCTCCACATTCCCGGCCGCCGCCCATTGCGGCAACCGCTTCTCCATGAACGCTTGCGTGCCTTCGGCCGCTTCCGCCCCATTCAACGCGGCCGAGAACAGCGTGGCGGCCCTATCCAGCACCTGCCCCAGCGGTTCGCCGCCCACGGCCAGCATGATCTGCTTGGTCATGGCATTCGCCCCCGGTGCGCAGCGCATGATCTGCGCCAGCACTTGCGCCTCGCGCGCGGCCAGCGCCGCATCGCTGTACTCGACGAAATGGGCCAGCCCGAGCCGATAAGCCTCCGCGCCATCAAACCGCCCGCCGCACACACCCAGCCGGCGTGCCTCCGACAGGCCGATGCGCTGCACGACGAAGGGTGCGATCTGCGCCGGAATCACGCCCAGGCTCGTCTCCGGCAAGCCGAAGCTGGCGTCGTCACGCACCATCGTCACGTCGGCCACGCAGGCCAGCCCGAAGCCGCCACCCAGGACCGCCCCTTCGGCGACGACGAGCACCGCTTGCGGCACGCCGTTCACCAATTCCAGCAACGTGCCGAAACGGCGGTTGAACGCGGCCACGGGGTCCGTACCCGGTGCGGCCTCCTGCCGGCGCAGCCGGGCGAAGTCCTTCACGTCGCCGCCCGCGCAGAACGTGCCGCCCGCGCCACGCAGCACCACGGCCCGCACTTCGGTGCAGGCGGCAACGGCTTCGAAAGCGGCGATCAATTCTTCCAGCAGTTGCGCATTCATGGCGTTGCGCGCTTCGGGACGGTTGAGCGTCAGGTGCAGCACGGCGCCCTCGCGGCGTGCCAGCAGCGCGGAATTCTCGATAGTCTGCATGGAACGCTCCTAGAATCGGGCCACGCCGAAACTGCTGGCCTGCAGCGCGCGCTGCTTCGCCTCGCGGCAGATGGACAGCGTGTAGGCGAGCACCCGGCGCGTGTCGCGCGGGTCGATCAGGCCATCGTCGTACAGCCGCGCCGTGCCGGCCAGGCTGTGCGACTCGGCCTCAAACTGGCGCACCACGCCCATTTCCATTTTGGCGAGTTGTGCTTCCTCGGCCTCCGATACGGCCCGCCCCTCCTTGAGCCACTTCTCGCGGGTGACAATGGACAGCACCTTGGCAGCCTGCTCGCCGCCCATGACGGCCGTGCGCGCGTTGGGCCACGCGAAAATGAAATCGGGATCGAAGCCCCGTCCGGACATGCCGTAGTTCCCCGCGCCGAACGACGCGCCGATCACTACCGTAATGCGCGGCACGCGGATATTGGCCACCGCCTGGATCATCTTCGAGCCGTGCTTGACGATGCCGCCCTGCTCACTCTCGCTGCCGACCATGAAGCCGGTGGTATTCATCAGGAACACCAGCGGAATGTTCGCCTGGTCGCACAGCTGCATGAACTGCCCGGCCTTGGCCGCGCCATGGGCCGTAATCGGCCCGTTGTTGCCGATGATGCCCACCGCAATGCCATGGATGGTGGCCCGTCCGCAGATGGTGTGGGCGTCGTATTCATCCTTGAAGTCGAGGAAATCGCTGCCATCCACCAGCCGCGCGATCACTTCGCGGCTTTCGTAAGGCTTGCGGTAATCGACGGGCACCAGCCCGCACAATTCCTCGGCATCGTACAAGGGCTTGCGTACTTCGGCCGCCGGCACGGCCGGGCGATCCTTGTTCCAATCGAGGCTGCGCACGATGTCGCGCGCGATGCGGATCGCGTCCGCGTCATCCTCGGCCAGAAATTCGCTGGTGCCGGCCACCTGGCAATGCATCTCCGCGCCGCCCAGGTCTTCATCCTTGGCCACCTCGCCGGTGGCCGCCAGCAGCAGCGGCGGCCCGGCCAGGAACACCTTGGCGCGCTTGCGCACCATGACCACGTAATCCGACAGGCCCGGCATGTAGGCGCCGCCAGCCGTGCTGGAACCGTGCACCACCGTGATCTGCGGGATGCCGGCCGCCGACAGGCGCGCCTGGTTGGCGAAGATGCGCCCGCCGTCCGTGAAGATCTCGGCCTGGTACAGCAGGTTGGCGCCGCCCGATTCGATCATCGAGATCAGCGGCAGCTTCTGCGCCAGCGCGATTTCCTGCATGCGCAGCGTCTTGCGCATGCCCCACGGCGTGACGGTGCCGCCCTTGATGGCGCTGTTGGACGCGTTCAGCATCACGCGCGCCCCGCCCACGTAGCCGATGCCGCAGATGGTATTGCCGCCCGCAAGCGAGCCATCCTTGTCGTCATGCTGGCGCAATCCGGCCAGCGTAGCGATTTCCAGGAATGGCGAACCGCGGTCGAGCATCAGGTTGATGCGCTCGCGCGGGGTGAGCTGGCCGCGCTGGTGGAACTGCGGCTGGCGCGCTGCCTCGGTGGCGCGCACCATGTCCTCGGCCGCGCGCACTTCGGCCAGCGCCGCCAGCATGTCCTCGCGCTGGCGCGCGTAGCTCTCGGACTGCGTGTCGAGCTGCGATGCGATGATGGCCATGTCAGGCTCCGCGCTTGCCCGGCAAGGTGCCCATCAGCTTGGCGATAATGCCCAGCATGACTTCGTCCGCGCCACCGCCGATGGAGGTCAGGCGATAATCGCGGTACAGGCGCGACGGCAGCGACTCCCACGTGTAGCCCATGCCGCCCCAATATTGCAGGCAGGCGTCCGTCACTTCGCGCGACAACCGGCCCGCCTTCAGCTTGCACATGGAGGCCAGCTTGACCACTTCCAGGCTGTCCGGATTGGCGTGGTACAGCGTGCCGGTGCGGTAGATCAGCGCGCGCAGCGCTTCGATTTCCGTTTGCAGCTCGCCCAGCCGGAAGTGGATCACCTGGTTGTCGAGCAGCGAAGCGCCGAAGGCCTTGCGCTCGCGCGTGTACTCGATGGTGGTCTGCACCAGCTTTTCCAGGCCCTTGACGCACATGGCGGCGCCGAACATGCGCTCCTCCTGGAACTGCTGCATCTGCATCTGGAAGCCTGCGCCTTCCTGCCCGATCAGGTAACGCTGCGGCACACGCACGTCGTCGAAGAACAGCTGCGCCGTGTCGGACGACCACATGCCCAGCTTGTCGATCTTCTTCGCGCGCTGCACGCCCGGTGTGTTCATGGGCACCACGATCAGCGACTTGTTCTTGTGCGGCGCGCCGTCCGAGGTGTTGGCCAGCAGGCAGATCCAGTCCGATTGCATGCCGTTGGTGATCCACATCTTGGTGCCGTTGATGACGTAGTCGCCGCCCTCCTTGCGGGCCGTGGTCTTCACGCCCGACACGTCGGAACCGGCCCCCGGCTCGCTCACGCCAATAGAGGCTACCAGCTCGCCGGCGATGGACGGGGCCAGGAATTCGCGCCGCAGTTCGTCCGAGCCGAAGCGGGCCAGCGCCGGCGTGGCCATGTCGGTCTGCACGCCGATCGCCATCGGCACGCCGCCGCAGTCGATGCGGCCCAGTTCCTCGGCGAAGGCGATGGCGTAGCTGTAGTCCAGTCCCATGCCGCCGAATTCGACCGGCTTGGTGATGCCCAGCAGGCCCAAGGCGCCCAGCTTCCTGAACAGGGCGCGGGCGGGAAAGATCTTTTCCTCTTCCCACTCGCTCACGTAGGGATTGATTTCCTGGTCGACGAACTTGGCTACGGTCTGGCGCAAGTCAGCGTGTTCTCTGCTCTCAAACATGGAACGTCTCCTCGAATTCGGTATTGGGATGGAATCAGGTCAATTGGGTCAAACCAGCACGCCGGCTGGCGGCGTCCAGTCCTCGGGCACGAACAGGTCGGCTTGCAGGCCACCGCCGCCCTCCACCGTGCGGTAGGGGCGCAAGTCCGTCACGCCATGCGAAATCAGCACTTCATCGTCCATGAAGTGGCGGCCCGTGGTGCTGCGCGCGGGCTGGGTCAGGATGTGCCAGGCCGCGTCGGCCATGATCTCGGGCTTGCGGCTGCGCGCCGCGCCGGATGGCGACAGCAGGTTGCGCACCGCCGCCGTGAAGATCATGGTGCGCGGCCACAGCGTATTGAAAGCGATGCCGTCCTCGCGGAATTCCTCGGCCATCGCCATCGCGTACATGCTCATCGCGTACTTGGCCATGGCGTAGGCGGGATACGGGGCGAACCACGCGGGCACCAGATTGAGCGGGGGCGACATGTTCAGCACATGCGGGTTGTCCGATTCGCGCAAATGGGGCACGCACGCGCGGCTGACCATGTAGGTGCCGCGCGCATTGATGTCATGCATCAAATCATAGCGCTTGGGATCAAGCGCCAGCGTACGCGCCAGGCTGATGGCCGACGCGTTGTTCACACAGATATCGATACCGCCGAAGCGGTCCACCGTCTGTTCTACGGCGGCTGCTATCTGTTCTTCGTCGCGGATATCGCACGCTATCGCCAGCGCGCGTCCGCCAGCTTGTTCGATTTCTTCCGCCGCCGTGTAGATGGTGCCGGGCAGCGAGGGATGGGGTTCCGTGGTCTTGGCCACCACCGCCACGTTGGCGCCGTCGCGCGCGGCGCGCAACGCCAGCGCCAGGCCGATGCCGCGCGAGGCGCCGGTGATGAACAGGGTTTTGCCTTTCAGGGTCATGACGTTTTCCTCTCGCGTGCCCAGTGGGCGATCAGTGGGCGATTAGTGGGCAATCATTGGGCGCTCAATAGGCGCTCAATGGGCGATCAATGGGCGGCCAGCATGGCGCGTGCTTCGGCCGGGGTGGCGATCTCGCGGCCGGCGGCGCGCGCGGTGGCCACCAGCGCTTCGATCAGCTGTCCATTGCCGCCGGCCTTGGCGCCGTCGGGCAGGTAGAAGGTGTCTTCCAGGCCGGTGCGCAGATGGCCGCCCAGCTCCGCGATGCGGCGGTGCAGCGGCCACACTTCCTCGCGGCCGATCACGATGCCCTGCCACTGCGCGCCGGATGGAATGTACTTCATCAGCACCTGCAGCAGATCCACGTCGGCCGGCATGCCGGAGGCCACGCCCATCACCAGCGACACGTGCAGCGGGTCACGCAGCAGACCGGCAGCGCGCAGCATGGCGATCGAGCGCAGGATGCCGACATCGAAGCATTCGCATTCCGGGATCACGCCGTTCTCCTGCATCACCTTGAGGAAGGCGGCGATCTTCTCGACCGGGTTATCGAACAGCATGGGTGGCCAGGCCCAGGCGCCCGACGAAGTGGTCTTCAGGTAATTGAGGCTGCCCGCGTTCATGGCCGCCATCTCGGGCTTGCAGCGCTCAAGGCAGGCCACGGGGCCGGCGATGTCGCGCCCCACCACGCCGGTGGAGAAATTGAGGATCACGCCGGGGCAGGCTTCGCGGATCGCCTGCGCAATGTGCTCCACCACGTCCGGTTCCCAGGTCGGCAGATGGCCTTTGCCTGGCTGCTGGTTGCGGAAGTGGACGTGCATGATGGAGGCGCCGGCGTTGAAGGCGTCGCGCGCGGAACGCGCCATTTCGTCGGCCGTCACGGGCACCGGGTGCTGCTTGGGATCGGTCAGCACGCCTGTCAGGCTGCAGGTCACGATTGCTTTGTTCATCGAATGGCCACTCCTCGCAAAGACTCGCACATACATAAGCGGCGCCACGCGGCACCCTCTGCGAACGATAGTACACACGATTAGACAGTGTGTCTAGATTTGTCGTCCACCAACAAAAAGATTGATGCGAAAACAACACGAGGCCGCGCACTGGCGGCCCCGTGAGGGTGATGGGGATGATAGGGATGATAGGGTCAGACCCTGGGGTCTGACCCTCGCCTTGTGCAGCGGTGCGTCAGGCGTGCGCTAAATCGAAACAGCGACCCAGGGTCAGACCCTAGGGTCTGACCCTGAAGCACCGGCGCCGTATTGGCTTAACGGCTGTAGAAGGTCCGGCCGTTATCGGCCATCGCCTGCAGCAGCGCCGGCGGAGCGAAACGCTCTCCAAATTGCGCAGCCAAGCTCTCGCACTGACCGATAAAGGCCGCGATCCCGGTGCTGTGAATATGGCCGATGGTACCGCCCCGGAACGGCGGGAAGCCCCAGCCCAGGATGGCGCCGATGTCGGCGTCGCGCGCCGTCGTCAGCACACCCTCCTCCATGCAGCGCACCGTCTCCACCGCCTGCACGGCGATCAGGCGCTGCACCAGCACGTTGACGTCGGGCTGCCCGGCGGCAGGCGGGAACAGCTCCGCCAGTCCTGACCACAGCGACTTCTTGCCGCCTTCCGGATAATCGTAGAAGCCCTGGCCCGCCTTCTTGCCGATGCGGCCCAGCGCCACGATGCGCTGCGCCACCTCCAGGCCGGGACGGGGACGGTAGGCATCGCCCAGGTCGGCCGCCGTCTGCTTCTCGATCTTGACCAGCAGTTCGGCCGACACTTCGTCCGTCAGCGCCAGCGGGCCGACTGGCATGCCCGCTTGCAGGCCGGCGTTTTCGATCAGGGCCGGACGCACGCCTTCCTTCAGCATTTGCAGGCCTTCCATCACGTAGGTCGAGAACACGCGGCTGGTGTAGAAGCCGCGCGCATCGTTGACCACGATGGGCGTCATGCCGACGGCGGCGATATAGTCCAGCGAACGGGCCAGCGTGGCCTCGCTGGTGCCCTTGCCCATGATGACTTCCACCAGCGGCATCTTGTCCACCGGCGAGAAGAAGTGCAGGCCGATGAAGTTGGCGGGACGGGCGCTCGCTTCGGCCAGGCCGGTGATCGGCAGGGTCGAGGTGTTGGACGCGAAAATGGCGTCCGGCGCCAGCACGGCTTCGCTCTTGCGGGTCACGTCGGCCTTGATGGCGCGGTCCTCGAACACGGCTTCGATCACCATTTCGGCGCCGTCCAGCGCCGCGTAGTCGGTGGTGGGCACGATGCGTTCCAGCAGGGCGGCGGCCTTCTCCGGCGTGATCTGGCCGCGCGCGGTCTGCTTTTCCAGCAGCTTGCGGCTGTAGTCCTTGCCCCGCTCGGCCGCTTCCAGCGACGTGTCGAGCAGCACGGCCGTGATACCCGCCTTGGCCGTCACATAGGCGATCCCGGCGCCCATCATGCCCGCACCGAGGATGCCCACGCGGCTGTAACGCTGCTTGGGCACACCGGCCGGACGGGCCGCCAGCTTGTTGGCCTCGTTCATGCCGAAGAACAGGCTGCGGATCATGTTCTTGGCCTGCGGGCTCAGGACGGCGTGCACGAAGTAGCGCGCTTCCGTCTTCAGGCCCGTATCGAGGTCGGTGATCAAGCCTTCGTACACGCACGACAGGATGTGCTCCGGCGCCGGGTAATTGCCGTAGGTTTTAGCGCGCAGCATGGCGTTTGCGGCCATGATCAGTTGCTGCACGGCCGGGCTGTTGATGGCGCCGCCGGGAATCTTGTAGCCTTTCGCATCCCACGGTTGCTGCACGGGGCCGGTCTGGGCCAGCAGCCAGTCGCGCGCCGCCTGCACTTCCGTACCGGCCGCCACTACGGCATTCAGGATGCCCAGCTTGAGGGCGTCGGCCGCTTTCAGGCGCTTCCCTTCCAGCAGCAGCGGCAGCGCGTTCTGCACGCCGATCAGGCGCGGAAGGCGCTGGGTGCCGCCGCCGCCCGGCAGCAGGCCCAGGGTCACTTCGGGCAGGCCGAAACGGGCCGACGGCTTGTCGGCCGCCACGCGGTAGTGGCCGCACAGCGCCACTTCCAGGCCGCCACCCAGGGTGGTGCCGGGCAGCGCCATGGCCACCGGCTTGCCGCAGCTTTCCAGTTGGCGCAAGGCTTTGTGCAGGGCCGTGGTGCGGGCGAACAGTTCGGGCGCCGCGTCGGCCGATTGCAGCCATTCGAGGTCGCCGCCGGCGATGAAGTCCGCCTTGGCCGACGTCATCAGGATACCTTTGACAGCCGGGTCGCTGACGGCGCGCTCGATGGCGGCGAACAGCGCGGTGCAGCTTTCGCCGTTGATGACGTTCTGGCTGCGGCCTGGCATGTCCCAGGTCAGGGTTGCGATGCCCTGGGCGTCGAGTTCAAAATTGATCATGCCGCTCTCCTTAAATCCGTTCAATGATGGTGGCGATGCCCATGCCCGCGCCCACGCACAGGGTGGCGAGGCCGGTGTTGAGGTCGCGCCGTTCCAGTTCGTCGAGCAGGATGCCCAGGATCATGGCGCCAGTGGCGCCCAGCGGATGGCCCATGGCGATCGCGCCGCCATTGACGTTGATGCGGTCGTGCGGCACGTTCAGCACCTGCATGAAGCGCAGCACCACGGCGGCGAATGCTTCGTTCAACTCGAACAGGTCGATGTCGGACGCATTCATGCCGGCGCGCTTGAGCGCCTTCTCGGCCGCGTAGCTCGGGCCGGTCAGCATGATCGAGGGCTCGGAGCCGATGGTGGCGAACGAGCGGATACGGGCGCGCGGCTTGAGGCCGGAACGGGCGCCGGCTTCGGCGCTGCCGAACAGCACGGCGGCCGCGCCGTCCACGATGCCCGAGCTGTTGCCGGCGTGGTGCACGTGGTTGATGCGCTCCAGTTCAGGATAGCGCTGGCGGATCACGGAGTCGAAACCATATTTCTCGCCCATGTCGGCGAACGATGGCTTGAGCGCGCCTAGCGATTCGATGCTCGTTTGCGGACGGATGGTTTCATCGCGGTCCAGCACCAGCAGGCCGTTGATGTCGCGCACGGGAGCGATGGAGCCGGCGAACCAGCCCGCGTCCACGGCGCGCTGGGCGCGGCGGTGGCTTTCCACGGCATACGCATCGAGGTCGGTGCGCGAGTAGCCCCACAGCGTGGCGATCACGTCGGCCGAAATGCCTTGCGGGACGAAGTAGCCGGGCATGGCGCACCGTGGGTCCACGGCCCAGGCGCCGCCGTCGGCGCCCATGGGCACGCGCGACATGGCTTCCACGCCGCCGCCAACGGCCATATCAGCCTGGCCGGACATGACCAGCGCGGCCGCCATATTGCACGCTTCCAGCCCGGAAGCGCAGAAGCGGTTGACCTGCACGCCCGATACCGTCTGATCGTACCCGGCCGCCAACGTGGCCACGCGGCCGATGCAGGCGCCCTGCTCGCCCACGGGCGTTACGCAGCCCAGGATCACGTCGTCCACATTGGCCGTGTCGAGTTCATTGCGGTCGCGCAGCGCGCGCAGCGCGGTGGCCGCCAGTTCCACCGGCGTGGTGCCGTGCAGCGAGCCGTCCTTCTTGCCTTTGCCGCGCGGCGTGCGCACGGCGTCGTAGATGTATGCTTCCATGTCGTCGGTCCTTGCGGTTGGAAGGTTAGAGAGTGCGGCTGATCAGTTCTTTCATGATCTCGTTGGTACCACCATAGATGCGCTGCACGCGCGCGTCGGCCCAGGCGCGGGCGATCGGGTATTCATGCATGTAGCCGTAGCCACCGAACAGCTGCACGCAGCGGTCCATCACGCTGAACTGCAGGTCGGAGATATTGTACTTGGCCATGGAGGCTGTTTCCGCGTCCAGCTTACCGGCGTTCATCAGCTCCAGGCAGCGGTCCACGAACACCTGGCCGACGGCGATTTCCGTCTTCATTTCGGCCAGCTTGTGGGCCACGGTCTGGAAGTCGCCGATGCTCTTGCCGAAGGCCTTGCGCTCCTTGGTGTAGGCGATGGTCCAGTCCAGCGCGGCCTGGGCGGCGGCGATGCCGGTCACGGCGATCTGCAGGCGCTCCCACGGCAGTTCCTTCATCAGGTAGTAGAAGCCGCGGCCTTCCTCGCCCAGCAGGTTGCGGGCCGGGACGCGCACGTTGTCGAAGAACAGTTCGGACGTATCCTGCGCGCTCATGCCCATCTTGTGCAGGCGCTTGCCCTTGCTGAAGCCGGGCATGGTGGTATCGACCACGAACAGGCTGATGCCCTTGGAACCGGCCGTGGGATCGGTCTTGGCCACCACGATCACCAGGTCGCTCAGCCAGCCGTTGGTGATGAAGGTCTTGGATCCGTTGATGATGTAGTCATCGCCATCGCGCACGGCGCTGGTCTTGATGCCTTGCAGGTCGGAGCCGGCGCCCGGTTCCGTCATGGCGATCGCGCCTATCATCTCGCCGGTGGCCATCTTGGGCAGGTAGGTCGATTTCAGGTAGTCGCTGCCGTGGTGCAGGATATAGGGCGCCACGATTTCCGAGTGCAGGAAGAAGCCCACGCCGGTGGCGCCCACGCGCGCCTGCTCCTCCATGTAGACGGCGCTGTACAGCAGGTCCACGCCGGCACCGCCGTACTGCTCGGGCATACTGGTGCACAGCAGGCCCGCCGCGCCGGCCTTGTTCCAGATGTCGCGGTCCACGTGGCCCTGCTCTTCCCAGCGCGCGTGATGGGGCACGATCTCGCCTTCGATGAAGCGGCGGGCGGCGTCACGGAACGCTTCGTGGTCTTGGTTGTACAGGGTACGTGGAATCATGGAACTAGGCCTCCAGTTAGTTGAGTATGCAAGTATTGTAGGCAGGGGCACCGACGCCCGCATCGTCGGAAGCGACGAATTGCGCTCGCGCCCCGTAAAACGGTAAGATTGCGGCTCCCGCAACCGACCTGCCCCGTCCCGCATCCATGAACCAAGCCACCAGCGTCGCGCCCAACCGGCTCGCCGCCAAGCTCAATCCGCCCTCGCCGCCGGCCGCGCAAGTGCTGCGCAAGGCCGTGGCGGAGGCCGTGCGCGCGGCCCAGTCGGTGCGGCTGGTGCTGGTGCGGGCGCCGGCCGGATTCGGCAAGACCACCACCATGCTGCAGTGCCGCGCCCAGTTCGAGGCCGACGGCGTGGAAACCCTGTGGCTCACGCTGGACCGCAGTGACAACGACCCGGCCCGCTTCCTGGCCTGCCTGGCTGCCGCCGTGGCCCAGCTGCACGGCGAGCAGGCCGGCGCCACTGACGGTGCGCTCGACATCATGGAGCGGCTGGCCGCCCATCCCAGCCCGTTCGCCCTGTTCTTCGACGATTTCGAACACGTGACCGACCCCACGGTGCTGGACCTGGTGCGTGAACTGATCGCCAACCTGCCGCGCCGTGGCCAGCTGGTGATCGGCGCCCGCAGCCGCCCGGACCTCGGCCTGGGCCGGCTGCGCGCACGTGGCCAGTTGCTGGAGATCGACACCACCCAGCTGCGCTTCTCGGCCGGCGAAGCGGCCGAATTCATCACCGGCCAGCGCCATATCGCGCTGGGCGAGGCCGACCTGGCGGCCCTGTACCGCAAGACCGAAGGCTGGGCCGCCGCCCTGTGGCTGGCCTCGATGGCGCTGGAACGGCAGGAAGGCCGGGCCGACTTCATCGCCCGCTTCTCCGGTTCCAACGACGCCGTGGCCGATTACCTGGCCGACGACGTGCTGGCGCGCCAGAGCGGCACCGTGCGCGACTTCTTGCTGCGCACCTCCATCCTGCGCCACCTGAACGCCTCGCTGTGCGATGCCCTGCTGGGCCGGGACGACAGCGCCCAGTTGCTGGCCGCGCTGGAACAGGCCAACCTGTTCATCCAGCCGATCGAGGGCGAACCGGGCACCTACCGCTACCACAGCCTGTTCGCCGGCTTCCTGCGCCAGCAACTGCGCATCACCATGCCGGGCGAGGAACAGCGGCTGCACCGGGCGGCGTCGGACTGGTACCAGGCCCAGGGCGGCATCGTGCCCGCCATCGACCACGCGCTCGACGGCGGCAACCTGGAACTGGCGCTGCGGCTGTTGCAGCAGCACGCCGAAGGGCTGCTGGAAGAAGGCCGCATGCATTTGCTCACGCGCTGGTTCGGCGCCATTCCGGCCGCCGCGCTGGCGCAGGCGCCGATGCTGGTGGTGGTCAAGACCTGGGCGCTGGCCCTGAGCCGCGGCCCGCGCGAAGCGATGGCCGTGCTGGAGGCGTCCGGCTGCGCCGACTCCACCGATCCCGACGTGCGCGCCCACCTGCTGGCCTTGCGCCCGTCGTTGCTGACCATGATGGACCGCATCGAGGAAGCCAGCGTGGCCGGCATGGAAGCACTGGCCCAGCTCCCGCTCAGTAAACCGTTCGCGGAAAGTATGCTCATCAACGGCATGGCGCTGATCCTCTGTTCGCTGGGCCAGTACCAGCAGTCGCACCAGATGCTGGACACCGCACGCCGCAAACAGGGCGACGGCGCCGGCCTGTTCAACCGCATGTATTCGGAATCGATCGAAGGCATCCTGGACCTCGAAGGCGGCCGCTTGCGCCAGGCCAGCGCGCGCTTCCGGCTGGCCGTCAACACCACGCACGCGCCGTCCTACACGCACACCCACGGCAACGCCTTCGCCGGCGTGCTGTACGCGGACGCGCTGTATGAAGCGAACGAGCTGCGCACGGCGGCCCACCTGTTCAACGTCTACGTACCGCTGGCCAAGGACGTGGCGCTGGCCGACCACATGATCATCGGCTACACCCGGCTGGCCCGCATCGCCTTCACGCGCGGCGACATCGACATGATGCTGCAATACCTGAGCGAACTCGAATACACGGGCTACCAGCGCCAGTTGCCGCGCGTGGTGGCCAGCGCCAAGCTGGAACGTGCGCGCATGCTGCTCCTGCAGGGCAATCGGGTGGCGGCCCGCGAAGAACTGGAACGCGCCAACGACACGGCCGTGTGGACGCGCGTGCGCGCGCTGCGCCTGCTGGCGCACGACGTGGAGCATTTCGACCTGGGGCGGTTGCGCTGGGAGGCGCACTTCGGCGCGGCCGCTGCGGACAGCAGCGCGCTGGAACAGATCGAGGCTGCCTTGGCGGAAGCGGCGGCCGAGGGCCGCGTGCGGCGCCAGCTCAAGTTGCAACTGCTGCGCGCCATCGCCCTGCACCATGCCGGCCAGGCGCGCGCCGCGCAAACGGCCATGCTGCAGGCATTGCGCGATGCCAGCGGCGAAGGCTTCATCCGGCTGATCGTGGACGAAGGCCCGGTGGCGGGACTGCTGGTGCGCCGCCTGCAGGATAGCTTGCGCGCCGATCCGGCGGCCCGCCCCGATCCCCTGTTCAGCGACTACCTGCTGCGGCTGGCGCAAGCGTTTCCACCAGCCGAGGCGGAAGCGGAAACGGCGCCGGAAACGGGCGCCGGCGCCGCCCTGGCCGAACCATTGACCCAAAAAGAGACACGCATCCTGGCACTGTTGGCCGATGGCTACTCGAACAGCGCGCTGGCGGAAAAACTGTTTGTCTCGGACAGCACGGTGCGCACCCACCTGCGCAACATCAACACCAAGCTGCACGCCCAGAGCCGCACCCAGGCCGTGGCCATCGCGCGCAAGCTGGGCATCATCGCCTGAGCATCGGCCGCCGCCAGGCGGCACGTCCAGGACAGCCTCACGCCCAACAAATTTATCAATTAAATCAAAGAAAATAAATATTCTCACCAAATATCACACTTCAATTGATTTGCGATATAGTATTCCTCACGGGAAGCAATTCCACGTCACGCCTTCGCAAGCCACAAGCCCGCTTGCCCCGCCCCAGACATCGTCGTACAGGGGAAACACACTGAGCACCACCCACTGCTAGCGCCTGCCCGGCCAGGGCAACCGATACACCAAGGTATTGGCCAGCCCGCCTCCCCGGACTGGCCTGTGAACCCGCTGTCGCCATCGCAAACAGGAGTATCCGATGCGTAATAACCTGCCAGTCACCAACAAGGAATATGTCCTGAAGGAGTCGGAGACCATCGTGTCCAAGACTGATCTCCAGGGAAACATCACGTATGTCAACCAGGACTTCATCACCATCAGTGGCTTCAGCGAGGAGGAACTGCTGGGCGCGCCGCAAAACATCGTGCGGCACCCGGACATGCCGCCCGAGGCATTCGCCGACCTGTGGCGCACGCTCAAGGCGGGCAAGGCATGGACCGGCATGGTGAAAAACCGGTGCAAGAACGGCGACCATTACTGGGTCGAGGCGGGCATGGCGCCGCTGCTGGAGCAAGGCCGGATGGTCGGCTACACCTCGATCCGCACCAAGCCAAGCCGGGCCAAGGTGGAGGCGGCGGAACAGGCCTACCGCAAGCTGCGCGAAGGCCGCGAGCCATTGTGGGTACACGAGGGCGTGGTGGCGCGCCGCTCGCCGTGGCGCCACCTGGCTGCGCTGGCGGAAAGCCCGCTCAGGATGCAACTGGGCGTGGCGGGCGGCCTGATGCTGCTGCTGTTCGGCGTGATGCTGTGGACGGCCGTCGCGGAAAGCAGCCTGGCGCTGGCGGCGGCCGCCGCGCTGGGCATGGTGCTGCTGGGACTGTGCTGGGTCCTGCTACAACGCAGCATGCTGGCGCCGCTGGATGAATTGCGGCGCGGCTTGAACCAGATGAGCACGGGCGACCTGACCGGCGCCATGCCGGCCCATGGCAGCAAGGAAGCGATCGACGCCCTGCAGGCGCTGCGCATCCTGCAGATCAACGTCAAGCTGCTGGTGGGCCAGATCAAGGAAGCGAGCAGCGTCGTCAACTCCGCCGCCGCCGACCTCTCCAGCGGTAACGCCGACCTGTCGGCGCGCACCGAGTCGCAGGCGGCCTCGCTGGAACAGACGGCGGCCACGATGGATGAACTGACCAGCACCGTGCGCAGCAACGCCGACAACGCGCATGAAGCGACGGCACTGGTCAACTCGGCCGCCGGCGTGGCGGCCGACGGCGGCCACGCCGTGCGCGAGGTGGTGTCCACCATGAGCACCATCCGCGCCCATTCGGGCAAGATGGCCGACATCGTCGGCGTCATCGACGGCATCGCCTTCCAGACCAATATCCTGGCGCTTAACGCGGCCGTGGAAGCGGCCCGCGCCGGCGAACAGGGCCGGGGCTTCGCGGTGGTGGCCACGGAAGTGCGCAACCTGGCCCAGCGCGCCGCCGGCGCGGCCAAGGAAATCAAGGTCCTGATCGGCGACTGCGTGCAGGCCATCGACCAGGGCAATGTGCTGGTGACGGACGCCGGACGGGTGATGGACGATATCGTGCAATCGGTGACCCACGCGGCCAGCCTGATGGCCGACATCAGCGGCGCCAGCAAGGAACAGAGCGACGGCATCGTGCAGGTCAACCAGGCCGTGGGCCATCTCGACACCATCACCCAGCATAACGCGGCCGTCGTCAGCCAGGCCGTCGGCACGGCGCAATGCATGCAGCAGCAGGCCCACCACCTGGCCGTGCTGGTCGATCACTTCCGCCTCACGACCAGCACCACGCGCGCGCCGGCGCTGCACCTGGCCACGCCGGCCGCGCAGCGGGCGCCGGCGCGGCTGACGGCGCAGCAGGCGGCGCAGCAAGCAACGCGGCAATCGACGGGGCCAGCCGCGAACGGCGCGCCGCGCAGCTTGCGGCGGGTAGCCTGAACGCGCCAGCCGGCGCCGGAACGGTCAGGCCGTGGCCGGCGCCGCGCCCTGTTGCGCGGCCAGGATAAAGGACAGCGCGTCATCGGCCGGCAACGGGCGCGCGTAGTGATAGCCCTGCACTTCGTCACACCCCAGCCTGCGCAGCAGCTCCGTCACGGCAGCGTTTTCCACGCCCTCGGCGATGGTCTTCAGGCCCAGGCTGTGGGCCATCTGGACGATGGCGCGCACGATGGCCGTGTCGTCCGGATGGGCATCGATGGCACGCACGAACGACTGGTCGATCTTGAGTTTATCGACCGCGAACTGCTTGAGATAGGCCAGGCTGGAATAGCCGGTGCCGAAATCGTCCACCGACAGGCTCACGCCCAGCTTGCGCAGGCGCTGCACGATGGCCAGCACCTGCTCGGGATTTTGCAGCAGGATCGACTCCGTCAGCTCCAGCTCCAGCCAGCCGGCCGGCAGCCCGGCCTGTTCCAGCGCCGCTTGCACGTCCTGTTCCAGGTCGCCCCGGCCGAACTGCAATGCCGACAGGTTGACGGCCACCACCATGTGCGGCGCGCCGGCCGCGCGCCACTGGGCCATCTGGCGGCACGCGGTGCGCAGCACCCAGGCGCCGATGGGCACGATCAGGCCGCACTCCTCGGCCACCGGGATGAAGCGCGCCGGCGACACCAGGCCGTGGCCCGGCCGCTGCCAGCGGATCAGCGCTTCCACCCCGATCAGGCGGCCGCTGGCCAGGTCGATCTGCGGCTGGTAGTACAGCAGCAGTTCGTCGCGCTGCAATGCCTGCGCCAGGCCGTTGCGAATATCGAGCCGGTCGGCCGCGTCCGACAGCATGGACGGCGCGAACGTGCACCAGGTATTGCGGCCCTGGTGCTTGGCGTGGTACATGGCCGTATCGGCTTTTTGCAGCAGGCTGTCGAAGTCGGCGCCGTCGTCGGGCGACAGCGCGATCCCGGCCGACACCGTGGTCGACAGTTCCTGCCCGGCCAGCATGATCGGATCCTGCAGGCGGTGCAGCAGCATATCGAGCACCGGCGCCAGCGCGTGCGCGTCGGCCAGTCCGCTCCACACCAGCAGGAATTCGTCGCCGCCCTGGCGGCTGACCGTGGCGCCGGGCGGCGCCAGCGCCCGCAGCCGGTTGGCCACCTCCTGCAGCACCAGGTCGCCCTGCAGGTGGCCCAGGCTGTCGTTGATCTGCTTGAAGTTATCGAGGTCGATGAACACCAGCGCCACCCGGCCGCCGTTCGGGCGCGCCACGGCGTCGCGGAAACTGGCGCGGGCCATGAGCCGGTTGGGCAGTTCCGTCAACGGATCGTGATAGGCGAGGAAATGCAGCCGGTCCTCGGCCGCACGCTGCTGGCGCATGGCGGCCGACAGGCGCAGGAACGGCTCGCGCACGCTCGATACGAACACGGCCTGGTAGATGTAGCCGTAGGCGACCACCTTGTACAGGTGGCCCAGCAAACTGAAGATGTCGTTCACGTTGGCGTACAGCGTGAAGCACAATTCGCTCAGGATGGTGATGGCCGTGGCCCGCAGCAGCGGCGTGGCCTCCGGCGCCGGTGCGCGCCAGAACAGCGCCAGCGGCACCAGCAAGATGGCCACGATGCCGTATTCGGCCACCAGCTTGATCGGCGTGAGTCCCTGGCCGGGCACGAACATCACGGGCCAGATCTGCGGCGCATACAGTTGCAGGGCATAGACGGCGGCCGTCAGCGACAGGGCGCCGGCCAGCATCAGGTAGCGCGTGGCGTCGCTGCGGAAACGGCTCCACGGCCGCAGCGCCACCACCAGCAGCGTGAGCGCCGCCGCGTAGCGGGCGCACAGCCAGAATGCGATCGCCTTTTGCGGCGAGGCCGGGGTGACGAAATCGGGCATGCCCTTGTAGGACAGCAGGTGCGCCAGGTCGATCAGGCCGACGGCCAGGAAGCCGCAGGCCAGGATCATGGTATTGCCGGCCCGCTCGCGTTGATGGGCGTTCCACGAGACGGCGAAAATCAGGCCGGCCACCACCACGGCGAACAATTCCAGAATAGTGTGGGTGGCGGCCGAGAACAGCACCTCGCTCTGCTTGAGCGGCGCGGTCCAGGGACTGAGCCATACGAGTACCAGCAGCAACGCCAGGCCGCTGAACAGCACGCTGCCGCCGCTGGGCCGCGAGCGCGGCGCCACGGCGGGGGTGGACGTCAACGGGGCTGGCTCGATCATCACGGTTCTGGGCATGCGATTGGCACGGCTGCGCGCTACGGCCCCATCCTGCCAGGCCATAAAACACTGGTTGAAGATTAAATGTCAGACTTGCATGATAGTCGAAACGCAGCTGTCCCGGACAATTGTCTCTGAATAATTGCCCAAGAGCAGCTTTTCACTGTATGAATTTGACAACAATATAGCTAGAACGCAACAAAATCACCCCATCCCCTTGCTCCCCCCGTTTTCCCTCTCTGGCGTGGCCGGCGCCGGCCGCGCGTGACTCGCCGCGCCATGCGTTTGGCTCGCCGGGACTAGGCATTGTGGCCTGCCACGCCACTGTTTCGCATTAAGATCGGAACCGGAGTCTATTGCAGTATTGATACGTTTTCTCCGGGCAAGCGCACGGGTTGGCCACCGCCTCCCGCGCGGCGCAGCAAACTTCTCACAAAGAATGTGGAGCAAACCTCGACGGCGTGGCAAGCCGTAACAGTACAAACGCGGTGCGGATGTTTCCCTGCCGTACAGATCGAAGGTTGCAGACAATTAAAGAGGTTGAGAAGCTTATGAACAGTGTTTTGAACGCCGGGGCTACCCTGGGGGTCGGACCGGCGCTGGCCGGCAAGCGCGTCTTCATCACCGGCACCACCGGCTTCCTGGCCAAGGTGGTGCTGGAAAAACTGATCCGCGCCGTGCCCGACGTGGGCGGCGTGATCCTGCTGATCCGTGGCGGCCGCAACGGCGTGACGGCCCGCGCCCGCTTCGAACGCGAAGTGGCCGCCTCCTCCGTGTTCGACAAGCTGCGCGCCGAACGGCCCCGCTACCTGGAACAATTCTTCGCCGAGAAGCTCGAATGCGTGATGGGCGAAGTGACGGAACCGAGCTTCGGCCTCGACCCGGCCGACTTCTTCGCCCTCACCCGCCGCGTGGACCTGGTGATCAACGCGGCCGCCAGTGTCAACTTCCGCGAAGCGCTGGACCAGGCGCTGGCCATCAACGCGCTCTCCATCGCCAACCTGTCCACGCTGGCGCGCGCCGCCAATGCGCCGCTGATCCAGGTCTCGACCTGCTACGTGAACGGCTACCAGCGCGGCGCCATGCAGGAGGAGATCGTGCGCCCGGCCCGCGCCAGCATCGCCCGCCACGCGGACGGCTATTACGACCTGTCCAACCTGCTCGACTACCTGCACCACCGCATCGCCCAGGTCAAGGCCGAAGTGAGCGACCCCGAACAACTGGCCACGCGCCTGACGGAACTGGGCATCGCCGAAGCCAACTACCACGGCTGGAACGACACCTACACCTTCACCAAGTGGATGGGCGAACAGCTGGCCATGCGCGCCATGCAGGGCCGCGCGCTGACCATCGTGCGCCCCTCCATCATCGAGAGCACGCTGCAGGAACCGGTGCCGGGCTGGATCGAAGGCGTCAAAGTGGCCGACGCCATCATCCTGGCCTACGCGCGCGGCAAGACCAGCTTCTTCCCGGCCCGTCCCGACGAGGTGATCGACATCGTGCCGGCCGACCTGGTGGCCAACAGCATCCTGCTGGCCAGCGCCGAGGCGCTGACGGAAGCGCCGGCCCGCCGCATCTACCAGGCCTGCACGGGCTCGGGCAACCCGATCAAGCTGGGCAAGGTGATCGACCTGTTCCAGACCGAAGCCAAGCGCAACTGGCGCCAGTACGACCGCCTGTTCTACCACGCGCCCAAGCGCGACTTCCAGGTGGTGAGCCGCCCAGCCTTCCTGTTGATGCTGCGCGCCATGCGCGCCGGCACGGGGGTCTGGAACGGCGTGCGCCGACTGCTGGGCGCGGGCGAATCGCCGGCCATCGAGGCGCTGCGCACCACCCAGACCCTGGCCGTGACGTTCTCGTTCTACACGGCGCCGCGCTACCGCTTCCACAACAACCGGCTGATGGCGCTGGCGCGCCGCTTCGGCGCCGAGGACGCGGCCCGCTTCCCGGTCGACCCGGCGCAGATCGACTGGCCCGACTACCTGTGCCGCATCCACATGGGCGGCTTGAACCGCTACGCGCTGCGGCCGCGCGGCGTATCCAAGGCCGCCGCCACGGCCGCTGCCGCAGCCACCGCCGCAACCACGGCCACGGTGACGACAGCGGCCACCTGCCAGGAGGCCAGCGTGGGCAGCTGACGACGGCAGCCCGCAGCGCATCGCATCAACAACAGGCCGACGCCACTACAACTACAAAGGCGCGGCAAGAGGAGACAGCAGCACATGAACCACACTTCCGCATCGCGCGCGCAGGCGCACCAGGAGCCGGAGCAACCAGGCGCCGAGCCGGCACGTCCGGCCGCTGCGCCCCGCTCGCGCATGACCCGGCGCGACTACGCCTGGCATCGCATGGACACCAACAAGAACCTGATGGTCATCAACAGCATCCTGCTGTTCGAGGGCGAGGTGGACATGGAGCGGCTGGTGTCGACCATCGCCCACCGCCTGCCCAACTACCCGCGCTTCACGCAGAAAGTGGTGACCCGCTGGGGCCGGGCGCACTGGGTGGAGGACGAGGAATTCAACATCCTCGACCACATCAAGCACGAGCGCATGGTGGAGGAAGTGAGCCGCGCCGAACTGCAGAACCACCTGACCCGCATCGCCCACCTGCCGCTGGCCACCGACCGGCCGATGTGGCACATGACGGTGCTCGACCGCGTGAACGGCGGCCACGCCATCGTGTTCCGGGTCCACCACTGCATCACGGACGGGCTGGGACTGGTCCACGTGCTGAACCACCTGACCGACGACAACGGCCTGCACGGCCGCACGCCCTCGCCCGTCGGCCATCCGCACCGCGCCCACGTCACGGGCAATCCGGTCTGCTTCAACCTGGCGCGCGCCGTGTCGTGGCTCAAGATCGCCGCCCACGTCACGCGCCTGTCCATGCTGTGGCCCGACGCCAGCACGCGCCTGAAAGCGCCCATGCACGGCGAGAAGCAGCTGGTCTGGCTGCCGCCGCTGGAGATGGACCGGGTACGCACGCTGTCCAAGCGCATGGGCGTAACGCTCAACGACGTGTGGGTGGCCGCCGTATCGGGCGCGCTGCGCGCCTACCTGTCGGCCAATGGCGAACAGGTGGACGGCCGCGCGCTGCGCGCCGCCGTCACCTTCAACCTGCGCGAGAAGGCCAACGCCTTCCAGCTGGGCAACGAGTTCGGGCTGGTGGCCGTGGAACTGCCCACCAACGTGGACGACCCGTGCCAGCGGCTGCGCCAGTCCAGCGCCCGCATGACGGCCATCAAGCGCTCGCACCAGCCGCGCGCCACCATGACCTTCTTGTCCATCGCCGGCTGCCTGCCGACGGCGCTCCAGCACTTCGCGCTGAACCTGTTCACCTCCAAGGGTTCGGTGGTGCTGACCAATATCGAGGGTCCGGGCAGCCGCCGCTACCTGGCCGGCTCGCGCATGACGGACCTGATCTGCTGGGTGCCGCAGGCGGGCAGGCTCGGTGTCGGCCTGGCCTTCATCTCGTACGCGGGCCAGATCCAGCTGGCGCTGTTCGTGGACACCGACCAGGTGCCCGATCCAGACCGCCTGATGGCGCTGACGGTGGACGCGTTCGCGGAACTGGAAACGGCCACGCGGGCCATGATGGAGGCGGCGCCCGAGCAGGCCGCCGAGGGCGTACCGGCCGTGCCGCTGGCGTCCGCGCGCGCCGCCTGAATCCGTCCCGGCGCCGTCAGTGGCCTGCGGGTGCCGGCTCGGGGGCCAGTTCACCATCGACCGCTGGTTGCTCCGGTGGCGTGACCGCCACGTGCTTCCCGGCCAGGAACATATACATGGCCGGCACCACGAACAGCGTGAACAGCGTGCCGATGGCCAGGCCGGTGAAGATCACGAGCCCCATCGCGTGGCGCCCGGCCGCGCCGGCGCCGGAGGCGATCACCAGCGGCACCACGCCGAACACCATAGCCGCCGTCGTCATCAGGATGGGGCGCAGCCGGGTGCCGGCCGCTTCCTCGATGGCCGCGCGCTTGTCCTTGCCGGCCGCGCGCAGATGGTTGGCCACTTCCACGATCAGGATGCCGTGCTTGGAAATGAGGCCCATCAGCGTCACCAGCCCCACCTCGGTGTAGATGTTGATCGAGGCGAAGCCGAGGAAGATGAAGATCATGGCCCCGAACAGCGCCAGCGGCACCGACACCAGGATCACCACCGGATCGCGGAAGCTCTCGAACTGCGCCGCCAGGGTCAGGAACACGATGATGACGGCGAAGCCCATCGTGACCAGGAAGCCGCCCGATTCCTGCACGTACTGGCGCGACTGGCCCGAATAATCGACCGTGTAGCCGGTCGGCGCCACCTGCTTCAGGGTGTCGCGCATGAATTGCAGGATGTCGCCCTGCGATTCGCCCGTCACGCCGGCGAAGGTCACGGCGTTCAGTTGCTGGAAGCGCGTGATCGATTCCGGCACCACGCTGTATTTGAGGCTGGCCACGGTGCTGGCCGGGATCATGCCACCGTCCGGCGTCTTGATCTGGAAGTCCAGCACCTTGGCCGGATTGAGCCGGTCCACCTGGCGCACCTGCGGAATCACCTTGTAGGATCGGCCCGCGATGGAGAAGTAATTGACGTAGCCGCCGCCCAGCCCCGCGCCCAGCGCGTTGCCGAAGTCCTGCTGGGTCATGCCCAGGGCGGCAAGCTTGTCGCGGTCCACCTCCACCGTCGCCTGCGGCGAGTCGACCTTCAGGTCCACGTCCACGAAATAGAATTTGTTGGCCGCCCGGACCTTCTCCAGCATCTGCTCGGCCACCGTGTTGAGGTTCTCGAACGGCTCCGTGGTGGTGACGACGAATTGCACCGGCAAGCCTGAACTGCCGGGCAAGGCCGGGAACTGGAACGCCGCCACGCGCGCGCCCGCGATGGTGTTCCATTTCTGCTGCAGCTCCTGCTGGATCTCGTGGGCGGAGCGGGTGCGCCGGTCCCACGGCTTGAACAGCACGCCGCCGAAGCCGGAATTGATGGTCGGGACGCCCGTGATCTGGAACATCTGCTCGTATTCCGGGATCGATTTGCCGATCGCAAAGATCTGCTGCGCGTAAGTCTGCATCTGGTCGGAAGTGGCCGTGGGCGCGCCCACCACCTGCGACAGCACGATGCCCTGGTCCTCCTCGGGCGCCAGCTCCGATTGCGACATCTTGAACATCAGCGCCAGCAGCACGCTCAGGATGACGCCCATCACGATCAGCACCGGCCAGGTGTCGAGCAGGCCGTGGAGGATGCGCAGGTAGCGCCCGTGGACCCGCTCGAACACGCGGTCGATGGCCTTGACGAAGCGGCCCTCGTCCTGGCTGGCGCGGAAGAAGCGCCCACACATCATGGGCGACAGCGTGAGCGCGACCACGCCCGACACGGCCACGGCGCCGGCCAGCGTGAACGCGAACTCGGTGAACAGCGCGCCCGTCAGCCCGCCCTGGAAGCCGATCGGCACGTACACGGCGATCAGCACCACCGTCATGGCCACGATCGGGCTGCCCAGTTCACGGGCCGCCACCAGCGCCGCGTCGAACGGCGCCATGCCCTGCTTCATGTGGCGGTCCACGTTTTCGACGACGATGATGGCATCGTCCACCACCAGGCCGATGGCCAGCACGATGGCCAGCAGCGTGAGCAGGTTGATCGAATAGCCGAACATCAGCATCACGAAAAAGGTGCCGATCAGCGACAACGGCATGGCGATCACCGGCACCACCACGGCCCGCAGGCTGCCCAGGAACAGGTAGATGACGATGGTGACGATGACCAGCGCTTCCACCAGCGTCTTGACCACTTCATGGATCGACGTGTTGATGAAATCCGTGGAGTCGTAGACGATTTCCCCCGTCAGCCCGTTGGGCAGCTGTTCGCGAATCGGCGGGAACGCCTCGCGCACGCGCTTGGCCACATCGAGGATATTGGCCTCGGGCGCCACCTTGATGCCGATGAAGACCGAGCGCACCCCGCTGAAGGCCACGTTGAAATCGTAGTTCTCCGAGCCGAGCGTGACGTTGGCCACATCCTCCAGGTGCACGATGGCGCCGCCGCTCTGGCGAATGGCCAGGTGCTTGAATTCCTCCACCGTGTGCAGGTCAGTGCCCGCCGTCAGCGGCACGCTCACCATCTGGCCCTTGGACGAACCGAGCCCCGTCAGGTAGTTGTTGGATGCCAGCGCCGCGCTCACGTCGGCCGCCGTCACCCCGTGGGCCGCCATCTGGTCGGCGTTGAGCCAGGCGCGCAAGGCGAACTGGCGCGCGCCCAGCAGCTCAGCCGTCTGCACGCCTTCGATGGCGTCCAGCTTGGGCTTGACGACGCGGGCCAGGAAATCCGTCACGTTATTGGTAGGCAGCGTATTGCTGTAGAAGCCCATGTACATGGCGTCCGTCGTCTGGCCGGTCTGCACCGTCAGCACCGGCGTCTGGGCCTGGGCCGGCAACTGGTTCTTGACTGAGTTGACCTGGGTGGTGATCTCCGTCAGCGCCCGGTTGGCGTCGTAGTTGAGCCGCAGCGTGGCGGTGATCACGGACACCCCGCTGTTGCTGGACGAGGACAGGTAATCGATGCCCTGCGCCTGTGCGATGGCCGATTCCAGCGGCTGGGTGATGAAGCCGGCCACGGTCTGCGCGTCCGCCCCGTAGTAGGTGGTGGAGATGGTGACCACCGCGTTCTGCGTGCGCGGATACTGGTTGATGGGCAGGCTGAATAGCGAGCGCAGCCCCAGCACCACGATCAGCAGGCTGATGACGCTGGCCAGCACGGGCCGCCGGATGAAGATGTCGGTGAATTTCATGGGATCGCCCTCAGTGTTCCTGCGGCGTGGGCGCCGGGCTGTCGGCCGGCTGCACCTTGTTGTCGATCACCACCGGCGTACCATTCTTCAGTTTGAGCTGGCCGCTGGTGACCACCGTCTGTCCCTCCTTGAGCCCGGTGAGCACGGCCACCTGGTCGCCGCGCGTGGCGCCCGTGGTCACGAACTGCTGCTGCGCCACCAGCAGCGGCTGGCCCTTGTCATCCCTGGGCGCGTCCTTGCCCTGCCCCGGCGCCAGCACGAACACGGTCGATCCATACGGGTTGTAGGTGATGGCCGTCTGCGGCAAGGTCAGGTGGCGCTGCTTGTCGCCCTGCTCCAGGCTCACGTTGGCGAACATGCCGGGCACCAGCTGGCGCTTGCCGTTGGCGGCCGTGGCCTCCACCAGCACGTTGCGGGTAGCGGGATCGACCTTGGGGCTGATGGCCGTCAGGCGGGCCGGAAAGGCCGCGCCCGGCCACGCATCGCTGACGAGGCTCAGTTTCTGGCCCACTGCCAGCCCGGCCAGCTGCTTTTGCGGCACGTAGAAGTCGACGTAGACAGGGTCCATCGTCTGCAGCGTCACCAGCTTGTCGCCGGGATTGACGAACTGGCCGGGGTTGATGGCCGTGATTCCCAGCTTGCCGGCGAACGGCGCCCGTATCGTCTTCTTGTCCAGCAGCGCCTGCTGCTGGGCCGCCAGCGCGCGGCGGCTTTTCAGTTCCGCCCGGTCGTTGTCCAACTGGGCCTGGCTGATAGCCTGGGCCGCGAACTGCGCCTCGTCGCGCTTGAGCACCGTGGCCGCCAGTTCGGCCGCCGCCTGCAAGGCGTGCAGCTGGGCCAGGTCGGCGTCGGCGTTCAGCGCGAACAGCACCTGGCCGGCTTTGACTTCGTCGCCCGAACGGAAGCGCACCTCGCGCACCATGCCGGCGATTTCGCTGCTGATATCCACGCCGCGCACGGCCACCAGCGTGCCCACGGAATTGAGCTGCGGCTGCCATTCCAGCGCCTGCACCTTGACCGCCGTGACGGTCTGGGGGCCGGGCTTGGGCGAACTGGCGATCATCTGCCGGATCTGCAGGAATTTGCCCAGTGCGAGCACCGCAACCAGCAGCACAACACAGCCCACCATGATGAACATACGCTTGGTCATGTCACCCTCTGCTCAACGAATGATGAAAAACTACGGTGCGGATGCGCCGCCCTGCGTGCGATTGCGGTTCCACCAGCCGCCACCCAGCGCCTGGAACAGCGCGGCCGTGTCGGCGTAACGGGCCGCTTGCGCCTGGGCCAGCGCCACGTGCGATTGCTGGTAGCTGCGCTGCGCGTCGAGTAGCGACAGGTAGCTGATGGCGCCCAATTGATACTGGCGTTTGGCCAGCGCCAGCGTTTCGGCCGCCAGCGCTTCGGCGTCGGCCTGCGCCTGCAAGGCATTGGCATCGAACTCCAGTGCCCGCAGGCTGTCGGCCACTTCCTGGAACGCGGCCAGCACGGTGGCGCGGTATTGGGCGGCGGCCGCGTCGTAGGCCGCTTCGGCCGCGCGCCGCTTGGCCGTCAGCGCGCCGCCATTGAACAGCGGCTGCGTCAGGCCGGCGGCCAGGTTCCAGAACACGTTATTGGCCTGGAACAGCTCGTGCGGGCTGGCGCCGGCCGCGCCGTAGCTGGCGCTCAGCGTGATTTGCGGATACAGGTTGGCCGTGGCCACGCCCACTTGCGCGCTGGCCTGATGCAGCAGCGCTTCACTGGCGCGCACGTCGGGCCGCTGCCGCGCCAGTGCCGAGGGCAGCGACACCGGCAACTGCTCGGGCAAGGCCAGCGCGGCCAGCTCGAACTGGGGCAGGTCCGGCGTGCCCGGTAACTGGCCCGCCAGCACGGACAGGGCGTGGCGGCTCTGCGCCAGTGCCTTTTCCAGTGGCGGCACGGTGGCCGCCGTCTGCGCCACCTGGCTGCGCTGCGTCAGCAGCACGGCGCGAGCGACGGCGCCGGCTTGCAACTGCTTGTCGATGACGTCCAGTTGCTGGCGTTGGGCGGCCAGCACTTCCCCCGTGGCCTGCAACTGGGCCCGCAACGACGCTTCGCGAATGGCGGCCGTGACCACATTGGCCGTCAGCGCAAGTTGCGCCGCTTCCAGCTGGAAACGCTGGTAATCGATGGCAGCCTGCGCGCCTTCCAGCACGCGCCGCGTGGCCCCGAACGCATCGGGGGCATAGCTGACGTTGACGGAGGCGTTGTACAGCGAAAAGACGCCATTGACGGTCTTGCCCTGGTCGGCCAGGTGTTCGCGCGCCGCGCCCAATTGGGCATTCACGGCGGGAAAAGCCCGGCCACCCCGCTCGGCATTGTAGTTTTCCTGCGCCTGCCGCAAGGCCGCTTCGGCCGCCGCCAGCGTGGGGTTGCGTTCCAGCGCACTGCGTACCAGCCGGTCCAGCGCCGGGGAGCGGAACACGGTCCACCACAACGCCGGTATGTCCTGCCCCATCGCGAGGTGCTGCGCCGCGCCGCCGGGCACGGGGGCGGACGCCGTGTCGGACGGCATGGGGGTGGGCGTATAGCTGTCGTCGCGCAGGCCGGATGGCGGAGCCGGGGGATGGAAGTCAGGACCGACGGCGCAGCCGGCCACCGCCAAGCCAAGCAAGGCGGCCAGGGCGCAGCGGCGCCCGCCCAACGGAAACTGCTTGAAGTCGTGGTTCTTCACGCAAAGCCCCCCGCAATCACTGAATGCAGGGTCGATTATAGGGAAGAACCTGAAGAAATTGACAATATATTCTACGGTGCGGGCTCAACTATCGGTCTGCAAGCAGGGTCATGGCACCCGCGCGGCGAGGTAGTCGGCCAGCTCATTCAAGGTGCGCAGACGGCCATAGTCCGATTCGGGGATATCGACTTTCAAGGTGCTATGCAGGCCGATCAGGAAATTCAGCCAGTCCATCGAATCGAGGTCCACCTGGGCGCGCAGCGGTTCGCCCGGCGCCAGGTCGGCCGCGCTCACTTCGGGTGCGATGGTTTGCAGCGTCGCGATCACGGCGGCCATCAGTTGTTCGCGTTCCATGCTTCACCTCCGTTTCAAAGGGCAGCCGGGTCTTGCAGCAGGTCGCGGATCGCGGCCAGGAACAGCGCGCCCCGGTGGCCATCGGTCACGCGATGGTCGGCCGCCAGGCTGGCCGTCACCACCGGCATCACACACAGGCCACCGTCGCGCACCCACGGACGGTCGGTGAGCCGGCCAAAGCCGACCAGCGCCACCTGCGGCGGATAGATCACGCCCGCCACCATCTCCACGCCCTGCTCGCCCAGGTTGGTGACGGTGATGGTGGGATCGCCCATTTCGGAACTGCGCAGCGAGCCGGCGCGCGCGCGGCGCACCAGGTCGGACAGTTCGCGCATGAGCTGATCGAGCGGCTTGTTGGCAGCGTCGAGCAGGGCCGGCGCCACCAGGCCGCCCTGGCGCAGCGCGATCGCGACGCCCACATGGGCCGCCGCCACGGGCCCAAATGCGCCGTCCCGGTAGTAGCCATTCATGTCGGGGAAGGTGCGCAGCGCCAGCGCCACGGCCTTCAGCTGCAGCACGGCCAGCAGCAGGCGTTCGGTGACGGGGCGCTCCGCATTGGCGGCCGCCAGCCAGTCCAGCGCGGCGCGCATGGGAACCGGCTCGCTCAGGTAATAATGCGGGATCTCGCGCTTGCTGCGGCTCATGGCGGCGGCGATCGCCTTGCGCATGTCGGCATGCCGGTCGGACGGGGCGGACTTGGCCGCCTGCGCGGCGGTTTCCACATCCTGCAAGGTGATGGCGCCGTCCGCGCCGGTGCCGGTAAGCGCATCGACATCGAGCCCGCACTCGGCAGCCTTCTTGCGGGCGGCGGGCGAAATGCGGCGGCGGGCTGGCGGCGGCGCGGCCACGCCGCTGCCGGTGGCCCGCGGCTCCCGACCGGCGCCATCGGCCCGAGGCACGGGCGCCAGCGCCGCCGCTGCGACTTGTGGCACGGGCGCGGTTGCAGCCGCCGTCCCCTTGCGCGCCGCCACCGCGCTCGCGTCTTCCCCCTCTTCCAGCAAGATGGCCAATACCGTGCCCACCGGGACCGTCTCGCCGGGCTGCACCAGCAATTCAGCCACCGTCCCGTCCTGCCAGACTTCCACATCCACGGCGGCCTTGGAAGTATCGACCACGGCCACCACCTGCCCGCGCTTGACGGTGTCGCCCGGCTGGATATGCCAGGCCAGCAGCTTGCCCTCGTCCATGTCCGAACCCAGCGACGGCAGTTTGAATTCGATCATGCGGCCCCCAGCAGCCGTCGCGCGGCTTCGGCAATGGCGGCCACTTGCGGCAGCGCCGCCTGTTCCATGTGGGCCGCATACGGTATCGGCACCTCGGCGCTGCATACGCGCGCGGGCGGCGCATCGAGGTCGTAGAACGCCTCTTCGACCACACGCGCCATGATCTCGCCCGCCAGGCTGCCGCTCTTCCAGCCTTCATCGACCACCAGCACCCGGTGCGTCTTGCGCACGGACGCCATGATGGTGGCGGTATCGAGCGGACGCAGCACGCGCAGGTCCAGCACTTCCGCATCCACGCCCTGGCCTGCCAGTTGTTCCGCCGCCTGCATGGCCTTGGGCACACAGCCGCCATACGCGGCCAGCGTCAGTTGCGTGCCGGGGCGGCGCACGGCGGCCTGGCGCAGGTCACACACGGGTGGCCACGCGGCGCCATCCACTTCTTCCTCCATGTTGTACAACTGCGCGTGCTCGAAAATGATGACCGGATCGGGGTCGGCCAATGCCGGCGCCAGCATGGCGCGCGCATCGGCCACGGTGGCCGGGGCCAGCACGGTCAGGCCGGGCACGTGGGCATACCAGCATTCCAGGCTGTGCGAATGCTGCGCCGCCAGCTGACGGCCCGCGCCCGTGGCCATGCGGATCACCAGCGGCACGTTGAACTGGCCGCCGGACATGTGGCGCATGGCGGCGGCCGTGTTGACAATCTGGTCCAGCGCCAGCAGGCTGAAATTGACGGTCATGATCTCGACGATGGGCAGCATGCCGCCCAGCGCCGCGCCGATGCCCGCACCCACGAAACCGAGTTCGGACAGTGGCGTATCGCGGATCCGTTGCGGCCCGAATTCCTCCAGCAAGCCCTTGGAGACGGCATACGAGCCACCGTAGCGCCCCACGTCCTCGCCCATCAGGAATACGCGCGGATCGGCGCGCATGGCTTCCCGGATCGCCTCGCGCATGGCCTCGCGGTAGCTGATCTTCATGGCCTGGCCTCCGGCGCGCAGACCCCGTCCAGCAACGTATCCACGCTTTCCCACGGCGCCGCTTCCGCGTATGCGACGGCGGCCCGCACTTCGCTCTCCGCCTTCGCCTCCAGCGCCAGGAAGTCATCCTCCGTCAACACGCCCTGCTCCTTGAGGCGGGCGGAAAAGCTGTGGATCGGGCCGCGCTGCTTCCAGCGCTCCACTTCGGCCTTGTCGCGATACAGCTCCGGGTCGAACATGGAGTGGGCGCGGAAGCGGTAGGTGCGGCATTCGAGAAAGAACGGGCCATGCCCTTCGCGCACGTGGCGCGCGCCCGCGCGGGCGGCGGCCAACACGGCCTCTACGTCCATGCCGTCCACGCTGGCCGTCGGCACGGCGTAACTGGCCGCCTTGGCGCACAGGTCCACCTGCGATTCGGACCGTTCCAGCGCCGTCCCCATCGCGTACAGGTTGTTTTCGCAGATGAACAGCACGGGCAGCTTCCACAACGCGGCCAGATTGAGCGACTCGTGGAACGCGCCTTCGGCCATCGCTCCCTCGCCGAAGAAGCAGGCGTTGACGCGCTTCTCGTTCTGCATTTGATCGGCCAGCCCCAGCCCGGCCGCCAGCGCCAGCCCGCCGCCGACGATGGCATTGCCGCCATAAAAGCCATGCGCGCGGTCGAACAGGTGCATGGAACCGCCCCGGCCACGCGAACAGCCCGCCTCCTTGCCGAACATCTCGGCCATGATGGCGTCCATCGCCACCCCGCGCACCAGCGCGTGCGCGTGCTCGCGGTAGGTGGCCACCACGCGGTCCCCGGCGGCCAGCGCATGCAGCACACCCACGGCCACCGCTTCCTCGCCCACGTACAGGTGCAGAAAGCCCCGTATCTTGCCCTCGCCGTACAACTGGGCCGACACTTCCTCCATGCGGCGGATGCGCAGCATGTCGGCCAGCAGGGCCAGCCGCTGTCTGGTGGTGGTCCGGGAAGTCATGCGCCGGCCTCCAGGGTGGACGTGTCGCCTTCGGGCAGGCCCAGTTCGCGCGCCTTGAGCAGCCGGCGCAGGATCTTGCCACTGCGGGTACGCGGCAGCGCCGCCAGGAAATCGATCTCCTTGGGCGCCACGGCCGCGCCCAGCCGCTTGCGTGCGTGGCCCAGCAACTCCATGCGCAGCGCCGGCGTGCCTTCGTAGCCGGGCTTGAGCGAGACGAAGGCCTTGATCATTTCGCCCACCGTGGGATCGGGCTTGCCGATCACGCCCGCCTCGGCCACCGCCGGGTGTTCGAGCAGCGCGCTCTCGACCTCGAATGGCCCGATCAGGTGGCCGGAAGACTTGATCACGTCATCCGAGCGGCCCACGAACCAGTAGTAGCCGTCGGCATCGCAGCGGGCCAGGTCGCCCGTCAGGTACAGCTCACCGTCGAAACACTTGCGGTAGCGCGCCTCCTCGTTCAGGTAGCCGCGCCACATGGACGGCCAGCCGCGCTTGAGGGCCAGCTCGCCCACCGTGTCCGGTTCGGTGGCCACCTGCACGGCGCCGTCCGCAGCGCGTGTCACGATGCAGGCGTCCACGCCCGGCAGCGGGCGGCCCATGGAGCCGGGCTTGATGTCGAAGCCGGGCGTGTTGGCGATCATGATGCCGCCCGTCTCGGTCTGCCACCAGTTGTCGTGGATCGGGTGGCCCAATACTTCCTCGCCCCACCACACCGCCTCCGGGTTGAGCGGCTCGCCCACGCTGGCCACCATGCGCAGCGCCGGATAGCTGAATTGACGCGCCAGTTCCGGGCCGGCCCGCATCAGCATGCGGATCGCCGTGGGCGCCGTGTACCAGACCGTCACCGCCTGCTCCTGCAGGATGCGGTACCAGCGCCCGGCGTCGAATTCGGCTTCGTCAATGATGGAGGTCACGCCATGCAGCAGCGGCGCGATGACGCCGTATGAGGTGCCCGTCACCCAGCCCGGATCGGCCGTGCACCAGTAGATATCGCCCGGATGCAGGTCGAGCGCGTATTTTCCCGTCGTCCAGTGGGTCAGCGCGGCCCCGTGCACATGCAGCGCGCCCTTGGGCGTGCCAGTGGTGCCGCTGGTGAAATGCAGCAGCGCGTAGTCGTCGGCGCTGGTCGGCGCGATCTCGAACAGTCCGGAGGCGCCGGCCATCGCGTCCTCCCAGTCCAGCGTGCCCGGTATGTCCTGGCGCGCCTCGCCCGGTGCACGCACCAGCAATACGTGGCGCAGTCCCGGCAGCCGCTCCCGCAGGGCTTCCACCTTGCGCCGGTACAGGGTGGGGGTGGTGACCAGCACGCGCGCGTCGCCCAGCGTCATGCGGGTGGCGATCGGTTCAGGGCCAAAAGCGGAAAACAGGGGGCACACCACCGTGCCGCGCTTCATGCTGCCCAGCACCGCGATGTACAGCTCCGGCATGCGTCCGGCCAGCACGAACAGCCGTTCGCCGCGGCCCACGCCCAGCCCGGCCAGCACGTTGGCGAAGCGGCTGGTCTGGTATGACAGCTGGGCATAGGTGAACTCGCGCTGCCCGTGCTCGCCGAGAAAGCGGAACGCCAATCGGTCGCCCTGCTCGCCCCGTGCGTGGCGGTCCACGGCTTCATGGGCGATATTGAGGCCGCCGCAAGGCAGGTAGTCGAGCGCGGCACGCACGCCGTCCCATGAAAATGCGGCCCGTTCGGCCACGTAGTCGGTCCAGTTCGGGGCCGGCCGCAGGGCCGCCGCACGGTGCTTGATGATGCCAGGTCTGTCCACAGCGGCCCCCAATCGGGATCGTTACATCAGCGCTACCGTTCCAATGTAGGAGGCTTCATTTTTCCTGTCACTGGCCTGTTTTGATCTACATCAATTGGCGGCCGAATTGGGGCGCTGCCAACCAACAGCGATCGCGCGCGGAATCAGCACAAAATCGGCTCCGGTTGACACGAATCAGCGTGCTTTCCTGACGTGGCGCAAAATTCGGACTACATTGTTCATATATGCCGGCAGCGCACGGGCAAACAGGGGGAGGCGGACATGAGCAAGGTAAGCAGATTCAAGGACCGCGTGCACGCGGGGAAATTACTGGCCCACGCGCTTGATGCCTACGCCGGGCGGGCCGACGTGGTGGTGCTGGCCCTGCCGCGCGGTGGGGTGCCGGTCGGTTACGCCGTGGCCCGCGAGCTGGACGTGGACCTGGACGTGCTGGTGGTGCGCAAGCTCGGTGCCCCCGGCCAGGAGGAACTGGCGATCGGCGCCGTGGCCAGTGGCGGCATCCGGGTGATCCATCAGGACATGGTGGCGGAACTGGGCGTGTCCCAGGAATACGTGGAAGCGCTGGCGGCGCGCAAAATGGCCGAGGTGGCGCAGCGCGACGCATTGTTCCACGGCGGCCGCCCGCCCGTGGCGCTGGAAGGACGGGTCGCGATCCTGGTCGATGACGGCATCGCCACCGGCGC
The DNA here is from genome assembly GCA_035254005.1 of Burkholderiaceae bacterium. Lineage (GTDB taxonomy): Bacteria > Pseudomonadota > Gammaproteobacteria > Burkholderiales > Burkholderiaceae_D > Rugamonas. Next base: position 20,887 of record DATFBD010000124.1, on the reverse strand, counting down.
CACCATGGAAGCGGCCGTGAAGGCGCTGTACCACGCCGGCCTGGCGCGGGTGGTGGTGGCCGTGCCGGTGGCTTCGGCGGAGGCCGTGCACACGCTGCGCCCGCAGGTGGACCAGCTGGTATGCCTGACCGTGCCCGAGCCGTTTTTTGCGATCGGCATCTGGTACGACGACTTCGAGCAGACCAGCGACGCCGTAGTGATCGACCTGCTGCGGCGGGCCGACGCCGCCCGCCGCGCCGATGCGGCCCAACGCCAGGGAGACGGCCATGCCCACCCCGCGCCATGAGCTGGTCCGGATCCCGGCCGGCTCCGGTGCCGGCGCCGTCCACATGGAAGGCATGCTGGAACTGCCCGCCGAACCGTTCGCCGTGGTGCTGTTCGCCCACGGCAGCGGCAGCAGCCGTTTCAGTCCCCGCAACGGCTATGTGGCCACCGAGTTGCGGCGGGCCGGCATGGCCAGCCTGCTGATCGATTTGCTCAGCCCCGAGGAAGACCAGGACACCAACGCCCGTTTCGACATCGCCCTGCTGACGGACCGGCTGGCCGCGGCCGCCGCCTGGCTGCGCCGCCATCCGTCCACCGCCCAGCTGCCGCTTGGCCTGTTTGGCGCCAGCACGGGCGCGGCGGCGGCCTTGCGGGTGGCGGCAGGGGCGCGCAATGGGGCCGTGGGGGCCGTCGTCTCGCGTGGCGGGCGGCCCGACATGGCGGGCACGGACGCCTTGCAGCGCGTGGCCTCGCCCACCCTGCTGATCGTCGGTGGCGCCGACGATGTGGTGCTGGAACTGAACCGCGCCGCCTACGCCCAGCTCCATTGTGAAAAATCGCTGTCCATCGTGCCCCACGCCACCCACCTGTTCGAGGAGCCGGGCACGCTGGAGGAAGTAGCGCGGCTGGCCGCGGCCTGGTTCGCCGGCCACCTGGGCCCAGCCACCTGCAACTGAACCACGCGCCCCTGCCATGCCCGCCGCCCGCGACAAGGCGGCACCCCGACACCCGCCTTCGCGCGAAGGCGGGCGCTTGCGCGGGATTATCAAAACCGCAAAATGAACACAAACGATTGACACCCGCACATCACTCGCGCTAAGGTCGGCGGCGTTTTGATTCTTTCTCCCCAACAATCAAAAGGCCCCCATGACCTCTGCCCTGTTCACCCGCCGCGACATGTTGCGCGCCGCCCTGTCGGCCGCCGCCGTCTCCGCCCTGCCCTCGCTGGCGCACGCCCAGGCGCCGGCCGATGCCCGCCTGTACGCCCTGCTGTCCGACTTCGCCGAGGAAATCCTGCGCCTGTCGCCCACCGCGGCCACCTCGCTGGGCCTGGATACGGGGGCGCGCGCCGCGCTGCGCTCGCAACTGGAAGACGCGTCGCCGGCCGGCGACGCCCGCTGGGCCGGGCAGGTCAAATCCATGCTGGCCCGTCTCGACACCATCCCGCGCGACCAATTGGGCGGCGATGCCCAAATCCGCTTCGACTGCGTGCGCTACGCGGCCGGCGAAGGCGTGGCCGGGCTGCGCTTCCCGTTCGGCGGCGCGGCCAGCGGCTTCAATGGCGGCACGGCGCCCTTCCCCGTCACCCAGCAGGACGGCGCGCTGACCCACCTGCCCGAATTCCTCGATTCCCAGCACCGCATCGCCAACGCGGACGACGCCGAAGCCTACCTGGCCCGCGTGGCCGGCATGGCCCGCCTGCTGGACCAGGAAACGGACCGCATCAAGGCCCAGGCGGCGCAAGGCGTGATGCCGCCCAACTTCATCGCCCACACGGCGCTGGACCAGTTGCGCGCCTACCGCAAGACGGCCATCGCGCGCCAGAAGCTGGTCACGTCGATTGCCAGCCGCACCAAGGCGCTGGGGCTGGCCGGTGACTGGGAAGCGCGCGCCACCAGACTGGTGGCAACCCAGGTCTACCCGGCGCTGGACCGCCAGATCGCGGCCTACGCCAAGGCCACGGCCCGCGCCACCGACGTGGCGGGCGTGCACCGGCTGCCGGACGGCGAGGCCTACTACGCCTGGGCCCTCAAGCTGGGCACCACCACCACCAGCAGCCCGGACGAGATCCACGCCATCGGGCTGGAACAGACCCGCATGCTGCAGGCCCGCATCGACACCATCCTCAAGGCCCAAGGCATCAGCCAGGGCACGGTGGGGCAACGCATCCAGATGCTGGCCAGGGACCCAGCGCGCTTCTACGCCGACGACGACGCCGGACGCCAGCAACTGATCGCCTTCTGCAACGAGAAGGTGAACGCGGCCCGCGCGCTGATGCCGAAGATTTCGCACCTGGACCTGAAGGTGCCGCTGATAATCAAGCGGGTGCCGTCCGACATCGAGGCCGGCGCGCCGCTGGGCTACATGAACTTCGCCGCGCTGGACGGCTCGCGGCCCGCCATTTATTACATCAATCTCAAGTCCACCCATTTGTGGCCCAAGTCCGAACTGGCCACGCTGACGGCGCACGAAGGCATCCCCGGCCACGCATGGCAAGGCGCCTACCTGGCCGAGCACCACGCCGAGCTGCCGATGATCGCCTCGCTGATGGGCTTTAACGCCTTCGTCGAAGGCTGGGCCCTGTACGCGGAACAGTTGATGGACGAATTCGGCCTTTACGCCAACGACCCGTTCAGCCAGATCGGCTACCTGCAAGGGCAGATGTTCCGCGCCTGCCGGCTGGTGGTGGACACCGGCCTGCACGCCAAGCGCTGGACGCGCCAGCAGGCGATCCGCTTCCTGGTCGAGAATTCGGGCCGCGGCGAGGCGGCGATGACGAGCGAAGTGGACCGCTACACCGTATCGCCGGGCCAGGCCTGCGGCTACAAGATGGGCCACAACGAGATCCTGCGCCAGCGCGAGCGTGCGCGCCAGGCGCTCGGCGAGCGCTTCGACCTGCCCGGCTTCAACGACGCCATCGTCAGCAGCGCCGGCGTGCCGCTAACCGTGCTGCCGACCGTGATCGACCGCTACATCGCCCGCGCCAAAGCCTGACCCCACCCCGGATGCTTTACGGTTCACGCCGTAAGGGGGATACTCTCGCCTGTAAGCAAGATTTGATGACATAAGGACGTGAGTTTGATGGAAATACGCTGGAAACGATGGGTGGCCGGTAGCGCGGGCGTGATGGCCGTGTATGCGGGCGCGGGTTTTTTGTTGTTGCCGCAAATCATCAAAAGCCAGGTGCCCAAGATCGGGCAATCGGTGCTGGAACGGCAGATGTCGGTGGGCGAGGTGCGCTTCAATCCCTACACGCTGCGGCTGGAGGTACAGGACTTCCGCCTGGCCGAGGCCAACGGCGCGCCGCTGTTCTCGGCCGGCCAGCTGACGGTGGACCTGGAATGGCGCTCGCTGTTCCGCCGCGCGTGGACGCTGGCCGAGGTGCGCCTGACCGCGCCGCAGGCGCTGCTGGGCATCGGGCCGGACGGCACCTTCAACATCGCCCAGTTGATGGATACGCTGAACCGCCGCCCGCACGAGGAAAGCAGCGGCATGCCGCGCCTGTCCATCGCCAGCCTGGTGCTGGAACAAGGCAAGCTGACCTTGCGCGACCAGCGCGCCGGCTACGCGGACGAATACACGCCCATCGACTTCAAGCTGGCCAACCTGAGCACCCTGCCCGATGAAAACGGCAGCTACACCTTCAGCGCCGACGCCACCGGCGGCGGCACGCTGCGCTGGCGCGGCGACGCCAGCCTCAATCCCATCGCCGGCAAGGGTGAACTGGTGCTGGACAAGGTGGCCCTGCCCGGCGTGGCCGCCTACCTCAAGCCCTACACGCGCGCCAGCGTGACGGCGGGCCTGCTGTCGGCGAAATTGCCCTATCATTTCAGCTACAAGGACGGCAAATTCGACGCTGGCCTCGATGGCGCGGCGCTGGGCCTGCACGACCTGGCCGTGGCCCAGGGCGCACCGGCCGCCACCTTCGCCGCCTTGAAGACGTTTGAACTGACGGGCGTGCAGGCCAACCTGGCCACCCGCACCGCCACCGTGGAGCACCTGAACGCGGCGGATGGCAAGTTCTCGCTGCGCCGCAACGCCAACGGCGAGCTCGATCTGGCCCAACTGGGCGCGCCCACGGCACCGAAATCTACCGCCGCAGCGGCGGCACCGGCCGCACCAGCGGCAGCGGCAGCACCTGCGGCGCCGGCATCGGCCACACCAACGCCAGCCAAGGCAGCAAGCGCCCCGCCGGCACCGGCAACGGCCAATACGGCGCCAGCACCGGCAAAACCGAGCGCCCCGCCACCGCCGTGGAAACTGCAACTCAAGCAGCTCGACTTCGACCGCCTCGCGTTCGACGCCATCGACGAGACCGCCAACCCCGCGCTCAAGGTGAGCATGGACAAGGCCCAGCTGCACCTGCGGCTGCAAGCCGAACAGGCGCCAGCCGGCGTCAAGCTTAACCTGGACGGCGCGGCCTTCTCGCTGGCCGACCTGACAATTGCCAGTGGCGCGCAGACTCCGTTCAAACTCGGTGAACTGGGCTTCACGGACGGCAGCATCGACCTGGCCGGTCACCGCGCCACGTTCGGCCGCCTGTATGCGGACGGCGGCCAGCTCCAGCTGGCATTCGACGCCAAGGGCCAACTGGCCATGCTGGGCCACCTGCCCGGCAGCGGCAAGCCCGCGCCCACGGCCAGCAGCAAGGCCACGGGCGCAGCGAAGTCCGCGCCTGCGCCAGCCGCCGCGCCGGAGCCAGCGGCCACGCCATGGCAAGTGAATGCGAAAAGCGTCGAACTAAACAAGTTCACGGCCGCGTATGCGGACCAAGGCACGGGCATCAAGGCCAACGTGCAGGACTTCAACCTCAAGCTCGATGACGTCAGCAATGACCTCAAGCAGGCCGTCAAGTTCCAGGCCGGGCTGGCCGTGCGCGAGGGCGGCAAGCTGACGGCGCAAGGTTCGGTGGTTCCGGCCACGGGCGCAGTCGATACGGCGGTCGAGGTCAAGCAACTGGCGCTGGCGCCCGTGCAGCCACTGCTGGCCAAGTTCGTGAAACTGAAACTGGCCAGCGGCACCGTCTCGGCGCGCGGCCAATTGAATACCAAACCCGGCCCCGCCAACCGCACCAGCGTGCGCTACGTGGGCGCGTTCGATGTGTCCGGCCTGGCGCTGAACGAGGACGATGGCGACCGCTTCGCCAGCTGGAAAGCCGTCCGCACCGACAAGCTGACCCTGAGCCTGGCCCCGGACCTGCTCGATATTCCGGAACTGCGCATCGTCGAACCGAACGCCAAGCTGATTATCGAGAACGACCGCAGCTTCAACGCGGCCCGCTTGCTGGTCGAACCAGCCAAGGGGGCAAGCGCCGGCACGCCAGCCATGGCCAACGCATCGACCAAGACAGCGGCCAACGCATCGGCCAACGCATCGGCCAAGACATCGGCAAATGCATCGGCCAACCTCGCCGCCAAACCCGCCACCTCGGCCACGCCCGCCAAGCCGGCCGTCGCGGCCGCGAACAAATCGGCGGCGCCGGCCAGCCAGCCGTTCCCGGTCCACGTCCAGCGCGTGCGCCTGCAAAACGCCAAGCTCGATTTCACCGACTTGAGCCTGCGCCCCCAGTTCAGCGCCAAGGTATATGAGCTGGGTGGCGTGATCACGGGCCTGTCGTCGAAACGCGATGCGCGCAGCCAGGTGGAACTCGATGGCCGCGTGGACGAATTCGGGATGGCGCGCGTGCGCGGCCAACTCAATCCCTTCGCCGCCAGCGAGAACACGGACCTGAACGTGGTCTTCAAGAACGTGGACATGGTGTCGGCCTCGCCGTACACGATGAAGTTCGCCGGCTACAAGATCGCGCAGGGCAAGATCTCGCTGGACCTGGAATACAAGGTGCGCCAGAACCAGCTGGAGGGGAACAACCACATCGTGCTCGACCAGCTCACGCTGGGCGAACGCATCGACAGCCCGGACGCGCTCAAGCTGCCGCTGGAACTGGCGCTGGCCATCCTCAAGGACAGCGACGGCCGTATCGACCTGGGCCTGCCGGTGGCCGGCGACATGAACGATCCCCAGTTCAGCTACGGCGCCGTGGTGTGGAAGGCCGTGGGCAATGTGCTGACCAAGATCGTGACGGCGCCGTTCCGCGCGCTGGGCAACCTGTTCGGCATCAGCGGCGAGAAGCTCGAAGCGATCAGCTTCGATCCCGGCAGCGACACCCTGCTGCCGCCGGAGCGGGCCAAGCTGGCGCAAGTGGCGCAGATCCTGGCCAAGCGCGGCCAGCTCACCCTGTCCGTGCCGGGCCAGTACAGCGAACAGGCCGACGGCGCCGCCCTGCGCGCGCGCGCCGTGCGGCAAGAGATCGCCAAGCGGGCCGGCATCAAGCTTGAAGCGGGCGAGGAACCGGGGCCGCTCGATCTGGGCAGCAGCCCGGTGCGCAGCGCGCTGCGCAGCCTGTACGGCGAGCGCTTCGGCTCGGCCGAACTGGATAAGGAGAAGAAGGCGGCCGAGGCGGCGGCAGCGGCGCCGGTCGCGGCAAACGCAGCCAATGCGGCCAAGGCGGCCGACGCTTCCAGCGCCGTCCAGCCAGCCGCCGGCCAGAAGAAGCTGGCCGTATGGCAGAAACTGGGCAAGCTGATCCAGGGCGAACCGCAGGTGGCCGACGCCAGCGCCTTCTATCGCACGCTGCAAACCAAGCTGGAACAGCGCCAGCCCCTGCCGGCCGACGCCCTCACCCGCCTGGGCACGCAGCGCGCCGGCGCCATCGTGGCCGCGCTGACCGAGGGCGGTGTCAATCCGGCCAGCACCCGCGCCACGGCGCCGGAGGCGGTGGCGGCCGACGTGGGCCAGCCCGTCAATCTCAAACTGGCGCTGTCGGCCAAATAAGCCGCCAAGCCTTTCCGCACCCCGCGCGTTGCTGGTTGACTTTGTAGTCACAAACCATTACATTCGCGGGGTTTTCATTTTATGGAGCCCCGTCATGGGCAGTTGTTCAGGTGATTGTAGTGGTCAGCTTCGCGCTGACACCGCCAGAGCAAGATAACGCAGGATAATCTCCCGCCGTCATCTCGCCTCGCGCGGATGACGGTATCTCCAGGCCGACTCCGGTTCGCCTTCCGATGTACCATTCCCCTTGGCGCCGGCCACACCGGTGTCCGCCGTATCCGCGTGCGCATGCGCAGGCGACGCAGGGAATGCGCCAGTCACACTACGCCACAAGTTTTATCGTCGTGCCGTCCGCCCCGGACGGCGCCAGGTCACGACCGGATGCGCCGCGCGCGCTCCCTTGTAGCGAGAATTTGCATGAAGAATCAACCTTTCGACACCACCGGCGCGCCGCCGGCGCCATCGTCCGGCAACCGGCTGCAAAGCTGGCTGAGAAAACTCGGCCCCGGCCTGATCACCGGCGCGGCCGACGACGACCCGAGCGGCATCGCCACCTATTCGCAGGCCGGCGCCCAGTTCGGCCCCAACCTGCTGTGGACCATGTTCTTCACCTACCCGCTGATGGTGGGGATCCAGGTGGTGAGCGCGCGCATCGGCCGCGTCACCGGCATCGGCCTGGCCGGCAATATCCGCGCCCATTTCCCCCGCTGGCTGCTGTACGCGATCGTCAGCCTGCTGCTGGTGGCCAACACCATCAACATCGCGGCCGACGTGTCGGCCATGGGCGAGGCGCTCGGGCTGCTGGTGGGTGGTTCGACACACCTGTACGCCGCCTGCTTCGGCGTGGTGTCGCTGGTGCTGCAGATCGTGGTGCCGTACTCGCGCTACGTGCGCGTGCTCAAGTGGCTCACGCTGGCCCTGCTGGCCTACGTGGGCGTGGTGTTCGCCGTCCACATCGCCTGGGGCCAGGTGGCGCTGTCGCTGGTGGCGCCCAAGATGGACTGGAGCGCGGCCACCATCACCACCATCGTGGCCGTGTTCGGAACCACCATCAGCCCCTACCTGTTCTTCTGGCAGGCCTCGCAGGAAGTGGAGGAAATGGAGGCCGATCCCAAGCGCCGCCCCTTGCTGGAAGCGCCCGAACAAGTGCGCCCCAGCTTCCGCCGCATCAAGATCGACACCTACCTGGGCATGGGCTTTTCCAACCTGGTGGCGTTCTTCATCATGCTGACCACGGCCGTGACGCTGCACCTGCAAGGCATCACGACCATCCAGACCTCGGCCGAAGCGGCCACCGCGCTGCGCCCCATCGCCGGCGAATTCGCCTTCCTGCTGTTCGCGGCCGGCATCATCGGCACCGGCCTGCTGGCCGTGCCCGTGCTGGCCGGTTCGGCCGCCTACGCCATCGCCGGCGCGTTCGAATGGAAGAAGGGCTTGGAACACAAGCTGTTCGACGCCAAGGGCTTCTACGGCATCATCGCCATCTCCACGCTGGTGGGCGTGGCGCTGGGCTTCACGCCGATCGACCCGATCAAGGCGCTGTACTGGAGCGCGGTCATCAACGGCGTGATCTCGGTCCCCATCATGGCCGTGATGATGATCATGGGGTCCAACAGCAAGGTGATGGGGCGCTTCGTCGTCACCCGCAAACTCAAGTGGCTGGGCTGGCTGGCCACGGCTGCCATGAGCCTGGCCGTGGTGGCCATGTTCCTCACGCTCGACCTGTCCTGAAACAAGGAAGCAACCGAATGAAGAAACGTCATCTCAGCCGCCTGGCGGCTGCCCCGCTCTGCCTGCTGGCACTGGCCCAGGCCCACGCGCAAACCACTTCTAGCGCCGAAAGCGTGGCGCCGGAAACGTGGGCCATCCACGGCCAGCTCACCAACGTCACCCAGGGCCACCAGCGCTTCAGCTCACCGTACCATGGCCAGAACAGCCTGGACGCGGCCGGCCGCACCGAGGAGACCACCGACCTCACGCTGTACGCCGGTGTGCGCCTGCCGGGCGGCACCGAGTTGTGGCTCAATCCCGAGATCGACCAGGGCTTTGGCCTCAGCAACACGGTCGGCATGGCCGGCTTCCCCAGCGGCGAAGCGTACAAGGTGGGCGCGGACACGCCCTACCTGCGCCTGCCGCGCGCGTTCGTGCGCCACACCTTCGCGCTGGGCGGCCCGGCGGAAGCCGTTGCGGCGGCCCCCAACCAGCTGGGCGGCACCCGCACGCAGGACAACGTGGTGCTGACGGCCGGTAAATTCTCCGTCACCGACGTCTTCGATACCAACAGCTACGCGCACGACCCGCGCGGCGACTTCTTGAACTGGTCGCTGATCGATGCGGGCGCCTTCGATTACGCGGCCGACGCCTGGGGTTTCACCTACGGCGCCGCGCTGGAATGGAACCAGGGCAGCCGCACGGCCCGCGCCGGCGTGTTCCAGCTGTCGGCCCAGCCGAACGGCAAGATCATCCGTCCCTCGCTCAGCCAATTCATGCTGGTGGCGGAACTGGAGCAGCGCTACCAGTGGGACGGCCATGGCGGCAAGGTCAAGCTGCTGGGCTTTGCCAACCACGCCAGCATGGCGCGCTACGCGGACGCCGTGCGCCAGGCGGCCGGCGCCGCGCCCGAGGTGCCCAGCTTGGCCGGCGTGCGCCACATGGCCTGGCGCACGGGCCTTGCCATGAACCTGGAACAGGAATTGACGGCCGACGTGGGCCTGTTCGCGCGCGCCAGCATCAACGACGGCGCCAGGGAAGCCTACGAGTTCACGGAGATCAACCGTTCGCTGTCGGCCGGCGTGGCCATCAAGGGCGCGGCCTGGGGCCGGCCGGACGACACGGTGGGCATGGCGGCCGTCGTCAACGGCCTGTCCGGCGACGCGCGCGCCTATTTCGCGCAAGGCGGCATCGGCATCCTGATCGGCGACGGCGGCCTGCAATATGGCGCGGAGAAAATCGCGGAAGCCTATTACGCGGCCAGGCTGGGCAAGCACCTCAGCCTGACGCTGGACCTGCAGGAAGCCAGCAATCCCGCCTACAACCGCAGCCGCGGCCCCGTGCACCTGCTGGCCGCGCGCGTGCACGCGGAGTTCTGAAGGCCGCCGCCGGCGGCGGCGCGCTACTTGATGCCCTTGATGGCGGCCCGGTATTCGGGCGAGGCGGCCGCCCTTGGTATGGCCGCCCACATCGCCGCCGCCAGCGCCGGGTTCGCATCGAGGAACTGGTGCGACAGGCACAGGAAGTGATGCGATTGGGCGAACTGCACAGGCAAGGCTTCGATCTTGCCGGCGAACGGCGCGCGCGCCAGCAGCAACTGGCCATCGGTTTCGAATCCCAGGACCAGGTCGCCGCGCCGGGCCAGCAACTTGGCGAAATTGGTCGCCAGGTCGACGCCACCGTCGTCCGCCGCTATGCCCAGCGCCCGCAGCCGCTCCTGCATCCCCACGGCGCCGTGCGAGATCAGCACCTTGGCCGTCGTGTGCGAAAGCCGCTTGCCGTCCCAGTCGGCCGCGTCGCCCACGCGCCGGTACAGCACCACGCGCGTCACCACGGTGGCCCGCTGGAGATCGGGTTCCTTGCCTTCCATGGGAAAGCCGCAGACGGCCGACAACTTCGGCGTATAGGCCGCGGCCGGATACCCCTGCGCCAGATTGCGCTTGATCTCCTCGGCGCAGCGGGCTACGGGCGCATGGTAGTACTCCACTTGCAAGCCCGCCCTGGCCGCTGCCATGCGCACCAGCACCTGCGCCGTGCCCTCGCGCTCGAGCATCACATATGGCGGATGGGGGCGCACGTCCACGCATAGCCGCAGCGGCACCGCGCTCTCCTGAGCCCAGGCGCCGCCGCCGGCCAGCAGCCCAGCCAGCCACCACCCTGACCTTGCGTATCGAACCATGCACTCCCCAAAAAGTGGTTAAGCTGCCGTGCGCCAGATTATAGCGTCGTCCCCTCATGGTCAACATTCAGGTAAACGGCAAACCCGGCGCGCGAAAGGGCTTCCTGCACGCGCGCCGAAATAGGACCATAATAAAAGGCCATTCTTACTTCCCACACGACCGCACATGACCGCTCTCGCCGCCTTCCCCATCACGGCCAAATGGCCAGCCGCTCATCCAGATCGCCTGCAACTGTATTCGCTCACCACGCCCAACGGCGTGAAAGTGTCCATCGCGCTGGAAGAAACGGGCCTGCCGTACGAGGCCCACCTGGTCAGTTTCGACAGCAACGACCAGATGTCGCCCGAATTCCTGTCGCTCAATCCGAACAACAAGATCCCGGCCATCATCGACCCCAACGGCCCGGACGGCAAGCCGCTGCCCCTGTTCGAGTCGGGCGCGATCCTGCTCTACCTGGCCGAGAAGACAGGCCAACTGCTGCCCGAGGACGCGGCCGGCCGCTACGAAACCATCCAGTGGCTGATGTTCCAGATGGGCGGCATCGGCCCCATGTTCGGCCAGGTGGGCTTCTTCCACAAGTTCGCCGGCCGTGAATACGAGGACAAGCGCCCGCGCGACCGCTACGTGGCCGAAGCGGCGCGCCTGCTGGGCGTGCTCGAACAACGGCTGGCCGGGCGCGACTGGATCATGGGATCGCAGTACACGATCGCCGACATCGCCATCTTCCCGTGGGTGCGTAACCTGATCGGCTTCTACGAGGCCGGTGAGCTGGTGCACATCGAGCGCTTCCCCAACGTACAGCGCGTGCTGGCCGCCTTCCTCGCGCGGCCCGCCGTGGTGCGCGGGCTGGCGATTCCGGCCCGCGCCGCGTAAAGGTCCGGTCTTTTGCTTAGATCCTGCTTTGCGAGCGATGGCCGGCTGTGCGAGAATCGTCGGGTTTTGCGGCCCGGCCGGCAACCCGCCCGCCTCCGGCCACCGAACGACACCAGGAGATAAGATGTCAGGTGAGCATAACGAACTCAAACGCGGATTGAAAAGCCGCCACATCCAGCTGATCGCGCTGGGTGGGGCGATCGGCACCGGGCTGTTCCTGGGCATCGCGCAAACCATCCAGATGGCCGGGCCGTCCGTGCTGCTCGGTTATGGCGTGGCCGGTTTCATCGCCTTCCTCATCATGCGCCAGTTGGGCGAAATGGTGGTGGACGAGCCGGTGGCCGGTTCCTTCAGCTACTTCGCCAACAAATATTGTGGCCACCAGGCCGGCTTCATGTCGGGCTGGAATTACTGGGTGTTGTATGTGCTGGTCAGCATGGCCGAACTGTCGGCCGTGGGGATTTACGTGCAGTACTGGTGGCCCGGCATACCCACGTGGGTGTCGGCGCTGGCCTTTTTCCTCGTCATCAATGCGATCAGCCTCAGTAACGTGAAAGCGTTCGGCGAGATGGAATTCTGGTTCGCCATCATCAAGGTGGCGGCCATCGTCGGCATGATAGCCTACGGCGGCTGGCTGCTGGTATCTGGCGGTGCGGGGCCAGAAGCCAGCGTGGCCAACCTGTGGCAGCATGGCGGTTTCTTCCCCAACGGCGTGGGTGGACTGGCGATGGCCATGGCCGTCATCATGTTCTCGTTCGGCGGGCTGGAACTGGTCGGCATCACGGCGGCCGAGGCGGACAACCCGTCCGTCACCATCCCCAAGGCCACCAACCAGGCCATCTACCGGATCCTGATTTTCTACATCGGCGCGCTGGGCATCCTGCTGTCGCTGTACCCATGGCAGAAGGTGGTGAGCGGCGGCAGCCCGTTCGTGCTGATCTTCCACGCACTCAATAGCAACCTGGTGGCCCACGCCCTGAACGCCGTGGTGCTGACGGCCGCGCTGTCCGTGTACAACAGCGGCGTGTACTGCAACACGCGCATGCTGTACGGCCTGGCCCAGCAAGGTAACGCGCCGCGCATGCTGCTCAAGGTGAATCGACGCGGCGTGCCGCTGGCCGCACTGGGCGTATCGGCCGTGGCCACCGGCGCCTGCGTGGCCGTCAACTACTTCATGCCGGGCAAGGCGTTCGAGGTGCTGATGGGGCTCGTGGTGTCGGCGCTCATCATCAACTGGGGCATGATCAGCTGGATTCACCTGCGCTTCCGCGCACAGAAACGTGCAGCCGGCCAGGCTACGGCGTTCCGCAGCCTGGGCTACCCGCTCACCAACTACCTGTGCCTGGCCTTCCTGGCCGGGATCCTGGTGGTGATGTATCTGACGCCGGATCTGCGCCTGTCCGTCTATCTGCTGCCGGTGTGGCTGGTGGCGCTGGCCATCGGCTACCGGCTGCGGCCACAGGCGGGGGTGGAACAGCCAGCGTGAAAAAAACAGGGTCAGACCCTTGGGTCTGACCCTGCGCCACTTGCCCTGCTTAAGCCGTCTTCGCTTCCTGCACGCCCAGTTCCCGTTTCATCAGGTCGCGGATCTTGAACTTCTGGATCTTGCCCGTGATCGTCATCGGGAATTCCTCCACAAAGCGGATGTAGCGCGGCACCTTGTGGTAGGCGATCTGGCCTTCGCAGAACTTGCGCACGCCCTCCTCCGCCAGGCTCTGACCGGGCTTGACGACGATCCACGCGCACAGTTCCTCGCCGTATTTCGTATCCGGCACGCCCACCACCTGCACGTCCTGCACGGCCGGATGCCGGTACAGGAATTCCTCGATCTCGCGCGGGTAAATGTTCTCGCCGCCCCGGATCACCATGTCCTTGATGCGGCCCACGATGTTGACGTAGCCGTCCTCGTTCATGGTGGCCAGGTCGCCGGTGTGCATCCAGCCGTCGGCATCGATGGCTTCGCGGGTCTGTGCTTCGTCGCCCCAGTAGCCCTGCATCACCGAGTAACCGCGCGTGCACAGTTCGCCCGGCTGGTTGCGGGCCGTGACGGCGCCCGTGTCCGGATCGACGATCTGGACTTCCAGATGATCGCGCACCATGCCGACCGTGGAGACACGCATGGCCAGCGGCGTGTCGGTGCCACTCTGGCAGCTCACGGGGCTGGTCTCCGTCATGCCATAGGCGATCGTCACTTCCGACATGTGCATGTCGCCCACCACGCGCTTCATCACCTCCACCGGGCACGGCGAGCCGGCCATGATGCCGGTGCGCAGCGTGGACAGATCGAATTCCTTGAAACGCGGATGGTCGAGTTCGGCGATGAACATGGTCGGCACGCCGTGCAGCCCGGTGCAGCGCTCCTGCTGCACCGCCTGCAGCACCAGCAGCGGGTCGAAGGCATCGTTCGGATAGACGATGGTGGAGCCGTGCGTCAGGCAGGCGAGGTTGCCGAGCACCATGCCGAAGCAGTGGTAGAGCGGCACCGGAATACACAGGCGGTCGGCCGACGTGAGGCGCATCGCCTCGCCGATGAAGAAGCCGTTGTTCAGCACGTTGCGGTGCGTGAGCGTCGCTCCTTTCGGAAAGCCGGTGGTGCCACTGGTGAACTGGATGTTGATGGGCTCGGTGCTCTTGAGCGTGGCGCCGATCTGCGCGAGGCGCGCGTCGGCCGGATCGCCCTTTGCCATCAGGTCGGAAAAACGCATCATGCCCGGCACGTTTTCATCGCCCAGCTGGATCACCGTCTTCAGCGATGGCGCACGCGCAGCCTGCAGGTTTCCCGGCGTGGAAGCGGCGACTTCCGGCGCGACCGCACGGATCATATCCAGGTAGTCGCTGGTCTTGAAGGACGTCATCGTGATCAGCGCCTTGCAGCCGACCTTGTTCAGTGCGTACTCCAGTTCGGCGATGCGGTAGGCCGGATTGATGTTGACCAGCACGATGCCGGCCTTCGCCGTGGCGATCTGCGTCAGCAGCCACTCCGTATTGTTGTGCGACCAGATGCCGACGCGATCGCCCTTCTGCAGGCCGAGAGCGAGCAGTGCGCTGGCCAGCCGGTTGGATTCCTGCTGCAGCTCGCGGTAGGTAAGGCGACTCTGCTGGTGGCACGCTACCAGCGCTTCGTTATCGGGAAAACGGCTGACCATCGCATCAAAGAAATCGCCGATCGTCTGTTCGATCAACGGCGTGTCCTGATTGCCCCGGTCGTAGCTTGTAACCAACTGCGCCATTTGTTATCTCCAGTCATCGTGTTGTAGGAAAACTGCCATCGACGTAATACCAGCGGCCGTCCTCGCGCATGAAGCGGCTGACTTCATGCAGCCGGTGCGCGCGCCCGCCGACCTTGTAGCGGGCAACGAATTCGACCGTCGCGGTATCGTCGTCCGGAACGTACCTGCGCACGTCCAGCCCGATCCATTTCACTTCCTCATCCTGCGCCACCGCTTCGAGCGGCCGAGTGCTCGCATGCCATGTCGCCTTCAGGTAATCCTCGTTGTGCAAGGTATAGGCGGTGTAGCGCGAACGCATCAGCTGCTCGGCGGTCTGCGGTATCTCGCCGCCATCAATGAAGCGTCCGCAGCACCGTGCGTAGTTGTTGCCACCACAGGGACATGGTGCCGGCTTGGATGTACGTGTCATAAGTTCAAAATCTTTGTCCACGGAAAACACGAAAAGGTAAACAACCCGACTCTGGTCCAGCCCGGGGGCATTTCAATTACCTCATGCCGCCGCGAGAAATCTAGAATCTTTCTGTGTTTTCCGTGTTTTCCGTGGACAAACAAATCAATGCTTGCCCTTGCTCTCCTTCACCCCCACCGGCGCGCCTGCCGCTTTCCAGGCGCCGAAACCGCCTTCGATGTGGGCGACGTTTTCCAGGCCCATGTCCTGTACGGTCTTGGTGGTGAGCGCGCTGCGCCAGCCGGCGGCGCAGAAGAAGATGAATTCCTTCTTTTCGCCGAACACGGGCTTGAAATAGGGAGAATCGGGATCGACCCAGAATTCGATCATGCCGCGCGGCGCGGGAAAGGCGCCGGGGATGATGCCGTCGCGCTCCAGTTCGCGCACATCGCGCACGTCGACGAATTGCACATTCGTATCGCCGAACTTTGCCTTCGCCTCCTCCACGCTGTAGGTCTTCACCTGCGCCATCGCTTCATCGACCAGCGCCTTGTATCCTTTTTTCATCGGCATGTTGTCTCCTCCGGTGTTCAGATTGTTCCGTTTTTTAAAAATGCTTCCAGTTGGTCGAAGCGGTCGAAGCCCCAGAACGGTTCGTCGTCGACGATCACGAAGGGCGAACCGAACACCCCGCGCGCGATCGCGGCATCGACGTCGGCTTTCAGGTGCTCCTTGACGGGCGCACTGTTGGCGCCGTCGATCACTGCCGCCGTATCCAGCCCTTGCGAGGCGGCGATGGAGGCGATGCTGTCCGTGTCGGAAATGTTGACGCCATCGACGAAATACGCGCGGTACACGGCCTTTGCAAACTCGACGGCCTTGCTCTCGCCATGCTGCTCGCGCACCCACAGCATCGCGCGCGCCGCCGTTTGCGTCGCCAGCGGAAAATTTGCGGGGCGCTGATACGGAATACCGTGAAAACGCGCACTGCGTTCGAAATCACGATAGGAATAGACGCCCTTGAGCGGCACCATCGGCAAGGGCATGCCGCCGGTGGTCTTGAACACCGCGCCGAGCAGCACCGGATGCCAGTTCACCTTGCGTCCGTACTCCGCCGCGAGATCATCAATGCGCGTCGACGCGAAGTAGCCGTAGGGCGATGAAAAATCGAAATAGAAATCGATGGCCTTGCTCATGTCTCCTCCGTTTTTTATCTCAGGCCAGCGCGCGGCCGATCAGGATCTTCTGGATGTCGCTGGTGCCTTCGTAGATCTGGCACACGCGCACGTCGCGATAGATGCGCTCGACCGGAAAATCGCTGACGTAGCCGTAGCCGCCGTGGACCTGGATCGCATCGGAGCAGACGCGCTCGGCCATTTCGCTGGCGAACAGCTTGGCCATCGCCGCTTCCTTCAGGCAGGGCTTGCCGGCGTCCTTCAGGCTGGCCGCGTGCCAGATCAGCTGCCGCGCTGCTTCGATCTGTGTCGCCATCTCGGACAGCTTGAACTGCACCGCCTGGTGTTCGAACAAGGTCTTGCCGAAACTGGTGCGCTCCTTCGCATAGGCGAGCGCGGCTTCGAACGCGGCGCGCGCCATGCCGACTGATTGCGAGGCGATGCCGATGCGTCCGCCTTCCAGGCCGGACAGGGCGATCTTGTAGCCCTGTCCTTCGTCGCCGATCATGTTCTGCGCCGGGATTCGGCAGTTCTCGAACAGAATCTGCGCGGTATCCGACGAATGCTGGCCGAGCTTGTCTTCGAGACGCGCGACGATGTAACCCGGCGTCGTGGTCGGCACCCAGAATGCGCTGATGCCGCGCTTGCCGGCCGCCTTGTCGGTCACCGCCATCACGATGGCCACGTCGGCATGCTTGCCGCTGGTGATGAACTGCTTCACGCCATTCAGCACGTAGTGGTCGCCGTCGCGCGTCGCTGTGGTGCGCAGGGCCGATGCATCGCTACCGACATGCGGCTCGGTGAGGCAGAACGCGCCCAGCATTTCGCCGCGCGCCAGCGGCTTCAGCCACTGTTCCTTCTGTGCTTCGTTGGCATACATCATTGCAATGCTGCACACCGGACAGTTGTTGACCGAGATGACGGTCGAGGTGCCGCCGTCGCCGGCCGCGATCTCTTCCAGCACGAGCGCCAGCGACAGATAGTCGAGCCCTGCGCCGCCGAGCTCCTCCGGCACCGCCACGCCGAACGCGCCGAGCGCGGCCAGCCCCTGCAGCTCGTCCTTGGGGAAGTGATGCTCCTTGTCCCAGCGCGCGGCGTTCGGCGCGAGGCGTTCCTGCGCGAAGCTGCGCAGCGCGTCGCGGATCATTTCATGTTGTTCGGTCAGCACCATGTTGTCGTCGTTTTCCTGTTGTTATCTGCAATTACCAGTCGAGCCGCTTGCCGCTGCGACTGCGATAGCTGCCGGTGTCGGCCGGCGTCAGCGAGGCGATCACCTGCAGCAGGCCGCGCACGCTTTCCTCGGCCGTGATGGTCGCGCCCGGCCCGCCCATGTCGGTCTTCACCCAGCCGGGATCGAGCGCGACGAAGGTGGCGTCCGGATAATCGAAGGACGCGCTCTTCAGCACCATGTTCAGTGCCGACTTCGACGCGCGGTACACCCAGCCGTAGCTCGATTCCGCCTGCGTCACGCTGCCCATGCCGCTGCTGAGGAAACCGAACCTGCCCTTCGCCGCTTCGACCATGGGCGCAACCAGCGGAATCACCTGCATCGCACCAAGCACGTTGGTGTGCATGACCTGGTCAAAGTCCTGCGCGGTCGGCGATGTCTTCGCGCCATCGCGCGGACCGAATACGCCGGCCACGTACACGGCGAGGTCGAGCTTCTCGCCGTCCATCTGCCAGCCAAGCCCGGCCAGCGATTCCGGCTTCGTCACATCCAGCTTCAGCGTATCGGCGCCTTCGGCGCGCAAGGCCGCGAGTGCAGCATCGTCGCGCGCGGTAGCGAACACTTTCCAGCGGTCCGCCAGCAGCTGGCGGACAAATTCATGGCCGATGCCGCGCGAGGCACCGATGATGAGTGCGGTAGGCATGACGGAATCCGGGAGAAAAAAGTCAATAAGTCTTGCTGCCGGCTCCTTCCCCCTTCAAGGGGGAAGGTTGGGATGGGGGTGGAATGGTTGCGTTGCCCGCTACGATGATGCAGACACTCTACCCCCTCCCCAACCCTCTCCCTGCAAGGGAGAGGGAGCCGTGCGGAGCATTGCTTGAGCAGTCGCTTACACCATCTCGATCGCCACCGCCGTGCCTTCACCGCCGCCGATGCACAGCGACGCGACGCCCAGCTTGCCGCCGGTCTTCTTCAGCGCGCCCATCAGGGTAACGATGATGCGTGCGCCGGACGCGCCGATCGGGTGGCCGAGCGCGCAGGCGCCGCCGTGGATGTTGATCTTCTCGTGCGCAATGCCAAGATCGTGCATCGCCGCCATCGGCACCACGGCGAAGGCTTCATTGATCTCGAACAGGTCGACATCCTTGGTGGTCAGGTTCAGCTTCTTGTACAGCTTCTCGATCGCGCCGACCGGTGCCGTGGTGAACCAGTTCGGCTCCTGCGAATGCGTGGCGTGACCGAGCAGTCGTGCCAGCGGCTTGCAGCCGAGCTTCTTCGCAGTCGATTCGCGCATCAGCACCAGCGCGGCGGCGCCGTCGTTGATCGAGGAGGAGGACGCAGCAGTGATCGTGCCGTCCTTCTTGAACGCCGGCTTAAGCGACGGGATCTTGTCGAGCTTTGCCTTCAGCGGGCCTTCATCCTTGTCGACAACGACGTCACCGCCCTTGCCCGGCACCGTGACCGCGGCGATTTCCCACTTGAACGAGCCGTCATTCGTGGCGGCCTGCGCGCGCTTGACCGATTCGATCGCGAACGCATCCTGCGCTTCGCGCGTGAACTCGTACTTGGCGGCGCATTCCTCGCCGAAGGTGCCCATCGCGCGGCCCTTGTCGTAAGCGTCTTCCAGGCCGTCGAGCATCATGTGGTCGTACATCATCGCGTGGCCGATGCGATACCCGCCGCGGCCCTTCGGAATGAGATAGGGTGCGTTGGTCATCGATTCCATGCCGCCCGCAACCACCACTTCATTGGAGCCGGCGATGATGGAGTCGAAGCCGATCATGGTGGCCTTCATCGCCGAGCCGCACATTTTCGACATCGTGACCGCGCCGGTGGAAACCGGAATGCCGGCCTTGATCGCTGCCTGGCGAGCCGGCGCCTGGCCCTGGCCGGCCATCAGGCAGTTGCCGAACAGGACTTCGTCCACCAGCTTCGGCTCTACCCCTGCGCGCTCGACCGCAGCACGAATCGCCACCGCCCCCAGATCGGAAGCCGACAGGGAAGCGAAGTCGCTCAGGAATGCACCCATCGGGGTACGCGCGGCACCAACAATAACAATAGGATCGTTCATCATTTTTCTCCAAAGGTCTGCGAACTAGGCGGCTTGCGCCGCCGGGGGTAAGGGTTTGTAGCTGAAACGCAATTCCTGCGGATACGGGAATACATCTTCGACGATGCCGTCGAGCAGGCGCTGCTTCGCGTTCTGCCAGTATTCCTGCGTCAGCAGGTCGGCGTGATGCTTGAGGAAATACTTTCGCACTTCCGGATTGCCAAGCAGGAAGGTCTCGAACTGCTCGGGGAACACGTCGTTCTTCGCCACCGGATACCAGGGCTCGCTCGCCATCTCGTCTTCCTCGTTGCGCGCCTGCGGGATCTTCCGGAAGTTGCAGTCGGTGACGTATTCGATCTCGTCATAGTCGTAGAACACGACTCGACCATGACGGGTCACGCCAAAGTTCTTGTACAGCATGTCACCGGGGAAGATATTGACGCCGACCATATCCTTGATCGCATTGCCGTACTCGACGATGCCGTGCTCGACCGCCGCATGGTCGCCGCGTTTCTCGGCTTCCGACAGGAAGATGTTGAGCGGCGTCATGCGGCGTTCGATGTACAGGTGTCTGATGATGATCTGCGAGCCTTCCTCCTCGACGAGCGAGGGCGCGACCTCCTTCAGCTCGGCCAGCAGTGCGTCGTCGAAGCGTGCGCGCGGAAAGGCGACGTTGGAATATTCCAGCGTGTCCGCCATGCGGCCGACGCGGTCGTGGTACTTCACCAGCAGGTACTTTTCCTTGACCTGCTGGCGCGTAATCTCCTTCGGCGGCGGGAAGGAGTCCTTGATCACCTTGAACACATAGGGGAAGGACGGCAGCGCGAACACCACCATCACCAGGCCGCGGATGCCGGGCGCGGTCTCGAAGCAGTCGGACGAATGGTGCAGGTGGTGCAGGAACTCGCGGTAGAAGGCGTTCTTGCCGAGCTTCTGCAGGCCGAGAATTGTGTAGATCTCGCCGCGCGGCTTGTACGGCATCAGCGTGCGCAGGAAATGCACGTAGGCCGACGGCACTTCCATGTCGACCATGAAATAGGCGCGCGTGAAGGAGAACAGCACGGTGATCAGCGTCGGGTCGAAGATCACGGTGTCGAGCACCAGTTCGCGCTTGCGGTTGTACAGGATGGGCACCACGAAAGGATAGATGCGGTTGCCGTTGATGCCCTTGCCGACGATGTACGCGCCCTTGTTGCGGTAGAACAGGCTGGACAGTACCTGGATCTGGTGGTTCGGCTCCAGCAGGTCCGAGCCGAACAGCGCGCGCATGCGCGTCTCCACGAAACCGATATCGCGG
>DATFBD010000123.1:0-110467 GCA_035254005.1 Burkholderiaceae bacterium | reverse complement strand
GCGAACGTGGCGTCGTCGAACTGCCAGCGCGGCGAGGCGGTTTGCCAGATCAGGCGGGCGAAATCGTGGCGGTTTTTCTCGTAGCCGGCACGGCCGCGCTCGGTGGCGAAATAGAACTGATACCACCATTGCTGTTCGGCGGCCGGCGGCAGGGCCACCTGGCCGGCCGCCTGGCTGCCGATCAGGTAGCCGCTGACGGCCACCAGCCCCTTGACCCGCTGCGGCCACAGCGCGGCGACGATGCCGGCGCTGCGCGCGCCCCAGTCGTAGCCGGCCAGGATGGCCCGGTCGATGTTGAGCGCATCCATCAGCGCGATGACGTCGGACGCCAGCGCCGCCGGCTGGCCGTTGCGCGGGGTGGCCGCATCGATAAAGCGCGTCGTGCCATAGCCGCGCAGGTAAGGCACGATCACGCGGTAGCCGGCCCTGGTCAGCAGCGGCACCACATCGATGTAGCTGTGGATGTCGTATGGCCAGCCGTGCAGCAGGATCACGGCGGGACCATCGGCCGGACCGGCGTCGACATAACCGACGTCCAGCACGCCCGCGTGGATTTGCTTGATGTGCTCGAAGATGGCCGGCTGGCTGGCCACTGTCGCGTTTGGCGTGGCGCTTGCGGTTTGCGCCTGGGCTGCAGCCGGTAGCGCGTACTGGCTGGCGGCAAGGGCAAGCATGGCGGCGGCGAGGGTGTGGCGGCGGGTGATCGGTTTGCTCATGTGCGTACTCCAAAGTAGGGTGGGTGAGGTGTCGCTTGCTTGAATTTGCTTATCGTCGTAATTATTATGAGGATAACTATAAACGACATGCCGCACGTTTTCAAGTACGATAATCATTATTTCGATAAGTAATTTTGAGGGGTGTGCAATGAGCAATAGATCGGGTGTCCAGCAGCAAGCGGCCAAACTGAGCGACTTCATGTGTTTCGCCATCTACTCGACCAACCTGGCTTACTCGCGCGTCTACAAGCCGGTGCTGGAAAAGCTGGGGCTGACTTATCCGCAGTACGTGACCATCATTTGCCTGTGGGAAGTGGACAACCAGACCGTCAAGGGCTTGAGCGAGCGGATGTTTTTGGAGCCGAGCACGATGACGCCCATGTTGAAGCGGCTGGAAGCGATGGGTTACGTGCGCCGCGAGCGCGACAGCGAGGATGAGCGCAGCGTGCGCGTGTCGCTGACGGACGCCGGACGCGCGCTGCGCGAACAGGCGTTTGCCTACCGCGACGTCACGGCCAGGGCGGCCGGGCTGTCACCGGAAGAGTTTCGCGTGCTGCAAAAAGCCATCGTCAACCTGCGCAGCAACCTGATCCGGGCTGCGGAGCAGGGCGCGCCGGCAGGCGCTTGACACGGCCGGCCCGTTACACGCCGGCCGGGAAGGTTTCCGGCGCTTCGCCCGGTTCCGGCTGGCGCACGTCCTCGGGGCTGTCCAGCGGCGTGAGGGCGTGGCTGGTGTCGACGTGCAGTACGGCGTCGAACTGTTCGGCCAGGCGGGCCGTCAGGTAATGGCTGTACAGTTCCGTGGCCGGCTGGTAGATCACGCCGATGGCGCGCTGCATATGCTCCTTGGGCAGCAGGTGGCCGGCGCCGCCCGCGCCGTGCAGCGGCAGCAACATGCGTTCGATGCCGGTGCGGTGCAGCAAGGCTTCATAACTGTCCGCATGGGCGGGCCGCACCTGCATGGTTTCCCACGCGCCATTCCAGCTGGAGGCGGCCGTCACCGTGCCGTGATAGGTGCTCATGCCCACCGCATACACTTGCTTGTCGTACAGCTGGCGCACCAATTGGCCCACGTTCCACTGGCCAACCTCGGCCGCGTCCGTCGCGCGCGCGTCGCCCAGGTGCGAGTTGTGGGCCCACACGACGATGCGGGCCGCCTCGCCGTTGCGGCGCGACAAATAATGTTCCAGCGCTTCCAAGGTCATCGTCATGTGGCGGTCGCGCACATTCCACGACGCCACCCGGTCCTGGAACATGATGCGGTAATACTGCTCGGCGTTGGCTACCAGGCTGGCGTTCTGCTGCGCGTAGAAGAAGGCGTCACTGCCTTCGGCGTCCGCGTGGTGCAGGTAGTGCGCGCCTTGCCGGTGCATGTCCTGCAGTTGCGCCAGCACGGCCTGTTCGCAGGAAGGGCTCAAGCCCAGGCCGGCCGCATAGCCATAATCCTGGCTGTCGTGGCGGTAGCGGTCGAAGCAGGCGTAGCGCTGGCGGGCGCGCCCGGCGGCGGCCGGATCGGTCTGGTCCAGGTAGTGCAGCACGGCTTCGATCGAGGCGAACATGCTGTACAGGTCCAGCCCGTAAAAGCCGACCGGGTGCGCGCCCGGCAGCAGCGCGCTGTTGTAGTCGCGCAGCCAGTCCACCAGGTCTGCCGTTTCCGAATTGCGCCACATCCAGGTGGGGAAGCGCTTGAAGCCGGCCAGTGCGCTTTCGGCGTCCGTGTCGTCGCCGCGGCCTTGCAGGTAGCGGTGCACGCGGTAGGCGTCGGGCCAGTCGGCCTCGACCGCGACGGCGGAGAAATTGCATTCGCTGATCAGGCGCTGCGTGATGCGGGCGCGCTCGTGGTAGAACTCTTGCGTGCCATGCGTGCATTCGCCCAGCAGGACAATGCGCGCCTCGCCTATCTGTTCCAGCAAACCGTCATAGTCGCTTTCCTCGCCGTTGATCAGGTGGGCACAGGAAGCGATAGCCTGGATATTGCTCATGATGTTCTCCCGCTGGCAATGCGCAGTTGGCATACTCAGCTCGCACAATAAGACCTGTGGCGGTGTTGCGCAGCCGGGAAATGTGACGCAAATCAGGCGCTGGCGTAAAACCGCCCATGTCCCATTCTACGCCGCCATGCGGAACAACGGCTGCCGCACGGGCAAGGTGTGCGGCACCAGGATACGGTGCGGAAAATTCGCACGCTTTCTGATCTGCGTCAAATGCTGTGTGGCGCGCGGCACTTGCCGCGCCCACAATGAAGCAACGGTATCAGTGCAGCTGCGTCAGTTCAACGTCCGGCGGCGGGCCTGTATCCAGCGGTGTATGTCTTCGCGCACGAGGACGTCGCGATTGGCGTCGAGCACGTATTTGAAGCCCTGGAACAGAAAGTCGTCGTTGGGCTGGCAACCGAGTTCGCGGGCGCCGTGGATCTCCACCGGCGCGGCGCCGGACAGGGGGCATTCGCGCAATAATTGCTGTAAAGAGGGTTGGGCGTTGGTCGATGTCGTATGCATGGCTGGCTGCTCGCGTAGGTGAGAAATCAACGGGCTGACGTCTTCACAATATCACCGCCCACCACGCATGGAAATAGCGGCACGATAGAAAGCGACAGCAAAAAATTCATGGACTTTTTGATGGCGATCAAAGTCCAAAAATGCATGTGGTCGGCGTGTTTTGCGGCGCCGGAAAACAGTCTTTTAGATTCATCGGCTTAGTGCGCGAAGTGCAGACAGTACCTGACATCCTGCGCGGCGATATGGCGTGACGAATTGCAACAGGCGATGGCTCGCATGGCGCTGCACTGCGACAGAAATGCAACGTTTGTTTTATCGATGCACCAATTTGTATCACCTTCCCAGGGAGCAAGCCATGAGCGATTCTTTCTTGACCGAACCCATTGCAGAACTGGTGTGGCGGGCCCGCTACGGCGGCGGGCCCGATGGCGACGCCAACGTGCAGGCCAGTTGGGCCAGGGTGGCGCTGGCGCTGTCGGCACCCGAGACGCATGAGCGCGATCGCTGGCGCGAGCGCTTCGAGCAAGTGCTGACCCGCTTTCGCTTCCTGCCCGGCGGGCGCATCCTGGCCGGCGCCGGCCGCGCGCAGGGTGCCACGCTGTTCAACTGTTTCGCCGCCGGCACCTTGCCCGACGCGCTGGACGGCATCTTCTCCGCGCTGGGCGAGACGGTGGTGACCTTGCAGGCCGGCGGCGGGGTGGGCTGCGATTTCTCGCCGGTGCGTCCGGCCGGCGCGCGCGCCGAGCGCAGCGGCAACACGGCGGCCGGGCCACTGGCCTTCATGCGCGTGTGGGACGCGGCGGCCAGCGCGCTGGCGCAGCCGGGCGGACGGGGGCCGGCCATGCTGGCGGCGCTGCGTTGCGACCATCCCGACATCGAAGCGTTCATCGACGCCAAGCGCGGCGGCACGCTCAGCCATTTCAACCTGTCCGTGCTGGTCACCGATGAATTCATGCGCGCCGTGGAGGACGATGGACCGTGGCCGCTGGTGTTCCCCGTGAGCGGCCACGCGCCCGTGGCCGGCCTGCCCGTGTGCGAGCGGGTCTGGTCCGGCGCGGCCGAGGCCCAGCCATGCGCCGTGTGGGCCACGCTGCCGGCGCGCGCGCTGTGGCAGCGCTTGCTGCGGGCCGCGTTCGACAGCGGCGAACCGGGCGTGATCTTCATCGACCACGTGCAGCGCGCCAACAACCTGCGCGGCCATGAGCAGATCGCCGTGTGCAATCCGTGTGGCGAAGTGCCGTTGCCGCCGCACGGCGCCTGCAATCTCGGTTCGCTCAACCTGACCCAGTTCGTGCATGAGCCGTTCAGCCTGCATCCGCGGCTGGACCTGGCCGCGCTGGCCGATGCCGCCACCGTCGCCGTCCGCATGCTCGATAATGTGTATGAGGTGTCGCCCTGGCCGCTCAAGGCGCAGTCCAGCGTGGCCCACGCCACGCGCCGGCTGGGGCTGGGCATCACGGGGCTGGGCGATGCGCTGGCCATGCTGGGCGTGCGCTACGGCGACGACAACGCGCTGGAACTGGCCGATGCCATCATGCGCACCGTCAGCCATGCGGCGTACCGGGCCTCGGTCGCGCTGGCCGATGAGCGCGGCGCGTTCCCGGCCTACGACGCGGCCAGCTACCTGGGCAGCGATTTCATCCAGACCCTGCCGCCCGAGCTGATCGACAGCATCTGGAAGCACGGCATCCGCAACAGCCACCTGACGGCGCTGGCGCCGGCCGGCGGCATCAGCGTCTTGGCCAACAATGTGTCGAGCGGGGTGGAACCGATCTTCGCGCTGCGCCAGCAGCGCACCTTGCGGCGCGACGATGGCAGCCGGCATACCGTGGCCGCCGCCGATTATGCGTGGACCCTGTTCCGGCGCCTGCACGGGCCGCATGCGGCATTGCCGCCAGCGCTGGTCGAGGCCAGCGAGATCGCGCCGCTGCGCCAGTTGCAGATGGTGTCGCGGCTGCAGGCCCACGTGGACCAGGGGATCTCGAAGACGCTCAACCTGGCGCCCGGCACCAGTTTCGCGGAGTTCGAGTCGCTGTACATGGATGCGTGGCAGCTGGGCTTGAAGGGCTGCACCGTGTACCGGCCGGAAGCGGCCATCGGCGACGCGCCGCTGCAGATGGCCGAGACCGGGTGCGGGGCCTGAGGCGCTTTCGTGTACCCGGAATGGGACGATGGCGCGCCCCGCAGCGTGCCCCGGAGACGCTCCGGGGCAAACAGGTATTTCGATTCTCGGCATTTCAAGCGATAATCGCATCATGCCTGCCATTACCGCCTTCGTCCGCCTGTCCGTTCCGCCGCCGCGCCGTTCGTCCCCGCCATCGTTACGCATACCGGCATGGTTGCTGGCGCTGGCCGGACTCGCCGCCGTGGCCGCCGGCGCGGGCGCGCACGCGGGCACGGGGGCGGCCAGCGTCTACCTGGAAGAACTCACGTCGCCCGAACTGCGCGAGCGCATCGCGGCCGGCGCCGGCACGGTGCTGGTGCCGGTCGGCGGCACCGAGCAGAGCGGCCCCTACATCGTGCTGGGCAAGCACAATGGCCGCGCGCACCTGCTGGCCGGCCGCATCGCCGAGCGGCTGGGCAACGCCGTCGTCGCGCCCACGGTCAGCTATGTCCCGGAAGGCAGCATCCGGCCGCCGGCCGCCCACATGCGCTACGCCGGCACCATTTCCATCCCCGACAGCGCGTTCGACGCCATGCTCGAGGCCACGGCCCGCAGCCTGTGCCAGCACGGCTTGCGCCAGGTGGTGCTGCTGGGCGACCATGGCGGCTACCAGAAGAACCTGGCGCGCGTGGCGCAGCACGTGAACCAGGCGGGCGACGCCGGCTGCCACGTCTATGCGCCGCCCGAGTATTACCAGGCCGCGTCGGAAGGCTACGCGGCGCTGCTGCGCAAGCGTGGCTACAGCGCCGCCGAAATCGGCGCCCATGCCGGGCTGGCCGACGTCTCGCTCAGCCTCGCGCTCGACCCGGCCCAGGTGCGCAGCGCCGCGCTGGCCCACGGGCCCACGCCGGGCGACGGCGTGGCCGGCGATCCGCGCCGCGCCAGCGCCGAGCTGGGCCAGTTGGGCGTGCAACAGATTATCGAGGCCACGGTGGCGGCGATCAAGCGCCTGCCGCCGGCCCGCTGAATACCGCATATTGAAACGTATCGCTAAAATCAAACCGCTTCCATTATCGAGGAAACCCAGGATGCCTTTACCCGTCAAACCTACCGCACGCATTCCCGCCCGCCTGGGCCTGGCCGCGCTGGCCGTCGCCGCCATCGGCGGTGCCGCCGGCGTGTATGCCGCCACCCAGGCCAACAGCTCGGCGCCGGCCGGCGCCGCCGCATCGTCCGCCTCGTCCGCACCGGCCACCGTGGCCGGCATGCCGCCCGTGGTCGATGCCAGCAACCTGTACAGCGAAACCGGCTCCAGCCATGTGAGCGCCGCCGTCAAGGGCGACCTGGAACGCATCTACGTGCCCAACCTGCGCTCGAACGACGTCAGCGTGATCGATCCGTCCACCATGAAGGTGGTGGACCGTTTCAAGGTGGGCCGCGCGCCGCAGCACATCGTACCGTCGTGGGACTTGCGCACGCTGTGGGTGGCCAACAACGCCGAGCGCTATGACGACGGCAGCCTGACCCCGATCGATCCGCGCACCGGCAAGCCCGGCACGGCCATCAAGGTCGACGATCCCTACAACCTGTACTTCTCGCCCGACGGCAAATCGGCGATCGTGGTGGCCGAAGCCAAGCACCGGCTGGACTTCCGCGACCCGCGCACGCTGGCGCTGCAGTATTCGATAGCGACGCCCAAGTGCGGCGGCATCAACCACGCCGACTTCTCGATCGATGGCAGCTACGCGCTGTTCACCTGCGAATTCGACGGCAGCCTGGTCAAGATCGACCTGGTCAACCGCAGCGTGCTGGGCTACCTGAAGCTCAACATGCCCGCCACCCGCTACAAGGAGGTGCCAACCCTGGCCGGCCCCGGTGCCACGGAAATCTGCAGCTCCAAGAAGGGCATGCCGCAGGACATACGCATTTCGCCTGACGGCAAGCGCTTCTACGTGGCCGACATGGAGGCGGACGGCGTGCACGTGGTCGATGGCGCCACGTTCAAGGAGACCGGCTTCATCGCCACCGGCGTGGCCGCGCACGGCCTGTATCCCAGCCGCGATGGCAAGAGCCTGTACGTGGCCAACCGCGGTTCGCACAAGATCCACGGCCCGCGCAATGGCAAGGGCAGCGTGACCGTGATCGATTTCGCCAGCGGCAAGATCACGGCGCAGTGGCCGATTCCCGGCGGCGGCAGCCCGGACATGGGTAACGTGAGCATCGATGGCAAGTCGCTGTGGCTGTCGGGCCGTTATGACGATGTGGTGTACCGCATCAACACGGAAACCGGCGCCGTGGCCAAGATCAAGGTGGGCCAGGAGCCGCACGGCCTGACCGTGTGGCCGCTGCCCGGCCGCTATTCGCTGGGCCATACCGGCAACCTGCGTTGATCGTGCAGCGCCGCGCCGCCGGCGCAAGCTGGCGGACGTTGGCGATCATTGGCGGACTTGGGGAGGGTAGGGCATGCAAGCAAGCGAGCAATCGTGTGATCCAGCCGGCCTGCCGGCGCCGCTGCGGCGCTGCGTGGACGGCTTCACGGCGCTGGCCGACGCCGGCGCCACCGAGCAGGAATGCGTGCAGCAGGGCGGCGCACTGCTGGCCGCGCTGGTGGCGCGCGACGACTGGCTGCCGCCGGCCCAGGCCCGCCCCGATCCCCAGTATTACCGGCAGTACCTGCTGTATCGCGATCCGGCCGCGCGCTTTTCCATCGTCAGTTTCGTGTGGGGGCCGGGCCAGCACACGCCCGTGCACAACCACACGGTATGGGGCTTGATCGGCATGTTGCGCGGTGCGGAGACGGCGCAGGATTTCGCCTTCGCGGCCGATGGCAGCCTGGCCGCCAGCGGTCCGCCGCAGCGGCTGGAACCGGGCGCCGTGGCCGCCGTGTCGCCCACGCTGGGCGATATCCACCAGGTGCGCAACGCCCATGATGACCGGGTGTCGATCAGCATCCATGTGTATGGCGCCGACATCGGCGCGGTGGACCGTTCCGTGTTCGCGCCCGATGGCACGGCCAAGCCGTTCCGTTCCGGTTATTCCGTGCCCGCCTGAGGACCCGCCCATGGGTGCCCGTGGCCTGCCGGTCCTGCTGCGCCGCGTGGTTGTGCGGCTGGCGCGGCTGGCGGCCATGGCATCCATGGCATTCATGGCATTCATGGCATTCATGGCGCTTGCCGCGCCGGCATTGGCCGCCACCATCCTGTTCCCCCGCCCCTTGCTGGAAGGCGACCCGCAGACCGACTACCCGGTCGCGCTGCTGCGTCTCGCGCTGGAAAAATCCGGCACGCCGTATGAACTGAAATTCGCTCCCATCGTCATGACCCAGGACCGCGTGCTGCTGGAAATCGCCAAGGGCGATGGCGGGGTCGATATCATCGCCACCATGACCAGCGAGGAACGCGAGCGCAAGATGCTGGCCGTGCGCATCCCCATCGACAAGGGCCTGTATGGCTGGCGTGTTGCGCTGGTGCGCGGCGACCATCGGGATTTGTTCGCCAATGTGGTCGATCTGGCGGGGCTGCGCAAGCTGCGCAGCGGGCAGGGGCACGACTGGCCGGACACCGGCATCTTGCGCGGCAATGGCGTGCCGGTGACGGCCAACTCCAGCTACGAGGCGCTGTTCAGCATGTTGTCGGCGGGGCGCATCGATTACTTTCCCCGCGCCGTGATCGAGATCGGGCCGGAGGCCGCCGCCCATCCGGGGCTGGCCATCGACCGCCATATCGCCATCCATTACCCGACGGCGCTGTATTACTTCGTCAACCGCAACAACACGCCGTTGGCCGACGCCGTCAGGCGAGGACTGGAGGCGGCCATCGCGGACGGCTCGTTCGAGCGCTTATTCAACCAGCGCTTTGGCGCCGCGCTGCGCCAGGCGCGGCTGGACCAGCGGCGCGTCATCGAACTTTCCAACCCGCTGCTGCCGGACGGCTTGCCGCTTGAGCACCGGAATTTGTGGCTGGCGCCGGATGCGGCGCCGCATGGCAAGCCGCGCGCCAGGGCGCACCGGGTCCGTTAGCGGCGCGGCCGGGAATTGCGCCCGGACTGGCGGCTTGTCAGACCAGCAGCGCCGCGCTCATGGCGGCCGCGTCGATCTCCGATTCCTCCAGCATGGACTTGAGCTTGTCCTCGTCGATGAACAGGTCGATGGCCGAATCGGAGTGGGGCGGGATTTCGCGCTGCGGGCCGGCCAGCGGTGACGGCACCGGCGACAGGTGGTTGGCCAGCAGCAGGGTATCGAGCAGGTTGTCGGGCGGGATCGACAGGAAGCCGTCGCGCAAGCCTTCGATCGCTTCGGCCACCGGTTCCGGGATGCTCAGCTTGTGCATCACTTCGCGCGTGATGATCTCCTCGCTGGCCGGCTGCCAGTTCTCGGGATCGTCCTCCAGCAGGCCGGGGAATTCGTCGGCGCGCGACAGCAGGTAGAAGCCGCCCACCTCGTGCACGATGGCCGCGAACAGCGCCGTGTCGGGATTCACGCCCGTGACCTGGCGCGCGATGATGCGCGCCAGCGCGGCCACGTGGATGGTGTGGTCCCACAGCTGTTCGGCCTTGGCCCGCACTTCCGGATCGGTGATCTTGCTGCCGAACTGGCGCACCACCATGGCGGCGGCCAGCGCGTACAGGTTGTGGTAGCCGATGCGGATGATGGCGCCGCGCACGTTGGTGATGGCCGGCGCGCCGCTGCGGTTGAACATGGCGGAATTGGCGATGGCCACCGTGCGCGCCGCAAGTATGGGCTCGGCCAGCACCAGGCTGATGGCCTTGTCGATCGGGCATTCGGGATCGTCCAGCGCCAGTTGCACGCGGAGCGCCGCGTTGACGCTGGTGGGGAACACCAGTTCGCCACGAATGGCCAGGGCAGCGATGTGCCCGAAAGCTTCCAGTTTATTCATGACGAAATTATACGCACCCCTGCGTTCAATCTCAACGCAAGGATGGGCCGAGGCCGTCCTCTAAATGCGACGGTCCCGGCCCGTGCCGCCCGGTTCAGGCGTTCACCAGCTCCGGCTGGCGTGGCGCGTCCTGGCGGCTGTAGCGGCCCACGGACAGGTCGTCGGCCCGGATCGCGGGACGGCGTGAGGAGATGATATCGGCCAGCAGCTGGGCCGAGCCGCAGGACATGGTCCAGCCCAGCGTGCCGTGGCCGGTGTTGAGGTACAGGTTGCGCAGGCCGGTGCGGCCGACCACGGGCGTGCCGTCCGGCGTCATCGGGCGCAGGCCGGTCCAGAAGGTGGCGGCAGCCGTGTCGCCGGCGCCAGGGAACAGGTCGTTGACGACCATTTCCAGCGTGGCGCGGCGGCGCGGGTTCAGATTGAGGTTGTAGCCGGCGATTTCGGCCATGCCGCCCACGCGGATGCGGTCGTCGAAGCGGGTGACGGCGATCTTGTAGGTCTCGTCGAGGATGGTCGAGGTGGGCGCGGCGCCGCCATCGACGATGGGCACGGTGATCGAATATCCCTTGAGCGGATAGACGGGAATCTCGACCAGGTGCTTCAGCAGCGTGGTCGAATAGGCGCCCAGCGCCACCACGTAGGAGTCGGCCCGCACCGTCTCGGCGCCGCACTGCACGCCCGAGATGGCGCCGCCGGCCACGGTCAGGCCCGTGATGTCGACGTTGTAGCGGAACTTGACGCCCAGTTGCTGGGCCATGGCCGTCAGGCGGGTGGTGAACAGCTGGCAGTCGCCCGTCTCGTCGTTGGGCAGGCGCAGGCCGCCCACCAGCTTGTGGCGCGAGGCGGCCAGGCCCGGTTCGGCGGCCATCAGCTGGTCGCGGTCGAGCAGCTCGAATGGCACGCCCGTTTGCTCCAGCACGCGGATATCCTTGGCCGCATCGTCGAGCTGCTTCTGGGTGCGGAACAGCTGGGTCGTGCCTTGCTGGCGGCCTTCGTAGGCGATGCCGGTGGCCGCGCGCAAAGCCTTGAAGCAATCGCGGCTGTACTCAGCCAGGCGCACCATGCGCTCCTTGTTCACGGCGTAGCGCTCGGGCGTGCAGTTGCGCAGCATCTGCCACATCCATTGCAGCTGGAAGGTGGTGCCGTCGGGCGTGATGGACAGCGGCGCGTGGCGCTGCACCATCCATTTCATGGCCTTCAACGGGATGCCGGGGGCGGCCCAGGGGGACGCGTAGCCGGGCGAGATCTGCCCGGCGTTAGCGAAACTGGTTTCCAGCGCGGGGCCGGGTTGGCGGTCGAGTACCGTGACATCGTGGCCGGCCTGGGCCAGATAGTAGGCGCTGGTCACGCCGATCACACCGCTGCCGAGAATAACGACTTTCATAAAGCTGTCCCCTTTTTTTGGATTGCGCCAGATATATTGCTATGGTATTGTCGTTTGACTAGTAATTGTTACTGTATAACGATGGATATTTAGTGGAATTTCATGCGTACACAGAAGGAATCCGTCCGCAGCCTGGACAAGCTTGACCGCAAGATCCTGCGCATCCTGCAGGACGACGGCCGCATCTCGATGAAGGATTTGAGCGAGCAGGTGGGGCTGTCGATCACGCCGGCCATCGAGCGCGTCAAGCGCATGGAGCGCGACGGCGTGATCACCGGCTACCACGCGCGCATCTCGCCGCCGGCGCTGGGCGCCAAGCTGCTGGTGTTCGTGGAGATCACGCTGAACCAGAAATCGGCTTCCGTGTTCGAGCAGTTCCGGCGCGAAGTGCTGCGCATCCCGGAAGTGCAGGAATGCCACCTGGTGTCGGGCGATTTCGACTACCTGATCAAGGCGCGCATCCACGAAATGGCCGAGTACCGCAAGCTGCTGGGCGAAATGCTGCTGCAACTGCCCGGCGCGGCGCAGTCGAAGAGCTATGTCGTGATGGAGGAGATCAAGGAAACGCTGGTACTGTCGACCGAAGTGCCCCAATAACGCGGCGGCATGCCGCTCCGGCGGACCGCGCTTCAGGTAGAATCGCGGCATGGCACCCGTTACCGAATGGAGCAGCCGTGAACAGCACGCATGAAGGCGCCGCTGGCGCCGAGTCCCACCACGAGCACATCGTCGCCGTGCGGTCCCTGGACGAGCATCTGTCGTCCGACCAGAGCTTCAGCTCAGCTTATGCGCGCGCGCTGGGCGCGCTGGCCGTTGCCGACGGTGCCGTCACGCTGGCGCAATTTGCCGCCGTCACCGAGATCGCCGGCGAAGGCAAGGCTTCCGCCGTGTTCACCGCGCTGGTGCTGAACGCCATCGAATCGGGCGTCAGCGTGGACTGGGCCTTCGCCGCGCTCGGACGGGCGGGCGCCGCTACCCCGCAACCGGCGCGCGACGCCGCCTTTTCCACGGCCATCCCCTTGCTGGCGCTGCTGGGCGCGAATGCACGGCCGCTGGCGCAGCGGCTGGCCAAGGTACTCAATGTCAAACCAACGTTCGAGGAGCTGGATGGCCTGCCGCCGGAGGAGGAGCGCGGCTTGCTGGCCAGCCTGGGCGAGCAGGCGCGCAAGCTGCTCAAGGGGCGCACCCTGGCCGACGCCGTGGCCGACTTTGGCCGCAGCACCGGGCAAGCGGCGCTGATCGCATCGGCGCGCGACTACCAGGCCGGCATCATCGGGCTGGATGCGCTGCGTGAACAGGTGGGGGCGGCCACGCGCGCCATCAGCCAGGACATCGCGTCCTACATGGACCATGCGGAATCGATGGCGGCCGGCGAGGCCGGCGCCGAGGCCGTGGCAACGGCCGCGCAGGAAATGCGCCATCAAGTGGTGCAGCGGCTGACCCTGATCGACGCCCGCATCGCCCACGAACGCTCGCTGCTGCTGGAGGAAATCGACGACGCCGTGCATGACGCGGGCAACGCCATCGAGCTGGCCATCGCCGAACGGCTGCACACGGACCAGTGGAAGGAAGATGACGTGTGGGACAGCATCGGCCGCAACCAGTTCGGGCAGGAGATGGAGCGCCGGCTGGACCGCGTGGTACGGCGCAAGGAACAGGCGCTGCACTTGCTGCAGGAGGATCTGCGGCTGTTCCAGTCGGCCATGCGACTCAGCCAGACCACCGTGTTCCAGCGGCAGCACCACTCGGCGCTGGCCCGGCTGATGCCGCGTCTGCGGCTCGGCACGCGCCTGGCGAACGGGGTCGACACGGCGGCCAACGTCACGTTGGTCAGCGGCGCGGTGGCGGCCGCCGGCACGGGCACGGCCGCCTATCTGTTCGGCGCGGCCGTCGTGCTGCCGGTGCTGGTGCCGGTGGCGCCATTCGTCGGCGGCGCCGTGCTGCTGGCGGGCGCCGTCAAATGGTTCAGCGACGGTGGCAAGCGCAAGCGCATGGAGATCCGCGACAAGCGCGCCGCGTTCGAAGCGGAATTGCGCAAGCAGTTGCGGGAGGCCGAGCTATCGTTCAACGCCCAGCTGGACCTGGTGGCGGACGGCTTCCACGAATCGGCGCTGCAACTGCTCACGCCGACCTTGCTGGAAGCGGAAGCGGCCAGCCGCGTCTCGGGCATGCGGCTGCGCATCGCCGACCGCGCCATCGCCCAGGCCCAGACCGCCATCCACCAGCTCGACGCCGAACTCGCCAAATAAAACCGGGGTCAGGTCATGCCCTCATGCAAGATGCGCGCATCTTGCATGAGGGCATGACCTGACCCCGGTTTTAGTTGAGGTTGCGGGCGATGATGGCGTCGGCGGCGCTGGCCGCTTGCGCCAGCGGCTGGGCCAGCGCGCGCGTGGCGTACACGGGGGCGGCGGCCGTGGCGCTGCCCAGCATCGGGCCACTGGTGTCGCTGATGTCGACCACCACCGTTGTCGATAGACCGACCCGCAGCGGGTGTTGGGCCAGCTCTTTCGGGTCGAGCGCGATCCGCACCGGCACCCGCTGCACCACCTTGATCCAGTTGCCGCTGGCGTTTTGCGCCGGCAGCAGCGAGAACGCGCTGCCGGTGCCGGCCGACAGGCCCAGCACCTTGCCGTGGTAGGTCACTTTGCCGCCGTACATGTCGGCCTTGACCGTGGCCGGCTGGCCGATGCGGATGCCGCGCAACTCCGATTCCTTGTAGTTGGCGTCCACCCACAGCTGGTCCAGCGGGACGATGGACAGCAGCGGCGTGCCGGCCGCCACGTGCGCGCCCACCTGTACGCTGCGCTTGGCCACGTAGCCCGTCACGGGGGCGAGGATGGCGTTGCGGCGGGCGGCCAGCCACGCTTGCGCGTAGTCGGCCTTGGCCGCCTGCACGGCAGGGTGCTGGGCCAGCGCCACGCCGGCCACGCCCGCTTGCGCCGCTTCCGCCTGGCGCTCGGCCACGGCCAGCGCCGCGCGCGCATTGGCCACGGCCTGGCTGGCATGCTCCACTTCCTCGCCCGACACCGTGTGGTCGGCCGCCAGCGGCTTGCGGCGCGCCAGGTCCGCTTCCGCCTCGCGCAGCAGCAGGCGGCGCTGGGCGATGGTGGCGTCGTACTGGGCCACGTCGGCGTAGCGCTGGCGCTGCTGGCGCACGGTGGCGCCCAGCCGGGCTTCGGCCTGGCTCAGGGCGACGTCGGCGTCGGCCGCGTCCAGCTGCACGACGGGACTGCCGGCCTGCACCAGCTGGGTGTCGTCGGCGCGGATGTCCTGCACGTTGCCGGCCACTTGCGAGGACAGCGTGACGAGGTTGCCGCCCACGTAGGCGTTGTCCGTCTCCTGTTCCTTCGAGCCGATCAGCATGTAGTAGGCCGCGTAGGCCGCGCCGCCCAGCAGGAAGATGGCGGTGATGGCCAGCAGCACGCGTTTGCGCTGGCGCTCGTTGTTGGTGTTGTCGGTGCTCATGGGGTTTCCTGGTGTTCGGTGCGGTTCAATTGGTGGTGGTGACGGCTGCGTCGCGGTAGCCGCCGCCCAGCGCCTGGGTGAGGGCGACTTCGGCCTGTACCTGGGCGTGCGTCAGGGCGATCGCGCTGTCCTGCTGGCGCAGCACGGCCAGTTGCGCGGCCAGTTCGCTGCGGCGGTCGGCCAGGCCATGCGCGGCGCGCGCCTGCACGCTGCGCAGCCGGGCGTCGGCCGCGCGTGTCGCTTCGGCCTGGCGGGCCAGTTGCTGCTCCACGCCGTGCAGCGCGAGGCTGTCCTGCGCCACCTCGCGCACCGCTTGCACCACGGCCTGGTTGTAGGCGGCGATCTTTTCGTCGCGCTGGCTGCGCGCGCTGGCCAGTTGGGCGTTCAGGCGCTTGCTGTCGAACAGGGGCAGGTTCAGCGTGGGCGCCAGGTACAGCGTGCGGCTGGCGCTTTGCAGCAGGTGCTGGTACGAGATCGAGTCGAGGCCGATGGCGGCGCTCAGGTTGATGTCGGGGTAGAACGCGGCCTGCACGGCTTCCGTCTGGCTCAACGCCGCCTGCACCTGCCAGCGGGCCGCCTGCAAGTCCGGGCGGCGCGCCAGCAGTTCCATGCCCAGATGCGCGGGCAGGGCGTGCGGTGTGGCCGTCAGCGCGTGCGGTTTGAGCTCGGTGAGCGCGCTGGCATCGGCGCCCAGCAAGGCGCGCAAGGCTTCGCGCGCGGCGCCGGCGTCGGCCTGCAACCGGGCTTGCTGCTGTCTGAGCTGGGCCAGCTCCGCTTCGGCCGCGTGCGCACTATCGCTGCTGGCCAGGCCTTGGGCCATGCGTTTGGCCTGGTCCTGTAGCAGCGCCGTCTGGATGGCGATCTGGCCGTCGGTGTTCGCCAGCCGCGCCCATGTGCCTTGCAGGCGGAAGTAGGTTTGCGCGATGGCGGCGGCCAGTGCCTGTTCGGCCTGCGCGTAGCTGGCGCGCTGTGCGTTCAGGTCACCCACGGCAGCGGCGATTTGCGCGCGGTTCTTGCCCCACCAGTCGAAGTGGTAGCGCGCTTCCAGCCGCAGGTTCTCCTCGGTGAAGTAGCTGCCGCCGATGGGGGCGGGGAACAGGCCGGTGCCGGAGTAGCGCTGGCGGTTGATGTCCGCGTGGCCGTCCAGTTCCACGCCCAGCGCGGCGCTGCTGGTGTCGAGCGCGGCGCGGGCGCTGCCGATGTGGGCGGCCGCCAGCTCCAGGCTGGGGGCGGAGGCCAGTGCCTGCGTCATCAGCGCGTCGAGCTGCGCGTCGCCGTAGCCGGTCCACCAGCGGGCGGCGGGCCAGCCTTCGTGGGCCAGGCGGATGCCGGCGGCCAGGCTGGCGCCGGCCACGTCGCGCTGGGGCAGCGGCGCGCTGTCGGGCGGGATCTGGGCGCAGCCGGCGAGGGCGAGCGCCAGCAGTGCGGCGCGTCCGGGGCGTGCCAGCGGCACCAGCCGGGGCGCCAGCGGCGGGAGCGGCGCCAGCCGAGGTGCCTGCGGCGCGAGCTGTGCCAGTTGAGGCGCCAGCGGTGGGAGCGGTGTCACGCGCGGTCCCGGCGCCGCAAGCGCGCGCGTCGGCGGTGAGGCCGGCATGCGATGCCGGCGGTGGTGTGTCGTCATGGCGTTCATTTTCATTCCGGGGCGGCGTGGTCGGGGGCGGGCGCGCTGGCGGGGGCGGCCGGTTTGGCCGGCGGGCGTATCAGCAACAGCAAGGGGATCACCAGCAGCGTGAGCACCATCATCAGCCAGAAGTCGTCCACGTAGGCGATCATCGAGGCCTGGCGCGTGATTTCGTTATTGAGCGCGCTGGCCGCTTCGGGCGTGGCCAGGTTGTAGACCGGGCTGTCGAGCAGGGCGGGATTGCCGTAGCTGATCTTCTCGGCCAGCGTGGCGTGCATGGTTTGCGTGTTGCGTACCAGCAGGGTCTGCACCAGCGCGATGCCGATGCTGCTGCCGATGTTGCGCACCAGGCTGTAGATGGCCGTGCCTTCGGCCCGCATTTCCGGCGACAGCGTGGCGAAGGTGGCGGTGCTGAGTGGCACGAACACCAGGCCCAATCCCAGCCCTTGCACCACGCCGGGCCATACGATGTCGCCGCGCGACAGCACCAGCGTGTAGCCGCTCATCCACCACAGCGACAGGGCGGTGATGGCGAAGCCGGTACCCAGCAGCAGGCGCAGGTCGAAGCGGCCCACCAGCCGGCCCACCACCAGCATGGCGAACATGGTGCCGAGGCCACTCGGTGCCGTCACCAGGCCGGCCATCGCGGCCGGGTAGGCCATCAAGCCTTGCAGCATGGTCGGGGTCAGCGCGCGCGTGGCGTACAGCACCATGCCGACGATGAAGATGAACAGCAGGCCGCTGGCGTAGTTGGCGTTCTTGAGCAGGCGGTAATTGAAGAACGACTTGCCGGCCGGGCGCAGCGCCGTGTGGGCGGCGAAATACGCGAAGCTCAGTGCCATGACGATCGCTTCCACCCAGGTCTCGGTGGCGGCGAACCAGTCGTTCTGTTCGCCCCGGTCCAGCAGCATCTGCAAGGCACCGATGGCCAGGCTCAGGGTGGCGAAGCCGAAGCCGTCGAACGCCATCCGGCGCGCGGCCGGGCTGGGGCGGATGTATTTCCAGATGCCGTAGAAGGCCAGCGCGCCCACCGGCACGTTGATGAAGAATACCCAGCGCCAGTTGTAGCTGTCGGTCAGCCAGCCGCCCAGCGTGGGGCCGAGGATGGGGCCGATCATCACGCCCATGCCCCATACGGCCATGGCCGAGCCGTGTTTTTCGCGCGGATTGATGTCGAGCAGGACGGCTTGCGACAGCGGCACCAGCGCCGCGCCGAACACGCCTTGCAGCAGGCGCGCCGCGACGATCTGGCCCAGCGAGGCGGACAGCCCGCACAGCACGGAGGCGGCCGTGAACCCGGCCACGGCCGACAGGAAGATGTTCTTTTGCCCGTAGCGGTCGCACAGCCAGCCGGTGAGCGGGGTGGCGATGGCGGCGGCCACGATGAACGAGGTCAGCACCCAGGTGATCTGGTCCTGCGAGGCCGACAGGCTGCCTTGCATGTGCGGCAGCGCCACGTTGGCGATGGTGCCGTCGAGCGCCTGGATGATGGTGGCCAGCATGATCGACAAGGTGATCATGGGCCGGTTCAAGCCATCGTCCGGCGCCGCGGCGGCACCGCTTGCGGCTGTGCTCACAGCTGCGCCTCGATGCCGGCCTGCAGCGTCTCCAGCACTTCCGTGGCCAGTTGCAGCGCTTGCGGGTCGATGTTGCGCAGCAGTTCGGCGCGCAGCACGTCCGATTCCGCCTTGAGGGTGCGATAGATGTCCTGGCCCGCGTCCGTCAGCATCACCAGCTTGACGCGGCGGTCAGTGGGCGAGGGCGTGCGCAGCGCGTAACCGGCTTTCACCAGCCGGTCGATGGTGGCGACCATGGTGGGATCTTCCACCCCGACCATGGCGGCCATGCGGGTCTGCGACAGCGGCGTGGCGGCCTTGGCGACAATGGCGATGGCCATCCAGCTGGCCTGGCTGATGCCCAGGTGCTTGAGGCGGCGGTCCACGGCCAGCCGCCAGCCGCGCGCGGACGTGTGCAGGGCGGCGGAGAAGCGGTCTTCGATAGAGGACAAAAGGTTTGCTCACAAATGGTTAGAGATCGAATGATTAGAATAGCAGTGTTTTTTCAATGGGGCAAGTTTGCATGGGTGCTTGGGCCGCCCGGCAAACGGTGTTAGGCTGCTGGTTATGCAACTATTTGATCACCGACGAATGCACTGGAGGCCCGCATGACCCAGCGTGGATCAACCTGCGCCTACGCCCGCCTGCTGGCCCTGGCCACGCTGGCGGCCGTGGCATTGCCGGGCCGCGCCGACGACAGGCAGCCGGTGACGCCATACCGTCCGTCCGTGTCCAGCCCTGCCCAGCTGCCGTATCCGGGCCAGCTGGAGCTGGAACTCGGTGGCCTGGCCACCAGGGCCGATGGCGAGCACCGCAACAGCCTGCCTTACACCTTCAAGCTGGCCTTCAACGACAATTGGGGCGTGGTGGTGGGTGGCGAGGCGTGGGTCTCGGCCCCGGACGATGGCGGCGGGCGCACCCATGGCGTGGGCGACACCACGTTCGTGCTCAAGCGCGCCTTCCTGATCGACAGCGCCACTGCGTTCGGGCTGGAACTGGGCGCCAAGGCCGCCACGGCCCGCGACAGCATCGGCAGCGGCCGGGCCGACTACAGCGTCAACGGCATCGTCAGCCGCGATTTCGAGCAGGTGCACATGGACGCCAACCTCAACCTGACCCGGCTGGGCGCGTGGGAGGACGGCAGCAGCCGCACGCAAACCGGCGTGTCGGCGTCGTTTTCCCTCCCCGTCTCCGAGCGCTGGGGCATGACGGGCGAGCTGTCGGGCACGCGCCGCGGCGGCGCCGACCGCACGGCGCAGGCGCTGGTGGCCGCCGCCTACAGCCCCAGCAAATACCTGACGCTGGACTTCGGCCTGGCCAAGGGCCTGAACCGCGCCGCGGCCGACTGGTCGCTGTTCGGCGGCGTGGTGCTGCCGCTGGCCCGGCTGTGGTGATTATGTTCGTTGGCGCACGGTGCGGCGTCTGTCCGGCGGTTAAAATGTAGTTCTCGCCGGCATGATGCGGCGTTTTTATTATTTTTATAACAACGGGAATATCTCGATGAAACCTCTGATTCTTGCCGCCAGTCTGCTGGCCCTGTGCTCCTCCGCGATGGCCACCGACGTGGGCGTGTCCATCAGCGTGGGCGAACCTGGTTTTTACGGCCGCATCGACCTTGGCAATTATCCGCAGCCGCAAGTGCTGTACCGCGAACCGGTGATCGTGCAGCGCCCGCCGCGCTACGTGGAAACGGCGCCCATCTACCTGCGCGTGCCGCCCGGCCATGCCAAGCATTGGGACAAGCACTGCCGCGAGTACAACGCCTGCGGCCAGCGCGTGCTGTTCGTGGACGATAACTGGTACGAGCGAGAGTACGCGCCGCGCTACCGCGCCGAGCATGGCGATCGTGGCCGCGACTATCGTGACGACCGCCGCGACGACCGTCGCGACGACGACCGTGGCCCCGGCCGCGGCAAGGGCCATGGCAACGGTCATGGCAACGGCCACGGTCACGGCCGCGACGACTGACACCCGGCCGGCATGGCGTCGCGCTGGCGGGATCACCCGGCAGGAGGCGCCATGCGCAGCAATATTGTCATCGTAGGGGGGGGGCGCTGGCGGGCTGGAACTGGCCTGCCAGCTGGGCCGCCAGCTGGGGCCAGCGCGCGTGATGCTGGCCGACAGCCATCTTTACCACGTATGGAAACCGTCACTGCACGAGGTGGCGGCCGGCACGCTGGACATCCACCAGGAAGGCTTGTCCTACCAGATGCTGGCCCATGACCGTGGTTTCTCCTACGTCTATGGCGCGCTGACGGCGCTCGACCCGGCCGCGCGGCGCCTGACGGTGGACGCCATCCGCGACGCGGACGGCGAACTGGTGCTGCCTGAGCGCCACATCGATTACCTGTCCCTGGTGCTGGCCGTGGGTAGCGTGTCCCATTATTTCGGCGTGCCCGGCGCCGCCGAACATGCCATTTCCCTCAACGGGGTGGAAGACGCGGAGCGCTTCCGCCTGACCATGCTCAAGCTGTTGACCCGCACGGAGGCCCGCACGGCGGGCCAGCACGGGGTCGATATCGTGATCGTCGGCGGTGGTGCCACCGGCGTGGAACTGGCGGCCGAACTGCGCGAAGCGAGCGGCGCCTACGCGACCTATGCGGCCTATGGTTCCGGCCAGCTGGACCCGCGCCGCGACGTGCGCATCACCGTGCTCGAAGGCGCGCCGCGCATTCTGGCGCCGTTGCCGCAGCGGGTGGCCGATGCCGCCCTCGCGTTGCTGCGCGAGCGCGCCATCACGGTCGTCACGGGCACCCATGTGAGCGAGGTCGGGGCCGGCTTCGTGCAGGCCGGGGCCACGCGTTACCCGGCCGACCTGTGCGTGTGGGCGGCCGGCATCGCGGCGCCGCCGCTGCTGGCCAGGCTCGGACTGCCCACTGCCAAGGGCGGCCAGATCGTGGTGGACGCCACGCTGGCCGTGCCCGGCCATCCCGATATTTACGCGCTGGGCGATTGCGCCGCCTGTCCGGGCGCCGACGGCAAACCCGTGCCGCCGCGGGCGCAGGCGGCGCACCAGCAGGCCGCCTACCTGGCGTCCATCCTGTCAAGCCGGGAAAAAGATGGGGTGCGGCCCGCGCGGCCGGCCGCGCCTTACGTCTATCGCGACCACGGGGCGCTGGTGTCGGTCGGCCAGCGTACCTCGGTCGGCAGCCTGATGGGGGCGTTGCGCGGTGCGCACTGGTTCGTCGAGGGCACGCTGGCGCGCCTGATGTACGCCAGCCTGCACCTGATGCACCACCGGGCCGTGCTGGGCACGGCGCGCACGGCCGTGCTGGCGCTGGCCCGCTTCCTGGTGCGGCGCGGCCGGCCGCTGGTCAAGCTGCACTGAAAGGCTTGGGCAGCACCACCGTCAGCTGCACCCCGCGCGGGCCGTTGGCTGTCACGCTCAATTGGCCGCCCAGGTGGGCGGCGCGCTCGCGCGCCATGCGCAGGCCGTACTTGCCGTGGGTGGACAGGCCACCGCCGGCGGGCAGGCCAACGCCGTCGTCGCGCACGGTCAGCACCAGTTGTTCATCGTTGTCGTCCACGATCACGTCCACCGCCGTGGCCTGCGCATGGCTGACCACATTGGCCAGCGCTTCCTCCAGCGCGCGCAGCAGCACCACGCTGTGGCTGCGCGGGCAATCGAGTTCCTCGTCGGGCAGGCTGCAATGCACGGCCAGCCCGTGGCTGGCCTGGAACTGCGCCACCTGTTCGGCCAGCGCCACGCGCACGCCGAGAAATTCCAGCTTGTCGTTCCAGAGCCGGTGCTGCATGTCGCGGTTGGTTTCCACGATCTGGTGCAGCAGCTGCTTCATGTGGGCGGCCCGCTCCTGCAGGGCCGGTTCCGGTGGCATCTTCTGCATCAGCAGGCCCAGGTGCATGGTGAGCGCCGTCAGCGACGAGCCCAGGCTGTCGTGAAGCTGGCGCGACAGCGAACGCCGTTCATCGTCCCAGCAGCTGTGCACGTGGCCGAGCAGATCGCTCAGTTCCGCGCTGCGTTGCGCCTCTGGCGCGGCGGGATCGGTAGGAGGGGAAGCCTGGACGGGCATGGCGTACTCGGTTAGTGGTGGAACGACGTTGGTGGCGATCATACCTGAGGATGGAAATATCTGGCGCACTACGAGCTCGGCCGCTGCATGCCTAGTCCACGGCCTGGCCCATGCAATGGCCTATCACTTGCAGCAAGTGTTCCACGTCGACCGGCTTGACCAGGTGCCGGTCGAAACCGGCATCGAACACGCGCTGGCGGTCCTCGGCCTGGCCGTAGCCGGTCAGCGCCACCAGCTTGATGTCGCGCGTGGCCGGGTCGGCCCGCAGCCGGCGCGCCACTTCGTAGCCGTCCATGGCTGGCAGGCCGATGTCGATCAGG
The DNA here is from genome assembly GCA_035254005.1 of Burkholderiaceae bacterium. Classification (GTDB taxonomy): domain Bacteria; phylum Pseudomonadota; class Gammaproteobacteria; order Burkholderiales; family Burkholderiaceae_D; genus Rugamonas. The sequence goes on along the minus strand of DATFBD010000123.1, from coordinate 87,874 downwards.
GCCAGGTCGGGCCGGCAGCGGGCCGCCAGCTGCAAGCCCAGGCCGCCCTCGGCCGCCTGCTGCACCGCGTAGCCATAGCAGCTGAGCATCATGGCCATCATTTCGCGGCCGTCGTCGTTATCCTCGATCAGCAGCACGGTGAGCTGCCCGGCTGGCGCCGCGTGCGGCGCGGCCGGCGCGGCCGGTTCGCCATGCACCACGCGCGGCAGGCGCAAGGTGAAGGTGCTGCCGGCGCCGTCGCCGCCGCTGTCGGCGCGCACCTGGCCGCCGTGCAGTTCGGCCAGCCGGCGCACCAGCGACAGCCCGATACCGAGCCCGCCCTGGGCCCGGTCCAGCGTGCTGGCGCCCTGCACGAACACGTCGAACACCTGGTGCAGCAGGTCGGGCGCGATGCCGACGCCGGAATCGCGCACGGTCAGCACCGCGTCGTTGCCGTCGGTGCCGGTGCGCACTTCGATGCGGCCGCCCGGTGGGGTGTACTTGAGGGCGTTGTCGAGCAGGTTGCTGACGATCTGTTCGAGCCGGGTGGCGTCGCCATCGACCCAGGCCGGCTCCAGTTGCTGGCGCAGCGTGTAGCCGGCGCCACGGCCGGTGGCGCGGCACGTCTCCAGGCAGGACGCCACCAGCGCCGCCAGATCCAGGGGCGCGCGGCTGAGCAGGATCTTGCCCGACATGGCGCGCGACAGGTCCAGCAAGTCGTCGACGATGCGGCCCAGGTGCTGGCTCTGGCGCTGGATGATCTGGCGCGCCCGCGCCGCGCCGTCGGGCGACACGCCCGGCAGGCCGATCAGCGTGGCGGCGCTGCTGATGGCGCTCAGCGGGTTGCGCAGCTCGTGGCCCAGCATGGCCAGGAACTCATCCTTGGCGTGGTTTTGCCGTTCGGCCGACTTGCGTTCCTCGATCTCGCGCGTGAGCCGCTTGTTGGTGCCGGTGAGCGCCGTGGTGCGCAGGCTGAGCTGGCGCGCCTGCTGCCGCAATTCCTCGTTCTTGGTGGCCAGCGCGACGAACACGGCGATCTTGGCGTGCAGCACTTGCGGGATCACGGGCGTGAACAGGAAGTCCACGGCGCCGCGCTGGTAAGCCTTGAGCCGGTCGAGCTCATCGGCCAGGAAGGCCGTGATGAAGATGATGGGAATGTTGGCCGAGCGGGCCCGCTGGTGGATCGCCTCGGCCGTCTCGAAGCCGTCCATGCCCGGCATGTTGACGTCGAGCAAAATCACGGCGAAATCATGGCGCAGCACCTGGCGCAGCGCGTCCTGGCCCGAACTGGCCGGCAGTACTTCGTAGCCTTCCTGGTCGGACCACTGGGCCAGCAAGCTCGTCAATGCGAACAGGCTGGCGGGGTCATCGTTCACGACCAGAATCTTCGGTTTTTCTAGTGTGGGCACGGGATCGGGCCTGTCGGTCGTTGCGCTGCGCGGGGCGGCGGCGGCCCGGGCAGCCGGCGCGCGCAGGGCTGTCATGAGGCCGTCAGAAAAGTGCTGGTCGATCATAGCAATAGCGTTTACGAATGTCAAAACCGTACTGCTATCGTACGCGAGGCCGGCCCATGGGCACTGTACGTTGCCGCACAGACGGCAGGGGCGGGCACCACCACAGTGGGGCTTATCGCCGGCGCGACCTGGCGCCGCCGCAACCGTGGAGGAATCGCACCATGAACCTGAAGACCTTGATCAACGATGAGTATGCGGAGCTGGGCATGCGGGCGCTGGCCGAAGCGCCCGTCACGGCGCTGCGCAGCATGAGCGCGCAGGGCGCCGAGGCGCTGGCGCAGGTGTTCGGCGTGCACAGCGTGCGCGACCTGGCGCGGCTCGATTGCGTCAAATGGGCCACCGTCATCACGGCGCTGGCCGACGAGGAACCGCCCACGCCGGTGGAGCAGGCCAGGGAAACCTTGCTCGATGAGGCGGTGGAGATGACCTTTCCCGCCAGCGACCCGCTGTCGGTGGACGCCGGCGTGACCCGCATCGAAGTGGCGCCGGAAGTGGTGGGCGGGCATGACGACCACCAGCACGCGGCGCAGGTGGAGGAAAGCACGGCCCATGGCTTGCGGCACGGCACGCCCACGGGCGGGCGCGGCGCGGGCACCCCGGCCCGCGGCCACTAGCCGCTCAGGCCGGGGTCGATAACATGCTGTGCTGCGCCGGCGCGCTGGGCAGCGGCGCGGCCAGCGCGGCCGCGCAGCAACGGTTCTTGCCCGAGCGCTTGGCCTGGTACAGGGCGCTGTCGGCCACGGCGATCAGCGCTTCCACCGTGTCCGCGTCATCGGGGAACAGGCTGATGCCGATGCTGGTGGACAGCTTGAGCGTGAGCCCGTTGATCAGGTAAGGCTCGGACACGGCCTCGATCAGCTTGGCGGCCGGTTCCTGGGCGTCGCGCAGCGTGGCCACGTCGCCCAGCACGATCACGAATTCGTCGCCACCGACGCGGGCCACCGTATCCTCCTTGCGCGAGCAGCCGGTCAGCCGGGACGCCACCAGCTTGAGCACTTCATCGCCACAGGCATGGCCGTGGGTGTCGTTGATGCCCTTGAAGCCATCCAGGTCCAGGTACATGACGGCCGCCTTGCTGTGCTGGCGCCGGGCGTGCTGCAGCACGGTGGCGATGCGGTCTTCCAGCAAGCGGCGGTTGGGCAGGCCGGTGAGCGGGTCGTGCAGCGCCAGTTCCTGCTGTTGCTTGCTGTATTGGGCCAGTTCCTTGTACAGCAGGCGCACTTCCAGCATGTTATGGATGCGCTTGTGCACTTCGAGCAGGTCGAATGGCTTGCTGATGAAGTCGCGCGCGCCCGCTTCGAGCGCGGCGATCTTGAAGCTGGGCTGGGCCGTCAAGGCCAGCACGGGCAGGTAGCCGCCCTGTTCGATTTCCTTCAGGCCCTTCATGACCTGGAAACCGTTCAGCCCCGGCATTTGCAGATCAAGCAGGATCAGGTCGTAGCAATGCTGGCGGTGCAGCGGGCACACCTGTTCCGGATACATGGTGGACGTCACGTTCGTGTAGCCGGCGTCGCGCAGGATTTCCAGCATCAGGTCGATATTGTCGGCGCAATCATCCACCACCAGAATCTTGGCGTTCAGGATTTCATCTCGACTCGGCATAGTGTTCTCTGTCATTGCAGACGCCCCGGCACCGCGCCAGTGGCGTAATAAATCGATAATAGCGCGCCCGGTTCAGACACGGCGCACGCGAGAGCAATTATTTCCACATGGAAATTATTGTACCGCGTTTTGGTGCTATTGAAGTGTAGCAAACGCGCAGAAAGTTGCTGTAGGACAGTGCCGCATGCGCGGGTAGGAATTGACTGTTGCTGATTGGCAAGTTGATTCAGCGCTAATCTGGCGCACCGGGGCCCCTTCGCATAAATATATTGTTCAATTATAAACGAAGTCGGCGGCGTGGACTCAGCCGGCGCCGGCCGCCGGGGCGCAGGCATGGGCCAGCGGCAGGCGCACCGTGAAGCAGGCGCCGCGGCCTTCGCCCTCGCTGGCCGCGCCGACCGTGCCGCCGTGCTGTTCCACCAGGTGCTTGACGATGGCCAGCCCCAGGCCCAGCCCGCCGTGGCGGCGCGTGGTGGACGAGTCGCCCTGGCGGAAACGCTCGAATACGTGGCCCAGGAATTCGGCCCGGATCCCGATGCCGTTGTCGCACACGGCGATCTCCACCTGGCCCTCGGCCTGGCCCACGCGCACCGTGACGGTGCCGTCGCGCTCGGTGAACTTGAGGGCGTTGCTGAGCAGGTTCCAGATGATCTGCTGCAGCCGGCTGGGGTCGGCCGCCACCAGCCCGGCCTGCGGCTCGAAGCGCCGCTCGATGCGGATCTGGCGCGCGTCGGCGGCCGGCTGCACGGCGTCGATGGCGGCCTCGGCGATCGTGTGCGGCGCCAGCACCTGCACCTCCAGCCGCACCTTGCCGGAGGTGATGCGGCTCATGTCGAGCAAGTCCTCGATCAGCCGGGCCTGGGCGCGGGCGTTGCGTTCTATCGTTTGCAGGCCGCGCTGCACGTCGGCCACGTCGCGGCTGCCCCGCCGCAACACCTGGGCCCAGCCCAGGATGGCCGTGAGCGGGGTGCGCAGCTCATGCGACAGGGTGGCCAGGAATTCATCCTTGAGGCGGCTGGTGCGCTCGGCCTCGGCGCGCGCGCAGCGTTCGCTGTCGAGCAGCACCTTGCGTTCCTCGGCCGCGTGCTGGGCCGCCGCATACAGGCGCGCGTTGTCGATCGCCACGGCGGCCTGGGCCGCGATGCCGCCGATGATGCGTTCGGTGCGCTCGCTGAACATGTCCGGCTCCGGATGGCCGAAGTACAGGCTGCCCACCACCTCGCCCGAGCGTGACACGACCGGCACGGCCAGGTAGCTGCGGATCACGGGCAGGGCGGCGGCCTCCTCGCGCATGGCCTGGGCGTGGCGCGGGTCGCGCAGCAAGTCGTTGCTGCGCACCGTGCCTTCGCCGCGCAGGCCGATACCGAACAGGGCGCTGGCGCGGGGCCGGCCGAAGCTGGGGAATTGCTCGGGCGCGCAGCCCGACAAGGCATGCAGCATCTTGGGCGTGCCTTCGGCGTCGCCGCTGTGGTAATAGAATGCGCCAAAGCGGGCGCCGCTGATGCTGGTGGCCGCGTCCGTCACCTCTTGCAGCAACAGGGGCAGCTCGCGGGTGGAGGCGAGCGCGCTGCCGGTGCTGTTGAGTAACTCCAGCACGGCCGTCTCGTCGCGCAGTGCCTCCTGCGCCCGCTTGACCTGGTCCACGTCGGTGCTGGTGCCAAACCAGCGCAGCGCCTGGCCGCTGCTGTCGCGCACCGGGTTGGCGCGCGTGAGGAACCAGCGGTACTGGCCATCGGCGCCGCGGATCGGCACTTCCATCTCGAACGGCTGGCCGCTGGCCAGCGAGGCGTGCCAGCGCGTCATCAGTTGCGGCAGGCAGTCCGGCGCGTAGACGGTGGGCCAGCCGGCCGCGCCCGTCTGGTCGGGCGCCGTGCCCGTGTAGGCATACCAGCGCTCGTTGCACCAGATCATGTTGCCATCGCGTCCCGCGATCCAGGCCAGTTGCGGCATGGCGTTGGCCAGCGCCCGCATTTCCTCCTCGCCGAGCCGCAAGCGCTCGCGCAACGCTTGCTCGTTGCGCAGCAAGGCCGCGTTGCGCTCCTCCGCCTGGCGCAACGACTCCCGCAGCAGCGCCACTTCATTGTCATGGTGGTCCGCGCCAGTGGCGGACTGGACAGTTTTTGCCGGGGCGAAACGATAGCTGCCCGTCGGCTCGGTGGAGAAAGTCATGGGTGGGTCGTGGCCCTAGTGAATCTGTGCAATATCGGCTTGGACAACCGGGCGAGGCGCATGGATTCCATATGTCGATGACAATATTGTAGCGGGCGCGGGCCTGCCTGGCCCGCACGATAAGCGCGCGCGTGTGTGGGATTACAGCGCATCATCGTGTAGGCGGCGGCCGATAGTGCTCAGCGCTTGTTGCAATTGTGCCAGCTCATAAGGCTTTTGCAGGGTGGTCGCGGGCCAGGGCAGGTGGCGCGTGAGCGTATCGCCATAGCCGGACACGAACAACAGTTGCAAGCCCGGACGGCGGGCCAGGGCCAGCCGCGCCAGTTCCACGCCGGACATGCCGGGCAGGCTCACGTCGCTGAACAGGATATCGACCGGCCCCTGTTCCAGCGCCGGCAAGGCGGCCTCGGCGCTGGCCACGGCCTGCACCTGGTGACCCAGGGCGCGCAGCGTCTCGCAGGCCAGGTAGCGCGCGTCGGCGTTGTCTTCCACCACCAGGATGCGCAATGGCGCGCCGGCGGCGACGGCGCCGGCGGCGACGGTGGCCGGCGCCAGGCTGCACAGGATACCGGCCACCGCGCCGGCGGCGTCGCGCACGGGGGTGTAATACAGGTCGCACGGCAATTGCGTGGGCACCCCCTTGCGCCAGACCGACAATGGCTGGGCCCGGTAGCTGGCGCTGTGGCCGGCCCAGGCATGCTCGATGGCGGCGGCGTTCCAGCTCCAGGCCGGCGGCAGCACCGGCGGCACCTTGCCACCGGGCGCCAGCAGGCTGGCGCTGCCATTGAAGCTGACATAGCCCTCGTTGTACACCATGATCTGCTCGCGGCTCCACATCAGCAGCATGGGCGTGGGGCAGTTGAGCAGGATGTCGATGACCAGCTGCAATTCCCGCGGCCAGTGCGCGGGCTCACCCAGACGGGTGTGCGACCAGTCCGGGGCAGGGGGCGCGACGGGGTCGGGCAGGTTCATGCGGGCGGCGGTGGGGTGGGATGATGAGCCATCCTACACCAATTGGCGTGCTGAACCTACGGGCAAAAAAAAGCCCGCTGCGGGAGCGGGCTGAATCTATTTCCTTGGAGGAGATAGAGGAGACAGGTGAATGATGCCGCACGGCAGTTATTAACGCCAATTTTGATTGGTGATGCACGGCATCACCAGCGTGAATGAGGTGGCGCGATCAGCCGGGCCGGGTGGCCGGGACGGCCGATTGCGGCCGCTTGGAAAATGGTGCTGGACAAGCACGATGAACCTCCCTATAATCTTGCTTCTTTCGGACGGCAAGCCTTCTGAAAGAAGCAATAAACGCGGTTTTTACGTTATTGCGAAGTAGTTGATTCGGTGGTTGTATCGCCAAGCCAACTAAGTGATTGAAAAAATCGCACTTTGCAAAATTTAATTAATGCGTTACAATGTTGCTTAAGCGGCTGTAGCTCAGCTGGATAGAGTACTTGGCTACGAACCAAGGGGTCGTGGGTTCGATTCCTGCCAGCCGCACCAGAATATCGGGATCAGATCGTCGGGTCTGATTGTAGTGTTAAGTTGTACCGGGGTTCGCCCCACAGGGAGCACGTCACCATCGTATGGCGTTGCATGAAGTAAAGTGTAGTATTTCTTCTGGGAATGCTTCGCGAGACGGAAAACCTGTTATAATGTTGTTTTCGCGGCTGTAGCTCAGCTGGATAGAGTACTTGGCTACGAACCAAGGGGTCGTGGGTTCGATTCCTGCCAGCCGCACCAGAATATCGGGGTCAGATTGCAAAATCTGACCCCTTTTTCTTTTCCGCATACGTCGCGTCGCCATCGGCAACGAAAGTCGCGATTTCCTATTGGCATTCAGAAACACCCCTGCTATAATCTTGCCTCGCGCGGCTGTAGCTCAGCTGGATAGAGTACTTGGCTACGAACCAAGGGGTCGTGGGTTCGATTCCTGCCAGCCGCACCAAAATATACGTTGTAAAGCACAAGCCCGGACACGCAAGTGTCCGGGCTTGTGCTTTTGTGCGGCCACCTCAGCCCACCAGCGTCAGCCTGGGGTTGCCGTCCTCGGCGCTCCAGCGCGGGGCGGCCTGGTAGCGCCGCACCAGTTCCACGAAGTCGTCGGCCGGCAGCGGCGGGCTGACGATATAGCCCTGGATCACGTCGCAGCCGTTATCGCGCAGGAAGGCCAGTTGCGCATCGTTTTCCACGCCTTCCGCGATGACGCGCAGTTTCAGGCTGTGGGCCAGCGCGATCACGGCGCGGCAGATGGCGATGTCGTCCTCGTCATGGGGCAAGCCGTCGACGAAGGACTTGTCCAGTTTCAAGGCATCGATGGGGAAGCGCTTGAGGTAGCTCAGCGAGGAATAGCCGGTGCCGAAATCGTCCACGTCGATGTGCACCACGCCCTTGGCGCGGATTTGCATCAGCATATCGACGGCGTATTGGGCATCGTGCATCAGCATGCTCTCGGTCACTTCCAGTTCCAGCAAGCGGGGGTCCAGGCCGGTCGTTTCCAGGATGTTGGCGATGGTCGTCGACAGGTTGTTGCGCTGCAGCTGGCGGCCCGACAGGTTGACGGCCACGTTCAAGGCCGGCAGGGCGGCCTCCTGCCAGCAACGGATCTGCCGGCACACATGTTCGAGCACCCATTCGCCCACTTTCTCGATCTGCCCGGTCTCCTCCAGGATGGGGATGAATTCGCCGGGTGGCACCAGGCCCCGTTCCGGGTGCCGCCATCGCAACAGGGCTTCGGCGCCGATGATGGCGCCGGTGCGCAGATCGAGCTTGGGCTGGTAATGGACGGCGAATTCCTCGCGCTCCTGGGCGCGCCGCAAGCCGCTTTCCGTTTCCAGCCGGCCCGCGGCCAGGGTGTTCATTTCCGCCGTGAAGAAGCGGTAGCCATTGCCGCCCTCCTGCTTGACGCGGTACATGGCCGTATCGGCATTCTTGAGCAGGCATTCGGCGCTGCTGCTGTCCCACGGGCAGATGGTGATGCCGATGCTGGGCGTGACGAACGTCTCCTGGCCGCCCAGCATGATGGGCGGCGCCAGCGCGGCGACGATCTTGCCGGCCACGGCGGCCGCGTCGTCCGGCTTGCCGATCTGTTCCAGGATCACGGTGAACTCGTCGCCCCCCAGGCGGGCCACCGTGTCTTCGCCGCGCACGCATTGCCGCAGGCGGTTCGCCGCTTCGCACAGCAGTGCATCGCCGGCGTCGTGGCCCAGCGTGTCGTTGATGGTCTTGAAACGGTCCAGGTCGAGGAACATCACGGCCACCAGCTGGTTGTGGCGTTCCGCGCGCGACAGGGCTTGCTGCAGGCGGTCGCGGAACAAGTCCCGGTTGGGGAGCATGGTGAGCGCGTCAAAATGGGCCAGCACCTGCAAGCGGGCCTCGGCCTGGCGGCGCTCGATGGCGATGCTGGTCAGATGGGCCGCCACCCAGATCAACTCCCTGTCATGGGGTGGCTGTTCGGCCGCCGCCCGGTAGTGTGCCACGATCACCCCCAGCAACTGCCGCGTGGACGACAGCACCGAGACGGCGAAGCAAGTTTCCAGCGCTTGGCGGGACAGCAGTCGCCGGTAGCCGCTCCAGGCCGGATTGACGTCGATACCCTCGATCACGCCGCTAAATTCGTCCGACAGGCCGTGTTCCTGGACGCTGCCCTGGCGGGCCGCGTCCGCGAAGACCTGGGCCAGGTAGGCCTGGCCATCGCGCACGATGGTGTCGGCCACGGCGCGCGGCAGGCTGGGGCCGGTGGCGCACACGACGCCGCCGGTGTCGCCGCCGTCGCGGAACAGGATGGCGCAGAACATCTGGCCGGACAGGACTTCCACGTGCCGCCCCAGCACTTCCAGCGCCGCCTTCAGGGTATTGCCGCATACCACCATCTCCAGCACTTCCTTTTCCGCCGCCAGCAGCGATTCGGCCCGTTTGCGTTCGCTGATGTCGCGAAAGCTCGATACCCGCCCGGCCACGTTGCCATCGACGAACTGGGGGCGGGAATTCCACTCGAACAGGCGGCCGTCGCGCAGTTCGAGGATGGCGCCCTGGTCGCCGCCTATGTGTCCGGTCAAATTCTTTTGCATGTCCAGGAACGCCTGGGGCTCGCGCATCTGGTCGGCCAGCAGCGTCAGCGTGTCGATCGCCGCCGCGCCGGACGTGGCCGACTTGGGCAAGTTCCACAGGTCGAAAAAGCGCTGGTTGGCGACGATGGGGCGGCCGTGGATGTCGGTGACGAAGATGCCGTCGGCCGTCGATTCCAGCGTGGCCGAGAAGATGGACAGGGACTTGGCCAGCCGTTCCTCGGCCGACTTGCGCACGGCCACTTCCTGCAATGCCAGGTGGAAAGTGCGCATGGGCACGCTCTTGAGCGAGCTGAAGGCCACCAGTCCCAGCGCCGCGCCGGGCAGGAACATCAGCAGCGACATGAGCAGCAGTGGCGACAGCGAGCGGCGCAGTTCCAGTTGCCAGCCGTCGCCGCCGCCATCGATGGAGATGGTCCGCGTGACGACGGGCAATCCCTCTTGCTGCGCGCGCGCGGCCATCACCTTGCCGTCGGCGCCGACGATACGGACACTGGTCCGGTCGCCGAGCCATGCGAGCGAGGTCAGCACCGCTTGCGTGGCGCGGTGCCGCCCGTCCGTCGCGCCATCCTGGCTGGAAAGGCCGGGGGCCACGCTGTGGGCGCCGACCTGGAGCGCCACTTCCAGGGGCACGATCTCGCGCTGGTAGCCGACCATGAAAAAGACCAGGGGCAATAACAGCGTGACCAGCACGCCGCCTATCCAGGCCAGGCGGACGATGGCGCGCGGCATTTCGGGATCGGATTCCTGGATAGGCGTGGAAGCGGTGATGGACATGGTTCGTGCTCGCAGAAAATGAGTTATCTAAAGATGCGGCGCAAGGCGCGGGCATCGGCTAAATATTTCTTCTTCCAGAGGCAAGGCCATACGGCGCCGGGGAGGGATGGGCGGGGCAGGTGCCTGTTACTTGCTGAACATTAAAACACAGCGCGGTTGGCCGGTGCGTTGCTTGTTGCAACGCAACATCATATATTTTCTTAATGCAAGTCCAAGGGACGCTTGCGAATTGCTATGCAGCATGGTTGGACTGCTGGCGGGGTCGCGTCCCGTCACTTTCTCACATTCGGGCTGGCATTTGGCACGGAAATCGCCGATGATTTGAAGCATTATTGATCGGGTAAATGTCCATGGCCATCATCACCTGCATAGAAGACTTGCGCATCCTGGCGCAACAGCGCGTGCCCCGCATGTTCTACGATTACGCCGACGCCGGTTCCTGGACGGAATCGACCTACCGCGCCAACAGCAGCGATTTCGCCGCCATCAAATTCCGGCAGCGGGTGGCCGTCAACCTGGAAAACCGCACCCTTGAAAGTACGATGGTGGGGCAGCAGGTGGCCATGCCGGTGGCGCTGGCGCCCACGGGGCTGACGGGCATGCAGCACGCCGATGGCGAAATCCTCGCCGCCCGCGCGGCCGAACGTTTCGGCGTACCGTTCACCTTGTCCACCATGAGCATCTGCTCGATCGAAGACGTCGCCGCCCACACCAGCAAGCCATTCTGGTTCCAGCTGTACGTGATGAAGGACCGCGATTTCATCAACCGCCTGATCGACCGCGCCAAGGCCGCGCGCTGCTCGGCGCTGGTATTGACGCTGGACTTGCAGGTGCTGGGCCAGCGCCACAAGGACTTGCGCAACGGCCTGTCGGCGCCGCCCAAGCTGACCCTGGCCAACCTGCTCAACCTGGCGACCAAGCCGCGCTGGTGCCTGGGCATGGCCGGTACCCGCCGCCGCAGCTTCGGCAACATAGTCGGCCATGCCGGGTCGGTGTCGGACATGTCGTCGCTGTCGGCCTGGACCAGCCAGCAGTTCGACCTGAGCCTGTCGTGGAAGGACGTGGAGTGGATCAAGCAGCGCTGGGGCGGCAAGCTGATCATCAAAGGCATCATGGATGCCGAGGATGCGCGGCTGGCGGTCGACAGCGGGGCTGACGCGCTGATCGTCTCCAACCATGGCGGGCGGCAACTCGATGGCGCGCAATCGTCGATCGGCGCGCTGCCCGGCATCGTGGAAGCGGTCGGCAAGCGCATCGAAGTGCACATGGACGGCGGCATCCGCTCCGGGCAGGACGTGATCAAGGCGCTGGCGCTGGGCGCGCGCGGGGTCTACATCGGCCGGCCCTTCCTGTACGGACTGGGTGCGATGGGCGAGCAGGGCGTGAGCAAGTGCCTGGAGATCATCCGCAACGAACTCGACTTGACGATGGCGTTCTGCGGCCTGCGCGATGTGCAGCAGGTGGACCGCAATATCCTGTTGCCGGGAACATTTTGAACCCGGTGTCAGGTCTGTCATTCGGACAGCTGACGTGTTACTTTGAGTTTTCTCAAAACGAGTCTTCATATTTGTCATAGTGCCGGTCAGGAGATTTTCACCACATGCGACCTCGATGCGGTTTGATTGTTCTCAAAGATGTCGTCCTGGTGTCCAAATGACAGACCTGACACCGAATCCAACCAAGGAAACCATGATGCCCCAACTTAAACTGACCTATTTCGATGTCCACGGCGGTCGTGGCGAGCCCGCACGTCTGGCGCTGCATCTCGGCGGCATTCCGTTCGAGGACCACCGCTTCGCCTTCCCCGAGTTCGCGGAAGTGCGCCAGAGCACGCCGTTCGGCCAGGTGCCCGTCCTGCACGTGGATGGCACCCAGGTCACGCAATGCGACGCCATCCTGCGTTACGCCGGCAGTTGTCCGGCCTGTACCCGGCCGACCCGTTCCAGGCCTTGCTGTGCGACGAGGTGACCTACGTGGTGGAAGACGCCAACAATAAACTGAGCCCCACCTTCCGCATGGCGGGCGAGGAACAGAAGGCGGCGCGGCTGGCGCTGGTCAACGGTTCCATGCCGCTCTACCTGCGCTGGCTGGAGTCGCAGTTGCTGGCGCACGGTGGCCAGTTCTTTGCCGATCATCGCCTCACCATCGCCGACCTGAAAGTATTCGTCGATGTGCGCAACCTGAACTCGGGCCGCCTGGACCATGTGCCGACCGACCTGGTGCAAAGCGTGGCCCCGGCGCTCAACGCGCACCAGCAGCGCATCGCCAGCACGCCGGCCATCCAGGCTTACTACGCCAGCTTCAACGCAAAATAAGGCGACAGCAGCGTCGCCAGTCCCCAGGCGATGAAGATGACACCGGTGGCGCGGCTGATCCAGTGGCCCGGCGGTGTCAGTTTTTCCACCAGCACGTACACGGCCAGGCCGGCAATCCAGGCCAGGTTCATCACGCCGCCCACGAACAGCAGCAGCATCAGCGCCCAGCAGCAGCCGACGCAGTAGGCGCCGTGCCGCATGCCCATCCGGAACGCGCCCATGCCGCCGCTGCGCCAGTTGGCCAGCACGAAGTCGAGCGGCGACTGGCAGTGCGCGAGACAGGCGGATTTGACAGGCGTCCACTGGTACACGCCGGCGGCGACGAGCGTGGCGCCAGCCAGCACGATGCTGGTGCTTTCCATCATCGGCGACAGCAAGGCGGCGCGTTCCAGCAGATATTGCAGCGCGACGGCCGCCACGCTGAACCCGCTCCACACCACCACGTAGCCCAGCCCGAACAACGCTACGGCCAGCGGCGGCCCCGGGGCTGGTCCGGTTCCGCGCGCCGCGCCATTCCTGCGTGCCAGCGTCGCGTACAGCAGCAGCATGGGCAGGGCGCTGGGTAGCATCATGGCCACCATCATCACCACCCACATGACCAGCATGACGAGCGCATGGGAAAAGGTCCACGCGCCGGTGCTCATCGGCATGAGCATGCCGTCCATTTCCTCCATCGTGCCCGCGCCCGCGAGCAGGTAGGCCCACGCGAGCGCCGTCACGAGCGCGACGGCGACCACCGGCAGCGCCCGTTCGTGGTGCAGCACGCGCGCCAGCATCGCCGCGCTCATGGCCGCGCCACGTCAGCCCAGCACGCCCGCCGGGCTCTGGATCACGTGTGCCAGCGTGCTATGGCTGCCCTTGGTGACGAACGGGACGGCGCCGGTGCTGTCGATGTCGGCCGAGGCGATCTGTCCTTCGCGGTGCTCGAACCCTTCAGGCAGCACGACGGCGCCCCGGAACGGCGCCCCCGTCACGGGATTCCTGATCGGTTCCACGGTGGTGGTCAGCACGCCGGGGATGACCACGCGCGCCTGCCGTTCGCGCAGGTCGAACTCGAAGCGGAACGGGGCGAAGACGGGGTCGTGCATCTTGGTCACGATCAGGCTGAAGATCTGGAACAGCGTGCCTTCCTGCGAGTTCTGGCCAGACAGGATGGCAAACAGGGCATCGCGTTGTTCGGCCGTGGCGCGTTCATCGATGATGGGCTGGGCCTCGCCGTTGCCTTCGTGTAGCGCGCCGGGGAAGTGCACCGTCACGCAGAACGACAGGCCGTCGAGCCGGATACCTTCGAAATAGCCAGAAGTGATATGCATGGCGACCAGGCCCTTGCAATATCCTTCAGTAGGTCTTGCGTTAAAGTCGCATGGGCATCCATACGCGCAGTTGCAATTCTTTACCCAGTCGCCTTCCAGTCGCCAATCTGCGGTTGCCATGATGGTCTCCCCGAATGTGGTACACGCGCTGTCTCCGCACTCTTCACTGTAGGCTGCATCAGGCGAAACACAAGTTCATCCGCTGCTACCCGCGCACTGTTGCATTGTGAAGTGATGCACGGATGAGATATGTGAACTATATTGGAAGCGACACCCCACGGGCTTCAGTGGCAGCGGCATTCGGCTTCAGCAGGAGGGCAAGGGCGCGCCCGCGTGCGCCTGTTTCCATCGGGGAGAAGAAGATGTGCAAGCGAACTGTCTTAATGTTGCTGCTGGCGCTGGGTCTGGCCGGCGCGAGCCTGAGCGCGCTGGCCCAGTCCGGGCAAACGGCGTTTGGCCAGGCGACCGTGGAGCCGGCCGTGAACGATGCGGATGGGAGCACCGTCTACCTGTTGACGCCGTCCAAGGCGCCATTTCCTTCGATGTCCAATCCGCGCGCCGCGGCACCACTCTACCTGCCCGCGTACCCCAGTAATTCGACCATCAATCCGGCCACGCTGAACTGCCAGCCGCACAATTGCGACCACGTCGCCGTGTTGCCGTTCCCGGCGCCCGGCTATCCGAATGGCGGGGCCACCTGTATCCAGTACGGTTATCCGGCCAACCAGTGCGCGCTGCTGATCGGCCATGACCACCTGATCGGCGTGCCGCACACGGGCGACTTCAATGTGGCCTGGTCCGTGATCCTGGTGGTGTTCACGCCGGAAGGGCTGGCCGCCGGCGCCGGCAATCATCGCGTGCTGACGCTGACCGACATCGCCACGCTGGTGACCAGGGGCTGGGCCCACGAGGTGGCCACGCCCATCACGTTCAACTGCAGCATCGTGCCCGCGAACGTCTATTACAAAGGCACGCCGCTCAGCTTTTGACTGATGCGGCGGCGGGCCCCGCTCACGCCACCACGTTGCGCGGCGCGCCCGCCACCCATGCTTCGATATTGTCGATCAACTGGTCGGCCAGCACCTGCATGGCCTGGCCGCTGGCCCAGGCCGTGTGTGGCGTGAGGATGAAGTTGGGCAGGCGCAGCTGGAGCAGCACGTTGTCGTCGCGCGGCGGCTCCTGCGTCAGCACGTCGAAGCCGGCGCCGGCGATCACGTGGTTGTGCAGCGCGTCGGCCAGCGCCTGTTCGTGCACCAGGCCACCGCGCGCCGTGTTGATCAGCAGCGCGCTGCGTTTCATGCGCGCCAGTTCCGGCGCGCCTATCATGTTGCGCGTCTGTTCCGTCAGCGGCAGGTGCAGGCTGATCACGTCCGACGTCTCCAGCAGTTCGTCCCAGCTGACCTGGCGCACGGCCGGATCGCCCACCGGCGAGCGCGTGTGGACGCACACTTCCATGCCGAACGCGCGCGCCAGCGCGGCCACCGCCTTGCCCAGCGCGCCATAACCCACCAGCCCGAGGCGGCTGCCGGCCAGGTCGGCGATCGGGTGGTCGAGCAGGCAGAAGCGGCCGGCGTGCTGCCAGCGGCCCGCTTGCACGTCGGCCCGGTAGGCGACCAGGTTGCGGCGCAAGGCCAGGATCAGCGCGAACGTGTGTTCGGGCAGCGAGTGCACGGCGTAGTTGCGGATATTGGACACGGCGATGCCATGTTCACGGCAGGCCGCCAGGTCCAGGATGTCGGTGCCGGTGGCCGCCACCGCGATCATCTTCAGCTTCGGCAACCGCGCCAGGTCGGCCGCCCGCAAGGGCACCTTGTTGGTGATGGCGATGGTGGCGTCGCGCAGCCGCTCCACCACGTCGGCATGGGCCGTGGCCGGATACTGGTCCCAGTGGTGGGGGAAGGCGGGCAGGCGCATGCTGGCGATCAGGCTTTCGCGGTCGAGGAAGACGATGCGGTGCGGTGTATGGCTCATAGGGTGGACTCCGTGTTAAGGGGGCGCAAGGTCTTGGGCAGGCGCATGCCGGGGTGTTGCGCGAACAGTTCAGCCACCCATTCGACGAACACGCGCACCTTGGCCGACAAGTGGCGGTTCTGCGGGTAGACCACGTGGATGGGAACGGGCGCGGAGGTCCAGTCGGGCAGCAGCAGTTCCAGCTTGCCTTCGGCGATCAGCGGCTCCAGCACGAAGCGCACGGTCTGGATGATGCCCAGCCCGGCCAGGCCCGCGGCCAGGTAGGCGTTGGCGTCGTTGACGGCGATCGAGCCGGGCAGCATGGTTTGCACCAGCTCGTCGCCGCGCGCGAAATCCCATTCGAAAATCTTGCCGGTGCGGGAGGAGAAATAGTTGACGCAGCGGTGGCGCGTCAGCTCGTTCGGGTGTTGCGGCCGGCCGTAACGTTCCAGGTACGATGGCGCGGCGCAGGTGAGAAAGTGCAGGAAGCCGACCCGCCGCGCGATCAAATTCGAATCGGCCAGCGCGCCGCCGCGCACGCAGCAGTCCACCCCTTCCTCGATCAGGTCCACGGTGCGGTCGCTGCTGCCCAGTTCCAGTTCGATGTCGGGATAGCGGGCGAAAAAGTCGGGCAGGGCGGGCACCAGCACTTCGCTGGCCAGGCCCGTGGGGGCGTCCACCCGCAGCCGGCCGCTGGGGCTCAGGCGCGTGCGCGACAGCGATTCCTCCGCTTCGCGTACGTCCGACAGGATACGCAGGCAGCGTTCATAATAGGCCGCGCCGTCGGCCGTCACCGTCACCTGGCGCGTGGTGCGATGCAGTAGCTTGACCTTCAGGGCCGCTTCCAGCGACTGGATCAGCGTCGAGACGGTGGCCTTGGGCAGTTGCATATTGTCGGCCGCGCGCGTGAAGCCGCCGGCGTCGACCACCTGCACAAACACTTCCATCGCTTGCAGTTTATTCATCTTCCCATCTCATTGTTCGGATTCGTGAACAATCAATTCAACTTTGCTCCATTTATCTTATTGTAGTTGAAGTTTAAGATTACCGTACTGCAGCATGGAAACCAGCCCCGTCGGGCTGGACGCTGGCAGTCTGGGAGGGAAAACATCATGGCATATCGGACTGAAATCATGGCGGCATTCGGACTCGCGCTCGGCGCGGCCGCGCTGGTGGCCATCGTCACCACCGATACGTATGCGCAGGCGGCCCAGGCCGAGGCGAGCGGCGTCCATGCCCTGACCCAACAATGGCAAGCCAACGGCGACCAGCTGGCTTGCGCCGACGACGCGATCCGGACGGTGCATCAATGAACGTGCTGTCCGACCAGCTCAAGAGCCGCAACCTGGACGTGCGCGGCGTGGACGGCATGCTGCCGGCGCGCCTGTACAGCTGCGGCCCGGCCGGCACCAAGCGCGACGCGCTGATCGTGTTCTTCCACGGCGGCGGTTTCGTGACCGGCGGGCTGGAGGACAGCGACATGTTCCTGCGCCACCTGGTAAACGACAATCCCGAACAGCTGGTGCTGGCCGCCACTTATACACTGGCGCCGGTGCGCCCGTTCCCGGCCGCCGTCGAGGACGCGCACGCTATTTTGAACTGGGCCCGCAAGAACAAGACCAAGCTGGGCTGGACCGGCAAGCAGATGATCGTGGCCGGCATTGAAGCGGGCGCCAACCTGGCCGCCGTCTGCGCGCTGATGTCGCGCGACCGTGGCGGCCCGCCGCTGGCCGGCCAGTTGTTGATCATGCCGATGCTGGACCCCGGCCTGAGCACCGGCTCGATGCGCTGTAACAATGCGGCAGCCGACATGGTGGACGTGGCCGACGCCTGCGCGGCCGGCTACCGGGGTTATTTGCCCAATGCGGCCGACCGCACGCATCCGTACGCGTCGCCGCTGCAATCGAGCCGTTTGAAGAATTTGCCGCCGGCATTGATTTTGTCGGCCGAGGATGATCCGCTGCGTGACGAAGCGGAATTGTATGGCGCCAAGCTGATCGCCTGTGGCACCAGGACCACCGTCAGCCGGCTGCCGCCGGCACCCCTGCACGAATCGGGGGCGCGTAACGAATGTGCGTGCAAAGTCCACGCGCTGGGTGAAATCGCCAGCTTCATCGCTGGCCTGGAACGGGCCGACACGCCGCCAGCCGCATAAGGGATTCCCCGCCACCTAAGCAAGACCGTTAGACGCTCCGCGTGGTTCGCCACCGGAGCGGTAGTGCCGTGTTTTCTCGAATTTTGTCCGAGTCGCCCGGTTCCGCCCTCATCATTAAAGATTTTCATAGAAAAAGGAATTAACATGAAAAACGCGAAACAATTGACCGCTATAGCCCGGCCCCTGGTGGCCGCTATGGCACTGGCGGGGCTGGCCGCGATCGGTCTGACAGGGTGCGATGAAGCAACCGGCAAGCCGGCTGAGGCGCCGGCTGCCGGCGGCCCGCCCATTTCCGCCGCCGTCGTGGTGCAGAAAGCCGTGACGGAGACCCAGGAGTTTTCGGGCCGGCTGGAAGCGGTGGAACGGGTCGAGATCCGCTCGCGCGTGAGCGGCTTCATCACGGCTGTCAATTTCAAGCCGGGCAGCGAAGTCAAACAGGGCGACGTGCTGTTCGTGATCGACCCGCGTCCTTACCAGGCCGAGAAGGACCGCGCCGAGGCGGCCGCCAGTTCGGCCCGCGCCAAGGCCGACCTGGCCAAGCTGGAACTGGTGCGCGCCGAAAAGCTGCTGGCCGATAAAGCCATCGCCCAGCGCGAGTACGACGAAAAAGCCTCCGGCCTCAAGGAACTGGACGCCAACGCGCGCGCCGCCCAGGCCCAGTACGAGGCGGCCAAGCTGAACCTGAGCTACACCCAGGTGCACGCGCCCATCAACGGTCGCGTGAGCAAGGCCGAGATCACGCTCGGCAACCTGGTCGACGCATCGGCCGTGCTGACCTCCGTGGTCTCCACCGACCGCATCTACGCCAGCTTCGACGGCGACGAGGATACCTTCCTGCGGGTGGGCGCCATGTCGCACAAGGGCCAGCCGGTGACGGTGAAAGTGGGCCTGGCCAACGAGAGCGGCTTCCCGCACGAGGGCAAGCTGGAATTCGTCGACAACCAGCTCGATCCGCAGACGGGCAGCGTGCGCATGCGCGCCACCTTCGCCAACGCCGACCGCACGCTGGTGCCCGGCCTGTTCGCCCGCGTCCAGCTGGACGGCGGCGCCGGCGGCAACGGCGGCCAGTCGCAGGCCATCCTGATCAACGAGCGGGCCGTGGGCACGGACCAGAACCGCAAGTTCGTGTTCGTGGTCGGCGCCGACAGCAAGGCCGAATACCGTCCGATCAAGCTGGGACAGACGGTGGACGGCATGCGCGTGGTGCGCGAGGGCCTGAAACCGGGCGAGAAGATCATCGTCAACGGCCTGCAGCGCGTGCATCCGGGCGCGCCCGTCACGCCGCAAGTGGTGGCGATGGACTTCGATCCGCTGGCGGCCAACGTGGCCAAGCCGGAAGCGAAAAAAGCAGACAAGGTAGCCGCCGTCAGCACCGGCGACGCTGCCACCAAGAAGGAATAAGAAACCATGAACATATCGCGCTTTTTTGTCGACAAGCCCATCTTCGCCGGTGTGCTGTCGATCATCATCTTCGTGGCGGGCCTGATCGCCATCCTCAAGCTGCCGATCTCCGAGTATCCGGACGTGGTGCCGCCGTCGGTGGTGGTGCGCGCCCAGTACCCGGGCGCCAATCCGAAGATCATCGCTGAAACCGTGGCCGCACCGCTCGAGGAGCAGATCAACGGCGTCGACAACATGCTCTACATGTCGTCGCAGAACACCTCGGACGGCGCGCTGGCGCTGACCGTCACCTTCAAGATCGGCACCAACGTGGAGCAGGCCGAGACGGCCGTGCAGAACCGCGTGCAGCGCGCCTTGCCGCGCCTGCCCGAGGAAGTGCGCCAGATCGGCGTGACGACCGTGAAGTCCTCGCCCAACCTGACCATGGTGGTCCACCTGCAGTCGCCCAACGGCCGTTACGACGACCTGTACCTGCGCAACTACGCGGTGCTCAACATCAAGGACCAGCTGGCGCGCCTGCCCGGCATGGGCGACGTGCAGCTGTTCGGTTCCGGCGACTACGCCATGCGCATCTGGCTCGACCCGCAGAAAGTGGCCGCGCGCGGCCTGACGGCGGGCGACGTGGTGGCCGCCATCCGCGAACAAAACGTGCAGGTGGCCGCCGGCGTGATCGGCGCCGGCCCCACCAAGAATGCGGACTTCCAGCTGACGGTCAACACCCAGGGCCGCCTGCAAAGCGAGGAGGAATTCGGCAACATCATCATCAAGACCAATGCCGACGGCGCCGTCACGCAGCTGAAGGACGTGGCCCGCATGGAACTCGGTTCCAATTCCTACGCGCTGCGCTCCCTGCTGAACAACAATTCGGCGGTGGCCATCCCGATTTTCGAGGCACCGAACGCGAACGCGCTGCAGCTGTCGCATGACGTGCGCGAGACCATGGCCCGCCTGTCGAAAGATTTCCCGGAAGGCGTCACGTACAGCGTTGTATATGACCCGACCCAATTCGTGCGCGAATCGATCCGTGCCGTCATCCACACCCTGGTCGAAGCCGTGATCCTGGTGGCGCTGGTGGTGATCGTGTTCCTGCAAACCTGGCGCGCCTCGGTGATTCCGCTGCTGGCCGTGCCGGTGTCCATCATCGGCACCTTCGCCGTGATGCTGGGCTTTGGCTTCTCGATCAACACGCTGTCGCTGTTCGGCCTGGTGCTGGCCATCGGTATCGTGGTCGATGACGCCATCGTGGTGGTGGAGAACGTGGAGCGTAACATCGCCAACGGCCTGTCGCCGCACGATGCCACCATCCAGGCCATGAAAGAGGTCAGTGGCCCCATCATCGCCATCGCGCTGGTGCTGTGCGCCGTGTTCGTGCCGATCGCCTTCGTGTCCGGCCTGTCGGGCCAGTTCTACAAACAGTTCGCGCTGACCATCGCCATCTCGACCGTGATCTCGGCATTCAGCTCGCTGACGCTGGCACCGGCGCTGGCCGCCTCGCTGCTCAAGCCACATGACGCGCCCAAGGACAAGCTGACCCGCGTGATGGACGCCGTGTTCGGCCGCTTCTTCACCTGGTTCAACGGCTTCTTCCACCGCACCTCGGACAACTACCAGACCGGCGTGACGGCCATCCTGAAGCGCAAGGGCGGTTCGCTGGTGGTGTACGCCGTGCTGGCCGTGGCGGCCGGCTTCATGTTCAAGCTGGTGCCGCCGGGCTTCGTGCCGGCCCAGGACAAGCAATACCTGATCGGCTTCGCGCAACTGCCGGACGCCGCCTCGCTGGACCGCACCGACGCCGTGATCCGCAAGATGTCGGACATCGCCAAGGACGTGCCGGGCGTGGAAGCGTCGGTGGCTTTCCCTGGCCTGTCGATCAACGGCTTCACCAACGCGCCCAACGCCGGTATCGTGTTCACCCCGCTGAAACCGTTCGAGGAACGCACCAAACCGAGCGAATCGGCGCAAGCCATCGCGGCCGAGATCAACAAGCGCATGGGCGCCATCGAAGGCGCGTTCGTGATGGTGCTGCCGCCGCCGCCCGTCAATGGCCTCGGTACCACGGGCGGCTTCAAGCTGATGCTGGAAGACCGCGACAACCTGGGCTACGATGAACTGAACAAGGCGGTGCAGGCGGTGCAGATGAAGGCCTGGCAGAATCCCAAGCTGGCCGGCGTGTTCTCCAGCTACCAGATCAACGTGCCGCAGCTGTTCGCGGACGTGGACCGCGTCAAGGCCAAGCAGATGGGCGTGCCGCTGCAAACCATCTACCAGACCTTGCAGATCAACCTCGGCTCGCTGTACGTGAACGACTTCAACCAGTTTGGCCGTACCTACCAGGTGCGGGTGCAGGCGGACGCCAAGTTCCGCTCGCACGCGGAAGACATCGCCCAGCTCAAGGTGCGCAACGACAAGGGCGAGATGATCCCGCTGTCGTCGCTGATGCGGGTCAAGGACAGCTATGGCCCGGACCGCGTGCAGCGCTACAACGGCTACGTGTCGGCCGAGATCAACGGCGGTCCCGCACCGGGCGTGTCGTCCGGTGAGGCGCAGGCGGAAATGACGAAGATCGTCAACGAAGTGCTGCCCAAGGGGATACATTACGAGTGGACGGAGCTGGTGTACCAGGACATCCTGTCCGGTAACACCATGGTCTATGTGTTCCCGCTGTGCGTGCTGCTGGTGTTCCTGGTGCTGGCCGCCCAGTACGAAAGCTGGACCCTGCCGCTGGCCGTGATCCTGATCGTGCCGATGTCCATCCTGTGCGCGCTGCTGGGTGTCAAGCTGACCCACGGCGACAACAACGTGTTCACCCAGATCGCGCTGTTCGTGCTGGTGGGGCTGGCGTCGAAGAATGCGATCCTGATCGTGGAATTCGCCCGTGAGCTGGAACACCATGGCCGCACCATCGTGCAGGCCGCGCTGGAAGCCTGCCGTTTGCGTCTGCGTCCGATCCTGATGACCTCGATCGCCTTCATCATGGGCGTGGTGCCGCTGGTGTTCTCGCACGGCGCCGGCGCCGAGATGCGGCACGCGATGGGCGTGGCGGTGTTCGCCGGCATGCTGGGCGTGACCTTCTTCGGCCTGTTCCTGACGCCGGTGTTCTACGTCCTGCTGCGCATGCTGGCCGTGCGCCTGGAGAAAAAACCCGCCCCGGCCGCAGTCGCCGTGGCGAAAATGGAAGGAAGCCATTGATATGAAACCGAATCTGATCGCCAGGGGCGTGGCCCCGCTGGTGGTGGCGCTGCTGCTGACCGCGTGCGCCGCGCCGGAATTCAAGCAGCCGCACATGGAGGTGCCGGCCGCGTTCAAGGAAAGCCAGACCCCGGACGCCACCCAAGTGCGCACGGCGGCCGACGGCAGCACCTGGAAGCTGGGCCAGCCGGCCGAGCGCCAGCCGCGCGGCGAATGGTGGCTGGCTTTCCACGACCCGGCCCTCAATGAATTGATCGCGGAAGCGACCAAGGCCAACGCCAACCTGGAAGTGGCGGCGGCCCGCGTCAAGCAGGCACGCGCCATCGCCGGCATCGCGGAAGCGGACCGCATTCCGCAAGTGGGCGTGAATGTGGGCGCCCAGCGCAACCGGGCTTCGGCCCTGTCGCTGGGCCTGCCGGCCGGCACGCCGGTGGCGCCGGGCACGGCCTACTCGGCCAGCCTGACGGCCAGCTACGAGGTGGACCTGTTCGGCCGCGTGTCGTCCAACGTGAGCGCGGCCCGCAATGACGCCGCCTCCGTGGAAGCCATGTACCGCTCGGTGCTGCTGGCCGTGCAGGCTGACGTGGCGCAGACCTACTTCCGGCTGCGCGCCACCGACGCGGAACTGGACACGCTGAACCGCACCGTCAGCCTGCGCGAGGAAAGCGTGAAGGTCAACCAGCGCCGCTTCGACCTGGGCGACATCGGCGAATTTGACCTGTCGCGCGCCAAGACGGAGCTGTCGACGGCGCGTGCGGAAGCCATCGGCCTGCAGCGCCAGCGGGTGACGACCGAGCATGCGCTGGCCGTCCTGCTGGGCAAACCGGCGGCCAGCTTCACGGCCGCCGCCAGCCCGCTGCTCGATTCGTCGCTGCTGCCGGTGGTTCCGGCCGGCCTGCCGTCCACGCTGCTGGAGCGCCGGCCCGACATCGCCGCCGCCCAGCGCAGCATGGAAGCGGCCAACTCCCGCATCGGCGTGGCCCGTTCCGCCATGTTCCCGGCGCTGACCATCAGCGCCAATGGCGGCGGCGCGGCCGGCACCTTCGCCGACGTGTTCAAGTGGAGCAGCCGTTCATGGATGCTGGGCGCGCTGATGTCCATGCCGCTGATCGACGGTGGCCGCAACAGCGCCAACATCGCGCGCAGCGAGGCCGCGTTGCAGGAATCGGTGGGCAGCTACCGCCAGAGCGTGCTGACCGCGTTCGCCGAGGTGGAAGACAACCTGGCCGGCCTGCGCATTCTGTCGGGCCAGACGGCGCAGATCGACGACGCCGTGGTGTCGGCGCGCCGTTCGGCCGACCTGGCGCAGAAGCTGTACGCAGCCGGCCGTTCCAGCTACCTGGACTTGCTGGACGCGCAGCGCAACCTGGCCACGGTCGAGCGTAACGCCGTGCAGTTGCGCGGCAACCAGGCCGTGACGACGGTGGCGCTGATCCGTTCGCTGGGCGGCGGCTGGGATGGCGCCGAGCCAGCCACGGCGCAGCTGCCGCCGGCGGCCATGCAAGCGTCCAACTAAGCCGCAAGCAGAAACCGGGGTCAGGTCATGCCATCAAGCATCATGCGCAATCGCATGATGCTTGATGGTATGACCTGACCCCGGTTTTGCTTTGGCTTACGTTTATTGTTGTCCGTTATGGAATTGCTGGGATAGGGTTTGCAGCGGCGCGCCGGATGCGGCCGGCGCCTTGGCGCCCGGCGGCGTCACCCGTACCGGCTGGCTGCCCGCGTTTGCCGTATGCAGGACGTTGCCGGCCGTGCCCGTGGCCGCATTCCACAGCGGCGCGTCCAGCCCTTCGAACACGCTCTTGAGTTGGCGGCCCCAGGTGTTGCGGATCATCTGGAAATATTCGTTGTGTTCGTCGATCGTGACGAACCGGGTCACGGCCAGCCGGTCGGTCTCGTACACCAGCAAGTCCAGCGGCAGGCCGACCGAGATGTTCGAGCGCAGCGTGGAATCCATGGAGATCAGCGCGCACTTGGCGGCGTCGTCGAGCGAGGTGGCGGGGGTGATCACGCGGTCGATGATGGGCTTGCCATACTTGGCTTCGCCGATCTGGAAATAAGTGTTCTCGTCGTGCGATTCGATGAAGTTGCCGGCCGAGTAGATCTGGAACAGGCGGCAGCGTTCGCCCTTGATCTGGCCGCCGAAAATCATGCTGACGTTGAATTCGATGCCGAACGACGCCAGCGACTGCGCGTCGCGCGCGTGCACCTGGCGCACCGCCTGGCCCAGGATGCGGGCCGCCTCGTACATATTCGGTGCGTTCCAGATGCTGTGCCCGTCTTCGGTGCGCAGTTCGTTGACGAGCTCGCGTATCGATTGCGAGATCGACAGATTGCCAGCGGTCATCAGGACCATCACGCGCTCGCCCGGCGTTTCAAACACGCTCATCTTGCGGAACGTGCCGACCTGGTCAACACCGGCATTGGTGCGCGAATCCGATAAAAACACCAGCCCGGCGTTCAGCCGCATGGCAGCACAATAAGTCATGGTTTCAGGGTGTAGATGGAAAGTCGTGTCATTTTACAGGTCACTGGGGGACGATCTGGACGTCCACGTTCAGCGATTCGGTGCCGCCGCCGCGCCGCATGCCGCGCACCGGCGCCGCGCTGTCGTAGTCGCGGCCCACGGCCAGCCGGCAATAGGCGTCCGTCATCAGGCGCGCGTGGGTGACGTCGATGCTGACCCAGCCGCTGTAACCGTCGTCGTCGGCCCAGGCGTCGACCCAGGCGTGGCTGGCCGCGTGGCCGCTGTTTTCCGGATCGATATAGCCCGACACGTAGCGCGCCGGAATGCCGTGCGCATGGCAGCAGGCCAGGAACAGGTGGGCGTGGTCCTGGCATACGCCCTGGCCCAGCGCCAGCGCATCGCTGGCCGAGGTGTCGACGGCGGTCGCACCTTTTTGATACCGGACCGCACCAAAGATGTGCTCGGCCAGCCGCATCAGGTCACGCGTCATTGCCTTGCCGTCCGGCAGGCAGGAGGCGGCCAGCGCCAGGACGCCGGGCCCGGCCGCCGTGAGCCGGGTCGGCACGGTGAAGATCAGCGGCGACAGGGTGCCGCCGTCGGCGATGCGGCCACGCTCCGGCGCGCTGATATCGACCACGCCGTGGGCGACGATGGACAGCGCCTGATGCGGCGCATTCATCGTCATCGTGTGCGACAGGTTGCCGTAGGCGTCGGTGTAGGCATGCACGTGGCCGGGGGTGGCCAGTTGCCAGGACAGCACCTGTTGCTGCGCCTCCGCGCGCGGCGTCAGGTGCAGCTGCTGGATGGTGTAGGCCAGCGGCTGCGTGTAGCTGTAGCGGGTCTCGTGGCGTATGGTCAGTCGCATCGCATCGCCTTCCGTCTAGGCCGCCAGCGGCACCAGGAAATCGCGGCTGACCCGATTGCCCAGTTCGTTGATGTCGGCCAGGAAGCGGGTCAGCGTGTCGTGCAGCCCGTGCGCCAGGATGTCGTCGATCTTGCCGAACTGGAGCTCGGCGCGCAGGCGGCCGGCGAAGCGCTCCGTGTCGGCCGAGACGTCGTTGCGCACGGCGTGCAGGTTCTGGACCACCTCGTCCATGCAGGCCAGCAGCGAACGCGGCATGTCGTCGCGCAGGATCAGCAGTTCGGCGATACGGGCCGGCGTGATCACGTCGCGGTAGACCTTGCGGTAGATTTCGAAGCCGGACAGCGAGCGCAGCATCGCACCCCAGTAGTAGAAGTCGCGCTGGCTCATGCCTTGCTGCGCCTCGGCCACGCTGCCGAGGTCGCCGTGGTATTTGACGTCCAGGATACGCGCCGTGTTATCGGCCCGCTCCAGGAAGGTGCCGAGGCGGATGAAATGCACGGCCTCGTCGCGCAGCATGGTGCCCACCGTCACGCCGCGCGACAGGTGGGAGCGAAACTTGACCCACTCGAAGAATTTGCTGGGGTCGGTTTCCAGCAGGTCGCTTTGCAGGCGGCGCTGCATGTCCAGCCAGGTCTGGTTCTGGATTTCCCAGACCTCGGTCGTCAGCGTGCCGCGCACGGCGCGGGCATTTTCACGGGCCTGGGTCAGGCAGGCGACGATGGAGGACGGGTTGTCCGGATCGCGCACCATGAAGTCGATTACCTCGCGGCCCTCGAGCGAGGGGTATTTCTGGTCGAATGCGGCCTGCAGCTCGGAAATGCCGAGCAGGGCGCGCCAGCCATGGGCGTTTTCTTCCTCCGATTGCGGCAGCATCGAGGTCTGCACGTTCACATCCAGCATGCGTGCGGTATTCTCGGCGCGCTC
This sequence comes from Burkholderiaceae bacterium, assembly GCA_035254005.1. GTDB lineage: Bacteria > Pseudomonadota > Gammaproteobacteria > Burkholderiales > Burkholderiaceae_D > Rugamonas. Next base: position 61,187 of record DATFBD010000123.1, on the reverse strand, counting down.
GGTGTAGCGGGCCATCCAGAACAAATGGTCGGCGGTACGGCTCAGCATAATCTCTCCCTCAGGTTGATCTTTGGTGCGCTCAACGTTCCAGTATCCAGGTATCCTTGGTGCCGCCGCCCTGCGACGAATTGACCACCAGCGAACCTTCCTGCAGCGCCACGCGGGTCAGGCCGCCCGGCACCATGGAGATGGTCTTGCCGGACAGGACAAACGGCCGCAAATCGATGTGGCGCGGCGCGATGCCGTTTTCCACGTAGGTCGGACAGGCCGACAGGGCCAGCGTGGGCTGGGCGATATAGCCATCCGGCCGGGCCAGCAGGCGCTGGCGGAAGTCCTCGATCTGGGCCTTGGTCGATGCCGGGCCGACCAGCATGCCGTAGCCGCCGGCGCCGTGCACCTCCTTGACCACCAGCTGCGGCAGGTTGGCCAGCGTGTAGGCCAGGTCCTCTTTCTTGCGGCACTGGTAGGTCGGCACATTGTTCAGCACCGGCTGCTCCGACAGGTAGAACTTGATCATGTCCGGCACGTAGGGGTAGATCGACTTGTCGTCCGCCACGCCGGTGCCGATGGCGTTGGCCAGCGTGACGCGGCCGGCGCGATACACCGACAGCAGGCCGGGCACGCCCAGCGAGGAATCGGCGCGGAAGGCCAGCGGGTCGAGGAAATCGTCGTCGAGGCGGCGATAGATCACATCGACCCGCTTCGGCCCGCGCGTGGTGCGCATGTACACCGTGTTGTCGCTGACGAACAGATCCTTGCCCTCGACCAGTTCCACGCCCATTTGCTGGGCCAGGAAGGCGTGTTCGAAGTAGGCCGAGTTGTACATGCCCGGCGTCATCACCACCACGGTGGGATCGTTGATGCCCATGGGGGCGACCGAGCGCAGGTTATCGAGCAGCAGGTCGGGATAATGGTCGACCGGCGCCACCTTGTTGCGGGCGAACAGTTCCGGGAACAGGCGCATCATCATCTTGCGGTCTTCCAGCATGTAGGACACGCCGGACGGCACCCGCAGATTATCTTCCAGCACGTAAAACTCGCCCTGGCCGGCCCGCACGATATCGACGCCGGCGATGTGGGCGTAAATGTCCGATGCCACGTTGATGCCTTGCATCTCGGGCCGGTATTGGGCATTGCGGTAGATCTGCTCGGCCGGGATGATGCCGGCCTTGATGATGTTCTGGTCGTGATAGATGTCGTGGATGAACATGTTGAGCGCCTTCACGCGCTGCACCAGTCCAGTCTGTAATTGCTTCCACTCGGCCGCCGGGATGATGCGCGGGATGGTATCGAACGGGATCAGCCGTTCGGTGCCGGCATCGTCGCCATAGACGGCGAAGGTGATGCCGACCCGCCGGAACGTCAGGTCGGCTTCGGCGCGCTTGCGCTCGATCACGTCCGCCGACTGGCGTTGCAGCCAGCCGCAGAATTCGCGATAGTGTTCTCGTACATCGGCGCTGGCATCGTGCGCCAGGCCGTCAGCGGTCATTTCGTTGAAATAGGTAGCCATATCGTACATTCCCTGTTGAGCACGCTTGGTGAACAATCAAGAAGCGTGCCAGCGGAAATGCGCGATTTTGGTGCGGGGAAACGACAAACCGGGGTCAGGTCATGCCCTCGCGCAAATTGCGCGATGGCATGACCTGACCCCGGTTTTAGTTTGGCTTATTTGGATGCGGCAGGTGCCGATGCGGCTGGGGTTTCAGTCTTCGAAGCTTCCTTGTGGGCCTTGGCTTTCTTGGCCTTTTTGTGGGCTTTCACCGGAGCGGGCTTCTCTTCGGCCTTGGCGCTGGCGGCAGTGTCCTTGACACTGGCACTGGCACTGGCGCTGGCCGCAGGCTTGGCCGGGGTCGCGGCTTTGGCTTCCGCTTTCACGGCAGCAGGCGTGCTCGCAGCGGTAGTGGCGCTGGCGGCGGGAGCTTGTGCAAAGGCAGCGGTTGCGAACAGGCCGGCGATCAGGGTAGCGATAATCTTGGTCATGATGTCATCCTTCAGGTGGTTTATACAGCCGGGACAATTCCCGTGTCAGTGAGCAAGAAACGGGTGGCCGGCTGGGGCAGTTGACGACGCTTACAACCGCTTACAAGCGCGTGCCGTTGCTTACAATTTGGGGGGCGTGTGCGCTGGCGTACTATCGGCGGGCGCCGGGCGCGCTATCCTGTCAGGCATGTCAGACCCACTGCACCACTACAAATCCAAACGCGACTTCTCCAGGACGCCGGAACCGGCCGACGGCGGGGAGGGCGGGGAGGCGCTGTCGTTCGTGGTGCAGAAGCATTGGGCCAGCCACCTGCACTACGATTTCCGGCTCGAGCTCGACGGCGTCCTAAAAAGCTGGGCAGTGCCCAAGGGACCCAGCTACGATCCCCACGTCAAGCGCATGGCGATCGAAGTGGAGGACCATCCGCTGGCCTATGGCGGTTTCGAGGGCACGATACCGGAGGGCGAGTATGGCGCGGGCGAGGTGATCGTCTGGGACCGGGGCAACTGGTTGCCGCTGGAGGAACCGCACGCGGGCTATGCGAAAGGCCACCTGAGTTTCGAGCTGCAGGGAGAAAAACTGCGTGGCAAATGGGCGCTGGTGCGGATGCGGCGCGGCGAACAGCGCCAGACCCCGTGGCTGCTGATCAAGGAGCGCGACGACTATGCCCGGCCCGAGAGCGAGTTCGACGTGGTCGAGCAGATGCCCGACAGCGTGCTCGCGCGCCGGTCCGCCCGCGGCGCCAAGCGCAAGGGCCATGCCGCGCCGGCGGCGGCCACCAAGGGCAACGCCAGCGCCGCGCGGCCGGACAAGCTGCCCGTCAGCGCCTCCAAGGCGGCGTTGCCGGACAAGCTGCCCGTTGGCGCCCGCAAGGCGGCGTTGCCGGACAAGCTGGCGCCGCAACTGGCCACGCTGGCCGGGCAGCCGCCCGTCACCGCCGGCGCCTGGATCTATGAAACGAAATTTGATGGTTATCGTTTGCTGAGCAGGGTGGAGGGCGACACGGTGCGCCTGACCACGCGCAGCGGCGCGGACTGGACGGCGAAGCTCGGCCCATTGCACGCGGCCCTGCGCGACCTGCATCTGCCGCCCGGCTGGTACGATGGCGAGATCATCGTGCGCGATGCGCAGGGCCGCCCCGACTTCGGCCTGCTGCAACAGGCGTTCGATGGCAAGCATACGGCCGACATCATTTACTACCTGTTCGATCTGCCCTACTGCGGCGGCTACGACTTGCGCCATGTGCCACTGGAGCACAGGCGCGCGCTGCTCGAACAGGTGCTGGACGCGTGCGGGCCATCATCGCGGGTGCGCTTCAGTCCCGCGCTCGATGGGGCGCCGCAGCGGGCGGTGGAGGCCGCGTGCCGGCTGGGACTGGAAGGCATCATCGGCAAGCGGCGCGACGCTCCCTACGTGTCGCACCGCACGCGCGACTGGATCAAGCTCAAATGCGGCCAGCGGCAGGAATTCGTGGTCGGCGGCTACACCGATCCGCAGGGTTCGCGCAGCGGCTTCGGTTCGCTGCTGCTGGGCGTGTACGACGGGCACGGACGGCTCCACTATGCGGGCAACGTGGGCACGGGCTTCGACGCGGCCGAGCTGAAGGCGCTGTCGGCGCGCATGCGCGAGCTGGCGGCGGACGAAAGTCCGTTCGATTCCGCCGCGCGCATTGCGGGACGGCCCCATTGGCTGCGCCCGGAACTGGTGGCCGAAGTGAGCTTTGGCGAATGGACGCGCGACGGTTCGTTGCGCCAGGCCGTGTTCCATGGCCTGCGCGCGGACAAGCCGGCCCGCGCCATCCGGCGCGAGGACGTGCGGCGGCTGACGTCTGACGGCGACGATGACGCGGACGGTGGCAGTGCCAATGTCCGCGCCGGTACGCGGACCCGCACCAACGCAGGCGGCGATGAACGCACCAGCACCAACGCTGGCGCCGGCGCACGCCCCCGCGCCAGCGCCAGCGCGCGCATGGCGCCGCCCGATCCGCCGGCCGTCGCCAGCAAGCTGCCGGGGCGGCTGCACGTCACGCATCCCGAGCGCTTGGTGGACCGCCTGAGCGGCACTACCAAGCTGGCGCTGGTGCGCTACTACGCGCAGGTGGCGGCGCTGATGCAGCCTCACCTCAAGGAGCGACCGGTGGCGCTGCTGCGCGCGCCGGACGGCGTGGAAGGCCAATTGTTCTTCCAGAAGCATGCGGGCGGCCGGATGGCGGGCGTGCGTCAGCTGGACCCCACGCTGGACCCGGACCATCCGCCCATGCTGGCCATCGACGGTGCGGCCGGCCTGCTGTCGGCCGCGCAGTGGAACGTGGTGGAGATCCACACCCAGAACGCGCTGGCGCGTACTTACGAGCATCCCAACCGGCTGGTGTTCGACCTCGATCCGGGGCAGGGCGTGGCGTGGCCGCAGGTGCGCGAGGCGGCGCTGCTGGTGCGCGGCATGCTCGAAGAACTGGAGTTGCCGGCCTATCTCAAGACCAGCGGCGGCAAGGGCTTGCACCTGGTGGTGCCGCTGCGCGCCCATTATGGCTGGGATGCCGTGAAGGGGTTCTCGCAGGCCGTGGTGGCGCACATGGCGCGCCTGATTCCCGAGCGCTTCACGGCCAAGAGCGGGCCGCGCAACCGGGTCGGCCGCATCTACATCGACTACCTGCGCAATGGACGCGGCGCCACCACTGTGTGCGCGTGGTCGGCGCGGGCGCGGCCGGGGTTGGGCATTTCGGTGCCGGTGGCGTGGGAGGAGCTGGACCGGCTCGATGGCGGCGATCACTGGACCGCCGGCACGATAGAGCAGCGGCTCGACGTCGGCAACTCGCCGTGGAAGGACTATGCGCGCAGTGCGCGCGGCCTGGCCGGGGCGATGCGCCGCCTGGGCTATGCGCCGGAAGGCGACAGCCAGGCGCAGGATTGATCCCGGCTAAGCCCGGCGCGCGCCTGGCGTGGCGGTGGACGTGCGGCCGGTGGCGGTCTTGCGGGTGGCGCTGACGCCGCCGGTTTTGCGTGGTGCGCTGGTCTTGCGCGGGCTGGCCGATTCGCGCGGGCTGTCCTTGCGTGGACTGTCGCTGCGTGGGCTATCCTTGCGTGGACTGTCCTTGTGTGGAGCGCTGTCGACGTCGCGCGCCTTGCCGCTACGGCCGTCCTTGTCGCCAGCCTGGCCGCGCAGGCTGCGCTGCAGCAGGTCCACCAGGTCCACCACATTGCTGGCGCCCGGCTCGCGCGTGGCGCGCGCCGGCATGGTGATGGCGTGGGTCTTGCCCGCCTTGATCTTCTTCTCGATCAGCGCCATCAGGTCGTCGCGATAGGTGTCGTGGTATTGCTGCGGGCGCCAGGGTTCGGCCATGCCTTCCACCAGCTCCAGTGCCATCGACAATTCCTTCGGCTTGAGCTCGCCCGCGCGCGTGGAGGGCAGGTCGAGGTCGTCGGTGTCGAGGATCTCGGCCGGGTAGCGCAGGGTGTTGAGCACGATCGCGTCATCGAGGCAGACCAGCGCGCACAGGTGCTGGCGGGTGCGGATCACCACCGTGGCCACGCCTACCTTGCCGGACTTGCGCAGCGTTTCGCGCAGCAGCGCGTACACCCGGGCGCCACCGCGCGTGGGCGCGAGATAGTAGGCCTGCTCGTAATAGGTGAGGGGAATCTCCTCGGCGGCGGCGAAGGACATGATGTCGATCGTCTGCGTGGCCGCCACATTGGCCTGGCGCAGGTCCTCGTCGCTCAGCACCACGTAGTTGTCGTCCTCGTATTCATACCCCTTGACGATGTCGTCCCACGTCACTTCCTCGCCGGTGCGCTTGTTGTAGCGGCGGTAGCCCACGGGCGAGAAGTCGCGTCGGTCCAGCATGGTCAGGTTCAGCTCGTCCGGGCGCACCGCCGTGTGCAATTCGACCGGGATGTGCACCAGTCCAAAGCTGATCGCGCCTTTCCATAAAGCACGTGCCATGATGCCTGCCTCCTTCCCCGCATGATGCCGGCGGCGGCAGCGGCGGGCCGTGCGCTGCCTCACATAATGGCCTGTTTTTGCTATTGCGTGACAATTGGATAGATTTGTGGCGCTCGGACTGGCTCACAATTTGAAAGCAACACTCAGTTACCCATCTGTAGCCGCTGGTGCACGCTGGTGCAATAAAAGATGCGATATGGAACAGGTCGGCCCCGATAATGCCGCGCTGCCGCAGCGCCAGATTCGCGACACATTTGTCGACCGGATGTGGTTGTGCGTGTGCAGCTACTGTGTGGTGGTGATACCGATCGTGATATGGCGCGAATTGACGCTCGGGGGCGGCATGGCCCGGGTGGCGCCCGTCGCCGCGCTGTCGGTGCTGGCCATCGTCGTCACGCCGGTCCGGCGCAAGCTGCCCCAGGTGGTGCGGCTGGGCATGCCGCCGGCGCTCCTGGCGCTGGGCGGGCTGGCCGGCCTGTATTCCTACGGCTTGCAAGGCAGCGGCATGATCGCGGTGATCTTCGGCAGCGTGTGCGCCATCACCGTCGCCCCGCTGCGGGTGGGCGTGGTCGCCGTGGCCTTGGTCTGGCTGGCCGTGATCGTTATCGCCTTCAGCTACATGCGCGGCCTGCTGCAGGCGCCATTTGGGGCCGAGTTCGCCAGCAGTGCCGTCAACTGGGTCGGCACCGTCACCACCACGGTGCTGCTGACGGTCTACCTGTCCGCCGCCATCGCCGATTACCAGCGCTCGACGGGCTTGTTGCTGCACAAGGTGGAACGCCAGCGCGACCAGATCGCGGCGCTGGCCAACCATGACGCGCTGACGGGCCTGCCATCGCTGCGGCTGGCACGCGACCGGCTGGAAATGGCCTGTGGCCAGGCCGTGCGTACCCACACCCGGGTCGCCGTGCTGTTCATCGACCTCGACGGCTTCAAGTGCGCCAACGACAGCCACGGCCACCTGGCCGGCGACCTGGTGTTGCGCACTGTGGCCGCGCGCCTGATGGATGCGGTGCGCACGACCGACACGGCGGCCCGCATCGGCGGCGATGAATTCCTCGTCATCCTGAACGGGGTGGAGGCGGAGGCGGTCGCCGTCCGCGCGGCGCAGAAAATCATCGCCGCTATCGCTGAACCCATCGTTTATCAGGGGCGGCTGTTGCGCATCGGCGCCAGCGTGGGCATCGCATTCTTCCCTGACCATGGCCAGACCAGCGATATGTTGCTCGACCATGCGGACCAGGCCATGTACCGCGTCAAGCGTACCGGCAAGAACGATTGCGCCGTGTTCCGCGACGCCTGAGGGGCGGGGCCGATAAATAGTATAAGTCTGTGTTACAAATAATATTGCTAATTATGAACTTTATGGCACACTAACAGCATAGCAATTCTTATAAATACAATGATAGTGGGGAGCATGCGTGATGGCTGATATTGATAGCCGCAAGGACATAGTTGGGGTGTTTTTGACTACCACCGGCGAGCGGCGCGCCGAATTCCAGGCTTGCTGCGGCGAGCAATTCTCGCGCCTATTGCTGGTCGACAATATCGATGCGGCCACTGTTGCGGTGGGACGACAAAAAGTGGACTTGCTGGTGCTGGACCTGAGTGGCTTTTCCAGCATGGGCGAGATGGCCGGCATTGGCGCCCTGATCCGCAGCCGCAATGGCGCGCCCACGCTGGTGCTGTGCCCTTACGTGAGCAGCGCGTGGATCCCGGAACTGATGGCCTGCGGCCCGCTGCAATACCGCATCTGCCCCATGCTGAACGATGAATTGCAGATGGCGGTGGAACAATGCCTGGCCACTTCGCTCAATCCGGCCGCCGCGGCCCAGCAAACCCTGCTCGACAAGGAAAAGGAATTGCGCGACCTGCTGACCATCCAGCGCAGCCTGCAACGGGCGCTGAGCAGCGTGGACGATATCGCCACCATGTCGGCCCAGGTCTGCCTGGCGCTGTGCAGCTTCCCCGGCGTGCGCCACACGGCCTTGCTGCACATGAAGGAGCGCGGCGACCTGCAGTTGGTGGCGCAGGAATCGCGCAACCACCTGGACCTGAGCCGGCTGCTGGAGCGGCGCGACCGCCTGCTGCAGGTGCCGCTGAGCGACATTTTCCCGCCACTGCTGGCCGTCAGCGGCGGCGAACTGGTGCTGCTGGATGCGCCGGAAAAGGCCGGTGATCCGGAACTGGCGCTCAGCCTGCACGACCGCGAAGTGCGCATGGTGCTGGCACTGCCGCTGCGCAGCGAGGCGGGCGGCCCGGTGCAAGGCTCCGTCAGCCTGATGTTCGACCGCCACATCCAGTTCTCGCGCGAGCAGTTCGCCTGCTTCACCAGCCTGGCGCAATTCATCAGCTTTGGCCTGGGCATGAGCGAACTGAAACACCAGAACGACGCGCTGGCCGGCCAGCTGCTGCAGATCAGCACCATCGACGCGCTGACGGGTGCCGTCAACCGCCGCCGTGGCGAAGACATTCTGGAAACGGAAATCCGGCGCGCGCGCCGCTATGCCTTGCCGCTGGCCCTGATCACCTTCGACATCGACAACTTCCGCTCCGTCAACGATTTATACGGTTATCCGATCGGCGACCAGGCACTGCGCATCGTGGCCGAGACGGTGCAGGCGCGCTTGCGTGGCTCGGATACGCTGGCGCGCATGCGGGGCGAGGAATTCATGGTGGTGGCCACCCACACCTGCGCCATCGACGCCCTCAAGCTGGCCGAGAAGCTGCGCGAGACCATCGCCGAGACCACGCTGCCAGGCTGCGAGACGGTCACCATCAGCCTGGCTGTGGCCCAGGTGGGGCTGGACGAGGGCGCCATCTCGGTGCTGGACCGGCTCGACGCGGCCCTGCACCGCGCCAAGCGCGCCGGCCGCAACTGCGTGGAACTGGCGATGCAATGACACCGGCGGCGTCAGTGCCAACTTGAAAATCATACTTCAAAGCAACTAATTGTTGCGCGCAACGGGCGTTCGCCCCTATGATGGGGCGGTTCGCGAGGTCATTTTCTTGCTCTTTTTATAGCCCGGGGTTCTTACGATGTTGCGCAAGTGGGTCAGCCGTACCGGACGCGCGTCGATCGCGTGGTTCGTCAGCGTGGCGATGACGGCCGTGGTGACGGTGGTGCTGGCGGCGTTCGCCTGGTATTTCTACCAGGCCGAGAAAGCCCAGCGCCGCGAGCAGTTGCACCAGACCCTGGCCACCAGCGCCGATGAACTGTCGGCCGCCGTGGCGCTGCCGGCCTGGAACTTCGACGAGAGCCAGATCCTCACCATCATGAAGAGCGGCCTGAGCAACCGCGACCTGTACGCCAGCGCCGTGGCGCCCGTGGCCACCAACCATCCCTATATCCTGCTGCGCGGTCCGGACGGCCTGTTGCGGGCGGCCGACAGCCCGCCGGCCCAGCCGGACCAGCTGGTCGAAACGCGGGCCATCATGGCCAATGGCCAGAACATCGGCACCATCAGCGTGTATGCCACCCCGGCGCTGATGCTGGAACAGCTGCGCCAGCGCCTGATCACCATCATCGGCATGATCGTGGTGCTGGACGCCACGCTCGTGTTCAGCCTGTACCTGCTGCTGTGGCATCTGATCCTCAAGCCCTTGAGTTCGATCGGGCGCTACGCCGTCAACGTCAAGGCCGGCATGAATCCGGGCGCGGCCCCGCCCAGCGACTGGTTCTTCGGTGAACTCGACACCCTGAACGCGGCCATCCGCGACATGGTGGCGCTGCTGGAGCGCCGTTACGTGGCCATGCACGCGTCGGAGGAACGGCTGCAGATCGCCAGCAGCGCGGCCGCCATCGGCATCTGGGACTGGAACATCCTGACCGGCGACGTGGTGTGGGACGAGCAGATGTTCCGCCTGCACGGCATGGAGGGCGGCAAGGGCGGGCGCGACATGGCGCAGTGGGTGGCCATGCTGCACCCGGACGACGCGCTGCCGGTGCAGGCACTGCTGAACCAGGCGCTGGAGGGCAACGGCGAGTTCGACGCCGAGTTCCGCATCGTCTGGCCCGACGGCAGCGTGCACCACATCAAGGGCGACGCCATGATCTTCCGCGACAGCGAGGGACGGCCGGCGCGCATGGTGGGCGTCAACTACGACATCACGGCCCACAAGGTGGCCCAGCAGGAGCTGCGGCGCCACCGCATCCACCTGGAGGAACTGGTGGCCGAGCGCACCGAGGCGCTGTCGGTGGCCGTGCTGCAGGCGCAGGCGGCCAACCAGGCCAAGAGCACCTTCCTGGCCAATATGAGCCACGAGCTGCGCACGCCGTTGCACTCCGTGATCGGCTTCTCGCGCCTGATGGCCGATTCCAAGCACATGCTGCCCGAGGAGAAGCGCAACCTGGCCATCATCCATCGCTCCGGCCAGCATTTGCTCAAGCTGATCAACGACATCCTGGAACTGTCCAAGATCGAGGCGGGACGGGCCGTGCTGCAGACCGAGGTGCTCAATCCGCAGGAAATGCTGCAGGAAGTGATGGACATGGTCAGCATGCGGGCCGGCCAGGGCGGCGTGGCGCTGGTGCTCGACAGCGCTGGCCTGCCGGTGGCGGCCCGGGTGGACGGCACCAAGCTGCGCCAGGTGCTGCTGAACCTGATGTCGAACGCGGTCAAGTTCACCACCAAGGGCAAGGTCACGCTGCGCGCGCGCGGGGTGACGCGGGGCGAGCGCTGCGAACTGGGCTTCGCCGTGATCGACACGGGGCCCGGCATCGCAGAGGCGGACCAGGTCCGCATCTTTGAACCTTTCATCCAGGCCGATGGCCCCGGCGCCAAGGAAGGTACGGGACTGGGCCTGACCATCTCGCGCGAATTCGTGCAGCTGATGGGCGGCACGCTGTCGGTGCAGTCGGCGCCGGGGGCTGGCGCCACCTTCCAGTTCACCGTGGCGGCCGAACTGGCCAGCGCGGCGGCGCTGCCGGCCGCCAGCGGCGGCGAGGGCATGGCCGAAGACCAGCAGGGCCGCCACATCCTGGTGCTGGACGATCACGACGATGGCCGCGCGCCGCTGTCGCGCGCGGACGTGGCGTGCCTGTCGCCGCAGTTGCGGGCCACGCTGCGCGCCGCCGTGCAGGAGCTGAATCTGGTGCGGGTGGCGCAGTTGCTGCGGCCATTGGCGCGCGAGCAGGGCGCCGTGGTCGAACGGATAGAACACATGGTGAGCCAGCACCAGTATCCCCAATTGTGCGCGCTGCTGGAGGACGATGACGAGGCGCTGGCGCCGCGATGAGCGGGACCGGCCGTCGGCGGGCGGCGCCCTGGTATATCATAGGCAACTGCGCATAGGTAATCGCGCATAGGTAACAGCGCATAGGTAACAGCGCATAGGTAACAGCGCATAGGTAACTGCGCATAGGGAACCGCGCATAGGTAACCGCGCATTGGAACCTGCGCCTGGGAAGCTGTGCGGCGTCCTGGCGCGGCGCTTGAATTGAATGAAAGAGTTTGCATGCACGGGGAAATGGCGGAACAACACACCAAGGGTGAAGTGCTGATCGTGGAGGACACGCCGGCCTCGCTCAAGCTGCTGAGCGACCTGTTGACGGAAGCCGGCTACTACGTGCGCCAGGCGCCCAACGGCGAGCTGGCCTTGTGGACGGCCCAGTCGCGCCCGCCCGAGCTGATCCTGCTCGACATCCGCATGCCCGGCATCGACGGCTTTGAAGTGTGCCGCCGCCTGAAAGCCTCCCCTGAGCTGAACCACGTGCCGGTGATCTTCCTGTCGGCCCAGCACGACACGGACGACAAGGTGCGCGGCTTCGCGCTGGGCGCCGTGGACTTCATCGCCAAGCCGTTCCAGGCCGAGGAAATCCTGGCCCGCACGGACGCCCATGTGCGCCTGTCGCGTGCCCAGAAGGCGCTGGCCGACGAACGGGCGCTGCTCGAACAGCGGGTCAGCGAACGCACGGCCGAACTGGCCAAGCTGGCCGACTCGCTGGAACAGGAAGTGCGCCAGCGCCGCGCCAACGAGGAATTCCTGCGGCTGGCCAGCCAGGTGTTCGAAGCCACCCAGGATGCTATCGTGATCACCGACGACAAGGGTGACATCCTGGCCACCAACCCCGCTTTCACGCGCGTGTCCGGCTATGGGGCCAAGGAAGTGGTGGGGCGCAACGTGGCCATGCTGCACGCGGGCGGCGCCGAGGCGCCGGCCTACCTGGCGCTGAATCAGGCCTTGACGGCGGCCGGCCACTGGTCCGGCGAGATCATGGCGCGCCGCAAGAACGGCAACACCTATCCTGGCCTGCTCAGTATTTCCGTGGTCAAGGACGCGGACGGCAAGCTGCTCAACATCGTGGCCGTGTTCATGGACCTCACCGAACGCAAGGCCGAGCAGCACCTGATCGATTTCCTGTCCAACCACGATGCCCTGACCGGACTGCCCAACCGGCTGCTGGCGCGCCAGCGCTTCGAGCACCTGCAGGGCGCGGCCAAGCGCGAAGGGCAGTGCGTGACGGTGATGTGCCTGGACCTGGACCGCTTCAAGAGCGTGAACGACACCTACGGCCCGCAGATGGGCGACAAGGCGCTGCAGGCCGTGGCCCGCTTCCTCAACGACACGGTGCGCGAGGGCGACACGGTCACGCGCCAGGGCGGCGACGAGTTCCAGATCATCCTGCAGGACGACGTCAAGTGCGGCGGCACCTTGCTGCTGGCCCAGCGCATCCTGGCCGGGCTGCGCACGGAACTGGTGATCGATGGCCAGCCCATCTCGCTCACCTCCAGCATCGGCGTGGCCGTCAGTCCCACCGACGGCGACAGCCTCGATGAACTGGTGCGCAACGCCGACACGGCCCTGTACCGGGCCAAGGAAACGGGGCGCGACAACTACGCCTTCTTCACCGAGCGCATGGACGCCGAGATCCGCGACAAGCTGGCGATCCAGGGCCAGCTGCGCGGCGCCATCGCGCGCGACGAGTTCGAAGTGCATTACCAGCCGCAGATCTGCCTGCGCACGGGCCAGATGGTGGGCGCCGAGGCGCTGCTGCGCTGGGATAATCCGGTGCTGGGCAAGGTGCCGCCCAACCGCTTCATCCCGCTGGCCGAGGAATACGGGCTGGTGAACCCGATCGGCGAATGGGTGCTCGAAAGCGTGTGCGCCCAGATCAAGGTGTGGCGCGACCAGGGGCTGGGCCAGATCAAGGTGGCGGTCAACCTGTCGGCCGGCCAGTTCGGCCACGACAGCACGGTGCCGTTCGTGGAAGGCACGCTGCGCCGCTTCGGCATCCCGCCCGCCTGCCTGGGGCTGGAGATCACGGAAGGCACGGTGATGGGCGACCCGGACAAGGCGGTGGCCGCGCTCAAGCGCCTGAAGGACATTGGCGTGAGCATTTCGCTCGACGACTTTGGCACCGGCTATTCCAGCCTTGGTTACCTGAAGCGCTTCCCGATCGACGTGCTCAAGATCGACAAATCGTTCGTCGACGACGTCACCACCAATCCCAACGACGCGGCCATCGCGCTGTCGGTGATCTCGCTGGCCCACAACCTGAACCTGCGCGTGATCGCGGAAGGGGTGGAAACGCGCGAGCAGGTGGAGTTCCTGGCCCAGCGCGGCTGCGACGAAATGCAGGGCTACTATTTCAGCCGTCCGGTGGGCGCGGAGGCGTTCACCGCGCTGCTGCGTGAAAAGCGCTGCGTGCCCGACCTGTCATAAATGCTTGAGTACTCAATCAATTCATCTTCCTGGAGCGTTATGGAAAAGAAGACCAGCGCCGCCGGCGCCCGTGCGTTTGCCTGCCTGCTCGCGGGCCTGCTGGCCACGGCCGGCGCGGCCATTCCTGCCGCGGCGGCTGCGGCCCGCGTATCCGCATCCCACCCTGCCGCCGGCCTGGACGATGCCCGCCTCAAGGCCATCTACGCGCAGGAATGGAAATGGCGCCTGACCCAGCGGCTGGAGGATGACGAGGACGATGACAGCGGCGTCCGGCCCGACCTGCCGCACGTCGATCCGGCCACCCAGCAGGCGCGCCTGGCGTACTGGCAGGATGTCTTGAAAAAGCTGGACGGCATCGCGCCGGCCCGCCTGTCGGCGCCCGAGCGCATCAACTACGCCGTGTACCGCGCCCAGATCGCGGCCCTGGTGGCTGGCCAGCGCTTCCGCGAATATGAAAAGCCGCTCAACGCCGACACCGCGTTCTGGTCCAACATGGCCGACGAGGGGCGCAAGCACTTCACCACGGAGAAGGAATACCGCGACTACCTGAAGCAATTGGCCGACGTGCCGCGCTACTTTGGCGAGGAAATGGCCAACATGCGCGCCGGCCTGGCGCGCGGCTTCACGCCGCCCAAAGTCACGCTGGAGGGGCGCGACAGTTCACTGACCTCGGTAACGGAAGCGGCCACGCCGCAGGACACGGTGTTCTACACCCCGTTCAAGGCCATGCCGGCCACCATTCCGGCCGCCACCCAGGACGTGCTGCGGGCCGCTGCCGTGCAGGCCATCACCACCTCCGTGCAGCCGGCCTACCGCGCGCTGCTCGATTTCATGCGCACGCAGTACGTGCCCAACGCGCGCGAGGCGCTGGCGGCCGAGAGCCTGCCGGACGGGAAGGCGTATTACCAGTCCAAGATCGTGGAATTCACCACCACCTCGCTGAGCGCCGAGCGGATTCACCAGATCGGCCTCGATGAGATGGCGCATATCCGGGCCGAGATGCAGGCCACCATCGCCCAGACCGGATTCAAGGGCGAGCTGCCGGCCTTCCTGCATTTCCTGCGCACGGACCCGCGCTTTTACGCCAAAACGCCGGAGGAACTGCTGATGCGGGCCGCCTGGATCGCCAAGAAATTCGACGCCAAGGCCGGCCAGTATTTCGGCTACCTGCCGCGCCGCCGCTTCGCCATCACGCCGGTGCCGGCCGACCAGGCGCCGTTCTACACGTCGGGCCGGGGCGGGCCGGGCGTGTATCTGGTCAATACCTACGATTTGCCGTCGCGCGCGCTCTACAGCCTGCCGGCGCTCACGCTGCACGAATCGGCGCCCGGCCATGCGTTCCAGATGCCGGTGGCGCTGGAGCAGAAGGGCTTGCCGCCGTTCCGCCGCGCCTACATTTCGGCCTACGGCGAAGGCTGGGCCCTGTATTCGGAGCGGCTGGGCACCGAGATGGGCATCTACGAGACGCCGTATGAGACCTTCGGCATGCTCAGCTACCAGGCCTGGCGCGCGGCGCGGCTGGTGGTGGACACGGGCATCCACGCCAAGGGCTGGACCCGCGCCCAGGCGCAGGCCTACCTGCACGACAACACGGCCTTGTCGGAACACGAGATCGAAACGGAAGTGGACCGCTACATTTCCTGGCCAGGCCAGGCGCTGTCCTACTACCTGGGCGAGATGGCCATCATCGATGCGCGCAAGAAGGCGGAAACGGCGCTGGGGCCGCGTTTCGACATCCGCCATTTCCACGACACGGTGCTGCAACTGGGCTCGGTGCCGCTGCCGGTGCTGGCGGCGCGCATCGACGCCTTCATCGCGGACGGCGGCAAGAGCCCCTATCCGCCACAGGAGTAAGCGCGGCGGTCCGGCTGGCCGCTTACAGGTGGCGCAGGGTGCCCAGCAGGCGGGTGCCCGATTCGATCACGCTGGCCGCCGCTGCGGCCGTCATGTCGGTGCCATGGATGGCCGCATTGCAGTCTTGCAGCACGCTGTTCAGGCTCTTGTCCTGGTCCGGGTCCAGCAGGCGGGCCAGCAGCAGCGCGTCCACCAGCTGATGGATGGGCGCGTGGCGCGCTTCCAGCGGCAGCTTGTGCACCTGGGCGATGCGCCGCAATTCGCCTTCGAGGTCGATGCGCAGCTTGGCCAGCGCCAGCGCCGGATCTTCCTCCAGTAAGTCGTCCGTGGACGGGCCCCATGCCGTGGGGCTTTGGCGCCGCTCACGCCGGCTCGGGAGACCGTCCGTGGCGCGCGCCTGCCCCGGTGGGTTCAGCCGGCGGTCATTGGACGGAAACTGCACCAGCGGTGCGTTGGCACTGCTTTCCACCTGGCCCGCGAAGCTGGCCAGTGCCGCCATGGACGCCAGTCCAAGCAGTAGCATGGACGCCTGCTGCAAACCTTGTTCCAGTGGCAGCCGCATGGTGGAAGTGAATACGGCGGCGGCGATGGCGGCCAGCAGGATACCCAGCGCCAGTTTGATCCGAGTTGTCTTCATAGCATCCTCCGGTGGGGCGGAAAGCGCTCCTCGCTTTATCTTAGTCCAGAATCGCGCTGAAAACACGGAATCGGCCGCGACGATGGATGCAATTATCGGCTAAATTTTCGGCAATATTGGCGCTGTGACAGTAATCCGGGCAAGGGCGGCGGCCTCGCGCGCCAGCTGCGATTGCCCGGTGGCTCGACGGCGGCTGTCGCTACAGCGGCGTTTTTCCGCTCAGCCTGTCAATGGTGGCCGGCGTGAGCACGCCGGAATGCGGCGTGCGCCGGCCTTGGGCGTCGAACCAGTAGCTTCTCGGCATTTCGCCGTGCCACTTGGGATCGATCGCATAGCGCAGCTGTTCGGCCGGCGCCGCGCCAAAGCCCCACGCGTTGCCGGTCAGGGCCAGCTTGCGCAGCCGTTGTTCGACCAGCGCGTCCGTTTGCGGATCGCCCACGCCATCCGTGGACAGGGTGACGATGTCCAGCTCCGGATGGGTACGCTTCTGTTCGGCCAGCGCGTTCAGGCTGGCCTGGCAGTACACGCAGTCCAGCGACCACAGGATCAGCACGAAGGGCTTGCCCGCATGCGCGCGCACGATCTGCGCCAGGCTGTCCGCCTCGAACGAGGCCACGGCCAGTTTCGCTTCGGCGGCCTGCACGGCGGTCCCGGCCCCTGCGCCCAGCCACAGGGACATGAACAGCAGGGCGGTTGTCATGAAACGCTTCATCATTTTTCCTCCAGTTTGACCGGCAGCACACGCACCCCTTCGGCCGCCGTGCGCCAGACGAGCACGATGCCGTGGCGGCCGTGCAGCAGTTGCGGATGGTCCGACGCCTGCGCCGTGCTGGCCAGTTCCGTTTCGCGCCAGCTCAGGCCCGCGTCGCGCGAGACGCGGCCCATGATGGCGGTGGCCTTGCCGTTGAACTGGCGCCACGCCAGTACGATGGTGCGGCCGTCGATTGCGATGGCCGCATGGTCGGCCTGGTCGGAGCCCAGTTTGACGGGGGCGCCCAGCGGCTGGCCCGGCGCCGCGCTGGCGTAATAGACGCCGCCATCCTCGCCCTTGACGCTGAACCAGGCCTGGTGGCGCGTACCGTCGGCCGCGTAAGCCAGCGCCGGGCCCTGGTGCGGGCAGGCGTCCACGTGCCAGTCGTCGAACGTGGCGCGGGCCGGGGCGGCGACGGCGCCCGATGGCGTCAGCTCGGCCAGCGCGTGGTCGCGCACATTGGGGGCGAACACGTGGCGCCACAGGGCCATGACCTTGCCGTCCGGGGTGGTGGTGAGCGCGATGCGGCAGCACTCGCAGCTATGGTCGGCCACCTTGTAGTCGCCACGGAAGCTGGCGCCGCGGTCGTCGGAGACGGCGTAATAGACGGCGGCGCCGGTGTAGTCCTGCTGGCGCGCGCGCGCCTGTTCGAGGTCGCGCTTGTCGATCCATGCCACGTAGATGCGGCCTTGCGGGTCGATGGTCATGGCGTCGAAGCGGTGGGTGATGATGGCGCGGTCGGCATGCACGGTGACGGGGGGCGAGAAGGTTTGGCCGCCGTCGAGCGACCGGATGAAGCGCACGTCGCCCGTGTAGGGCTTGGCCAGCGGCTTGCTGTAGCTGACGTAGAACTCACCCTTGGGACCGAACAGCAGTTTGGGCCGGCTCTCGCCATCGGCGGCGATGGCTTCCGGTTCGTTCAGGATGCGCGCAGGCGCCGACCAGCTGGCGCCATCGTCCTCGGATTTGCGCAGCACGAGATACTGGGCCGCGCCGTCCACCTCCTTGCTGATGGTCCAGATGGCGCCGCGCGCGTCGATGGCGGCGGCGGTGCCCAGTTCGGCCGATCTGGCCGGCTTCATCGTGTGCCCCTGGGGCATGGGCTGCGCGCTGGCTGCGGTATTGGCGGCGCTACTGGCTTGGGCATTGGCTTCGGCATGGGCGCCGGCGGTGGCGCCCATGCCGCCGAGTGACAGCGCCAGCGCCGCCAGCGCGGTCCGGCTGCGCACGGTGGCAGGTTTTACGTTCTGTTGCATGGCATTTGTTTCGCAAAGAAATGGTCGCATCGCAGGGGACCGCTCAAAGGTCATATTTCAGGCTGGCGAACACGGTGCGCTGCGGGTACGGGTTCGGGTTGACGTAGTACTTGAAGTTGCCAACGTTGTTCACGCCCAGCGCCGCCGACCAGCGCTCGTTCACGTTGTAGAGCAGCTTGGCGTCGAACACGCTGTAGTGGCTCACGGCGCCATACACGTCGGGATTGACGTCGTTGTACTGGTGGCTGGCGGTATTGTAAAGCGCATTGTGCTGGCGGCCGCTGTAGCGGTAGCTCAGGCTGAGCGCAAGGCGATCGGTGGCGTGGTACGTGGCCACCAGCGTGGCGCGCCAGTCGGGGATGCGGGGCTGGTCCGTGCCCTCCAGGCCGGGGTTGCGGCGGTCGGCTGTGATGGTGGAATGGGTCCAGGTGGCGCTGCCGTTCAGGTCCAGGCCGCGCACCAGCCAGTCGCGCGCGTCGAACGCTTCCTCGATGCCGTAGGTGCGCACCTTGTCCACGTTCTGGATGCTCGAAATGTTGGGCGTGACGGTGACGTCGGACTGCGCGATCAGCGCGTCGCGCTTGGCTTCCCAGAACAGCGACGAGCGCAGGCTGGCGCGCTGGAAGTGGCGTTCGGCCACCAGTTCGCCCGACACGACGCGTTCGGGCTTGAGGTTGGGATCGTTTTGCTTGACGTTGTTGGGCAGGCTGATGACCTGGAAGATCTCGGCCACAGTGGGGTAGCGCACCGCCTTGCCCAGCGCGGCGCGCAGCGTCCAGTCGGCGCTGGCCAGCCAGGACAGGCCCAGTTTGGGGGAGATGTCCCTGCTGCTGCGGGCCGCGTAGTTCAATTGCTGGTAGGCGGGCACGTTGGCGGCGTTGTAGTTGCTGCCGTCGAAGGCGCGCCAGTGTTCGGCGCGCGCGCCGGCCACCAGGCGCCAGGCCGGCGCGATGCGCCACGCGTCCTGCAGGTACAAGGCCTGCGTTTCCGTCTTGCCGTAGGAATTGCTGGAGGGCGTGGCTGCCGCCGCGCCATACAGCCAGTCCGACGGCACGGCCGAGGTGACCGACTTGAGCGTGTAGCGGTCCGTGTGATAGCCGAAGCTCAGGATATGCGCGCTGGCGGCCGTGCCGTCGGCGCGCCAGGTGCCGCGCAGGTCGAGGTTGCGCCAGCCGGTGCCATCGGCCACGGTCAGCGTGCCGGCGGGGCGTTGCGCGCCCGTGCCCGAATCGGTCAGGCTGGCCGTGTTGGCGGCGCTGCGGCTGCGGTCCATGTCTTGCGTGTACAGGCTGGCGATGGCTTCCCAGTCCCACGTGCCGCCCGTGTCGGTCTTGAGCGACAGGCCGTGCATCAGGTGGCGGCTTTCGCTATAGCCGGGCGAAGTGCCGGCCAGCGTGTAGTAATTGCTGTCGCCGGTGAACTTGACGTATTTGCCGGCGCCGCTGGCGGCCGTGTTGTAGACTGGGTTGCCGGCGCTGTCGCGCAGCCAGGCGGCGACGCCGGTGTCGGACTTGTTTTGCCACAAGCCCAGGGTGTACTGGGCGCGCACGGTGGGCGAGAAGTCGTAGGCCAGCTTGATCTTGTCGGTGTCCTGCACGGTGTGGTCGGCGCCGATGGCGCTGGTGAGGATGCGCGGGTTGCCGCTGGTGTCGGTGTCGCGCAGTTCGCCGCTGACTGCCGTGAAGGCGGTGCCGGCTTTGGGACTGGCCTTGGCGGCCGTGCCGAAGGTTTGCGGCTGGCCGTGGTTGTCCAGGTGGTCGGCCGTGATCCAGTACGACCACGGGCCGGCCTTGCTGCCGATGGCGGCGCTGGCGTGGGAACCGTTGAAGTGCTGGCTGGTGCCGTACAGCTTGAAGTCCTGGCTGATCAGGTCGACGCCGGCGTGGGCTTCGAAGCGTTCCGGCATGTGGGTCGTCATCATCACCACGCCGCCGGCCGAGTTGCCGGGGTAGAGCGCGGAGAACGGACCATACAGCACGTCCACCCGTTCGATTTCCACCGGCGCCACCATGCCCCAGCGCGGCGCCGTGCTGAAGCTGTTGTTGAGGAAGTTCGACAGCAGCAGGTCGTCCGCGTACACGGTGGTTTGGGCGCTGGCGATCGAACTGTTGACGCGCATGACGAGAATGCCGTTGCGGTCGCCCGCGTAGCGTTCGCGCACGTGCATGCTGGGCAGGTAGTTGAGCACTTCGGCCGTGGTGACGGCGTTGATGCTGGCTTCGATCTGGCTGGCCGTGATGGACTCGGTGGTGACGACCGGCGCGACCGTGGCGCGCTTCTCGCCTTTGATCACGACTTCCTGCAGGCCGCTGTCGAAAATGGCGTCGTCCGCCAGCGCGGGCGCGCAGGCGAAGGCCGCGAGCAGGGCCGCGGCGATGGGGGTGTGGTGCGACTTCATGAAACCTTCCTTGGACGATGTCCGTGTTTGTTCTTGTGTGGGACGCAAGGCGCGCGCCGGATCGCAAGCCAGCGCCGGACCCGGTGTGGGTGTGCGAGGCGGATGCGAGCGGGCGGCCGGCGGCGCGATGGGCGCGCTCAGCCAGCGTCTGTGGGGATCAGCAGGTCGCGGAAGGTGGTGCGCGCGGGTGCGCCGCCGTCCAGATGGGCAGCGGGCGTGGTGCGTGGTAGAACAGGAAGGGATGGGTATCTTGCGCGGTGAAGGTGGGCAGCGTCAGTTCCGCGCCGGGCAGAGCCAGCGGCGCGCCGCCGTGGGTGAAGCAGAACGGGCAGTGATCGAGATGGGAAGTATCGACGCCGGCGCCGGTGGCCGGTTGTTCAAGGCGCTGGCCCGCGTCCATGTCCACCAGTTTGGCGCCCGCCGTGCTGCAGATCTCCATCCAGCCGGCGCCGCGCGCGCTGGCGCGCGCGTGGGAAATCGACGGCGCGAAGGCGGCGAACAGGATGGCCAGGCAGGCGATCCAGGCGGCGAATTGGCGAGTCGTACGAGTCATTCCCATCGGCCGATTATATCAGCGGGGCAGGGCGGCCAGCGGCGCCGTAACCACCGCCGGATCAAGGCGGGGCGGCTTAGCGGCGGGAGGTTTGGTCAAAATGTAATGAGAAAGCGCGCACCGGGCGCCACGGATTTCGCGTACCGCACCGATCCGCCGTTTCGGTGTATCAGCTGGCGCACCATGGCCAGGCCGATGCCGTCCCCCTCGCGCCGGGTCGAGAAGAAGGGCGTGAAGATGTCGGCCACGATGTCGTCGGGCACGCCGGGGCCGTTATCGCGCACTTCGATGCGCAGGCGGCCCCCGCGCGACAGGCTGGCCGTGATGTGCACGGCCGGCGCGGGGCAGCCGGCCGTCGCTTCGGCCGCGTTGGTCAGCAGATTGACCAGCGCCTGTTCCAGCTGGCCAGCATCGGCCATCAGTTCCAGCGATGCCGGTTCGGCCAGCCAGTGGGCCTGGCCGCCGCGCGCCTCCCATGCCGGCGTGATCAGCGCCGACAGGCGGGCAAACAGGGCGCGCACGGCGATGCGCTGCCGTTGCGCCTCGGGCACGCTGGCCAGGGCCCGGTAGCCGCTGACGAAGCTGGTCAGGCCATCGGCGCGGCGGCCGATGGCGTCCAGCGCAGTATCGAGCTCGCCCGCGAGCTCCGCCGGGAGCTCCACCGCGTGCTCGCCCGCAAGGCCGTCGCCATGTGCGCCCGCGAGGCTGGCCGGCTGGCTGGCGCCGGCCAGCAGCCCGCGCGCCGTGTGCGCGAGCGAGGCGACCGGCGTGAGCGAGTTCATGATCTCGTGGGCCAGCACGCGCACCAACTTTTGCCACGCCTGCATGGCTTCGGCTTCCAGTTCATCTTCCATCGGCATCAGCGCCACCAGCCGTTCCTGCGCTCCGGCCACGGTCAGGGCGGCGGCGGTGGCCAGCATGCGCTCGCTGCCGCGCGCCGTTTCAATCTCGAGTACCCGGCGTTGGCCTTGCACCTGCCGGGCGATCAGGTGGCGCACGGCTGCCCCATCGAGCGCGCGGCCGGGCGCGAGCAGCCGGCGGGCGCTGACGTTGAGGGGACTGACGCCGATGCCGCCGGCGTCCGGGTGAACGCGGAACAGGGCGATGGGCGCGAATTCGAGCTGCGATTCGAGCATCACCGCGCGCCCGGCCAGTTGCGCGCCGATGTGCGGCGCCAGGCCGGCGGCCGCTGTTTCCATCGGCGCGGGGGCCGGCGCTGGCCGGATGGCGAAGCCGCGCCACAGCAGCGCGATCGACACGGCCGCTGCCAGCGCGCATGCGGCCAGCAACCGTGGCTGGCCGTGGCTGGCCCCGGCGGCATAGGCGGCGCCGGCCAGCAGCACGCCGCCGGCCGTGGCCAGCGCGCCGGCCGCGCGGCATGGCGTGCGCTCAGAGTCCATGCTTGTCCAGTTTGCGGTACAGCGCGGCGCGGCTCACGCCCAGCAGTTTGGCCGCGTGGCTGATGTTGCCGCGCACCTGCTCCAGGGCCGCCGCGATGGCATCGCGCTCCAGCGCGCCAAGCGGCCGGGCGGGCGCGCTGTCCTTGGCTGCGGGCCCGCCCAGGGGCGGCGCCGGCAGCGGCGCCGGGGCGCCCAAGCCAAAGTCCGCCAGCTGGTAGCACGGCTCCTGCGCCAGGATCACGGCGCGCTCGCACGCGTGGCGCAGCGCACGCACGTTGCCGGGCCAGGCATGGGCGCACAGCGCGTCCAGGGCCGGGGCGGCGATGGCGCGCTCGGGCCGGCCGTACTGGCGCTGGTAGTGCGCAAGGTAGTGGCGCAGCAGCGCCGGAACGTCGCCGGCGCGCTCGCGCAGGGCCGGGATGCGCAGCACGATGGTATTGAGGCGGAACAGCAGGTCGTTGCGGAACACATGGGGATCGTACAGCCGCGCCTCGTCCAGGTTGGTGGCGCTGACGATGCGCACGTCCACCGATTGCGGCCGGTCGGCGCCCAGCGGCGTCACTTCGCGCCGCTCCAGCGCCGTCAGCAGCTTGGCTTGCGCGGGCAACCGCAGGTTGCCTATTTCGTCGAGAAACAGAGTGCCGCCGTGCGCGGCCTGGAAGCGGCCGGCGCGGTCGCTGCGCGCGTCCGTGAATGAACCCTTGCGGTGGCCAAACAGCTCGCTTTCCAGCGTCGCTTCCGGCAGGCTGCCCATGTCCACGGCGAGAAACGGCGCGGCGGCGCGCTGCGAGCATTGGTGGATGGCCCGCGCCACCAGTTCCTTGCCAACGCCGTTCTCGCCCAGCACCATCACGTTGGCCAGCGTGGGGCCGATGTTGGCGATGAAGGCGCGCAGTTCCCGCATGGGGGGCGAGTCGCCCAGCAGTTCGGCGCAGGCCGCCGCCGGTGCCGTGGCCATTGGGGACCTTGCCGGCGCTGCGGCGGCACGGCGCGCCAGCGCGCCATCCACGGCAGCCAGCAGGCGCGCATTGTCCCAGGGTTTGGTGACGAAGTCGCAGGCGCCGCGCTTCATCGCTTCCACCGCCAGCGCGATATCGGCGTAGGCCGTCATCGCGATCACGGCCGGCGGCCGGGGCAGAGCGCGCAGCTGATCGAGCACGGCCAGCCCTTCGCCGCCATCGGTGCGGCCCCGCGTGAAATTGAAGTCGAGCAGCAGCAGGTCGGGGACCCCCGCGCGCAACGCCGCCGGCAGCGCGCTCGGGCTGGCCAGCGTTTCCACGCGGCCGGCGCGGCGCAGCAGCAGCCGGGCCGCGTAAGCGACATCGGCGTCGTCGTCGAGTATCAATATCTGCGGGCTGGTCATGAAAGAGTGCGGCAAAGTGGGATCGTGCGGCGATTCTAGCAGCACGGCGCCGGCGCGACCAAGGCCGCCCGGCCAGGTGTCCGGAACCGGACACTCGCGGGCCCTGGCCTTGTCCGCAAGCGCACAATCGGGCTGCGCGGACAGCCGTTTCCGCGCCTTGCGCGCGTGGCACGGATGTTGCGATGTGGTCCGTATCGCCGAGACGGATGTAACCATGCCCCAGCCGAATTCCCCGCCCGACCAGCACCCCGGCCGCCCGCCCAGCGGCGCCGCCATGGATACGCCATTGCCGCGCCGGCGCGGGCGGCGCCCGCTCTTGGCGGCAGCGGCGCTGGCCGCGTTGCTGCTGGCGGCGGCTGGCCTGTGGCGGCTGCTGCCGCGCGGGATGCCGGTGCCGGTGGCGCAACTGCGCATGGCGGTGGCCGAGCGCGGCATGTTGCGCGACGAGCTGGTGGTGCGCGCCACGGCCGCGCCGGTGCAGTCCGTCTTGCTCGACGCGGTGGAATCGGGCCGCGTGGAGGAAGTGTACGCGCGCGACGGCGCCCAGGTGCGGCGGGGCGAGCCGCTGTTTCGGCTGTCCAATCCGCAGCGCCGGCTGGAACTGCTGGCGCGCGAAGCGGAACATGCGCAGCAGATCGCCAACCTGGCCAATCTGCGCGTGGCCATGCAGGCCGGCCGGGCCGGGCGGCAGCGGCGCATCGCCGACCTTGAATATGCGCTGGCGCAGGCCGGCAAGCAACACGCACGCCGTCAGGCGCTGGCGGCCCAGGGTTATCTCTCCGCCGCCGCGCTGGAGGAATCGGCCGACCACGCGCACCAGCAACGGCGCCTGCTCGATGCGGAACTGGCCAGCGACGAGATCGAAACGGCCACCCAGCGCGCGGCCGTCCGCCAGATGGAAGCGGCCATCGCCCGGCTGGAGGCGGGCATGGAGCTGGTCAATGCCACCATCGCGGCGCTGGTGGTGCGCGCGCCGGCCAACGGCCGCCTGGCCGACTTCCACCTGCAGGTCGGCGAAACCGTGCGCCCGGACCAGCGCATCGGCCGCGTTGACGACCTGGCGCAGTACAAGCTGGTGGCGCAGGTGGACCAGTACTACCTGGGCCGCGTGGCCAGCGGGCGGTCCGGCAGCGCACGCGTGGACGGCCAGGCGCTGGACTTGACCGTCAGCCGCATCTACCCGCAGGTCAGGGACGGCAGGTTCACCATGGAACTGGCCATCGCCGGCCGGCCCGGCACATTGAGTCCCGGGCAAAGCGTGGACGCGGCCATCGGGCTGGGCGGCTCCGGTACGGCCCTGCTGCTGCCGAACGATGCCTTCGTCAATGATGCAGGCGGCAGCTGGGCCTTCGTCGTCGCGCGCGACGGCAGGACGGCGGTGCGCCGCGCCATCCGCCTGGGCCGGCGCAGCAACGGCCAGGTAGAGGTGCTGGCCGGACTGCGGGCCGGCGAGCGCGTCATCGTCTCGTCCTATGCCGGCTTTGGCCAGGCGCAGCGGCTGCTGCTGGCCGGGCAGCTTTTCGATTTTTCACCCGTCGTGACACAATGACTCTTAACCACCATCCGGGAACCGCATGCTCAAACTTCACAACATCTGCAAGACCTACCACGGCGGCGACGTCCGCACCCGCGCGCTGGACCACATCAGCCTGGAGATCGACGCGGGCGAATATGTGGCCATCACCGGCCCTTCCGGCTGCGGCAAATCGACGCTGCTGTCCATACTTGGGCTGCTGGACGTGCCCGACGGCGGCGACTACTGGTTCGAAGGCCAGAACGTGGCGGCATGGAGCGAAGCGCAACTGAACCGGCTGCGCCGCGGGCGCGTGGGTTTCATCTTCCAGAGCTTCAACCTGATCGAGGAACTGAGCGTGGCCGAGAATGTGGCGCTGGCGCTGCAATACCTAGACGTGCCGCCGGCGCGGCAGCGCGAACGGGTGGCGGCCATGCTGCACAAGCTGGGCGTGGCGCACCGGGCCCGGCACCGGCCGTCGCAATTGTCGGGCGGCCAGCAGCAGCGGGTGGCGATCGCGCGCGCGCTGGTGGCCAACCCGGCCCTGTTGCTGGCCGATGAACCGACCGGCAACCTGGATTCCGGCCATGGCGACGAAGTGATGCGCATCCTGCGCGAGATTAACGCCGAGGGCACCACCATCGTCATGGTCACGCACTCACCGGCCCATGCGGCGCAGGCATCGCGCACGCTGCGCCTGCTCGACGGCCGCATCCTGGTCGATGCGCTGCAAGCGGCTTGACGGGGGTATCGCGATGATAGTGCGATATTTGCATGGCGCCTGGCGCAGCCTGGCGCGCGAGCCCGCTTATGCGCTGACGGCGGTGACGGGCCTGGGCGCGGGACTGGCGGCGGCGCTGCTGTTGCTCGGCTTCGTACGCTATTCGATGCAGTACGATGCCCAGGTGCCCGAGGCGGAACAGGTGTATGTGGTCAAGCAGCGTTTCAATGTCGACCCCACGGCGCCGGCGTTCGACCTGGCGCCGCTGCTGCTGCGGGCGGTGGCGGCCGGCACGCCGGGCGTGGCCGCCGCCACCGGCTACATTCCCACCCGTCCGCAAGGCGAGCTGGCGCTCCGGGTCGACGGGCAGCTCACGCGGGCGCTCAGCCTGACGGTGCTGCCGGGCTTCGGGCCGATGCTGGGCCTGGCGGCGGACGCCGGCGACCTGGCGCGCGCGCTGGCACAGCCGGACGGCGTGGCCGTCACCGACGCGGCGGCGCGCCGCTGGTTCGGCACGGCCAACGCCATGGGCTGTACCGTGCAGGCGGACGGCAAGCTGCTGCGCGTGGCCGCCGTGCTGCCGGCGCCGCCACAAAACACCACCATCCCGTTCGACATGCTGGTTGGCCTCGGTTCCGTGCTGGTGGACGAAACCATGCGCGACGAGCTGCTCACCGGCAGCCGTGGCTGGTGGGGCAAGCTGCTGCTGCGTCTGCGGCCGGGCGCTTCGCCGCAGGCCGTCGGCGCGGCGCTGCAACTGGCCGTGGACCACGCGCCCGGCATCCAGAACCAGCCGGCCGAGGTGCGCCAGCGGCTGGGCCAGCGGCGCGCCATGGAGGTGGGCCTGTCGCCGCTGCGTTCCGCCTATTTCGATCGGGACGTGGCGGCCAACTACGTCGCCGCGCCCGGTGAACGGGGCGACCCGGCCGTGATCGCCGGACTGGCCGTGATGGCCGTGCTGATCCTGGCGCTGGCGTCGGTCAATTACGTCAACCTGGCCGTGCTGCGGGTGGTGCGGCGCCAGCGCGAGATCGCCATCCGCAAGGTGCTGGGCGCGGGCCCGCGCCAGCTCGCGCTGCAGTTGCTGGCCGAAGCCATGCTGGTGGCGGCGCTGGCCACGGCCCTGGGCTTGCTGCTGGCGTGGCTGGCGTTGCCGCTGTTCGCGGACCTGGTGAACCGCCGGCTCGACAGCCTGCTGTCGGGGCCGAACATCGCCGCGGCGGCGGCCATCGGCATCGTGCTCGGCATGTTGACGGCGGCCTGGCCGGTATGGATCGCCATCCGCGTGCGCGCAGCCCGTGCGCTGGCCGGCAAGCCGGATACGGAATCGCGGCAGGGGCTGCGCGTGCGGCGTGCGCTGACCGTGCTGCAGCAGGCCACGGCGATGGGATTCGCCGGCGTGGCGCTGGCCGTCGCCTGGCAGACGCACTACGCGATGGGCGCCGCGCCGGGCTTCGATCCGTCGCCGCTGCTGGTGCTCGATCTGCCGGAGCCGGAGCGCGACGCGGCCACCGTGCGCAATTTCATGACGGCGCTGTCGGCGCAGCCCGGCGTGGCCGGCGTGGCCGTCTCGCTGGACGCCGTGGGACGCCACCGCAACGTCTGGATGCGCGACCTGAAGCGGCCCGGCGGGAGCGGCGCGGCCATGGACATGAAATCGGTCAGCGTCAATTTCTTCGGGCAGTACCGGCTGCAGGCCGTGGCCGGCCGGCTGTTCGATCCGCGCATCGAGCGCGAGGATGATCCCGTGCCGCTGGTGCTGAACGGCGCGGCCGCGCGCAAGCTGGGCTTCGCCACGCCGGCCGCCGCCCTCGGGCAGGAAGTGAGCTACACGGATTATGACGGCCGGCGTGTGCAGCAGCGGGTGATCGGCATCGCGCCCGAACTGCGCTACCAGTCCCTGCGCGAAGCGCCGCACGCCGTGGCCTACCAGTTGTGGACGGGCGGCGGCACGCTCAGCATCCGCGTGGACGGCCCGATGGCGGCGGTGCAAGCGCGCATCCGCGCCCTGTGGCCGGCGTACTTCCCCGATGCGATCCCGGCCCTGCAACCGGCCGGCGCCATCCTGGCCGCCGACTATGCCGACGACGCCCGGCTGGCCGGCCTGCTGGCCGTGGCCGCCGGCATCGCCCTGTGCGTGGCCGCCTTTGGCACCTACGCACTGGCGGCGCACACCGTGCGGCGGCGCGCGCGCGAGATCGTGCTGCGCAAGCTCCATGGCGCCGGCCATGGCGATATCGCGTTGCTGGTCGCCCGTGAATTCGGCGCGCTCACGCTGGCGGCGGCCGGGCTGGCGCTGCCGGTGGCGGCGGTAGCCGTGGAACGCTACCTGTCCGGGTTCGTCGAGCGGGCACCGGTGGCTTACTGGACCTTGCTGGCGGCATTGCTGGCAACGATGGCCAGCGCCGCGGGCGCGGTGGCCCGGCAGGCATGGGTGGCGGTCCGTCTGCGTCCGGCGCGGGCGCTGCGCGGTTGACGCACGCCGGCGCGCGCCCGGATTGTCCGCCGCCGCGTTCTGTGGCAGTATCGCCGAAGCTGATGGACCAAGGAAAGGCGCGCAATCCCGTGAAATCCATTTTGTTCCGAGCCGCCGCCGGCTTGCTGCTGGCTGGTGTGGCGCACGCGGCGGACGCCGCCCAGATCACTTCCTACGAACTGGCCCGGCCCGAGGGCGCGCGCCACTTCCTGCTGGCCACCCCGGACCAGCTGGCGCCGGGCCGCCATCCGCTCGTCATCGTGCTGCATGGCCATGTCGGATCGGCCGCCCAGGTGCTGGGGCGCGAGCGCATCGCCGCGCCGCTGTCCGTGTGGCTGCACATCGCCGACCGCGAGCAGTTGCTGGTGCTGGCGCCGGATGGCACCCTGGGCAGCGACGGCAAAACGGGCTGGAACGATTGCCGTTCCGACGCCATCTCGAATCCCCACAGCGACGATGTGGGCTTTCTCAACGCGCTGATCGACAAGGCGGTGGCCGAGCACCATGCCGATCCGGCGCGCGTCTACGTGATGGGCATGTCCAACGGCGGCATCATGGCGTTCCGGCTGGCCACCGAGATGCCGGCGCGGCTGGCGGCGTTCGCCACGGTGGGCGCGTCGATGGCGGCCAAGAGCAGTTGTGCCGCGCCCAAGGCGCCCGTGTCGGCGCTGATCGTGGCCGGCACGGCCGATCCCATCGTCCCTTACGCGGGCGGCGATATCCGCTTCGCCATGCTGCGCCAGCGCGGCTCCGTGGTGCCGGTGGAGGACGCTGTGGCCGAATGGCGCCAGCTGGCCCATTTACCGGCGGCCGGTGTGTCGATGGAGTTCCCGCACCGCGACGTGGCCGACGTCACGCGCGCCACCCGCACCACATGGGGTGCCGATCCCCGCAAGCTGCAAGTGGCGCTGATCCGCGTGGATAAGGGCGGCCACACGGAGCCGAGCAAGGTCAAGCGGTTGAAGTGGATGTACCGCATGATGCTGGGACCGCAGAACGGTGACCTGGAGATTGCCGAAGAGGCGTGGTCGTTCTTCCGCGACAAGCAGGCCGGTTTGCAGCCGTGACGGTGGCATCGCGCTGAGGCTGACGTGAGGCGAGGGTGCGCACGATTGCCGCGCGCGCTGGCACTGGCTGGAGATCCGGTGTCATAATCTTGCCTCATGAAAAAATGCCCAAGAAGAGCGCCGCTTGAGAACACCTCGTTTTTTGTTGCCGTTGGCGGCCTGGCTTGCGCTGCCGGGCCTCGCCCTGGCCGCGCCTGAGAAGGCAGGCGCGGCACCCAACCCGGTCGCCATCAACCAGTTGCCGGCCACCGCCACCGTTGGCCCGCGCACGCGCGGCGCCAACGTGCTGCGCGCCCAGGTGCTGCTGGACCGTGCCCATTTTTCGTCCGGCGAGATCGATGGCGCCTACAGCCGCAACCTGCGGCTGGCCATCGGCGGCTACCAGAAACTGCACCAGTTGAAGGTGACGGGCGCGATCGACGCGGCCACCTGGGCGCTGCTGGCGCAGGACAAGGAGCCTGTGCTGGGCAGCTACACCATCACGGCCGAGGATGCGGCCGGGCCCTACGCGGTGGCGCCGGCCAGCATGGCCGACAAGGCCAAGTTGCCCTCCCTGGGCTACGCCAACGTGCTCGAAGCGCTGGGCGAGCGCTTCCACTGCAGCCCGGCCTTGCTCAAGCGGCTCAACCCCGGCAAGCGCATGAACCGCGCCGGCGAGCAGGTGGTGGTGCCCAATGTACTGGCGGCCGCGCCGCTGCCCAAGGCCACTGCCTTGATGGTGGGCCGGGCCGACGGCACCCTCACGCTGCTCGACGCCAGCGGCACCCCGTTCGCCCAGTTCCCGGCCAGCACCGGCAGCGAGCACGATCCGCTGCCCTACGGCCAGTGGAAGGTGACGGCCGTGGTGCGCAATCCGGTCTACCGCTACGACCCCAAGCTGTTCTGGGACGCCAAGCGGAACGATGCCAGGGCCATGATCGCGGCCGGCCCCAACAACCCGGTCGGCGTGGTATGGATAGAGCTGAGCAAGAAGCACTACGGCATCCACGGCACGCCGGAGCCGGGCAACATCGGCCGGACCCAGTCGCATGGCTGCATCCGTTTGACCAACTGGGATGCGCTGGCCGTGGCGGGCGCGCTGGCGCGCGGCGCCTCGGTGCTGCTGCAGGAATGACGGCGGCCGCCACGCGGCCGGCCATCCCGTCGTAAAATGGCGGCTGTGTCACTGTAGCCCGAACAACAAGAAAGCCCAGACCCCATGAAATTTGACCAGCTTGAAGACGACCAGGAAGAATCCCAGCACAGCGTGCAGGAACGCGCGGCGGCCGCCAGCCGCAGCACCTGGGTCAGCGTCGCCATCAACCTGGTGCTGAGCAGCCTCCAGGTGGGCGTCGGGTTGTTCTCCCGTTCGCAGGGTTTGATCGCCGATGGTATCCACTCGCTGTCGGACCTGGTGGCCGACTTCGTGGTGCTGTTCGCCAGCCACCACAGCAAGAAGGACGCGGACCAGGACCATCCCTACGGCCACCAGCGCTTCGAGACGGCCGCCTCGCTGGTGCTTGGCTTGCTGCTGCTGGCCGTGGGCGTAGGCATGCTGTGGTCCGCCATCGCCAAGCTGCAAAGGCCGGAAGCCATTCCGCAGGTGCACGTGGCCGCGCTGTGGGTGGCCGCCGCCGCGCTGGTGGCCAAGGAAACGCTGTTCCGCTACATGCTGGCGGTGGCCACGCGCGTCAAGTCCAGCATGTTGGTGGCGAACGCCTGGCATGCGCGCTCGGACGCTGCGTCGTCGCTGGTGGTGGGCATCGGTATCGCCGGTAACCTGATGGGCTATCCCATCCTGGACCCGATCGCCGCGCTGATCGTCGGCTTCCTGATTTCGAAGATGGGCTGGGAATTCGGCTGGGACGCGCTGCACGATTTGATGGACCGCGCCGCCGATGAACTGGAAGTGGACGCGATCCGCCTGACCTTGCTGGAAACGCCCGGCGTGAGCGGGGTGCATGACGTGCGCACTCGCAAGATGGGCGACCTGATCGTGGTCGATGCCCACCTTGAAGTGGACGCCATGCTGACCGTGGAGCAGGGCCACGATATCGCCGTGGAAGCGCGCCAGCGCGTGCTGCAACGCCACCGCGTATTGAACCTGATGACCCACGTGGACCCGTGGCGCCGGCCCGACCTCGATCATGTATCAGCCGCCGACGTTGGCCGCAGGGTCGGACCCTAGGGTCTGACCCTGGGGGGCGGCGGTTATGCTCAACCGCCTGCCGCAGCACCGCACAGTGCGAGGGGCAGACCCTGGGGTCTGACCCTGAAGCGGCCGGCCGGTTACAGCCCGTACAAGGCGCGCGCATCGCGCTTGAACGCCTGGGCCGAGGCGTCGCGGCTGTAGAACATGTGGCCGCCCGGGTAGACCGACAGCCGCACCGGCGAATTGCCCATCTTCGGCATCTGGTCGATGATCAGGCGCGAGGCGAAGTAGGGGCAGGCCAGGTCGTTATAGCCATGCACGATCAGCACGCCCATGTTGGGATCGTTGGCGATCGCCTTGCGCAGGTCGCTCACCGGCTTGTCCTGCTTGGTGGCCGCCCGGTCCCAGGCCTTGTTCACGTCATACGACAGCGCGTTGTAGCGCGCCTCCGTCTTCCAGCCCACTTCGCGCGTGATGAAGTCCACCATGGCGCTGGTGGTGGGCGCGATCAGTGCCTCCAGGATAGGGTCGCCCGACTTGCGGTCGGCCGACTCCGGGAACGGGTCCCAGGCCGTCACATTGGCGTCGTAGATGGAGCCGATCTTCTTGTCGGCGCGGTGCACTTCGCGCAGGAAGGTTTCGACATCGAGCCGGCCATCGAGCCGGCCCACCACTTGCGCGTCCACGCCCGTCAGGCCCGACACCTTGCTCACCAGCCGTGCGATGGCGGCCGGGTCGGCGCGGCCCGCGAACAGGTCCAGCGCGTACTGCTGGCGCACATACGATTCCACTTCCTGCATCGCGGCCGGCGTCAGGCGGCGCTGGTTTTCCAGCTGCACGGCCGCCATCGAGGGCAGGTTGATCATCCATGGCAGCGGCGACAGGGCCGTGTCATCGCCGATGGCGGCCGGGTCGAGATACGGCGACACCATGATCAAGCCCTTCACGCCCACGCCCAGCTGGGTCTGCAGGTGGTAGGCGATGCGCGGCGCGCGGTAGCCGCCATAGGATTCGCCCATCACGAATTTCGGCGAGCGCAGGCGGCCGTTCTTGACCAGCCAGTCGTACACCACGCGCGACAGGTATTTGATGTCCGGCTCGGTGGCGTAGAAATCGGCCTTGGTCTTGTCGGCGTCCTCCAGCGAGCGGCTGAAGCCGGTGCCGACCGGGTCGATGAACACCAGGTCGCTCATGTCGAGCCAGCTGGCCGCGTTGTCCTTCAGTTCCGACGAATCGGACGGGACGTTGCCGGCGTCACCGAACTGCACCCGCTTGGGGCCGATGGCGCCCAGGTTCAGGTACACGGAGGCGGCGCCCGGTCCGCCGTTGAAGGCGAACGTGACAGGGCGTTTGGCGTCCGCGCCCGGCACCACGTAGGAGGTGTACACCACTTCGGCCGTGACCTTGCCCTTGGCGTCGCGCACCTTGATGGCGCCCACGGTGGCGTCGTACTGGAGCACCTTACCGTTCAGGGTGATGGATTGGTGGACTTTCTTGTCTTCGGACAGGGGCGGCAGCTCGATCTCGCTTTTGGCGTCGGCTTTCGCTTCCGGCTTGGCATCCGCCGCGTGGGCGGGGGCGTGCAAACCCAGGCTGAACAGGCCAATCAGGATCAGGCTGGCGAGCGTCTGGGAACGTGCGGGTGGGTAGCGCATGGGCATCCTTTTCAATGGGTGGAAAATAGAGCGCAGCCAGTTTTGCCTAAAAATGACTATTGGGCAAGTTTTTTCAAAAGTCAGCCCGCTTGCTCGTTTGCTATGTCAGGGTTCTGATATTTATCAGTATTATTACATTGCCAAAGGAGCATCCATGCTAGCCGACCACGCGGACCATGTTGCCGAGAAAAATGCCGTCGCCACGGGCCAGCCGGCCAATGGCGGCCGCGACAGTGCCCAGCGGCCCGCGGCGGAACACCCGCCACGCCGCGCGCGCAAGCGCCCGTCGGCGCGCACAGTGCTGGCGGCGCTGGGCTTGCTGGCCGTGGCGCAGGCCTTGATGCGCTGGTGCCAGGAGGTTAATGTTGCCAAACGTAAACAGTGAGAATGTGTGTGTTTTGGTAGGGCAACAGGCTGTTATGCTCGTTCTTACTAGTTAGTAATGCCGGGCGATTTTTTGTTACCTTATTGCCCACGCATTGTCCATTGTGCGCCGTGCGCGCTCTGGACTGGAGTAAGATGTGTCCTCGGCATTCCGCCGGCGGCATGGCGGACAGGCGACGACACCGAACAGCGATCAGATGGCTGACCTTCTGCATATCGAACCGGCGCATGCCAGCGGCACCAGGAGCCGCCGGTTGATTCTGATCGCGTGGCTGTTCTCGGCCATCATCGTGCTGATCCTGATTTTCACTTATTACGGCATCGGCTTGCTGTCCGCCGGGCGCGCTTACGTGGGCGGCGAAGGCTTGTGGTCCAAGGCGCAGAAGGATGCCGTGTTCGCGCTGGGGCGCTATGTGCGCTATCGCCAGCCGGCCGACTATGACACCTATCAGGCTTCGCTGAACGTGATCCTGGGCGATCGCCAGGCACGGCTGGAACTGGAGAAGCCGGTGCCCGACCTGGCGCGCGCGCGGGCCGGTTTCCTGCAGGGACGCAACCATCGCGACGATATCGACGGCATGATCGGCCTGTTCCGCCACTTCCGCCACATTCCCGACATCGACCAGGCGATCGCCATCTGGACCCGGGCCGACACCGAAATCGACCAGTTGATGGCGCTGGCGGCGCGGGTGCGGGCGTCCGCGCGCGATGGCGCGGACGACGAACACCTGATGCTGGCCCAGTTGCGCGAACTGAATGCCATCAACCAGCGCCTGCGGCCGCTGGAGGATGATTTCTCGGCCACCCTGGGCCGGGCCGCGCGCACCACGGAAGTGATCCTGCTGGCCGCCTTGTTCGTGGGCGTGGCGTTGCTGCTGGGGGCGGCACTGGTGTTCTCGCGGCGCGTGGTGCGTGAAAGCGAGCGCGTCGAAGACGCGTTGCGGCAAGGCGAGCGGCAACTGCGCGGGCTGCTGCAGTTCGCGCCTTTGCCCATCGTCATCGTCAGGATCTGCGACAACACCATCCTGTTCGCCAACGACCACGCGCTCAAGCAATTCAAGTTGACGGCCGCCGCGCTGGCGCAGGCGCAGCCGGCCGATTTCTATGTGCGCAACGAGGACCGCGAGGCGCTGTACGCCCACTTGCGCCAGCATCGCAGCGTGCAGGACTGGGAAGTGCGGATGCAGGATGCGAACGGCATCGCATTCTGGGCCTCGATGTCATCGCGCTGCATTACTTACGACGGCCAGGAATGCGTGTTGACAGCCATGAACAATATCGAACTGCGCAAGCGCAACCAGCAGGAATTGCAGCGGCGCGCGTTCTACGACGAGCTGACGGCCTTGCCGAACCGCGCCATGTTCATGGAGACGCTGGACGATCTGCTGGCCCGGAAAGAGGCCGACGGCGGCAGCTTCGCCCTTATGTTCATCGACGTGGACCGCTTCAAGATCATCAACGACGAGCTGGGGCATGATGCTGGCGACAAGCTGCTGCGGGAAGTGGCGGCGCGCCTGACGGCGCATGTGCACGAGACCGACCTGGTGGCGCGGCTGGGCGGCGACGAATTCGTGGTGCTGGTGACGCAGCAGGCCGACGCCGATGCCGTCAACCACACGGCCAGCGCCATCATGGCGGCCATGGCGCCCAACTTCCATTTCGACCAGCACGAGATCAGTGTCACCATCAGCATCGGCATCAGCTGCTATCCGCACGATGGCACGGACCTGATCACCATGATGAAGAACGCCGACGTGGCCATGTACCGCGCCAAGGAGCGCGGGCGCAACAACTTCCAATGGTATGGGGCGCCCATTCCGGTGGCCCGGGCCGATGCCTGACCAGGTCAGGTGGCTTCGCCGTTCGCGCGCGTGCTCAGGCTCAGGCGCAGGCCACCACCGCGTTGCGGCCGCCCTGCTTGGCCTTGTACATGGCCTCGTCGCCGCACATGAGCAGCTTGCGCGCGTCGTCCGCGTGGTCGGGGTAGAGCGCCACGCCGATGCTCGACGATATATCGAGCAACTGGCCATTATCCATCCGGAACGGCAGTTCCAGGCTGGCGCGGATCTTCTCGGCCACGCTGATGGCGTCGTCCACGTTCAGCACATCGGGCAGCAGCACGACGAATTCATCGCCGCCCAGCCGCGACGGCGTGTCCGACGCGCGCAGGCACGCCTTGGCGCGCTTGGCCACTTCCTTCAGCAGCCAGTCGCCGGCCTGGTGGCCGTGCCGGTCGTTGACGGGCTTGAAGCGGTCCAGGTCGATAAACAGCATGCCCACCTTGCGCCGCTTGCGCTGCGCCAGCGCGATCGCCTGCTGCAGCCGGTCTTCCAGCAGGCGCCGGTTGGGCAGGCCGGTGAGCAGGTCGTAATAGGCCAGCTTGTCCAGCTGCAGCTGGATTTCCTTTTGCGGCGTGGTGTCGTAGTTCACGCCCATCATGCGCAAGGGCTGGCCGTGCGCGTCGAACGTGGTCTGCGACACGGCCTTCAGGTAATGGGTGGAGCCGTCCGGCCAGCGCACCCGGAATTCGATCGCGTATTCATGCTCGCCGCGCAGCGCGGCCTGGATTTCCCGCTCGGCGTAGGCGCGGTCGTCCGGATGGATCGACGCGGCCCACGCCTCGAACGCGCCGCCGAAATCGCCTTCGCGCAGGCCGTACAGCTTGTACATCACCTGGTCCCACACCAGGCGGTTGTTGACCACGTCCCAGTCCCAGATGCCGACAATGCCGGCCGAAGCGGCCGCCTCCACGCGCTCCTTGGCCTGGCGCAGCGCCGACTCGGTCTGCTTCAGTTGCGTGATGTCGTAGAACACGGTCAGGAGGCTGTCCTCGCGTCCCGCATCGCCGACGATGGCCACGGTTTCCGCGATCACCGTGCGCACTTCGCCATCCTGGCAGGTCAGCGCCAGTTCCGTGGGCTGGAATGGCTGGCCCTTGGCGACCGATTCGTCCAGTCGCTGGCGCCAGGTGGCCACGGCGGCCGCGCGCGCCCGTGGGTCGGGCAGCACGCGCGCCCAGAACGCGTCCACGGTGGCGACATCGGCCAGCGTATAGCCGAAACTGCGGATGAAGGCCGCGTTGACGTAGGTGGTCTGGCCGTCGGCCGTCCACAGCGCCTTGGGGATGGGCGACAGTTCGATGATGGAGCGCATGCGCTGCTCGCTGCGCGCCAGCGCCTGGGTACGTTCGATCACTTGCTGCTCGACGTCGAGGTAGGCGGTGCGGGCCCGGTGTTCGGCCAGGCTCTGCTTGGCCAGCAGGTTGGCGAAGCCGACCAGCATCTTCAGGATGGCCGGCACCCGTTCCTCGGCCACGATGGGCACTTCGGCCAGCGCCCGGAAATAGCCTTCGCGTTCGAAGCCGAATTTGGCGCATTGGGCTTCGAACCAGGCCAGGTCGGGCGGCTGCAGGAAGAACTGGCCGATGAACAGGTTGGCGATGTGCTGGCCGTCGACGATGATGGGCGAGGCGCAGTCGGTCAAGCCGTTGCTGCAGCGGTAGATGGCGTAGTTGGTGCCGTCCTGCATCTGCCGCGACAGGCTGGTGTCGCTTTCCAGGCAGCGGCCCAGCGTGCCCTCGTTGCTGCGGTGGTATTCCATGCACAGCCGCTGCCAGTGCGACGAGGCCAGCACCACGCCGTTGAAGTCGATGATCGCCACCGGCAAGCCGATCACTTCCAGGTAGCTGGCGAACACTTCATTCATCTTGCTGAAGTCGATCAGCTCGGCCAGGTTGAAGTCCGACGCCGGCGCCGTTTCCCTGGCGGCCAGCGCGCGGTTCCAGCCGGCATGCAGCGGGTCGCGCATCTGTTCCAGTTGCGAGGGACGCACGAAGAACATCGGCTGCTCTGACGAGGGCAAGGGTTTTGTCATCTTGGGGCACCGGCGCGGGTGGTTGCCAGTTGGTGGCGGGTCGGGGAAACGTGGCAGTGTATCTGATTTCTCATGCGAATCGGTGGTGTGCCCGCCACTGACTACTCATCAAGAAGTAACTAATGTGGCAACTAATGTGGTAATAACAATTGTTCAGTTACATGAACACGGGAGTGCGGCAGCATGTCCGTAATTACTTTAGTGACAAGAAATTGATCTAGAATAAGCTGTTGCTCGAAAACAACGGTGGCATGCGATACGGTGCCGGACGAGGGGAGTGCACCGGCCGTAAGACGCAAAACGGGGAGGGTGCCCGCCAGGCGACCCTCCCCGTGTGTCGGTGACTGATCCGTCAATGCGGCCTAGTCACGGATCTCCAGCGCCCGGTTCAGGCTCAGCGCTGCCAGCGAACCGACCGCGCCCGACAGCAGGTACAGGCTGACGTAGGCCAGGCCGAAGTGGGCCGACAGTCCCAATGCGACCAGCGGCGCGAAGCCGGCGCCGACCAGCCAGGCCAGGTCCGAGGTCAGGGCCGCGCCCGTGTAGCGGTACTTGGCTTCGAAGTTGGCCGTCACGGCGCCGGCGGCCTGGCCGTACGACAGGCCCAGCAGGCAGAAGCCGGTCAGGATGAACACGTTCTGGCCCAGCGCGCCGCCATCCATCAGCATCGGCACGAAGCCGCTGAACACGCCGATCATGACGGCCAGCGCACCGAGCGTGCTGCGGCGGCCGAAGCGGTCGGCGATCAGGCCCGAGATCACGATGCCGACCGCGGCCAGCGCCGCGCCGCCCATCTGCAGGTGCAGGAATTCGGCGATCGAACGGCTCGAATACAGGTTGATCCACGACAGCGGGAACACCGTCACCAGGTGGAACAGGGCGTAGCTGGCCAGCGCGGCCAGCGCGCCGATCAGGATGTTGCGGCCCTGGCTGTGCGACATCTCGATCACATTGGTCGGTTCCAGCTCGCGTTCATCGAGCAGGCGCGAGTATTCCGTGGTCGACACCAGCCGCAGGCGGGCGAACAGGGCCACCACGTTGATGGCGAACGCCACGTAGAACGGATAGCGCCAGCCCCAGTCGAGGAAGTCGGTGGTGTCGAGCGTGGACAGCAGGAACGAGAACAGGCCGGCCGCCAGGATGAAGCCGACCGGGGCGCCCAGCTGGCCCAGCATGGCGTACCAGCCGCGCTTGTTGGCCGGTGCGTTCAGCGCCAACAGCGAGGGCAGGCCGTCCCACGAGCCGCCCAGCGCCACGCCCTGGCCCACGCGCAGCACCGACAGCAGCAGGATGGACAGCGGCCCCAGCGTGGCATAGGTGGGCAGGAAGGCGATGCCGGCCGTGGAGGCGCCCAGCAGCACCAGCGCGCCGGTGAGCTTGGTCTCGCGGTTGAACCGTTGTTGTATGTACATGAACGCCAGCGTGCCGAACGGGCGGGCGATGAAGGCGAAGGCGAAGATGGTGAAGGCGTACAGCGTGCCTTCGAGACGACCGTCAAACGGGAAGAAGATGGAGGGGAACACCAGCACGGATGCGATGGCGTAGACGAAAAAGTCGAAATATTCCGAGGCCCTGCCGATCACGACGCCGATTGCGATTTCGCCGGGGGCGATATGCCCGTCGCGCGAATTGATGTTGCGGGCGCCGCTGTCGGTATGACGCGGTGGATAGTCGACGCGGCCATTGCCGCCGAAGGTAGTCGTATTTGCCATGGTTGTCGTCTCTATGTCGTTTTGATAGACGGTCACGCCCGTGGGGGTGGGGCAAAGTGTCCAATCGCCAGAGCGAGCCGTTACCGTTACAGTAGCATGTTCTCCACTTTGTGTAACGCATAAAACCGCATGATATCTCCGACCGTTCGTCGCGGACTGATGCTGCTCCCCCTGCTGGCCCTGGCCGGCTGTAATACGGTGGTGCTGAATCCTTCCGGTGACATTGCTGCTCAGCAGGGACACCTCGTCGTTGTCGCTACGCTGTTGATGCTGCTGATTATCGTTCCGGTAATCGCACTGACCCTCCTCTTCGCTTGGCGTTATCGCCAGAGCAACACCCAGGCCAAGTATGACCCGGACTGGGACCATTCGACCAAGCTGGAACTGGTGATCTGGGGCGCGCCCCTGCTGATCATCATCGTGCTGGGCCTGCTGACCTGGATCAGCACCCACTTGCTCGATCCATTCCGTCCGCTGAGCCGCCTGGACGCCAACCGCCCGGTGGCGGCCGACGTCAAGCCGCTGGTGGTGCAGGTGGTGGCGCTGGACTGGAAGTGGCTGTTCATCTATCCGGAGCAGGGCATCGCCACGGTCAATGAACTGGTGACCCCGGTCGATGTGCCGGTGCGCTTCCAGATCACCGCCTCGACCGTGATGAACGCGTTCTACATCCCCGCGCTGGCCGGCCAGATCTACGCCATGCCCGGCATGCAGACCACGCTCAACGCCGTGATCAACAAGCCCGGCGAGTGGGAAGGCTTCTCGGCCAACTACAGCGGCGCCGGTTTCTCGCACATGCGCTTCAAGTACCGCGGCGTGAGCCAGGCCGAGTTCGGCGACTGGATCAAGTCGGCCAAGTCCGCCGGTGGCGAACTGACCCGCGCTGGCTACCAGCAGCTGGCCGAGCCGAGCGAGCGCGAGCCGGTGCGCCACTACGGCGCCGTCGATGCTGAACTGTTCAGCAAAGTCGTCAACCGTTGCGTGGCCGATGGCAGCACCTGCATCAACGCCATGATGGCGGCCGACGCGCAAAAGAACGCCGCCCCTGAAAAGGATGGCCGCGTGGCCCTGAACGGCGCAGAGATTTGCGTTACCCCTCCCACTTCGCAGAAGACCGACAATGCAAGACCATACTGACCTGACCAAGCTCCTACTCGGCCGGCTGAGCTGGGATGCGATCCCGTTCCATGAGCCCATCCTGCTCGGCACCTTCACCATGGTGGCGCTGGGCGGCATGCTCGTCCTCGGCCTGATCACCAAATACCGCCTGTGGGGCACCCTGTGGCGCGACTGGGTGACCAGCATCGACCACAAGAAGATCGGCATCATGTACATGATCTTCGGCCTCGTGATGCTGCTGCGCGGCTTCGCCGACGCGCTGATGATGCGCGCCCAGCAGGCGCTGTCGTTCGGTGACGCCACCGGCTTCCTGCCGCCGCACCACTACGACCAGATCTTCACCGCCCACGGCGTGATCATGATCTTCTTCGTCGCCATGCCCTTGGTGACGGGCCTGATGAACTACGTGGTGCCGCTGCAGATCGGCGCGCGCGACGTGGCCTTCCCGTTCCTGAACAACTTCTCGTTCTGGATGGCGGTGTTCGGCGGCGGCCTGACCATGGTGTCGCTGTTCGTCGGCGAATTCGCCCGTACCGGCTGGCTGGCTTATCCGCCGCTGTCGGGCATCCTGGCCAGCCCCGACGTGGGCGTGGACTACTACATCTGGTCGCTGCAGATCGCCGGCGTCGGTACGCTGCTGTCGGGCGTGAACCTGATCGTCACCATCGTCAAGATGCGCGCTCCTGGCATGACCATGATGAAGATGCCTGTCTTCACCTGGACCGCGCTGTGCACCAACGTGCTGATTGTCGCTGCCTTCCCGGTGCTGACCGCCGTGCTGGCCATGCTGTCGCTGGACCGCATGTTCGGTACCAACTTCTTTACCAACGACCTGGGCGGCAACGCCATGATGTACGTGAACCTGATCTGGATCTGGGGCCACCCCGAGGTCTACATCCTGGTGCTGCCGGTGTTCGGCATCTTCTCGGAAGTGGTGTCCACCTTCTGCAGCAAGCGCCTGTTCGGCTACACCTCGATGGTCTACGCGACCGTCGTGATCACCGTGCTGTCCTACCTGGTGTGGCTGCACCACTTCTTCACCATGGGTTCGGGCGCCAGCGTCAACTCGTTCTTCGGCATCACCACGATGATCATCTCGATCCCGACCGGCGCCAAGATCTTCAACTGGCTGTTCACCATGTACCGCGGCCGTATCCGCTACGAACTGCCGATGATGTGGACCGTGTCGTTCATGATCACCTTCGTCATCGGTGGCATGACGGGCGTGCTGCTGGCCGTGCCGCCAGCGGACTTCGTGCTGCATAACTCGCTGTTCCTGATCGCCCACTTCCACAACGTCATCATCGGCGGCGTGGTGTTCGGCCTGTTCGCCGGTATCAACTACTGGTTCCCGAAAGCGTTCGGCTACAAGCTCGACAGCTACTGGGGCAAGTGGTCGTTCTGGCTGTGGAGCATCGGCTTCTACCTGGCCTTCATGCCGCTGTACGTGCTGGGCCTGATGGGCGTGACACGCCGCATGAGCCACTTCGACGATCCGTCGCTGCGCATCTGGTTCGTCCTGGCCGCGATTGGCGCCGTGATGATCGCCGGCGGTATCGGCTCGATGCTGATGCAGTTCTACGTCAGCTTCAAGAACCGCGACAAGCTGCGCGACGTGACGGGCGACCCATGGGGCGGCCGTACCCTGGAGTGGTCGACCTCGTCGCCTCCGCCGGACTACAACTTCGCGTTCACGCCGATGGTGCACGATAACGACACCTGGGCCGACATGAAGAAGAACGGCTACCAGCGTCCGCTGAAGGGCTTCGTCGACATCCACATGCCGAAGAACACCGGCGCCGGCTTCATCATCGCCGCCCTGAGCGCTGTGGTAGGCTTCGCCCTGATCTGGAACATGTGGCTGCTGGCCGGCGTGAGCTTCGTCGCGATGATGGCCGCCATCATCGTCCACACGTTCAATTACAACCGCGATTACTACATCAAGGCGGACTATGTGACCCGCGTTGAGAACGATCGTACCCGTCTGCTGGAAAGTGCTGCCTGAGATGAACGCTAATATCCCTGCCGGCGCCATGAGCGCCGACCCGAGCACGCGTTACCACGTGCTCGAGCACCACCCGGAAAACGGCACGCTGCTCGGTTTCTGGATCTACCTGATGAGCGACTGCCTGATCTTCGCCTGCCTGTTCGCCGCCTACGCTGTGCTGGGCCGCAACTACGCCGGCGGCCCGTCGGGCGCCGAGATCTTCGAACTGCCCGTGGTGGCGCTGAACACGGCGTTCCTGCTGCTGTCGTCGATCACCTACGGCTTCGCCATGCTGACCATGGCCAAGAAGCAGAAGGGCGCCACCCTGGTGTGGCTGGCCATCACCGGCGTGCTCGGTGCCTGCTTCCTGACCCTGGAACTGCAGGAGTTCGCGCACCTGATCGCCGAAGGCGCCGGTCCGCAGCGCAGCGGTTTCCTGACCTCGTTCTTCGCGCTGGTCGGCACCCACGGCCTGCACGTGACCTTTGGTATCGTGTGGCTGGTCACGCTGATGTTCCAGGTCGTCAAGCACGGCCT
The DNA here is from genome assembly GCA_035254005.1 of Burkholderiaceae bacterium. GTDB lineage: Bacteria > Pseudomonadota > Gammaproteobacteria > Burkholderiales > Burkholderiaceae_D > Rugamonas. Next base: position 18,215 of record DATFBD010000123.1, on the reverse strand, counting down.
GACGCCTGAGAATGGCCGCCGCCTGATGTGCCTGTCGATGTTCTGGCACTTCCTGGACGTGGTCTGGATCGGCGTATTTACCTTTGTCTACCTGATGGGAGTGCTGCCATGAGCGACCACAATCACCACGGCCACGACCATGGCCACGGCCACCACGGCCACGACGACCATGCCAACCACGGCAGCCTGAAGACTTACGTGATCGGTTTCATCCTGTCCGTGATCCTGACGGCCATCCCGTTCTGGATGGTGATGGGCAAGGTGTTCGATAAATCGAGCACCACGGCCTTCGTCATCCTGGCCATCGCGGCGGTGCAGATCGTGGTCCACATGGTCTACTTCCTGCACATGAACGCGAAAGCGGAAGGCGGCTGGAACATGCTGGCGCTGCTGTTCACGACCATGCTGCTGGTGGTCATGCTGAGCGGTTCGATTTGGGTCATGTACCACCTGAACCACAACATGATGCCTGGCATGGCCCAGGACGTGGGCACGGTCGTGCAGAAAATGCGCGACATGCCATGATGGAAACGGCCGGACGGCGGCGCCGGCCCACCATGCGCCTCGCATGGCTGGCCGGCGCCGCGCTGATGTTGGCCGGGTTCCTGGCGCTGGGCTGCTGGCAGTTATGGCGCCTGCAATGGAAACTGGATCTCATCGAACGGGTCAACCAGCGCGTGCATGCCGCGCCGGTGCCCGCGCCCGGTCCGTCCCTGTGGCCGCATATGTCGGCCACGGCGGACGAATACCTGCGCATCACGGCGGCCGGCAACTGGCTGCCAAAGTACGCCACCCGCGTACAAGCTTCCACCGAACAGGGCACCGGATTCTGGCTGCTCACCCCCCTGTGCCGTCCCGATGGCACCGTGTTGCTGGTCAATCGTGGTTTCGTGCCCGCGCGTCCCGGCGACTACACGCCCGTCGCGCCCGTGCGCGCCCAGCCCAACACCTGCCTGCCGCATGCACCGGGCGGCCCCGATGAAGTCACCGTCACCGGCCTGCTGCGGCTCACTGAGCCGCGTGGCAGCGTGGTGCGTTACAATGACGCCCTCACCAGCCGCTGGTACTCGCGCGACGTGGAGGCCATCGGCTTCTCGCACCGCCTGCGCCGCGTGGCGCCGTACTTCCTCGACGCCGAGGCTGATCCGGGCGCAGGCGCAGCATCGCCCGATGGCGAGCATCCGGTGGGCGGGCTGACCGTGGTTTCCTTCCGCAACAACCATCTGGTTTATGCGCTCACCTGGTTCGCGCTCGCCCTGATGGCGGCTGGCGCCTGCCTGTTGCTGACGCGAGACAAATGGAAACGCCGTGATGGAGAAACACAATGAAGGCCAGGCCAGGGACACCGGCTTGACCGAGCGCTGGAACGCCGCCGTGAGCGGCGGCCGCGCGCCCGGGCATAAAAACATGCTGTTGCTGATCCAGCTGCGCTGGATCGCCGTGGCGGGGCAGGTGACGACCATCGTCATCGCCGCCATCGTGTTTGGCGTGCAGCTGCCATTGCCCTACATGCTGGAAGTGGTGGCCTGCCTGGTCGGCTTCAATGTCGCCAGCCATCTGCGCTGGAGCGAACAGCAGGAAGTGACCAACAGCGAACTGTTCCTGTCCTTGCTGGTGGACGTGATCAGCCTCACGGCGCAGCTCTACCTGAGCGGCGGCACCAACAACCCGTTTGCCTTCCTCTATTTGCTGCAAGTGATCCTGAGCGCCGTGCTGCTGCGCGGCTGGGCCACCTGGATCATCGTGCTGGCCACCAGCGTGTGCCTGGCCGGACTGGCGCTGTTCGCCAAGCCGCTGCCGCTGCAACTGGACCACAGCCGCGGCATCTTCAGCCTGTACGTGCAGGGCCTGCTGCTGTGCTTCGCGCTGGACGCGGCGCTGCTGGTGTTCTTCATCCGCCGCATCACCAACAACCTGCGCGCCGGCGACGCCAAGCTGGCCGCGCTGCGCCAGCGCGCCGCCGAGGAAGAACACATCGTGCGCATGGGCCTGCTCGCCTCGGGCGCCGCGCACGAACTGGGCACGCCGCTGGCCACGCTGTCGGTGATCCTCGGTGACTGGCGCCGCATGCCCGCCGTCAGCAAGAACCCCGACCTGCTGGACGACATCACGGAAATGCAGGCCCAGCTGCAGCGCTGCAAATCCATCGTCAGCGGCATCCTGCTGTCGGCCGGCGAAGCGCGCGGCGAATCGTCGGTGCGCACCACCATCCACACCTTCCTCGACGAGCTGACGGCCGAATGGCGGGCCAGCCGCCCGGTGGCATCGTTCGACTATTACAATCGCATCGGCGAGGACTTGCCGGTGGTGTTCGACTCGGCCCTCAAGCAGATGATCTGCAACGTGCTCGACAACGCGCTGGAAGCGTCGCCCGAGTGGCTGAGTTTTGTCGCCACGCGCGAGGACGACATGCTGGTCATGTCGGTCTCCGACAGCGGGCCGGGCTTCGCGCCCGAGATCCTGGCCCAGTTCGGCAAGCCCTACAATTCAAGCAAGGGCCGGCCGGGCGGTGGACTGGGCCTGTTCCTGTCCGTGAATGTGGCGCGCACGCTGGGCGGCACGGTCGAAGCGCGCAACCGCCCGCAAGGTGGCGCGTCGGTACAAATGCGGCTGCCGCTGGCCGCGCTGGTGTTGGAAGAGGAGTCGGCAGATGCCGAATGAACGACTGTTACTGATCATCGAAGATGACGCCGCGTTCGCGCGCACCCTGAGCCGCTCGTTCGAGCGGCGCGACTACACGGTGCTGCTGGCGGCCAACCAGGAAGAAGCGGCGGCGTTGCTGGAACAGCACAACCCCGGTTACGCCGTGGTCGATCTCAAACTGAAGGGCAATTCCTCGGGCCTGGCCTGCGTGCAGATGCTGCACCAGCACGACGAGGACATGCTGATCGTGGTGCTGACGGGCTTCGCCAGCATCAACACGGCGGTCGAAGCGATCAAGCTGGGCGCCTGCCAATACCTGGCCAAGCCATCGAACACGGACGACATCGAAGCCGCGTTCGGCCACGTGGCCGGCAGCGCGGAGATCGAAGTGACGGCGCGCTCGACGTCGATCAAGACGCTGGAATGGGAGCGCATCCACGCCATGCTGGCCGAGACCGATTTCAACATCTCGGAAACGGCCCGCCGCCTCGGCATGCACCGCCGCACGCTGGCGCGCAAGCTGGAGAAGCAGCGGGTGAAGTAATTCGGCGTCTTAATTCGGTGTCAGGTCTGTCATTCGGACATGCACCGAACACTTTTGAGCTTTCTCAAGGGACGCCTTACTGATTGTCGAAGCGAGCACAACGGCCGCCCGCTTATCACATGCGATCACCTCTCTGCTTGATTAAACTCAAAGGTGCTATCCGCCTGTCCGAATGACAGACCTGACACCGGTTTTGGTCACTCTGTCCGGATCCAGTTCGACGAATGCTTCGCAGACGGCGATCAGCGCCTGGAAGCGTTCGGCTCCAAACGCTTGCTCAATGTGCTCGTACTGCCGTATCACCAGCGGCAGCATCTGTTGCACCACTTCGCTGCCATGGGTACCCAGTCCTACCATGAGGCGCCGCTTGTCGCCGGCAACGGGGCGGCGGATCACCAGTCCGCTCTTTTCCATCCGTGCCAGCACGCCGGCCATGCTGGCGCTGAGCATGCCGCATTGCTGACAGAGCTCCCGCGGCTCCAGCTCGCCATGTTCGGCCAGTCCCCGCAATATCCGCCATTGTTGCTCCGAAATGCCGAACCGGTGCAGCAGTGGCCGGAAATACTGCATCAGGCTTTCCCTGGTCCGTCCTATGAGCTGGGGTAAATCGCGAAACGGGATCGGATCATTCATTTGTGTTCCATCTAAAGTTGAATGTTTTGCTCAAGTATATCAGTTGACTAGAGGCAAGTAACATGCTGTAATCACTAATATGTTAGTAGTTCACAAGGCTACCGGCACTATCCTTCCGTTGCCTCCGCGACCGCTCCTTCGGGGCGCGTCCCATTCAGCGTGATGCGCGCGCCATCCATGCGTCTGCGGCACCTGTTCGCACCTGGCCCCGCCTGTTTGGCACCTTCACGAATTGATCGAGTAAAAAATATGTTGTTAAGTAATTTCAAAGTGGGCACTCGCCTGTCCATCGGCTTTTTTGGTTTGATCCTGCTGCTGGCTGGCGTGACGGCGCTGGGGGTGACGCGCTTGAGCGCGCTGAACCAGAGCACGGAACTGATCGTCAAGGACCGCTACCCCAAGGTCGCCATCGCCAACAAGATATTGCAGGGCATTAGCGGCAGCGCGATCACCTTGCGCGAGTTATTGCTGACGGACGATCAGCAGCAAATCAAGCAAGACCTGGCGTCCATCGAGGCCATCCGGGCCGAGGTCAGCGCCAACATCGCCCTGCTGGATAAACTGCTGTCGACCCCCAAGGGACGGGAGATTTTCGCCCAGCTGGTGCAGGCGCGCAGCGACTACCGCGTCAGCCAGGACGCGTTTTTACAACAGGTCGCGGCTGGCAACAGGGACCAGGCCGCCGCGATCCTGCGCGGTGATTTGTTGCGCAAGCAGAAGCTGTACTTCGGCCAGGTCGAGAACCTCGTCAAGCTGGGCGGCCAGCTGATGGAACAGGGCGGCGCCGATGTGGCGCGGGAATACAGCAGTGGCGCGACCATCATGCTGACGCTGGCTGGCCTGGCGATGGTGCTGGCCACCGGCTTTGGCTATGTGGTCAGCAACAGCATCACCCGGCCACTGCGACGGGCCGTGGAGATCGCCCGCACGGTGGCGTCCGGCGACCTGAGCAGCCGCATCGAAGTGCATGGGCGCGATGAGACGGGGCAGCTGATGCAGGCGCTGCACGATATGAACGCCAGCCTGACCCGGCTGGTCGGCGAGGTGCGCCACGGCACCGAGGCGATCGCCGCGGCCACGGCCGATATCGCGGAGGGTAACCAGGACCTGTCCGCCCGCACCGAGCACCAGGCCAGTTCGCTGGAGGAGACGGCTTCGTCGATGGAACAACTGACGGCCGCCGTGCACCAGAACACCGATAACGCGCGGCTGGCCAATGAGCTTGCCGCTTCGGCTTCGGCGGTCGCCGTGCAGGGCGGCGCGGTGGTGAGCCAGGTGGTCGATACCATGGCCGCCATCCACGTCGCCTCCAACAACATCGTCGACATCATCGGCGTGATCGACGGCATCGCCTTCCAGACCAATATCCTGGCCTTGAACGCGGCGGTGGAGGCGGCCCGCGCGGGCGAGCAGGGACGCGGCTTCGCGGTGGTCGCGGGCGAGGTGCGCAGCCTGGCCCAGCGCTCGGCCACGGCGGCCAAGGAGATCAAGGTGCTGATCGACGATTCGGTGCAGCAGGTCGATGCCGGCGGCAAGCTGGTCGAGCAGGCCGGCAGCACCATGGCCGACGTGGTGGACAGCGTCAAGCGCGTGGCCGACATCATGGGCGAGATCGGCGCGGCCAGCCACGAGCAGAGCCTGGGCATCGGCCAGGTGCACCAGGCCATCAGCGAGATGGATCAGGTGACGCAGCAGAACGCGGCGCTGGTCGAGCAGGCTGCGGCGGCGGCCGATGCATTGCGGCAGCAGGCGGCCCATCTGACGGAGATGGTCAGCGTCTTCAAGCTGGCCGGGCAGGCGCCGGGGGCAATCCGGCCGACGCGGTTGCCGGAATCAATGGCGGCACTCGAATAGATCGGTTCTGAAATTCGGGAATTCGGTGTCAGGTCTGTCATTCGGACACAACGACAGCACCGTTGAGTTCAATCAAGCGGAATAGCGATCGCATGTGGTAGGTGGTCGCTCGTTGTGCTCGCTATGACAATCGATAAGGCGACCCTTGAGAAGACTCAAAAGTGTGCAGCGAGTGTCCGAATGACAGACCTGACACCGGTTTGAATAGATGCACGCGGTACTGGCGCAGGAACGGGCGCCTCCGCACGGAACTGGTGCAAAATACGCTAGTCAGTGCGAAAAATTGACTCAAAGCATGGTTAACTGAACATAAACGCTGGCACGCATATTGCTCATCAGTAAGGGTCGTCACTTTTGATTGTCCCGCCATGCCCGATAGCATCGTACCGAAGCAACCGGCCGCCAGCCATCGCGCCTGGCAGGCCAGTCTCGCGCTCGGATTTGCCGACGATGCCGGCAGCACCCGCCTGATCGACAACACCCACTGCGGGCCGCTGCGGGTGCAAAAGCCGCTGTACCCGGAAGGTGGGGCCGTGTGCCACACCATCATCGTCCATCCACCGGGCGGCGTGGTGGGAGGCGACCAGCTTGCCATCGCCGCCACCGTGGGCGCGCGCGCGCATGCCTTGCTCACCACGCCCGGCGCGGCCAAGTGGTACAAGGCCAACGGCACGCGCTCGCGCCAGCAAGTGCGGCTGGACGTTGGGCAGGGCGCATCGCTCGAATGGCTGCCGCAGGAAACCATCTTCTTCGACCAGGCCGACGTGGCGCTGGATCAAACGATCAGCCTCGCGGCCGGCGCCAGCTACATTGGCTGCGACATCCTGTGCATGGGCCGGCGCGCATCGGGCGAGACGTTCGCCACCGGCCGCGTGGCGCAGCGCACCCAGATACGCCGCGACGGCAAATTGATCTGGTGGGAGCAGGGCGCCTTGCCTGGCGGCCGGCTCGATAGCCCGCTCACCCTCAATGGCCACACCGTCTGCGCCACGCTGATCGCCATCGGCGCGCCGTTGCCCGCATCCGTGCTGGTGGAACTGCGCGCCGAATTGGGCGACGACCCGCATTTCGGCATCACCCAGACCAAGGGCCTGCTGCTGGCCCGCCACCTCGGCGACGACAGCGAAACGGCCCGCCGCACCATGCTCGCCGTGTGGCGCCACGTGCGCCCCCATCTGCTGGGACGCGCGGCCATCACGCCGCGCATCTGGCATACCTGAACTGGAACCATCATGGACCTGAGCCCACGCGAAAAAGACAAACTGCTGATTTTCACGGCTGGCCTGCTGGCAGAGCGCCGCCGCGCGCGCGGCCTGAAGCTCAATTATCCGGAGGCCGTCGCGCTGATTACCTGCGCCATCATGGAAGGGGCGCGCGATGGCAAGACCGTGGCGCAGCTGATGTCGGAGGGCGCCAAGATCCTCACCCGCGCCGACGTGATGGAGGGCGTGCCCGAGATGATCCCTGATATTCAGGTCGAGGCCACGTTCCCGGACGGCAGCAAGCTGGTGACCGTGCACCACCCGATTCCGTGAGCGCGCCGACGATCTCGGCGCGTTCCCCGCGTGCGTTTGCCCCATCCGGCCGACGATGCGCATTTTTTTTGTATTTTTAAGGAGTCCTTCATGATCCCAGGCGAATATCTGCTCGAAGAGGGCGCGATCGATTTGAATGGGGGACGCGAGACGGCCACCGTGGTGGTGCAGAACCGCGGCGACCGGCCGATCCAGGTCGGTTCGCATTTCCATTTTTTCGAGGTCAACCCCGCGCTCTCCTTTGAGCGCTGGAAGGCCTACGGCATGCGGCTCAATATCGCGGCCGGCACCGCCGTCCGTTTTGAACCGGGCCAGCAGCGCACCGTTGAACTGGTCAAACTGGCCGGTGACCTGGAGGTCTACGGTTTCAACGGCGCGGTGCAGGGCAAACTGAAATCCTCTCCACCCAGGAGCTGACATGGCGACCATTTCGCGCCAGGCCTACGCCGAGATGTTCGGTCCCACCAAGGGGGACCGCATCCGGCTGGCCGACACCGGATTGTTCATCGAGATCGAACGCGATTACGCCACCTATGGCGAGGAAGTCAAATTCGGCGGCGGCAAGGTAATCCGCGACGGCATGGGCCAGTCGCAGCGCGTGCACGCGCAGGTGATGGACACCGTCATCACCAACGCCGTCATCGTCGACCACTGGGGCATCGTCAAGGCCGACATCGGCCTGAAGGACGGCCTGATCGCCGCCATCGGTAAGGCCGGTAACCCGGACATCCAGCCCAACGTGAGCATGGCCATCGGCGGCGCTACCGAGATCATCGCCGGCGAAGGCATGATCGTCACGGCCGGCGGGGTCGATACCCACATCCATTTCATCTGCCCGCAGCAGATCGAGGAAGCCTTGATGAGCGGCGTGACGACCATGATAGGCGGCGGCACCGGCCCGGCGGCCGGCACCTCGGCCACCACCTGCACGCCGGGGCCGTGGCACTTGCACGCCATGCTGGGCGCGGCCGACGCCTTTCCCATGAACCTGGGCTTTCTCGGCAAGGGCAATGTGAGCCTGCCCGCCCCGCTGGAGGAACAGGTGCGGGCCGGCGCCATCGGCCTGAAGCTGCACGAGGACTGGGGCAGTACGCCGGCCGCGATCGACAACTGCCTGTCCGTGGCCGACCGCATGGACGTGCAGGTGGCCATCCACAGCGACACGCTCAACGAGGGCGGCTTCCTGGAGCACACGCTGGCCGCGTTCAAGGACCGCACCATCCACACCTTCCACACCGAGGGCGCGGGCGGCGGCCATGCGCCCGACATCATCGCCGCCGTAGGACAGGGCAACGTGCTGCCGTCGTCCACCAATCCCACCCGCCCGTTCACCGTCAACACGCTGGACGAGCACCTGGACATGCTGATGGTGTGCCACCACCTGGACGCGGCCATCGCCGAGGACGTGGCGTTCGCCGAGTCGCGCATCCGGCGCGAGACGATCGCGGCCGAGGATATCCTGCACGACCTGGGCGCGATCTCGATGATGTCGTCCGATTCGCAAGCCATGGGCCGGGTGGGGGAGGTCATCATGCGCACCTGGCAGACGGCGCACAAGATGAAAGCGCAGCGCGGCCCGCTGGCGCCTGACACGGCCCGCAACGACAACTTCCGCGTCAAGCGCTACGTGGCCAAGTACACCATCAATCCCGCCATCACGCACGGCATCGCGCACGCGGTCGGCTCGCTGGAGCCGGGCAAGATCGCCGACCTGGTGCTGTGGAAGCCGGCCTTCTTCGGCGTCAAGCCGTCGCTGATCCTCAAGGGCGGCATGATCGCGGCGGCGCAGATGGGCGACCCCAACGCCTCCATCCCGACGCCGCAGCCGGTGCATTACCGGATGATGTTCGGCGCCTTTGGCGGCGGGCTGAAAAAGTCGTTCACCTTCGTCTCGCAAGCCGCGTTCGACGCCGGCATAGGCGAACAGCTCAAATTGGACAAGACGCTGATCGTGGCGAAGCACATGCGCACGCTGCGCAAGGCCGACATGATCCACAACGGCGCGACGCCGGTGATGGAGGTCGATCCCGAAACCTATGAAGTGCGCGCCGACGGCGAGCTGCTGGTGTGCGAAGCGGCGGCCGTGCTGCCGATGGCGCAGCGCTACTTCCTGTTCTGAATCCGTCGAGGAACCCATGCTGACATTGCATACCAAGCTGCCGAAGTCCGGTACCGGGGCCATCGCCGCCCAACTAGTGCTGCCGTACGAACTGCGCGAGAAGTGCCGCCTGCGCGCCACCCTGAGCACGGGCGAGGAGGTGGCCGTGTACACCGTGCGCGGCACCGTGCTGCGCGATGGCGACCTGCTCACGGGCGAGGATGCGCGCGTGGTGCAGGTGGTGGCCGCCGCCGAACCGACCTACAAGGTCACTTGCGCCGACGCGCAATCGCTGCTGCGCTGCGCCTTCCACCTGGGGAACCGGCACACGCAGGCGCAGGTGGGCGACGGTTTCCTGCGCATTCGCGCCGACGCCGTGTTGAAGGACATGCTGGCCGGGCTGGGTGCGCAAGTGGAGGAGCAGATGGCGGCCTTCGAGCCGGAGTCCGGCGCCTATGGCGGCGGCCACGGACACCATGATCACCATCCGCTGGCGCCGGTGCCGCTGCGCCAGAAGATACACCGCCCGGGTGACCCGGCATGATCTCCGCGTCCGCCCTGTTGCACTTGCTGCAGTTCGCCAGTCCGGCCTTGCCGATCGGCGCCTACAGCTATTCGCAGGGGCTGGAAGCGGCGCTGGAGTGCGGCATGGTGCGCGACGCCGCGTCCGCGCGCGCGTGGATCGCCCGCCACCTGCACGAGGTGATGGCGCAATGGGAGGCGCCGGTGTGCTGGCGCCTGATGCAGGCCTACGCGCGGCGCGATGCGCAAGCCGTGGACGACTGGACGGAACGCTTCATCGCCTCGCGCGACAGCGCCGAGTTCCGGGCCGAGACCATCCAGATGGGCTATTCGCTGGCCCAGCTGATCGCACAACTGGAGATCGCGGACGCCGAACTGCTGGCGCTGTTGCGGCGTTCTCCCGACGTGCCGTTGCCGGCGGCCTACGCCTGCGCCGTGGCCGCGCTCGACCTGCCGCACGCGGCGGCGTTGCAGGCCATGCTGTTCGCCTGGGCCGAGAACCAGGTGCTGGTGTGCGTGAAGTCCGTGCCGCTGGGGCAGGTGGCGGGGCAGCGCATGCTGCTGTCGCTGCGGCCCGAACTGGAGGCGGCCGCGCGCCACGCGCAAACCGTGAGCGATGACGACATGGGCAACTGGGCGCCCGGCCTGTCGCTGCTGTCGATGCGGCACGAGGCGCAGTACAGCCGGCTGTACCGATCCTGATCTGTGAAAGAGAGAACCGACATGACAAGCATCACTTCCAATCCGCTGCGCGTGGGCATAGGCGGCCCCGTAGGCTCGGGCAAGACGGCGCTGTGTGAAATGCTGTGCAAGGGCATGCGCGACCAGTACGACATGGCCGTCATCACCAACGACATCTACACCAAGGAAGACATGGAGATCCTGCTGCGCGCCGACGCCCTGCCGGCCGAGCGGCTGATGGGCGTGGAGACGGGCGGCTGCCCGCACACGGCCATCCGCGAGGACGCCTCCATCAACCTGGAAGCGATCGCGCGCATGCAGGCCGACTTTCCCGACCTGGACCTGATCCTGGTGGAGTCGGGCGGCGACAACCTGGCCGCCACCTTCAGCCCCGAGCTGTCCGACCTGACCATCTACGTGATCGACGTGGCCGGCGGCGAGAAGATCCCGCGCAAGGGCGGCCCCGGCATCACGCGTTCCGATCTGCTGATCATCAACAAGACGGACCTGGCGCCCTACGTGGGCGCCAACCTGGACATCATGGCGCAAGACGCCAGACGCATGCGCGGCGCGCGCCCCTTCCTGTTCACCAACCTGCGCAGCGGCGAGGGCGTGGCCGCCGTGATCGACTTTATCCGCGAGCAGGGATTGCTGGGGCCAGATCAACACATCGCAAAGGAGCTCACATGAAGAACCTCAAGCCACTATTGGCCTGCGCGCTGGCATTGGCGTGCGCGCCCGCTGTCGCCCATCCTGCCGCCGCCGCCCATGCGCACGGCTTCGCGGCCGGCTTCCTGCACCCGTTCACGGGGCTGGACCACGTACTGGCCATGCTGGCGGTGGGCATCTGGAGCGTGCGCCAGCCGCATGCGCGCGCGCTGCCGCTGGCCTTCCTGGCGATGCTGTTCGTGGGCGTGGTGACGGGCGTGGCGGGGCTGGAGATTCCGGAACTGGAAACCGGCATCGCGCTGTCGGTGGCGGTGCTGGGCGTGTTGATCTTTGTGGCGGTCCGCTTGCCCGCCGCCGTGGGGGCGCTGATGCTGGCGGCGTTCGCCACCTTGCACGGCAATGCGCATGGGCACGAGATGCCGGCAGTGGCCAGTGCCATGGGCCTGCTGGTGGGCAGCGCCTTGCTGCTGGAGGCGGGGCGCCTGCTGGGCCGCGTCAGCCCGGCGTTGATGCTCAAGCTGGCCGGGGCGATGATCGCGGCGGCGGGCGTGATGCTGGCGGCCGCCGCGGCCGCATCCAATATCGCCTGAGCCGGCCGCGTGCTCCTGCCGAGCGCCCGGTGCGAAGCTTATTTGGCGCGCGGCTCCTGGCGGCGCTCGGACAGCACGATGGGCGCCGCCTTCTCCGGGTACAGGCCCAGGTGGCCTTCGTAGCCGGCGCGGATGGCGGCCAGGTCGGTCGCCTGGTCGCCTGTCAGGTGCACATGGTCCACCAGGCCCAGCGTCTTGTTCGGGTAGTCGATATAGACCAGTACCAGCGGCACTTTGGCTTCCAGCGCCAGGTGGTAAAAGCCGCTCTTCCAGTTGGGACGGTAGCTGCGCGTGCCTTCCGGCGTGATGCCGACCCAGTACCAGTCGGCCGCGTTCATGCGCGCCGCCTGCGACTTGATGGTGCCGCTCGGCGTGCCGCGTTCGACCGGCTCGCCACCGAGCCAGCGGAACCATTTGCCCAGCGGCGATTTGAACAGGGAGTCCTTGGCCAGCCAGCGGAACGGCAGGTCGAGCGCCCATTTGCCCAGCAGGCCGATCGGGAAGTCCCAGTTCGAGGTGTGGGGATAGATCACGGCGATGCCGCGCGGACCCGGCAGTGGCCGGTACAACATGCGCCAGCCAAACAGGCCCAGCAGGCGCAGCGAGGTGCGCTGGCGCCAGGTGGGCAGATCACTCGGCCGCAAGAGATAGTCGGTCATGCTCATCACCCCGTCGTTATTATAATTTTGTATTATTTTCACTGTTGACAGGCTGGCATATCGCTAGTCAAAAATCCGCCCGCATTCTATCCGGGTGCGGCCGGAGCGGCAAGCGATTCGGTGCGCGGTATTGCCGGGCCCGCCTTATCCAGGGAACAATAGGACGCTTTCCCGGTCAAAACAAGTCTCGCTGCTCAGTGTGGGTGGCGGACCTGCTGATCGGATAGCCTATGAATCCAACTCCCATCCTGAGCCTGGCCGTGGGCGATCGTGGCGTGCTGGACGCGGCGGCCGCCGTGTTGCCGGGCTGGACACTGTGTCCGGCCGCCGGGCTGGCCGAGGCGCGCCGTGCGCTGCGCGTGCAGCCGGCCCCGGTCGGGCTGCTGCTGTTCGATGCCGATCCGCGCGGCGTGGAGGCGCTCGACGCCTTCCTGCGCGAGCATTGGTACATGCTGTGGATCGCCGTGTTCCATCCGCCGGCCCTGCTCGTGCCCGCCTGGCGCGCGCTGGTGCAGGAGCATTGTTGGGACTTCCACACCTGGCCGCTCGATGCCGACCGCCTGCACCATACTTTGGGCCACGCCCTGGGCATGGCGGCCCTGCGGGGCGCGCCGCCGGGCGGCGATGGTCAATATGGCCCCGCTGCGCCGGAGGCGGCCGATGGCCAGCGCTGCGCGCCGGACGCGACGCTGACGGGGCACAGCGCGGCCATCGTCCGGCTGCGGGCCCAGATCGCCAAGGTGGCGGGCGCCAGCGCGCCCGTGCTGATCTGGGGCGAGAGCGGCAGCGGCAAGGAGCTGGTGGCCAAGGCCGTGCACCTGTGCTCGCCGCGCGCGGCCGGCCCGTTCGTGCCCGTCAATTGCGGCGCCATGCCTGCCAGCCTGATCCAGTCGGAACTGTTCGGATACGAACGCGGTGCGTTCACCGGCGCGGCGCGCGAGAAGCAAGGCCTGATCGAGTCGGCCGCCGGCGGTTCCCTGTTTCTTGACGAAATAGGCGACCTGCCGATGGAATTGCAAGCGAACCTGCTGCGCTTCCTGCAGGAAAAAACCATTTGCCGGGTGGGCGCGACCCGCAGCGTGGCAGTGGACGTGCGCGTGATCGCCGCGTCGCACGTGCAGTTGCAGCAGGCCGTGCAGCGTGGCGCGTTCCGCGAGGACCTGTATTACCGCCTCAATGTGCTGGCGCTGGACGTGCCGCCGCTGCGCGAGCGGCGCGACGACGTGACGGCGCTGGCCGGGTACTTCTTCCAGCTGTATGGGGCCGAGCGCGCGCCACGCTTGCGCGGCTTCAGCACCCGCGCCATGCGGATGTTGCGCGAGCATGACTGGCCCGGCAATGTGCGCGAACTGATCAACCGGGTGCGGCGCGCCATGGTGATGGCCGAGGGCCGCTTGATCTCGGCCGCCGACCTGGGGCTGGCCGACACCGCCGCGCCGTGCGATGGCGCGCCGCTGGGCGATGCGCGCAGCCGTGCCGAACGCGACGCCATCGACGCGTCGCTGCTGCGGGCCGGACGCAACATGACGGTGGCCGCGCGCGACTTGGGCGTGTCGCGCATGACCTTGTACCGGCTGCTGGCCAAGCACGGCATCGCACCGCCATCGCGGGCCAGCCAGCCGTAGCGTGTCACAAGCCTGTCACTGTTGTGTTACGGCTTGCACCAGGACATATTTCCGCCGTTTGGACGAACGCGGCGCTGTGCCGTCGGGACGAAGCCCTGCCGCCGCGCGCTGTTCTGCCCGCCAGGGGGTGTCACACGGATGAGACGAATGGTGGCGCGCGGCGGCGCCCACGCGCCGTCAAAGCAGCCGTCCGGCGGCCAGTTGTTCTTGTTTTTCAAGGAGTTGCTCCTCGCTCGCGGCACATGGCATCAAGCTTGCGATGACTGGCAGGCCGGGCACATGCTGGCCCGGCCATGCAGTTATCGATCAACCCTTGGAAGCCAGGAAACAGCCATGAACAGAACCCTGATCAGTACAGCCATCGCGCTCGCGTTCAGCGTCAGCGCGTATGCCCAGACGACGCCCAACGTCTCTACCGCCCAATCGGGTGCCGGCGCAATCGCCAACGACAATGCCAGCGCCACCCAGGACAGCAGCAGCAACCGCAATAACGACAGTAGCAACCGGAACAATAACAACAACAGTACGGGCGGCGCGGCCGCCAGCGCCGTGGGCGCCGTGTCCGCCAATAACGGCGCCACCGCCACGTCCACGTTCAGCAACTCGTTCAACAATTCCAACGCCACGGCCACCAGCAACCTCAATGGCTCGGTCAGCAACAACGCGGTCAGCAACATCGGCAACACGGCCAGCAACGCCGGCAACACCAGCGGTGGCGCGGCCGCCGGCGGCACGGGCGGCATGGGCACCGGCGGCGTGGCCACCGTGACGGGCGGCGCCGGCGGTGGCGCGGCCGGTGGCAACGGAGCTGCCGGCGGGATAGGCGGCACCGCCACCAATGGCAGCGCCAGTAACGGCAACGCCGTCGGCGGCGGCGCCAGCGGCGGGATGGGCGGGGCCGGCGGCGCGGCCGCCAACGCCAGCACTGGCGCCGGTGGTGCGGGTGCCGCTGGCGGCGCCGGTGGTGCCGGTGGCAATGGCGGCAATATCATTGGCGGCGCCGGCGGCATGGGCGGCGCCACCGGCATGGCCACCGGCGGTGCCGGCGGCAATGCGGGCGGCTCGACCGGCGGCGCCGGCGGCAGCAGCGGGATGGCCAATGGCGCCAACGGCGGCATGGGCGGCAGCACCGGCAACGCCACTGGCGGTGCTGGCGGAACCGGTGGCCTTGGCGGCCTGGGCGGGCGCGGCGCGGCTGGCGGCGATGGCTATGGCGGTACCTCCACCGCCGGCAACGCGCCCACCGGTGGCGGCGCCAATTCCAGCGGCGCCACGGCGACCAACAACCACGGCATGTCCGGTGAAACGACGCCAGGCACGCCGCCGAGCCAGGCGGCCAGCGCCTCGACGGGCGCCAGCACGGGCGGTGCGGCCAGCACCGGTGACAGCAACGGCACCGTCGGTGGTGCCACGGGCGGGGGCGGCGGCAGCGGCGCGGCGGGCGGCGCTGGCGGTGCCGGCGCGGCCGGCGCGGCGGGCAGCAACACGGCTGGCGCCGGTGCCACTGGCGGCAGCGCCACCAGCGGCGCGGGTGGCGCTGGTGCCGGGGTGAGCAATACGGCCGGCGCCGGCGCGGCTGCGGCCAGTGGCGCCGGTGGCGCCGGCGCGGCCGGTGGCACGGGCACCAGCACGGGCGGCGCCGGTGCGGCAGGCGCCGCTGGCGGCAATGGCGCGGCCAGCGGCATGGCCCAGAATACGGGCGGCGCCGGTGCCGGTGGCGGCACGGCCACGGGCGGCAATGGCAGCAACGGCAACCCGACCAATGGCAGCGCCACGGCCGGTGACGGCGGTGCCGGTGGCGCTGGCGGTGGCGGCAATACGGGCGGGGCTGGCGGTTCCGGCGGCACCAACACGGCCGGTGCCGGTACGGGTGGCGCTGGCGCGGGCGGCACCGGCGGCGCGTCCGGCAATGTCTCGGTCAATGCGGGGACCTTCGACATGTCCAACAGCATGAGCAATGTGGGCCAGTCGGCGGCCGGGGTGATGGTCGTCAACCAGAACAGCGGGATCGCCTCGCTGGTACAGCAAAGCGTGAACGTGCAGGCCAATCTGCAGGTTGGCAAGTAGTGGGCGGTGGCGGGAGCGGACCAGGGCAGCGGTCCGTTCCCGCCCGCCATTTGCCATCGGAGGATGAGATGCGACTACAAGGAACTGCGTTTTGGGGCGTCCTGGGGCTGGCCGCGTGCCTGCACGGTGTGGCGCGAGGGCAGGGGGACGGGACGGCTGGCACCGGCGCGGACGCCGGGGCGTCCTTCATCCAGCCCGCCGCCGGGCCAGTGGTGGCGGGGCGGGCGAGCGCGGCGCCGGCGCCTGGCGCACACCCCGATGAGGATGGGGCGCCATGCGATGGGGCGCCATGCGATCTGGGGCCATTCGACATTGCGCCTGTGGCCACTGAACGGCTGGCCCAATTGCGTGGCGGTACGGAAACAGTCTGGAACGACATGAAACTGAACGGGACGGTGGCGGGCAACTCCGCCGTCAACGTGGCCACGGGGGCCAACATCATCACCAATGGTTCATTCAGCAATGCCTCCGGTTTGCCGGTGGCGATACAGAATTCCGGCGCGAATGTGCTGATCCAGAACGCCACCATCATCAACGTGCAACTGCAATGAGACACACCGCCATCAGCCTGTTAGTGCTTGCCGCCCTGGGCGGCCCGGCGGCGCACGCCGTCGAGCTGGAATTGCCGGCCGGGGGCGGTTTGTTTGCGTTGCGCGTAGTCGGCCTGTCGGCCATGCGCTACCAGAGCACGGTGCACCAGCAGTACGATTTCAGTTGCGGCTCGGCGGCCGTGGCCACCTTGCTGCGCTACCACTACGATTTTCCGGCCGACGAGCAGCAGGTGTTCGCCGAGATGTACGCCCAGGGCGAGCAGGCCCGGATACGGCGCGAAGGCTTTTCCTTGCTGGACATGAAGCGCTACCTGGCCCGGCACGGCTTCACGGCCGACGGGTATGCGCTGCCCCTGGCCAGGCTGGTGCAGGCGCGCTACCCGGCCATCGTGCTGGTGTCGGACCACGGCTACCAGCATTTTGTCGTCGTCAAGGGCGTGGCCGAAGGACGGGTGCTGCTCGGCGATCCGGCCGTGGGCACCCGCGCCATGAGCGAGGCGGCGTTCGAGGCCATCTGGCGCAACCGCCTGCTGTTTGTGATACACGGCTGGCGCGGCACGGCGCGCTTCAACGCGGTGGGCGACTGGCGGGCCGCGCCGCGCGCGCCGCTGACGGACCCGTTCGAGAGCCGCGGCCTGGCCGACATCACCCTGCCCAAGAACGGGCCTGGCAATTTCTGACAGGAATGGACGCGCGATCATGCTGACCTTGCCAGCCATCCTGTCCGGGACCCGCGTGCGGCCGTTGTTGCTGGCGCTGTGCCTGTGCTGCGCGCCGGCCCTGGCCCGCGATCCGTCCGACGACTGGGTGGCCGTGGACGATAGCCGGCTCGACGCCGTGCGCGGCGGATTCGATGCCGGCAATGGCCTGACCTTGTCGCTAGGTGTAGAAAGATTGGTTTCGATCAATGGCAACGTCGTGGCAAGTAGTAACTTTGTCATTTCCGACCTTGGCAAGGTGGCGGCCGGTCAGACGACGCTGGCCGGCGACGCGGTGGCGGCGCTGACGCTGGTGCAGAACGGCGCCGGCAACGTGTTCGACGCGGCGCTGGCCGGGCAGGCCGCGGGGGCGCTGGTGATCCAGAACAGTGCCAGCGACCAGTTGATCCGCAGCCAGACGACCATCAGTACGGTCGTCAATAGCCTGTCCTTGCTCAAGAGCCTGAATTTCGAAGGCGGCCTGCGCGATGCGCTCAGCAATGCCGTGCGTCCGAAGTAGGGCGCGGCCGCCGCCCGTGGCTGACAGGCCACCCGCGCTTGAGGAGAGACGATGCCATACCGCGAGAGCTTGCGTATCAGTTCGATAGGATTGTCGGTGGTGCTGTGCAGTGCGCCCGTGTTGGCGCAGCAGGGCGTCGCGGCCGGGCAGGACGAGCGGCCGGCCGGCGTCTCGCTGGCCGAATTGCAGGCACGGCTGTGGGACATGCAGCAGCAGTTGGCCGAGCAAAAGGCGCAGCTGCAGGCGCTGCGGCGTCAGCTCGGGCAGGCCGGGGGCGGGCCTGACGATGTTGGGCGGGGCGGCGCCGGGCAAGGCGGCGCTCAGGG
>DATFBD010000122.1:0-18455 GCA_035254005.1 Burkholderiaceae bacterium | reverse complement strand
CGGGTGTCGGACGTGACCACGCTCACGCCCGAGCAGCTCAAGCCGGCCCCGGACATCGGCTCGGCCCTCGATACCGACTACATCATCGGCCTGGGCACCATCGACGAGCGCATGCTGATCCTGGTCGATATCGACAAGCTGATGTCGAGCGCCGATATGGGCTTGCTGGACGCCGCGGCGGCCTGAGTTCCCCCGCCCCGGACGACTCAGTCCGGAGCTACAGCCGCATGGCCTATCCATGAGGCGATGGCCTGCTGCGACAAGCGGTCGGCCTCGCTGTTGCGGTGGCGCGGCAGCCAGCGCAGGCTGACGGCGCCCGTCAGCGCCAGCTGCCGCATCAAGCCAGCCACCCGTTCGCGATGCGCTTCCAGTCCTTTGGCGCCGTTGGCCGGCGCCAGGTTCACGTCGTCGATCACCACCTTGCTGTCGCCGTACACCACCAGCTGCGCTATCCGCAGCGGCAGCGCCGCTTCCAGCAGTGCGATCAGCGCCAGGTATTCCGCCTCGCCACTGTTGCCATGCCCGGCCTGGCGGCTGATCTCCACGCGTTCGCCATCGGGCCCGCACAGCAGGGCGCCTATGCCCAGCCGGCCCGGATTCGGATGGGCCGAGCCATCGAACCATGCGCGCCATGCGTGGGCTGGCGGCTGGGCCGCCGCCCGCTTGAGCGCGAGCCGCGCCTGCTGCGCGCGCGCGCGTTCGGCGCGCCGTGCCTGTTCCAGTTCGCGCAATCGGGTGCGGTCCGCCAGCAGCGCGGCCAAGCCTTGAACGCCCGCCGCTTGCGTCAACACGTTCCGCAGCGCGTCCGCTTCCGCCATGCCGCTGTGCGCGGCCAGGCGGCGGCTGGCCGCGCGCTCGCTCTTGTATGCGGCGGCGGCCAGTTGCTCAAGTTCGGATGGAGACATGCGCGACGATCGGGACAGTGGACAGTGCGCCAGCATAACCGATCCGGCCCACGGCCGTGCAGCTGCCGTGGTCAGTCGCGGTAAGGATTGTCGGGGTGGCGGTCGTAGCGATTGGGCACGCCGTCGCCGTCGCGGTCATGGTCGTAGCGGTTGGGGATGCCGTCGCCGTCGCGGTCATGGTCGTAGCGGTTGGGGATGCCGTCATGATCGCGGTCGCCGTGGCCATGATGGCGCTCCCAGCGGCCATCCTCGCGATACCAGCGGCCTTCCCGCTCGATCCAGCGCGGCTGCGCATACACATAGCCCGGCCGTTCCGCCACCCAGCCACCGTCTACCCACTCGTGCCGGTGGCCGCGCCACTCCCAGTAACCGGGCGCCCAGAAATAGCCGGGGCGCGGATGCGGCACGCGCTCGTAGCGGGGCGGGGGCGGCGCCACGGTCACGTAGTCGTAGCCGGCCTGCCCGGGCTGTACCATCACCCAGCCGCCCGGGTCCAGGCGCCAGGCGTCGCCATCGCGCAGCCAGACGGCGCCGCGATACCGGTAGCCGCGGCGCTCGGGTTCCCAGTGGCCGGTCAGCCATACGTGGCGGTAGCCGTCCCAGTTCCAGTAGCCGGGCGCCCACACATAGCCGGGGCGCGGCGCAGGGATGCTTTCAAAGCGGGGCACGGGCGGGGCGTTGCCGATCACGACGCTGACGCCCACTTGGGCCGATGCGGTCGAGGGCAGGAAGGCGGCGGCGCTGATGGCGATCATCGCGGCGGCGTAAAAGGTGGGCTTGAGCATGATGTTCTCCGTGATGCGATCTGGCATACGGGAACTATATCAAGCGCGGCGGGGCACAAAAATGGATGATGCAACTGCTTACAACTGACACAAACCACGCTGGCGCTGGTGGCGCCGGACTTCGCCTGTCACGCGGCGCGACGCGGGTGGCGGCACGGGTGCAGGCGAAGGCGAGGGCGGCCCATCACATCTTGCTCGCGCTGTGGCCGGCGGCGATGGCGGCCTTGCTTTCGTCGAGCAGCGATTGCTTCTTCTGGTCGGCGGTGAGGCGCTTGGCGCTGACCACCACTACTTGCGTGTTGAGCGCCAGCGGTGGCGTGATGCTGGCGACGGCCGGCGTGGGGGCGGGGGCGGCGGCTTCCTGCTTGTCGAGCACATAGTTGGCGGCGCAGGCCAGGCCCAGCGTGGCGACGAACAGGGCTTCGAAGTTTTTGACGATACGCATGGCACTTCCTTTCGGTGGGGTGAGTGTTGATGTGATCACTGTATCGGGTCGCCCCCGGTGCCGCCATGGCCTTGCGACGAGCGGTTGGTTTTGCGGCGCGAACTGCAAAAACGGGCGACCGGTTGTGCGCCGCGGCATGCGGGTTTTCCCTCGCCCTCCACTAGTGTTCCGCATCCATTCCACAGCCAGCGCGAGGGCCAGATGCGGCGCACGATCACTTATCTTCTGCAAGTCATGGCGGCGTGGCGGACGGCGCGGCGGCGGCAGGCCAACCTGCGCGCCGGCGCTCGGCCAGCCGGGCGCGCGCAGGGACGCAAGCGGGACGCGGCGGCGCCGCTGCGCGTGGTGGCGTCGAACACGCCGGCTGGCCCGGACGCGTTATCGCAGGCGGGACCGGTCCGCCACCGCCACGCGCTGGTGGCCTGCGGCGCCGTGGTGTGCGTGGCCGGCGCCGGCTTGATCGCTGGCCACGCGCGTCACCTGGCGGCGGCCACGCAGGTGGTCGATGGCGCCGGGGCGGCACAGCTGGCGCGTGTGTTCCAGCCCGCCTTGCCGGGCGCGCGCTTCCAGGTGCCCGGCACCCCCGGCGTGCGCTCGCAGTTGCAGCCCAACGGCGCCCTGGTGATGGCCGTGGGCATGCAGGCAGCGGCGCCGGTCCGGGTCGACCTGTGCAGCCAGTTACGCGCCCCGGGCCAGGCGCGCATGGTGCCGCTGCGCCTCGGCTATCGCTTCGACGACGTCCGGCGCTGGGTCGAGCGCGGCCCGGGTGCGGCGCCGGCATTACCGGGACAGCTGCACAACGTGCTGCTGGTCGATGGCGCGGCGGACGGTGCGGCGGCCATGCCGGAACTGCAGCTGAGCGGCCAGTTGCGGTCCGATTTCGCCAGTCCGGCCAGCGAACCGCTGCAGCTGCGCTGGCACAGCCTGCGGGGCGCGGCGCGCTGGGTCAGCGATGCCACGCTGGGCCAGATCGAGCAGGGCAGCGACGGACAGGCAGGCTTGCGCGAGCAAGGCTGGCTGACCTGGGACGACGGCGCGGCGGCGTTGCGGCTGGAGCGCCGCAACAATGCACTGTGCCCGCAGGCCGGCGAATTGCTGGTGCAGTTGTACCGGTTGCCGTCCGGTGCGCAGAACCGGCCGCCGCGTGCGCTGGTGACGGCGTTTCCGGCGCGCGCCGCGCCGCTCAGCGCCTCGCTGCCGCCCGGTGACTACCTGGTGCCCGACGCGCCACCACCACCGCTGGAAGACCAGATGCTGTTCGAGAGCCTGCGTGCGCGCGGGCTGGTGCGCGTGCGCGCGGATGGCGCGATCGACCTCGCGCCGCGCGACCTGCCGCAATGGCTGGCCAGTCCCGCATCGGCGCGCGCGGCCGGGCTGGCCGGCTGGCAGGGCGTGACGGGCGACGCGGTCACGGCCCGGTTGCTCAAGCGCTTGTATTACCAGGCCGATGGCGACTACGTCCGGCAGCAACTGGCGATCTACAACGATGAGCGCCATCTGCTGGCATGGCGCGTGAAAGAAGGGCCGGCGGGCGCCGCGCAATGGCAGGCAAGCGCGTTGCCGGTGGCGGAGGCTCGGTCGGGGACGGAGGCTGGGTTGGTGACGGAGGCGAAGGCGGCGGCAGCTGTAGCGGAGGCGAAGGCGGCGGCAGCGGAGGCGGATGCGGTGAAAGGCGTGGCTGCTGGCGAGGCGCCTGGGATGCCATTGGCGACCAGCGCACAGATGCCCGCCGCCGCCGCGAGCCTGTTCGCTGAGTTGCCGCAGGGCTGGCAGCCGTGGACCCGCGTGGCGCGCTGGCCTCAAGCCGCATCGGCCGTCACGATACGGCTGCAAACGCGCCTGTCCCGTCCCGCGACGGCGGGCGAAACGCTGCAACTGCTGTTGATCGGCCAGGTGCGTGGCGCGGCGGGCGCGCGCGCGCGGACGCAAGCCGCCTGCACCGGGCGGGCCTGTGCCACCCCCGGCGATGTTCAACTGGTGACGCTGTCGCTGCTGCCGGGCGTGCGCAGCGTGCAGCTGGACGTCTCGGCACTGCGCATCGATACACCGGCGGACCGCAAGTACCGGCACCTCGCCGTGGTCGATGGCCATCCCCTGTGGCAGGCCTTGGGCGAAGCGGGCCGGGCGCCCCCGTCCACATCCACCGCAGCGGTGCCGGTCCAGCTGCAGGACCGCAACGGCACGCCGCTGTGGGCCGATGGCGCGCCCACCCAGGTTGCGCTGGATGCGGGCATGGCGACCCTGCTGGGAGTGAATGCGCGTCATGCCAGCGGCATCGCCGGCGTGCTGGCGCGCCGTCCGGCCCCTAATGGCGGCCCGGTGCCGGCCCGCCTCACGCTGGATCTGCCGTTGCAGGCGCTGAGCCAGAGCGTGCTCGATTGCGTGGCGATGCGGCGCGGCCATTGGGATGGCCATCGCTGCGCCGGTGGCGGGACCGCACCGGAGGGACGCCATGCCGGCATCGTCATGCTCGACACGGAGACGGGCGACGTCCTGGCCGCGGCCGGCGCCGGCACCGGGATCGTCAACGCGGCCAACTGGGCCGAAGTGCGCGATTTCGACCGTGCCAACCCGGCCCGCAGCGCCTTGCGGCTGCCAGCCTTGCAGCACGACGGTGGCGCCCACCAAAGCCCCGGCTCGACGTTCAAGATCGTCAGCGCGCTGGGCCTGGAACTGGCCGCTCAGCGTGATCCGCAACTCGATGGCTTGCTGGCTGGTCTGCCGCTGGGGGCCATCAACCGCATGGCGGCGCAGCGCGGCTTCGGCTTCCAGACCGACGCCGCGACCTATCCCTTCAACACCCGGCTGGCCCACATCACCAACTACAAGGAGCAAAGCGTGGCGCGGCGCGCGCAGGACGGCCGGCTGGGATTGGCGCAGGCGCTCACCTACAGCCTCAATACCTGGTTCGCCTGGTCGGGCGAGTTGAGCGACGCCAGCCTGTTCGGCCGGCCCGATGGCGGCGCGCCCGACCTGCAGGCGCTGGACGCCGGCGCGCTGGACACCGTGCGGCCCATCCTGGCGGCGGCCCACCGACTGGGCTTCGGCCAGCCATTGCGCCTCGACGGCGGCCTGCTGCCGTCCGATTTCAACTGGCAGCCCTGGGACGCGCTGCAAGCCACGCCCGCCCATATCGACCCTATCCATACCCGCCACGAATTGCGGCAAATGAGCATCGGCTTGCGCATGCAGGCCACGCCGCTGCAGATGGCGCTGGCGGCGGGCGCCGTCGGGCAGGGCGCCGTGATCATGCCGCGCATGTTGCTGGCGCTGGACGGCAAGGACAGCAACGCGGCGCCCGGGCGCCCGTTGGGCATACGGCTGGACCGCATCCGCGTCGGCATGAAAGGCGTGATCGACGTCGGCACGGCGGCCGGCGCGTTCGGCGGCCCGGCGCTGGCCGCGCTGCGGCCCCACCTGTACGGCAAGACCGGCACCGCCCCCAGCGGCGACGGCACGGCCACCGTATGGTTTGCCGGCTGGCTGGAAGCGGGCAGCCTGCCGGGCCAGACGCACCGCCTGGCGCTGGCCGTCTTCGCCAGCCATTCCGAGGCCACGGGCGGCGAACACGCGGCCCCGGTGGCGGCCGCCATCCTGGCCACCCTGGCGGCACAGAACCGGGAACAGAAGGGGAAATAGCCCTGTTTCCCGGAGCATGGCCGGCGCCGATCTGTGGCATGATTTTGAAGCGTCCGCCGGTGGCCGTTCATCCTGAAGCGGCCCGGCGCGCATTGAATGAGTTGACAGGAACGTATGCGCTTGCCAGGAACCCGGTACCAGGAGCATGGCTGGGAGCAGGTGCGCAAACTGCTGGGACACTGCTCGTTGCAGGCATTCCGGCAGCTGGAGATGCATCTGGTGCTCGATACGGCGCAACATGAAGCGCTGCTGGCGGCCTACGTCGATACGTTGGCCGCCTGCCTGCGCGCGGGCGAGCGGCTGGCGCGCGCCGAGGCGCCCGGCAACAGCTACGGCGACAGCGTGTGCGAGCTGGCCCTCAGCCTGGCGTTCGAACTGCACGCCCATCCGACGTTCTGGCAGGCGTTCGTGGACACGCTGGTGGCCGAACACGCGCGCAGCGGCCCGTTCTGGCGCGACCCGGCATCCGAAGCGGGGCTGCGCAAGAAAGTCAACGACATGTACGCGGGGTTGCGCGACAAGGTCGATGCCGATCACTACATGGCGGCCACGGGCCGCGACTGCACGCCCAACAAGATCTACACCTACCGCATGCTCGACACGGCCTGGCACGCGCTGGCGCAACTGTTCGCCAACCGGGACGCGCACCTGGAGCGGCTGGCCGTGATCCTGGATCGCCCGCCCGGCGCGCTGGCGGCGGCAATCCGCCAGGCCAGCAGCATCGCCGACTGCCAGCCGGAATGGATCATCCGCTGGAGCGAGACGCAGGAACGCTACACCGGCTCGCCCGGCCCGCTGCACACGCGCTCCAAGCGCTTCTCCAGCCTCAGGAACAATCCGGCCCGGATCGCGGCCATGCTGGCCGAAATCGGCGACTATGAACAACTGTCGGCGAACCAGGACCGGGCCGACCCGTGGCAGGACGACGCCAGCGCAGCCACGCTGTGGCTCGAAGATTACTGGCGCGTGATCGCCGCATCGGAAGCGCAGGAAGCGGCCGGCCCGGCGTGCGCCATGGCCGACCAGATCCTGCCGGCGCCGGAGCCGGACGATGCCTGGCCAGTGGATGAGCAGGATCAGGCCGGCGCGGAGTCCGTGCCGGACGCTGAGTACGACGCGTACGACGCGGCGCAACTGGCCGCCGAGCAGTCCGCCGCCAGCGCGCTTTCCCTGCCCCCCCGCTATCTGGAATTGGCGCGGGCCGCACAGGCGCCGTCCAGTTGGGCGGGGCGCTTGCTGCGCGAGGCCAGCTTGCCGGTCCGGCTGGCCGTTTATCACAAGCTGCTGGGGCCGGAGGACGACAGTTATCCCGACGCCTGGCTGGACGCGGCGACGGGCGCCTTGCCCACCTTGCAGCAACTGGCGGCGCTGGACGGCATTTCCATGCCCACCTTGCGCAAGCGCCGTAACGACGCCATCGCCCGGCTGTATGCTGCCAACCCGGGAGCGGCGCAATGAAGGAGAACGAGATGCATACGACACCACTGGATGACCGGCTGCGCGAGCGCCTGCTGCTGTCGCGGGCCGTGCCCGGCGACCGGCTGATGCTGGCCGACGCCACCTTGCGCGCCGCGCTCGATGGCAGCCGCGCGCTCACGCCCAACGAGCGCGCGGCCTTGCAGCAATCGCCGCTGACCTTGCGCCGCTTTCGCCAGCTGGCGCTGGAGCGGCGCGCGGCGGGCGCACAGGCGGGTGTGGATGCTGGCGTTGACGCAGGCGTATCGGCGATCGCCGAAGCAGGCGCCAATGCACGCGCCCATGTGGTCGCTGATGCCGGCGCAGCCACTGTGCAGCGCCACGGCCAGCATGGCATCGCCGCCAACGACGCCAGCTGGCATGGCAGCACGGGCATGCTGCGCGCCGCCGCTACAGGCGCCGCGCTGGAAATCTTGAGCACCGACGATAATTTCTGGACCCTGCATTTTCTGCCCGGGCAGAGCGCAGGCGACGGCTGGCAGGTGGTGCTCAAGCTGTCCGGCGACGCGCCATTCGCGGCGCGGCTGCTGCGTGAGCAAACCATGCTGCGCGTGGTGGACGGCGGCGGCGCCATCGTCCTGCAGGGCCGGCTGGACGCGGATGGCGAATGCGAAAAGCCCTGGCCGTTCGCCACCGCGCCGGCGCCGCACTTCCAAATGTACGGCGCCCGCTTCGCCGTCGAACCGGTCGTATCCTGAGCCATGGCATTGTTCAGCCGCCGCCGTGAACCCGCCGATACCAGTGCGCTGGGCCGGCACGTGATCGCGCAGCGCCTGGACGATGGCGATGTAGCGCCGGCCATGTGCCCGGTCGTCATCTTCAATGCGGGTGGCCATGCGCGCCGGGTATCCTCCGGGAAGATCAATTGCGCGCAAGGCGAGACCGTGTTCTGCTTCCATCCCGGTCCGTACAGCGTGGACCTGACGCCGTTCGCCGCCGCGCCAGAGCTGGGCCTGCGCCTGCGGTTCGTGATCGACGCGGCCGACCCGCGCGTGACCCAGCAGCGTTTCGACCTGTTTTTGTATAGCGAGGCGGAAGCGGGGCTGGCGCTGGCCACCCTGCGCCACCGTTTCGACACCACGCTGCAGGCGGAACTGGCGCAAGGCACGCTGGCACTGCCGCCATGCACCACGCTGGACGAGTGGCATGTCTTCCGCGCCGGCTTGAACCAATTGCTGTACACGCGCTTTGGCGTGACGGTGGACGACTGCGTGCCGGTCGATCTGGGCGACCAGGTCGATTATGCCGACCTGCTGACGGAACGGGCCTTGCAGGCGGCGGCCACGGCCACATCCGTCCAGCAGGCACCCGCCAGCCCGGAAGCCGGCGCGGGCGAGGGCGCCCCACCGG
Source organism: Burkholderiaceae bacterium (assembly GCA_035254005.1). Taxonomy (GTDB): domain Bacteria; phylum Pseudomonadota; class Gammaproteobacteria; order Burkholderiales; family Burkholderiaceae_D; genus Rugamonas. The sequence goes on along the minus strand of DATFBD010000122.1, from coordinate 9,855 downwards.
CACCGCCCGACCGCAAAGCCGGACCATCGGCGGGATGGCCGCCAGCGCAGTGCGACGCCAGGGCACTGCGCCGGCTGTTCCTGGAGTTGCCTGCCTTGATAGCGGCGTTCCGCCTGGTCGAGCTGCCGCCCGGTCCGGAAGCTTTCCGGGCACAGCAAGCGCTGCTGCAGCGGCTCAACCTGATGAAACTGAGCGTGGACACCATGCCGTCACTGGCCTGGGCCGCACCGGATCAGCCGCTGGCGGCGGACCAGCAAGCGCGGCGCAGCCGTAACAGTACAGCCGCTGTCGCCGCGCTCGACGAAGCATGGGCACTGTTGGCGCGGCTCCAGTTGGTTGTACCGGTACAGTGGGCCGAATTGGCCGATGAAGCGGAGCGGATCTGCGCCAACCTCGAATACGACCTGACCTTGCGCCGCGCCCCATACGAGCCGATACACGAGGACGAACTGGCGGACGCACAACCGGACGCACCGACCGCCGGGCCGGCAACGTCCAACCGCCGGGAGCCATCGCTATGACCCTGCCCGCCACCGCGCACTGCCTGGCCTTGCTGGCCGATGGCCGCCTGCTGACCATCACGGCCAGCCGCCGCCCGCGCGCCAACCGGGCCGACGTCAAATGCGCCGTCGCCGGCGCACCCGCCATCTGCGAACGGATGCAGGAGGTGGTCCGGCTGGCCCGTCACACGGAAGCGCGCATCGACAGCCGCGACCAGGTGGTGCTCAGCATGGATACCGTGCCGGAGTCCGACGAGCGCGATTGGGAACTGGCCGCCGTCCTGGCCGACCGCATGGTGCGCGGACTGTACCGGCACAGCGGCGGCGCCGTACTGGCGCACGGCCGCTCGGATGCCTGGCACCTGGGCCGGGTGCAAGCGGGTGTGCCGCTTGCAATCGAGCAAGTTCGTCACCATCTGCGCGATGCGCCCGCGCTGGTGCTGGGCGCCGGCACCGAGGCGGCGCCCGCTGTTGACAGCCTGTTCATTTCCCACCTCGGCGGCCTGCATGGCCATCCCGATCCGTCCGCCGCCGTGGCCAGCGCCACTGCCTGGTTCCCCCTGCACAGCGGCGGCGTCAACGATTGCCTGGGCTGGGTGGAAGTGAGCGTCTACCCGATCGGGCAGGGTGCGATGGGGCCGGATGCGGTGGACGAGGAAGACACGATCGCCGTGCCGGGCCTGGACCTGAGCGCGCAACTGGCGGTGCGCCGCGCGCTGGCCGGGGCTCGCCATTTCGATGGCCGGGGGCTGGGCCGCTGGCGCACCGTGGTGCGCTTTGGCCAGCCCCGTTTCCAGGGCGCGTCCTACGAGCTGGCGCTGGTGATGGCCGACCGCCTCGCGCGCGGGCGCGAGTGCGTGCCGCGCGGGCGCATCATCGCCACCGGCTGTTCCAGCGCCTGGCACGCGGGGCAGGTGGACACGGTGGAGGGCTGCGGCCCCAAGCTGGCGTTGATATTGAAGCAAGCCGAGACCGGGGACCGGGTGTTGCTGCCTGCCGCCTGGCATGGGCAATTGCCGGATGGATTCGGCGCGGCGCTGCGGGCGCGCGGCGCCAGCCACGCCTGCATCGAACGAATTGGCATGATCTGAATCGTGCGCAAAAGGAGTACCGGTTGGCCCCTGCTAAAATCGTTGGCGGGCTGGGGTGGTTCCGGTGGATGAACCCAAGAAGGAGTCTGGCATGTTCCAAATGTTTGGTTTTGGCGGCGTCAAGTGCCCGCGCTGTGGGCACAAGAATGACGAACAGTCGGGCTATTGCGCCGATTGCGGCCTGACGCTGGGCGCCCCGCGCAACGAGCCTGTGCTGCGCGACAACCGCTGGATACCGGGCGATGACGAACTGGCCGTCTATTTCGGCGTGCGCGCCCTGTCCGGCATCTTCACCAAGACGCTGCGCGTGCCCGCCACCGCCCGCGCCTACATCCTGCAGGCCGACAAGGCGACGGAAGTGCCGCAGGGCGAGTACGAGATCGAAGGCTTCTTCACGCGCCTGAACCATCTACTGCGCAACCAGCACGCGGAAATCCTCATCACGCGCAGCACCCCGCTGCCGGTGGAGTTCGCGTTCGACGACCTGCACACGGCCGAACACCTGAAGGTCGCGGCCCGCTTCACGGTCGGTATCCGCATCGAGAACGTGCCGGCCTTTGCCCAGCACTTCATGACCACGCCGGGCACCGTCACCACGCGCCACCTGCATGACTTGCTGGCGCCTTCCGTGCGCCAGCTGGCCGTGGAATTTGTGGGTGGCCGCTCGATGCGCGACATGGCCCACAATCCCGACCTGCGCGCCCAGCTTGATGAACGGCTGCAGGCGGCGCTCAAGCTGCGCCTGGCCGAATTCGGACTGGCCGTGGCACAGGTGGAAACGGCGGCCCTGCGGCACGACAAGTTCGACCATAACCGCGAGCGCATCGGCACCCTGTGGCTGGTGGCCGACGAGCGCCATGTGCAGCTGGAACACGTCAAGCAGCTTGACCAGATCTACGACGACGAGGAGTGGCAGGCCATCTGGCGCGAGGAGCAGAAGATGCGCACCCAGTACCGGCGCGCCGAACTGCGTCAGGACGCCAGCGTGGAAAAGGCCGAGCTGACCTTGCAGGAAGCGGAGCGGGTGCAGGCCATCCGCGCCCGCGAAGTGGACCTGCATGGCCGCATCATGGAATCGAAGACGCGCAAGGTGGCGCTGGAGAAGGGCGCCGGCACCACGCTGGCGGAACTGGAGCACGAGCTGGCGAAGAATCGCGCCGTGCGCGCCGGTGACGCGGCGGAATGGGAGCATGTGCGCGAACTGGCCCAGATCAAGATGCGCACCGAACTGGAGATCGCCCAGCAGGAAGCGGCCGAACAGCGGCAACTGGCGCAGCAGCGCTTCTCGCACACGCTGCACCGGCAGGCCATCGAAAACCAGATCGCCCAGGCGTCGGCGATCGAGGATGAATCGCGCCGCCGCGCCGAACTGGCCCGCTTGCGCCAGCGCGAGGCGGAGGACCGGCAGCGCGAGGCGCAACTGGAAGCGGAACATCACCAGGCCCGGTATCAGGGACTGGCGCTGGCCAACCAGGCGCGCCGCCGCGAGGCCGAACGCATCCAGGAATGGGAAGACCAGATGCAGCTGGCGCGCCAGCGCGAACTGTTGCGCGGCGATGCCGTCAAGGATGCGTCGAACGCCGTGCAGGTGGCCGAGATCAGCCAGAAGATCGAGGATCTGCGCCGCGCCGGTGCGCAGGCGGACGCCATCGCCCAGCACGAGAAGCTGCTGCGCACGATCGAGGCGGACAGCATCCATACCCGCAACAACCAGGCCAACGCGCGCCAGGCCATGCTGGACCAACTGGCCGTGGACGAGCAACGCCAGTTGTTGCAAGAGCGCGAGCGCGAGGCCCAGTGGCAGCGCGAGCTGAAGGCCATGGCTCATGATCGCGACGAGAAATTCGCGCGCTGGAAGGGCGAGTACGACCTGCTGCTGGCCCGCCAGGCGCACGAGATCGCGCACGTGGAGGCGATCGGCAAGTTGAGCGACATGGGCATGGTGGCCACGGCCGCCGCGCCCAATGCGGAAGCGGTGGCGCGCATCATGCAATTGCAGATCCAGGGCGGCATGACGCCCGAGCAGATCCAGTCGCTGGCCGCCGTGGTGGCGGCCGAACACAGCGTCACCCCGGCCGAAGCGATGCGGCTGGCGCGCGAACAGGTGCTGGCGGAGCGCGCCCACCGCGACACGGACATGGACAAGGACCGCCGCCACCAGCTCGACCTGCTCAATCTGCAGAACGCGGCCAGTGCCGTCGCGTTGACGACCCAGAGCCAGCTAGGCGTGGGCGTGGCCCGCGCCGGTGCGCCCGCCGCCGGCGCCACCGCGGTTGCTACTGCGACTGTTGCGGCTGCGCCGGCTGGGGCGGTCGCGCCGGGGGCGCCGGTGCGCTGCTGCCGCAATGGCCATCCGCTGCAGCCCGATTCCCCGCACGCCAAATTCTGCGCCGAATGCGGCGTGCCGCTGACACCGTGACGGAGCAGGGACACCACCTTCAATGATGCAAACCGCAAGAGAAAAGATCCGCGAGCTGCGTGCGCTGCACGAGGACGGCCTGCTCAGCCTGCAGGAGTTCGACCGCCGCAAGAACGCCATCCTGGACGCCGAGTACGCGCCGCCCGGAGGCACCGGCGCGCCCGTGCTGGCGCGCCAGGGCACGGAACTGGGGCTGATGAGCGGCCAGGAGATCGGGCCGCAGAACCGCCGCTACCGGCTGGAACGCCTGATCGGCATGGGCGGCATGGGCCAGGTATGGCTGGCCACCGACCTGGCCACGCACGCCGAACTGGGGCACAGCGACCAGGTGGCGCTCAAGATCCTGCCGCCGCAGCTGACCCAGAGCGCCACCCACGCCAAGCTGCTGATCGAGGAAGCCACGCAGGCCCGCAAGCTGGCGCATGAGAACATCGTGCGCGTCTACGAATGGGCGCAGGACCCGGCTACGTCCAGCTATTTCATCATCATGGAATACCTGGAGGGGCAGGACCTGGATGCCATCCTCGCGCATGAAGGCCCGATGGCGCTGGAGCGCGTGTGCCAGCTGTTGCAGCCGGTGGGCGAGGCACTGCACTACGCGTGGGACAAGCACAAGCTGGTGCACCGTGACATCAAGCCCGGCAACGTGTTCCTGACCCAGCGCGGCGAAATCAAGCTGCTGGACTTCGGTATCGCCTCGCGTGCGCGCAGCGCCGGCAGCAGCCTCGGTTTGCAGGCGCCGAACGCCGGCACGGCCGGCTACCGGGCACCGGAAGCGGGCACCCATCAGCGCCAGCCCAGTCCCCGGCTCGATGTGTATGCCGTGGCGGTGATGATCTACCAGCTGCTGGAAGGGCGTATGCCGTTCGAGGACGTGCGCAGCGCCGATTTTCATCCGTCCGCGCCGGCCGCGCTCAACTTGCGCCAGTGGCAGGTGCTGCAGGCCGGTTTCGCGTTCGCGCAGGAACGGCGTCCGGCCAGCGTGGCCGAACTGCTGGCCGCGCTGCGGCGCGCGGCCGGTCCCAGCGAGGAAGAACTGGCGGCGCAGGCCGCCGTCGCCGAGCAGGCGCGCGCGCGCGAAGCGCTGCGCCAGAAAGAGATGGCGGCCCAGGCCGAACTGGCGCGGCTGGCCGAGCAGCAGCGCCAGGCGGAACTGGCGGCCAAGCGCCAGGCCGAGGTGCAGGCCGCGGCGCAGGCGGCCGCCCACGCCGCCGCGCTCGAAAAAATCCGGCTCGACAAGCTGCGCCGCGAGCAGGAGGCGCGCCAGCGCGCCGAGGCGGAAGCGGCTGCCAAGATCCGCAAGCAGCAGTTGCGCGAGCAGTTGCTGGCCCGGCGCGAGGCCGATGCCGCCGCCGCCCGCGTCGCGCGCGAGGAACAGCAGCGCAAGGCCATGCAGTTGAAAGCCGAAGCGGCTTACCGCGCCGAGCAGGAACGGCACCGCAAGCAGCAGGCCGAACGCAACGCGGCCGAACTGGCCGCGCTGCTGCCCACGCCCGGCAGTCCGGTGGCCGATCCCAGCGGCGTGCTGCGCGACCGCTTCCTCGACGGTACCGGCGTAGGACCGGAACTGGTGCTGATTCCCACCGGCCGCTTCCAGATGGGGTCAGGGGAGCACGAACGCGCCACCGCCGTCAAGGCCGGCGCCCAGCAAGCCTGGCTGGAACGCGAACAGCCGCAGCACTGGGTCGGCATCGAGCATTCGTTCGCATTGGGCCGCTATCCCGTCACGGTGGGGCAGTGGAAGCAGTTCGCGCGGGCCACTGGCTGGGAATCGCTGTCCGACACGGACTGGCGCCAGCCCGGTTTTGCGCAGACGGACGACCATCCGGTGGTGGGCGTGAGCTGGAACGACGCGCAGCGCTACGTGCAGTGGCTGTCCGAACGCACGGGCCAGGTGTACCGCCTGCCCAGCGAGGCGGAATGGGAATATGCGTGCCGGGCCGGCACCAAGACCGCGTTCTCATTCGGCGACGAGATCAGCACCGAGCAAGCCAACTACGACGGCAATTACACCTACAACGGCAGCCCGCGCGGCGAGTTCCGGCAGGGGACGACCAAGTGCGGCAGTTTCGCGCCCAATCCCTGGGGCCTGTTCGACATGCATGGCAACGTGTGGGAATGGGTGCAGGACGTGGTGCACGATAACTACCAGGGCGCGCCAGCCGATGGCACGGCGTGGGAGCAGGGCGGCGACCAGGTGCGGCGCGTGCTGCGCGGCGGCTCGTGGCTGTACAACCCGCGCTACCTGCGTTCGGCCGTGCGCAATGGCTACTCGGCGGTGCTGGCGAATGACATCGTGGGTTTCCGCGTTGCGCGCAAATTGACGTAGAAGACGGTCGTTGGCTGGGAATTCGGGTGATGAAGCTGTATAATGCTGGTTTTTGCCGGCAGTTGCCGAACTTTTCAGGAAAATACGATGAGCGCCTTACCTCCATGCCCCAAATGCCATTCCGAATACACCTACGAGGACGGCGGCCAGTACGTGTGCCCGGAATGCGCGCACGAGTGGAGCGCGCAAGCGGCCGAAGCGGCTGAGGAAGGCGCCAAGGTGTACCGCGACGCCGTCGGCAACATCCTGCAGGACGGCGACACTGTCACTGTCATCAAGGATCTGAAACTGAAGGGCGGCGGCGGCACCGTGAAGGTCGGCACCAAGGTCAAGAATATCCGCCTGGTGGACAGCGACCATGATATCGACTGCAAGATCGACGGTTTCGGCGCCATGAGCCTGAAGTCGGAGTTCGTCAAGAAAGTGGTGTGATCAGTGAGTGAGGGGCGGCCCGGTGCCGCCTGACCACAATAGCGGCGGCCTTGCGGGCCGCCGTTTGTTTTTTGGCGCGCCGTTTCTATAGAGCGCAATTTCCCTCGCCGCTTGCTTTGTGTTGCTCGCAGGATACAAGTTGCAATAACATGACCATTTGCAGCCGAACTGGCGTACTCTGCAACCGGACTGATCAATTCGTTCAGTTAGCGCCCCATGTGGAGAACGTCATGCATCGCTCTAGCCATCTTCTTACCGGCGTCGTCGCAGCCGCCATCGCCGCTACGTTGGTCGCCTGTGGCGGCAGCTCGCAAACCTCAGCGCCAGCGACACCCGGCCCGATCACCGCGAGCACCACTTTCTCGTCCATGTCGGGCACGATTACCGGCTTCGGCAGTGTTATCGTTGATGGTGTCCGGATCGATAACCATGGTGTGCTCGCCGACAGCATGGACGCGGACGGCAGCACCCAACCCACCGAACTGAAGCTTGGCCAGCACGTGGAGGTGCAACACGACGCCAATCTGGTTGCCACGGCTGTACACGTCATGGCGGAAGCGCAAGGTATCGTTTCCAAGGTTGATACGACGGCCGGCACAATCGTTGTCAATGGCCAGACCGTCATGGTGAATACTGATCCGGCTGCGGGGCCGGTGACCGTGTTCGGCGCTCCCTACACGGGCCTGGCCGACATCAAACCAGCCGACCGCGTCGAAGTCCATGGCCTGCTCAAGACTGGTGCCGGTGGTGATTCGGTGATCCAGGCCACCCGTATCGAACCAGTCACACCGGGCGTGCATGACCGGGTGGCTGGCGTCGTGGCCGCCTTGTCCACCTCGGCCAAGACCTTCAAGCTGGGAGGGCTGCTGATTGATTATGCGGCAGCCAGCATTCTTCCCAGCGGCGCGGCACTGGCCAACGGGGTTGAAGTGCATGTCGCGATTCCATTGGGCGCGGTCACCTCCGGCACCGCTGTCAAAGCCACAGTCGTGCGTATCAGCGACCACAGCAACAGTAACCACACGCATCCGTCCGAAGTCGGTGGCGCGATTGCCAGCGTAGACACGGCTGCCAAGACGTTCCTGGTCGGCGCGGTGAAGGTCGATGCCACGGCGGCGAACTTCCCCCAAAATGGTCGTGGTTTCGCCGACCTGAAGGCGGGAAGCTATATCGTCGCCATCGGCACCTATGACGCCGGCGGCGTACTCAAGGCAACATCGATCGTGGTACGTGGAGCGGACGATGTCCAAACGAATGGCAACGCGGAACTGCATGGAACTGTCCTGAACTATGTCTCACTCGCAAGCTTCACGGTGCGCGGCGTGACTGTCGATGCCAGCGCCGCCAAGCTCGGTGCCACGTGCGGCGCCACTTTGGCCACCGGTGTACAAGTTGGCGTGGTCGGCACACTCAGCGCCACGGGTGCCGTGAAAGCGACGAGTGTTAGCTGTGAACAGGAAGTCGATGACCAGTCGATCGTGGAGGGGAGCGGCGTTGTGAGCGCGGTTGACAGTAGCGCCAAGAGCTTCATCCTGACGGCTGAAACCAAGACCTACACCGTCAAGTGGACGGCGACAACGCTGTTTGTGCACGCCGATCCAACGGCACTGGCGGGCAAACGCGTCGAAGTCGAGGGGACAGTATCCGGCACCACGTTGACGGCCACAAAAATCGCCGGTACGGGCCACTAGGATGGACCGGCTGACGGCCTGAGCAGATAACGGCGGCCTTGTGGCCGCCGTTTGCTTTTGCGCGTGCCGTTTCAGCGCAAAATCTATCCCAATCGCGCCAGCGCGAAATCGACAAAACTGCGCACCTTGGCGCTGGGGCGCGGCTCCGGCCGGCGTACGATGTGGACGGCACGCGATGGCAGTTCCCAGTCCGGCAGCAGGTGCACCAGCGCCCCCGAGAGCAGATGCTCCGTCAGCAGCGCGTCGTTCTGCATCACCACCCCCATTCCCGCCAGCCCGGCCGCCAGCAAGGCATGGCCGTGGTTGCTGATGAAATTGCCGCGCGCCCGCACGGCCACCATGGTCTCGCCCTGGCTGAAGCGCCAGCGATGGTCCACGCCCCAGGTGTCGAAGGACAGGCAGTTGTGCTGTTCCAGGTCCAGCGGATGGCGCGGCACGCCGTGGTGCCGCAGGTAGTCCGGGCTGGCTGCGGCCAGCATGCGGCTGCGCGCCAGTGGGCGCGCGATCAGGCCCGTATCGGCCAGCTTGCCGGAGCGGATTGCCACGTCGATACCTTCTTCCGCCAGGTTTACCACGCGGTCGTTGAGTACCAGGTCGACGTGCACCAGTGGGTAAGTGGTGGTGTAGGCGTGGATCACGGGCACCAGCCGCTGCGCGCCGTAGGCCACGGGCGCCGTCACGCGCAAGCTCCCTTGCGGCACGGCGCGCAGGGTTTCGGCCACCTGGTCGGCCGCCTCCACGCTGGCCAGCACGTCGCGGCAGCGCTCCAGGTAGCTGGCGCCGATCTCGGTCAGGGTCAGCTTGCGGGTGGTGCGTTCCAGAAGGCGAGCGCCCAGTTGCCGTTCCAGCGCGCTGACGTGCTTGCCCACCATGACGGCCGACATGTCCAGTTGGCGCCCGGCCGCCGCCAGGCTGTTGGCCGTGGCGGCCACCACGAATACTTGCATGCTGCGCAGCTTGTCGCTCATAGCCGAAAGAGAAAGTTTCGATTCTCGAAATTGTAGAGCTATTTCCAGCAAATTAGTTCGGATTAATAATTTAACCACGACGAGCGCGATGGCACTCAGGCCAGCGCGCCGACCGTCACCTTCACCGACTCAAGGAGAATCCCATGGCAGCCTACGTGATTGGCGCTTTGACTGTACATAACACCGACTGGCAGCAGGAATATGGTGCGAAAATGCCAGCCCTGATCCAGAAGCATGGCGGCAAGCTGCTGGCGCGCGCGCCGGCCAGTCAGCTGGAGGGCGAGGCGCTGCTGCATGGCCTGACCGTGATGATCGAATTTCCCACGACGGAACAGGCGCAAGCCTGGCACGCCGACCCGGAACACTTGCCACTGCAGAAGCTGCGCCAGGGCGGCTCGCACATGGACATGATGCTGGTCGGCGGG
>DATFBD010000121.1:0-23056 GCA_035254005.1 Burkholderiaceae bacterium | reverse complement strand
CTTGGTGAATTCGGTGGCCGTCAGGCTCAGGCCTTCGCCTTCCAGCTGGTACTTGCCATCCTTGTAGAACTCGGAGGCGGCGCAGTCCAGGCCCAGCGCGATCTGGGTGCCTGGCTGGTAGCCGGCTTCCTCGATGGCCTGAATGATCAGCTTGATCGCATCCTCGTGGCTGGCCACGGATGGCGCGAAGCCGCCTTCATCGCCCACGGCCGTGGTCAGGCCCTTCTTGTGCAGGATCTTCTTCAGCGTGTGGAACACTTCAGCGCCGTAGCGGATCGCTTCGCGGAACGACGGCGCGCCCACGGGAATGATCATGAATTCCTGGATGTCCAGGTTGTTGTCGGCGTGCGCGCCGCCGTTGATCACGTTCATCATCGGCACCGGCAGCTGCATCAGGCCCGAACCGCCGAAGTAGCGGTACAGCGGCAGGCCCGCTTCCTCGGCAGCGGCGCGCGCCACGGCCATCGACACGGCCAGCAAGGCATTGGCGCCCAGGCGGCCCTTGTTTTCCGTGCCATCGAGGTCGATCAGGATGCGGTCCAGGAAGGCTTGCTCATTGGCGTCCAGGCCCATGATGGCTTCCGAGATTTCCGTGTTGATGTTCTCGCAGGCTTGCAGCACGCCCTTGCCGAAGTAGCGCTTCGGATCGCCGTCGCGCAGTTCGATCGCCTCGCGCGAGCCGGTCGAGGCGCCCGATGGGACGGCGGCGCGGCCCTTGGCGCCCGATTCCAGCAGCACTTCGCATTCCACGGTCGGATTGCCGCGCGAGTCGATGATTTCGCGGCCGGTCACATTGATGATTGCACTCATAACTACAGCTCCAGTCAGTTGTCGTTCAGCGCGGCTGCGCCGATTTTCAGGATTTTCAGGGCGTTGGTGCCGCCCACCACGCCCATGGGTTCGCCCCACGTCAGCACCACGTTGTCGCCGGCTTTCACGGCGCCGCGCTTGACCAGCAGGTTTTCAACCGCGCGGAACGCCTGTTCCTTGCCGCCGTCCACCTTCAGTTCCAGCGCCGTCACGTTACGGTACAGGGCCAGCTTGCGCTGCGTGGCCAGGCTCGGGGTCAGGGCCAGGATGGGAATGTCGATGTTGTTACGGCTCATCCACAGGGCCGTGGAACCGGACTCCGTCAGCGCGGCGATGGCTTTCACGCGCAGGTGGTGCGCCGTGAACAGCGCGCCGTAGGCGATGGATTGGTCGATGCGGCTGAACGAGGCATTGGACAGGTCCACGTCCAGCTGGCAGGTATCCCACTTCTCCGCGTCCAGGCAGATGGCGGCCATGTGCTCGACCGTCTCGACCGGATAGCGGCCGGAGGCCGTTTCGGCCGACGTCATCACCGCGTCCGTGCCATCCAGCACGGCGTTTGCCACGTCCGACACTTCGGCGCGGGTCGGCACGGCGTTGACGATCATCGATTCCATCATCTGGGTGGCGGTGATGGCCAGCTTGTTGGAAGCGCGCGCCATCTTGATCATGCGCTTTTGCAGTGCCGGCACGGCGGCGTTGCCCACTTCCACGGCCAGGTCGCCGCGCGCCACCATGATGCCGTCCGACGCGTCCAGGATTTCCTGCAGCGCCGGAATGGCTTCGGCGCGCTCGATCTTGGCGATCATGAACGGCTTGTGGTCATACGGCTCGCCGGCGATGTTGGCCAGCTGGCGCGCCATTTCCATGTCGGTCGCGTTCTTGGGGAAGGACACGGCCAGATAGTCGGCCTGGAAGCTCATGGCGGTCTTGATGTCTTCCATGTCCTTGGCCGTCAGCGCCGGCGCGGACAGGCCGCCACCCTGGCGGTTGATGCCCTTGTTGTTGGACAGCTCGCCGCCGATGCGCACGGTGGTGTGAATGGCGCTGCCCACCACGCTGTCGACCACCAGCACGATCAGGCCGTCGTTCAGCAGCAGCACGTCGTCCGGCTTCAGGTCGCGCGGCAGGTCCTTGTAGTCCAGGCCCACGCGCTCGTCGTTACCCAGTTCGCAGGCCGCGTCCAGGATGAACTTGGCGCCGGCCACCAGCTCGGTCTTGCCGTTCTCGAATTTGCCGACGCGGATCTTGGGGCCTTGCAGGTCGGCCATGATGGCCACTTCGCGGCCGCATTCGCGGGCGGCTTCGCGCACCATGCGCGCGCGGTCCACGTGGTCCTGCGCGCGGCCGTGCGAGAAGTTGAGGCGCACGACGTCCACGCCGGCCTTGAACATCTTGACCAGCGTGGCCATGTCGTTCGAGGCAGGGCCGATGGTGGAAACGATCTTGGTCGCGCGATGGGTAACGGTATTGGGCACGTTTGTCTCCTGGTGAGGATGGGTGTTATTTGGCCGCGGCCATCAGGGCCACGGTGGTGTCGAGCATGCGGTTCGAGAAGCCCCACTCGTTGTCGTACCACGACGATACCTTGACCAGGCGGCCCGACACCTTGGTCAGGGTCGAGTCGAAGTTGGACGAGGCGGGGTTGTGGTTGAAGTCCACCGATACGAGCGGTTCCGTCTGATACGTCAACACGCCTTTCAGCGGGCCTTCGGCGGCGGCCTTCATCAGCGCGTTCACTTCTTCCACGGTGGTGTCGCGCTTGGCGATGAACGACAGGTCGACCAGCGACACGTTGATGGTCGGCACGCGGATGGCGAAGCCATCGAGCTTGCCGTTCAGCTCAGGCAGCACCAGGCCCACGGCGGCGGCGGCGCCGGTCTTGGTCGGGATCATGCTCATGGTGGCCGAACGGGCACGGCGCAGGTCTTCGTGCATCACGTCGGACAGCACCTGGTCGTTGGTGTAGGCGTGCACGGTGGTCATCAGGCCGGTTTCCACGCCGATTGCGTCGTTCAAAGGCTTGACCAGCGGGGCCAGGCAGTTGGTGGTGCACGAGGCGTTCGAGATCACGGTGTCGGTCGCTTTCAGCACGTGCTGGTTCACGCCATACACGATGGTCGCGTCCACGTCCTTGCCGCCAGGTGCGGAGATGATGACCTTCTTGGCGCCGCCTTTCAGGTGGGCCGATGCCTTCTCCTTGGTGGTGAAGAAGCCGGTGCACTCGAGCACCACGTCCACGCCCAGCGAGCCCCATGGAATCTCGGCCGGATTACGCTGCGCGAACACGCGGATCACGTCACCGTTCACGATCATGTTGTCGCCGTCCACTTCCACCGTGCCGGGGAACTTGCCGTGGGCCGTGTCGTAGCGGGTCAGGTGCGCATTGGCCTTGGCGTCGCCCAGATCGTTGATGGCCACGATCTGGATATCCTGCTTCTTGCCGCCTTCGTAGAAAGCGCGCAGCACATTGCGGCCGATGCGGCCATAACCGTTGATTGCTACTTTGATCGTCATGCTCAGTTCCTCAGGGTTGGGTTGGAAGGACACATCATTCGGTACGAAGTACGGGGCTTAGCCGCTGTTGCGCAGGCCGGCCGCGATGCCGTTGATCGACAGGTGCAGGCCGACACGGGTATCGGCATCCGCATTGTTGTCGCGGTAGCGGCGCAGCAGTTCGACCTGCACGTGATTGAGCAAGTCCACATACGGGAAGCGGTTGCGGATCGAGCGTTGCAGCAGCGGGTTGTGGTCCTGCAGTTCGCGCTGGCCCGTGATCTGCTTGACCGCATCCACCGTGCGCGCATGCTCGGTCTGGATGCGGCCGAAGATGGATTCGCGCAGCGCCACATCCGTCACCAGGCTGGCGTAGCCGCTGGCAATGGCGATATCGCTCTTGGCCAGCACCATGTCCATGTTCGACAGCAGCGAGTGGAAGAACGGCCAGTCTTGGTACATCTGGCGCAGCATGGCCAGGCGCGGCTCGCGGTCCTTGGCCAGGAAGGCTTCGACAGCGGAACCGAAGCCATACCAGCCCGGCAGCATCAGACGGCATTGCGACCAGCTCAGCACCCATGGAATGGCGCGCAGATCCTCGATCTTGCCCGCCGCCTTGCGCGAGGTGGGACGGCTGCCGATATTGAGCGCGGCGATTTCCGAAATCACGGTCGATTGCCAGAAATAGGTGTCGAAACCTTCCGTTTCGTAGACCAGCGAGCGGTAAGCCTGCATGGCCGATGCCGACAGCGCTTCCATGGCCGCCAGTTGCGCCGCCTCGGGCTGGAACTGACGCTCGCCCAGCAAGGTGGCCTTGAGCGTGGCCGCAACCATCACCTCCAGGTTGCGGCGCCCCACTTCGGCGTTCGCGTACTTCGCCGTGATCACTTCGCCCTGCTCCGTGACGCGGATGCGGCCCTGCACCGTGCCCGTGGGCTGGGCCATGATGGCCTCGTAGCTAGGACCGCCGCCACGGCCGACGGAACCGCCGCGGCCATGGAACAGCTGCAGCTTGACGCCGTGGCGCGCGAATACTTTCACCAGTTCGATCTCGGCCTTGTACAGTTCCCAGCCGGAGGTCAGGTAGCCGCCGTCCTTGTTGCTGTCGGAGTAACCGAGCATCACTTCCTGACGCATGCCGCGCGACTGCAGCAGGCGCATATATTCGGGCACCTCGAACGCCTGCTCCATGATGGCGGGACCGGCGCGCAAGTCCTCGATGGTCTCGAACAGCGGAATGATGTTGACGGCCAGCGTGCCCGCCTCGCGGCGCAGCAGGCCGAATTCCTTGAACAGCACGGCCACTTCCAGCAGGTCCGACAGGCTGGCGGCCTTGGAGATGATGTAGTTGCAGATCGAGTCCTGGCCGTAGGTGTCATGCGCCTGTTTCAGCTGGGCGAAGATGGCCAGTTCGCCGGCCGTGGCTTCCGAATAGGTCTGATAAGGGCTGACCAGCAGACGTGGCGACGCGATTTCCTCGCGCAGCAGCGCGCAGCGCTGGGCTTCGTCCATGGCCAGGTAGTCGCAGCCGGGACGGGCATGGGCCAGCAATTCGGCGACAACGCGCTCGTGCACGTCCGAATTCTGGCGCAGGTCGATCGGCGCCAGGCTGAAGCCAAATACCTGCACGGCGCGGCGCAAATGGCGCAGCCGGCCCTTGGCCAGCGCGCCCGCGCCGTGGGCCAGCAGCGAGTGGTGCAGGATATCGAGATCATCGCGCAAGGCTTGCGCGCTGGCGTAGTGCGATTGCGATTGCGAGTGCGCGTCCGCGTCATCGGCGGCGCCGGTCAGCAGCGCGCGGGTAGCGGACAGCTTGGCGTGCATGCCATGCAGCGCGCGGCGGTACGGCTCGTCCACCTGGTGCGGCGAACCATCCGTCGCTTCGTCCGCCAGGCGGCGCAGTTGTTCGGAGCTGCCGCTCAGGGCTTGCGCCAGCGAGAGCTGCGAGGCCAGCTTGTGCAGCTCCGTCAGGTAGTGCGACAGCGCGACATTGGCCTGGCGCTGCAAGGTGGCGCGCAGCACGTCGGCCGTGACGAAGGGATTGCCGTCACGGTCGCCGCCGATCCAGCTGCCGATGCGCATGAAGGTGGGCAGTTCGCGGCCTTGCCAGGCCGGGTCCAGCTTGGCCAGCGTGTCGTGCATGCTGCCGTACAGCTGCGGCAGGGTGCTGAGGATGGTGCGGTCGAAGAACGACAGGCCGTTTTCCACTTCGTCCAGCACGGACAGCTTGGTGGTGCGCAGCAAGCGGGTCTGCCACAGCGTGACGATGCCGCGCGCCAGCGCTTCCTCGTTCGCCTCCTCCTCCTCGGGTGTCATCTGGATGCGGTCACGCTCGTCGAGCAGACGGGCGATGGCCATCTGGCAGTTCAGGATGCTCTTGCGCTGCACTTCCGTGGGGTGGGCCGTGAAGACGGGATTGATGCACGCTTCGGCCAGCACGTGCTGCAACTGGTCCGAGTGGCCGTCATCGACGATGTTCTTGAGCGCCTGTGCCAGGCTGCCGTTGCGCGGCGCGGTGCCGGCGATCAGGTGGGCGCGGCTGCGGCGGGTGTGGTGCTGGTCTTCCGCGATATTGGCCAGCAGCGAAAAATAGCTGAAGGCGCGGATCAGCTGCTTGGTATCGACCGGGCTCAGTGCATGCAACTGTGCCTGCAGCGCGTCGCGCCCTTCCTGCGATGGACGCTGGCGCAGGCCGATCGAGGTCTGGCGCACCGCCTCGATGGACTTGAACACGTCCTCGCCATGCAGCGAGCGGACCGCGTCGCCCAGTAATCGTCCCAGCTGGCGGATGTCCCGGCCCAGCAATTCATCTTTGTCATACAGTGCGTTCGAACCGTCCATGTGCCCCGCCAAATTGTAGTGAATTTACGTAGAACATTCATGGACAAGCATAAATGCCCTAAAATTTCAGAATATTCTACTGATTAAAGTGAGAAATTACAATGCACTGCACAATTGCGTGAAATTTTACTACACGCGTGGTGAAGTTTTCCAGATTGCGTACAAGCATCTATCGGTGATGACGCGGGCGGGACGCGCCGGGCGGCGCCGTGTCCAAACGATGCTATATTGAACACCAGGGCAAAGACGAGTCATGGCAACCGGGGGCGCACATGCATCGAATCCTATCCGCAGCGCTATTGGCGCTGGCCACAGCCAACACGCCGGCCATGGCCGGCAGTTACCATTGCGTGTCGCTCGCCTACCCGCCACTGATCCAGCAGGATGCCGGCGCTCCCGCGCATGGCCTGGCGGTTGACGTGGTGCGCGCCGTATTCGCGCGGCTGGGACACGACATGACTGTGGAAGTGATGCCATGGGCGCGCTCGCTGACCATGGTCAGGCTGGGCCAGCGCGACTGCGTGTTCACCATCTTCCAGACGCCTGAACGCGAGCGGTATCTGGACTTCAGCAAGGAATCCATCATTCCGCAACTGATCTATTTCTATGCCAGGAAGGACGCCGGCGTGGCCTTCAACGGCGACCTTGGCGCACTCGCGGGACGGCGGGTCGGCACTGTAATGAAGGTAAATTACGGCGAAAAATTCGACGCCGCCCGCGAGCACTTCACCGTGCAGGAAGTGGCCACGCTGGAGCAGAACTTCCGCAAGCTGGTACTGGGCCGCGTCGACCTCGTGCCCAGCAACGTCTACACCGCCAGCTACACCCTGGCCAACATGCATGACGCGACGGTCGATGCGGAAGTGGTACAACTGCCCGTCCCGCTCGACAATGTCGCCAGCCACATCGCCTTTGCCAGGAGCCGCAATCTGACGGCACTGCGCGACCAGTTCGACAAGGAACTGAAAGCCTACGTGGCCAGCGGCGCCTATCGCCACCTGCTGGAACAGTATCGGATCGCCATCACCCCGGAACTGGCGCAATTCCTCGACCATAACTGAGCAAGGCGGTTGTGCTGCACATGAAGGATCAGCGCGCGCTCACCGTGCGCCACCCCGCTCCAGCGTGGCGAGCCGCTCCGCGTGGCGCCGCGTTTCATCGGCCGGCAACGGCCCGCCATGCCCCATATAAAAGCAATGGCAGCCAGTCCCCAGCAAATGCCACAACTGCCGCGCGACTTGCGCAGGATCGTCCTCGAATGGCGGGCGGATCGCGTGGCCAGTGCGAATCAAACCGCCCAACAGCACGCCCGACGCCAGCAGATCGCCGACCAGGGCATTGCCGTCCTCCAGCAGGACCGAGACCGAACCCGCCGTGTGGCCTGGCGTATGCAGCGCCCTGCCGGCCACGCCATACGCCTGCAAGCCGATCGATTCACCCTCGCGCAGCAGGATATCGGGCGTGAAGCCTTCATATGGCTGAAGAATCAGGCCAGTCTTGAGGAACAGCTTGCCGAACCAACCCGTATCGCAAAACGTCATCGGACGGCGTCTCGCGTAATAATCCAGGTCGCCGTCGTTGGCGAGGATAGGCGCCCCGCTCAGGGCACGGATTTCGGCGGCGCTGCCGGCATGGTCAACGTGCACATGGGTGATCACGATCAGCTTCAGGTCATGCCAGCTGCGGCCGCACTTGCGCAGCGCAGCGCCGATTTTCCCGACGGAACCGGGCAAACCCGCATCGACCAGTACACAACCGTGCTCGCCAACGAGCAAATGGCAGTTGACCATGCCGAACGGCAGAATCGGAACGCGGACAATCTTCGTCTTCAATTTGGGCCTCCATAACATAGTGATAAGATGCGATCTTGCCGCGCCAGGCGCAAGAACGCCTTGCCCATATCGACTATATTCAGGTGATTCCCGCCAATGAAGAAAATTCGCATCGCGGTACTTGGCTACCATGGTTGCATGCCGACCCAATTGTTCGGCATCGCCGACGTCCTCCGGATCGCGGCCGACATTGCGCAGACGCCCGATATGCAAGTACGGGTGGACGCGGTGGCGCTGGGCGATGGCGAGGTCGATCTGGCCGGCGGCATCAGGATCAAACTCAAACGGCCACGCGGCCGATACGAGGTACTGGTCATCCCCGGCATGGAAACATCCCGTGCGGTGCATTGGTCCGCGCGACTGGCGCGTTCGAGACCCGAGATCGCCTTCATTCAACAAGCTTTCTCGCGCGGCACACAGATCGCCTCCATTTGCGTAGGTGCCTTCCTGCTTGGCGAGGCCGGCTTGCTGGACGGCCGAACGGCCACCACGGCCTGGCTGTTCGCGCGCGACCTGGCCGAGCGCTATCCGCACAGCCGGATCAACGCCGACGCCATGCTGCTCGAAGACGGAGGCGTGATCACCACGGGCGCCGTCAGTTCCGCCTTCGACCTGGCGCTGCACCTGGCGCAGCGCTACTTTGGCGCGGCAGTGGCGGCGGCCACCGGCCGGGCCGCCCTGCTCCAGCACCAGCGCTCCAGCCAGGCGCCGTTCATCGATACGTCGATGTATGCCCCGGCGGAACCTTCGTTCTCCCTGGCGGTTTTACGATGGCTCGAAAAGCGCATGTCCGAACCCTACGACCTGACGCGCCTGGCGCAAGCGTTCCACGTCAGCCCCCGCACGATGCTCAGGCGGATCAAGCAGGAAACGGCCGAAACCCCGCTTGGCCTGCTGCAGCGCGCGCGGGTGGAGAAAGCCAAGCACCTGCTGTTGAAGACGAACCTGAGCATCGGCCGCATCACGGAAGCGGTCGGCTACCAAGACCAGGTCAGCTTCGGCAAACTATTCGCCCAAGCGATCGGCAGCACACCCACCGCATTTCGCCGACAGTTCCGCACGATGCAAACCGGTGTCAGGTCTGTCATTCGGACAGTCGGCACGCATCATTGAGTCTTCTCAAGATAGGCCCATTGATTTGCAAGTAGCCATATTGACAGGGCGCTTACCACTTCGATGCCTATACCGTTTGATTAATCTCAAGGTTCCTGTCCGCGTGTCCAAATGACAGACCTGACACCGAATTGTTACACCAGAGCTTGCGCCGGCCTTTCCCGATTTCGATCAGCTTGTCTTTCGCGCGGCTGTCGCGCCGCCGTGGGCGCACCATTGTCTCGCGCCACCAGCCGGAATACGTTCACCAGGTTGCCCAGCCGGACGGCCTGCTGGCGCATGCTCTCCGCCCCGGCCGCCGCCTGCTCGACCAGCGCGGAATTCTGCTGCGTCATCGCGTCAAGCTGCGCCACGGTCTGGTTGACCTGGGCGATGCCCTGGCTTTGCTCGACGCTGGCTTCGCTGATCTCGCCCATGATGCTGGCCGACCGGTCGATCGATTGCGCGATGCCGCTCATGACGTTGCCCGCCGCATCGGCCAGTTGTCCGCCCTGTTCCACCTGCCCGACCGCACCTCCGATCAGGCCCTTGATCTGCTGCGCCGCCGCCGCCGAGCGCTGGGCCAGCGTGCGCACTTCCGCCGCGACGACGGCGAAGCCCCGTCCCTGCTCGCCGGCGCGCGCCGCTTCCACGGCCGCGTTCAGGGCCAGGATATTGGTCTGGAACGCGATGCCGTCGATGACGCCGATAATGTCCGTGATCTGGTGCGCGCTCGATTGGATCTGCCCCATCATCCCCACCACCTCGCCCACGGCGGCCTTGCCTTGCGCCGCACTGTCGCAGGCGGCCGTCACCAGCTTGTTGGCGTCGCGCGCGTGGTCGGCGTTCTGGCGCACAGTCTGCGTGAGCTGCTCCATGACGGAGGCGGTTTCCTCCAGCGCGCTGGCCTGCGCTTCCGTGCGCCCGGCCAAGTCAGCATTGCCGGCCGCGATCTCGCTCGCGCCCTGGTTGACCTGCACCGTGGCTTCCTGGATCTGCCCCACCAGCAGCTTGATATTGGTCTGCAAAATGCGCAGTGCCTGCATCACGGCGGCCAGTTCATCGTAGCCGTCGGCCTCGATCTTGCTGGACAAATCCCCCGCGCTCATGCGCTCGATGGCCGCTTTCGCCTGCTGCAGCGGCAGCAGGATCCCCTGGTAGAGCAGCGGAATCAGCGCCAGCGCCGTCAGCGCGCACACCGTTGCCGTGATGCTGGCCCAATATCCGCCCGCGCCCATGCCACCGCCGGCCGACGGCCAGGCACAGGCCGCGGTCACCAGCGACAGCACCGCCAACCCGCCGCCGGCCGCGCTCAGCCTGGCCTTGATCGTCATCTTGCGGAACGGGTTAAGCCGCGCCGACAAGCTGCGCACCATGGCCTTGCCTTCCCTGATCTCCATGTGCTTGCTGCCGCCGTTCAGCGCCCGGTATGCCACTTCGGCGGCCTTGATCTGCTCCGCCGTCGGCTTGATGCGGATCGATACGTAGCCTGCCAGCCTGCCATCCTCCAGCATCGGCGCGGCATTCGTCTCGACCCAGTAAAAGCCGCCGCTCTTGGTCTTGTTCTTCATCATCCCCACCCACGTCTTGCCGCTGCTGAGCGTGCGCCAGAAGTCCTCCGCCAGCGCCTTGGGCATGTCTGGATGGCGCATGATGCTCTGGTGGGCGCCCACCAGTTCATCGGCCGAATAGCCGCTAATGCGCTCACAATCCGGATTGACATAGGTGAAGTGGCCCTTGAGGTCCGTCTTCGAGATGATCAGGTCCGACTCGCTGAGCACATATTCGCCGCCGTTCTGGCGCGGCCTGCCCGCGAGCGTGGTGGAGATGGAATAGGTCATGGGTGTTCCAGTGGTTAAAAAGAGGGCCGGGTGGGACAGCGCGATGGCACAATAGCCACCGCCCTTCCCCACCCGGCCCATGGTCAGGCCATCAGGCCATCAAGCCATCAAGCCGTCAAGGTATCCAGCGACATCAAGCCGCCTTGGCCAGCAGGCCGCGCTCGCGCGCCATGGTCATCGCGGTGTCGGTGATCATGTCTTCCTGGCCGCCGATCATTTTCTTGCGACCCAGTTCGATCAGGATGTCGCGCGCCGGCACGCCGAAGCGCTGGGCCGCCCGCTTGGCATGCAGCAGGAAGGTGGAATACACACCCGCGTAGCCGAGCGTGAGCGAGTCCCGATCCACGCGCACCATGTGATCCATCAGCGGCACCACGATGTCTTCGGCCACGTCCATCAGCTTGAACAGGTCGCAGCCCGTCTCGATGCCCATGCGCTCGCACACTGCCACGAACACTTCCAGCGGCGTGTTGCCAGCGCCGGCGCCCAGGCCGGCCACGGAGCCGTCGATACGGCTGGCGCCAGCCTCGATCGCGGCGATGGAATTGGCGATGCCCATGCCCAGGTTGTGGTGACCATGGAAGCCGATTTCTGTTTCCGGCTTGAGCACGGCGCGCAGCGCGCCGACGCGAGCCTTGACGTCCGCCGGCAGCATGAAGCCGGCCGAATCGGTGATGTACACGGTCTGCGCGCCATACGACTCCATCAACTGAGCCTGCTTGGCCAGCGCATCCGGCTCGCTCAGGTGCGACATCATCAGGAAGCCGGTGGTGTCCATGCCCAGCTTGCGTGCGTAGGCGATGTGCTGCGGCGAGGTGTCGGCCTCGGTGCAGTGGGTGGCCACGTGCACGCTGCGAGCGCCGCAGTCATAAGCCGATTGCAGTTCGCGCATGGTGCCCAGGCCGGGGATCAGCAGCACGGAGACCTTGGCCTGCTTCATCTTCGGCACTACGGCGTTCAGGTATTCCTCGTTGCTGTGCAACGCGAAGCCATGCTGCAGCGAGTTGCCACCGAGGCCGCCGCCGTGCGTGACCTGGATCAGCGGCACGCCGGCATCATCCAGCGCCGTCGCCACGGCCACCATGTCGGCGATGGTCATCTGTTCGCGCTTGGCGTGCATGCCGTCGCGCAGGCACATGTCATGGATGACGACCTTGCGGCCTTTCAGACTGTTCTCGTTCATTATGCGATCTCCATGGGAGAGAGTTGGATGGTGCCGGCCATGATCTCCTCGGCGAACATTTCGGCCGTGCGCGTGGCGGCGGCCGTCATGATGTCCAGGTTGCCCGCGTAGCGCGGCAGGTAGTCGCCCAGGCCCGCCACTTCCATGAACACGGTCACGCGCTTGTCGTCGAAAATCGGGCCGTTCACAAGGCGGTAGCCGGGCACGTACTTCTGCACCTGTTCGACCATGGCCAGCACGGCGGCCGTGATGCGGGCCTCGTCCGGTGCCTCGTCGGTCAGGCAGGAGATGGTATTGCGCATCAACATGGGCGGTTCGGCCGGGTTGATGATGCACAGCGCCTTGCCCTTGCGGGCGCCGCCGATGGCGCAGATGGCGTTGGACGTGGTGTAGGTGAATTCATCGAGGTTGGCGCGGGTGCCCGGACCCACCGAGTGCGATGCCAGGCTGGCCACGATCTCGCCGTAGCCCACGCTCTGCACGCCCGAAATGGCGGCCACGATGGGAATGGTGGCCTGGCCGGCGCACGAGATCATGTTGACGTTCATGACCACCTTTTCCGTCAGCGAACGCAGGTTCACCGGCGGCACGCACAGCGGACCGATGGCCGCTGGCGTCAGGTCGATCATCATTACGCCCAGCTCATTGAGCTTGCGCGAGTTCTCCGCGTGGACGTAAGCCGAGGTGGCGTCGAAGGCGATCTGGATATTGTCTTCCAGGACGTGCGGCAGCAAGCCATCCACGCCGCCTGCCGTCGTTTTCAGCCCCATGTCGGCCGCGCGCTTCAAGCCTTCCGATTGCGGGTCGATCCCCACCATCCAGACCGGCTCCAGCAGCGGGCTGCGTTGCAGCTTGTAGATCAAGTCGGTGCCGATATTGCCGGAACCGATCAACGCACAACGTATCTTCTTCATGCCGCCTCCTGCTTGCGCTGGCCGATGGTGATGCCACCAACGGAGAAATTTTCCTCAGTATGTTCGGTGATCAGGATCCGAACCTGTTCCGGTCCCACGCCCAGCGTGTCGACCAGCGCCGAGGTGACTGCCGCCACCGCGTTGCGCTTCTTTTCCGTGCTGCGTCCTGCCAGCAGGTGCATTTCGATAATTGGCATTGCTGCCTCCCTTGCTTGTTTAGAATCCGTTATTCGATGAAGCGCATCGACACGCTGCCCAATTCCTGGAAGCGCGCCACCACGCTGTCGCCCGGCTTGACGGCGATGGCTTCCGTGATGCCGCCGCTCATGACGAAGCTACCGGCCGGCAGCACCTCGCCCTGTTCCGCCAGGATGTTGACCAGCATGGCGATGGCTTCGGCCGGGTGGCCCAGCACGGCGGCCGAGGCGCCCGTGGCCACGATCTCGCCGTTCTTTTCCATCACCACGCCCAGCGTGCGCAGGTCCACGTCGGCCGGATAGCGCGCGCGGCCACCAGCCACGTAGCGTGCCGAGGAGCCGTTGTCGGCGATCACGCTGGGCATGTCGAACTTGAAGCCGGCGAAGCGCGAGTCGATGATTTCCACTGCCGGCAGCACGTAGTCGGTCGCGTCCAGCACCTGCTGGAGCGTGCAGCCCGGGCCCTGCAACTGGGCCTTGGTGACGAAGGCCACTTCGCATTCCACGCGCGGGTGCACCATGTCCGAGGTGGTGATGGCCGAGTTCTCGGGCCGCGCCATGTCGGCCATCAGGAAGCCGATGGATGGGGCGTTCACGCCCATCTGGATCATCTTGGCGCGCGAGGTCAGGCCCGCCTTCCAGCCCACCAGCCGGCGGCCAGTGGCCAGGAAGCGCTTGCGCAGCGCGTGCTGCACGGCGTAGCCATCGTCGCTGGTCATGTTCGGATATTCATCCGTCAGCTTGGGGATGGCCTGGGCGCGCGCCTGCGCCCCTTCGATGCGCTCGCACAGGCGCACCACGTCTTCAGGCGTCAATGTGATTTGGCGGCTCATACTGCACTCCTTCCGGAAAATTTAACGTGGCAGCTGCCCAGTCCACCGACGGTGCAGGTCAGCTGGTCGCCATCGGCCACCGGCACCAGCGCCGACTGGGAGCCGGACAGGATGATTTCGCCGGCCTTGAACGGGATGCCCAGCGCGCCCAGCGTGTTGGCCAGCCAGGCCACCGCGTTGGCGGGCGAGCCTTGCACGGCGGCGCCGGCGGCGGTGGAGAACACTTCGCCGTTCTTTTCCAGCACCATGCCGGCCAGCGTGATGTCGAGCTGACGCGGGTCGCCATGGGTTTTGCCGAGTACGAACACGCCGCACGATGCGTTGTCGGCCACCGTGTCCTGGATCTTGATCTTCCAGTCCGTGATGCGCGAATCGACGATCTCGAAGCACGGCACCACGTAATCGGTGGCGCGGATCACGTCCATGGCGGTGACGCCCGGCCCCACCAGGTCGTGCTTGAGCACGAACGCCAGTTCCGCTTCCGCCTTGGGCTGGATCAGGCCATTGAGGTCGATGGCGTCGCCTTCCTGGTAGATCATGCCGGAGGTGAGCTGGCCGAAGTCGGGCTGGAACACGCCCAGGAAATCCTGCACCGCCTTGCTGGTCACGCCGATCTTCTTGCCGACGATGGTTTCGCCAGCCTGCAGGCGGCGCGCGACCATGCGCGACTGGATGCGGTAGGCGTCTTCCAGCGTGATCTCGGGGGTGCGCGCCGTCAGCGGCGGCACGGTCTTGCGGTCGACGTAGGCTTGATACAGTTCGTCGCCGTATTGGGTGATGGTGTTATCGTCCATGAATTCCTCAGAGCTTGACGCAAACGTTGCGCATTTCGGTATAGAACTCCAGCGAGTGCACGCCGCCTTCGCGGCCGATGCCCGACTGCTTGGCGCCGCCGAACGCGGTGCGCAAATCGCGCAGGAACCAGCTGTTGATCCACGTGATACCGACCTCGATGCGCGCCGCCATGCGGTGGGCACGGGCCAGGTTGGTGGTCCAGATGGTGGTGGACAGGCCGTAGTCGTTATCGTTGGCCAGGTTGACCACTTCATCCTCCGAGTCGAACGGACGGATATGGCAGCATGGGCCAAACACTTCCTCGCGCACCACGGACGCCGTCTCGGGCAGGCCGGTCCAGATGGTGGGCTGCACCCAGTTGCCCTCCGCCAGCGCGGCCGGCATGTCCGGCACGCCGCCGCCCGTCACCACCGTGGCGCCTTCTTCCACCGCCTTGGCGTAGTAGGACAGCACCTTGCGGCGGTGCTCGTCGCTGATCAGCGGGCCGTAGTTGGCCTCGGGATCGTCGGGGCGGCCGAACTTGACGGCTTCCGCCTTCTGCTTGAGCGCCGCCACGAAGCGTTCGAAGATGGGGCGCTCCACGTACACGCGCTCCGTGCCCAGGCACACCTGGCCCGAGTTGAGGAAGGCGGAACGGAAGATGCCTTCCACGGCCGCGTCAAAATCGGCGTCCGCGAACACGATGCCGGCGTTCTTGCCGCCCAGTTCAAACGACACGTCGCGCATGCCTTGCGCGGCCGCCTGCATGATGGTGGTGCCGGTGCGCGTTTCGCCGGTGAAGGTGATGGCGTCCACGCCCTGGTTGCGGGTCAGGTACTCGCCAGCCGATGATGGGCCAAAGCCGTTCACCACGTTGTACACGCCGCGCGGGATACCGACCTTGTTCATCACCTCGCCCAGCAGGGCCGCCGTCAGCGGGGTTTCCTCGGATGGCTTGACCACCACCGTGTTACCGCAGGCCAGCGCCGGCGCCACCTTCCACGTCATCAGCAGGAATGGCGCGTTCCACGGCGAGATCACGCCCACCACGCCTTTTGGCACGCGCAGGCCGTAGTTCAGGGCGCCGCGGCCATCCGGGGTCGCCATCTGGAACGACTCGGTCGGCACGTTCTTGATG
Source organism: Burkholderiaceae bacterium (assembly GCA_035254005.1). Taxonomy (GTDB): domain Bacteria; phylum Pseudomonadota; class Gammaproteobacteria; order Burkholderiales; family Burkholderiaceae_D; genus Rugamonas. The sequence goes on along the minus strand of DATFBD010000121.1, from coordinate 7,105 downwards.
ATGTCGGCGAACACCTTGAAATTGGCCGCGCCGCGCGGGATGAACACGTGGGTCATCACGTGGCGGGGCTGGCCCGTGTCGGCCATTTCGGCCGCCACGAAGTCCTCGAAACGGCGCGTGATTTCGTCGGCCACGCCGTACAGCAGATCGACGCGCTGATCGGTCGTCAGCCCGCCCCACACGCCGTTGCGCGCGGCCTTGGCGGCGCGCACCGCGCGGTCCACGTCCGCCTGGCCGGCTTCGGCCACGCGGGCGATCACGCGGTTGTCGATGGGCGAGCGCTTGTCGAAGGTCTTGCCTTCCACGCTGTCGACAAACTCACCGTCGATAAAATTCTTCACTATTTGCATTGCCTGCTCCTTGCGATGCTTTCGGCTTGCGAAAGCGGGAATAGTCTTTTGTTGGCGGCCCGCGGAGCGAACCGGGGGCCGACTGGAATCCAGTTTAGGGACGGCAAGCCATACCGTCCAATACCTTTGATCCGGCGACGTGATACCTTGGCGGTATCAATCGCCAAGCACGCTCAGATCGAGCGGAACAACGGACTGCGCACCTGCTGCGCGTCTGCCGCCGAGATGAATTTCTCCGTGTAGATGTCGCGCTCGAACAGGCGGCCCTGCATCAGCGTGTTGATGCAAGCGTCGATCATCAGCGGTGGACCGCACAGGTAAGCCTTGTGGCCACGGAAGTCGTTATCGAAATGGGCCTTCGCCGCCTCGTGCACGAAGCCACGGAAGCCCTGCCACGCGCTGCCTTCCGGCTCGCCCGACAAGGCCGGCACGTAGTGGAAGTTCGGGTATTTGCTGGCCAGTTCCAGGAACTCGTCGTGGTAGTACAGCTCCTCGCGCGTGCGCTGGCCGTAGACCAGCGTGATGGGCAGCGTGCTGCCCTCGGCCAGTAGGTCCAGGATCATCGAACGTGGACTGGACAGGCCCGAGCCGCCCGCCATGAAGATGGTCGGCACGGCCGCCGACTTCTTGACGAAGAAGCGGCCGTAGGGGCCGGACAGCTTCACCCGCTCGCCCACCTGCATGTTCTGGTGGACGTAGCCCGTGGCGCGGCCGCCCGGCACGATACGGATATTGAGCTCCACCTCACCAAGGCCGGGCGGGCCAGCCAGCGAAAAGGCGCGGCTGCCCATATCGTCCGGGAAGTGCAGGTTGACGTACTGGCCGGCCTGGAAATCGATGCCGGCCGGGTCATCCAGCTTGATCCACACACCCTTGATGGTGGGCGTGAGCGATTCGATGCGGCTCACGGTGCCCGTGTAATCGCTCACGGGCAGGTTGCGGGCGTCCGCGTCTTCATCGATTTCCGCCTCGATCACCAGGTCGCTTTGCGGCGTGGCGCAGCAGGCCAGGCACTTCTGCTCGTCGCGCTCGAAATCCATCAGCGCGAACGAGGACGCGGCGCCGTGTTCCACCTCGCCGTCCACCACCTGCACCTTGCAGGTGGCGCACAGGCCGTGGCAGCAGGCGTGCGGCAGGTAGATGCCGGCCCGCAGCGCGGCGTCGAGAATGGTCTGGCCCTCTTCCACCTCGATGGTCTGGCCCAGCGGCTCTATGGTCAGTTGGTAGCTCATTTTTATTACCTCAAGCAGCGGCGCACAGCGTGTTCAGGCCCGGCGTGCTGAAACGGATCTGGTCCTTGTGGCCGATGCCGTTGGCGGCCACGGTGGCGGAAAAGTCCGGCGTCCAGGGCTGGTTCGATTTCAGCCACTCGACCTTGCTCCAGTCGATCGCGGCGGCGTCGGGGTCGGCTTGCAGCAGCGGCACCAGCATGGTGTCGCGCACGTCGCCCAGCTTCATGTCCGGGGTGACGCACAGCAGGAACGGCGACGCGAACAGCGAGTGCCGGTCCCAGCTCGCGTACAGCAGCTGCTTGCCTTTGAAATTAGCCACCGCATCGCGCGGTACGCCGATGTATTCCTTGATTGAAGTTACAGCCATGATGATTCTCCTCGCATGTATTTTTGGTTGCGGCGCCGCCTCTCTATGGAGGCCGGCGGCGCCATCAACAGCGCTTGATTCAATTACTTGTTGGCCTTGGCCATGCCGCGCCAGCGGTTGAAGTTGGCCTCGTCCTGGGAGCCGACGAAATCGCCGTTGTCCACGCCATCCTTCAGGCTGACCCAATCCATCCACGCGCCCACGTCGCCGCCCAGCTCCTGGAACAGGGCCGGCATCGGCAGCCAGGCCTGGATGTACTTCTCCGGCTCGTTCTCGAAGATGTGCTGGCAGTGGTCCGAGCAGAAGTGGTACTTCTCGCCCTTGTACTCGGCCTCGCGGTGGCAGCTCAGCGTGGGGTCGCCCGGCTCATTGAACACGGACGGCAGCTGGCAGCACTGGCACAGCTTGGCCAGGCCGAAGTTCTTGAACGGCGTGCCCGCGTCGGCCAGCTTCTTGATGTGCTTCCAGCGTGGACGGTAGTACTTGTCGAACGTGGTCGGGTACTTGGCGGACAGCCATTCCATGTCGTCCTCGGACGGAATCCAGCTGTGGAAGGCCGTGCCGAAGCTCCACTGGTACAGGCCCAGCATGAACTGGTGCGACATGTGGTCGATCGCCTCGCCCGCGTCGGCCCAGCCCTTGGGCGGACGGATGCCGTAGCGCGCCAGGTCGCGGAACAACGCGCCGCCGTTCTCTTCGCCGTAGATTTCCCACGCCTCGCGCCAGGACATGACGCGCTTGGGCAGCATGTAGTCCATCATGGTGCTGACCAGGCCCAGCACGCGGAAGCCGCGCCAGAACCATTTGTCGATCCAGCCCTGCACGATGGGCAGGTTGTCCGGGTCCTGCTCCAGCATGAACTTGATGCACTCCAGGCCCAGCGTCATGTGGCGCGCCTCGTCCGACTGGGCCGAGAAGCCGAAGGTGACGGTGGCCATGTCGCCGTTGTAGGCGGCGCCGGACATGAAGGGCACGAACAACAGGTTGGTCAGCACGTATTCGAACGAGAAGCCGATGGCGATCATGAATTCGAACGGGCCGGCCGACATCGCATCGTCAAAGAAGGAGCGGGCCACGGAGGTGTACCAGATGCGGTCGCGCTGGTCGGCGAAGGCGTGGAAGCCGTTGTAGTACTTGTTGTAGTTCGACAGCGCGTGAATCTGGGTCTGCGCGTGGCGAATCTCGTCGATGGCCTGCATCTGGCAAGCCACCTGCGTGCCGACGCCGGGGAACTCGCGACCCGCGCGCGAGAAGCCCTTGTGCGCGCAATACTCGCCGGGGCTGATCGCCTGCAGGAAGATCTTCAGGGCGCTCAGGTAGCGCGCATCCGTGATGTTCAGGTGGCCGTTGTTCTGGGCGTGCGCGTCGATCACGGCGTAGAACTTACGCTCTTTCTCGGCCTGGTATTTCCAGTACGAGTCCATAGTCAGGCGGAACGGGTCTTCCCACTTTTCCCAGTCGTGGATCTTGATGCCCTCGTAGCGCGCGTACGGGAACACTTCCTCCTGCGGCTGATAGCTGGTTTCCCACGCCAGGTCGCGAGTCAGCAAACGGTATTTTTCCTTCAGGCCCAGCTTGGGCTTGTTCACTTTGGTATCCATGTCGTGATTCCTTAATTGTTCCAGTGGAGCGTGAGTTCGTCTTCCGTCTCGTCGACGTTGCCGCTGAGCGTGATCAGGTTGACCTGCAGTTCCTGCAGATCGAAACTGGCGCCGGTCTGCTCCTCGATGGAGCTGCGGCGGATCACCAGGTGGCCGGGCGCGTTGATCTTGACCATGGCCGGATCACGCTTGATGGTGGCTTCCGGGTTGTCGGCCAGGATGGCGTCGATGATGGGACGGGTCGCTTCGTTCGCTTGCAGCGCGATAAATACTGTGGACATGGGGTCTCCTTAAACTTCGATGCCGATTTTGTTCATGCGTGCCTTGAAGGCCGCCACTTCGTCGCCGAGCACCTCGTCGGCTTCCGCGCCCAGCGCCAGGCTGGCCACGGGCAGCAAGGCCACCGCCGCGCGGTTGCTCCACTTCTGCGTCCACTCCTGCAGCACGGCGCGGTTGTGCGGCGATTCCGCAGCGGCGGTGCGCAGCACGGCATCGACCCACTTGCGGGTTTCGTCGAACCAGTCGTTCATGAATTGGGTGAGCATGGCGACGGCCGAACCGCCGGCGGTGGACCAGGTGTCGTCCACCACGCGCTCGTAGATCAGCGGGTACAGCAGGCCGTCCAGCGCCGCGTTCTGCGCCACGAACAGCTCGAACGGATCGCGCACCACCAGGCAGTCCTCGATGTAGCGGCGCAGCGGCTGCCACGCGTCATCCGACATCCAGGCGCGCTTGCCCTCGGCCAGCGCTTCCGTTTCGCCCAGCAGCAGGCCTAGGCGCGACAGGTACTGGGCGATGCCCAGGTTGTCCATCGCGTGGTACATGCAGGGCTGGGTGAAGATGGTGCTGTAGCCGTAGCCGCAGATGAAGGTGTTGTTCATGTTGGCGCCGTAGGCCGCATGGCGCAGCGGCACCAGCACGCGCAAGGCCGCATCCCGCAGGTGCTCCGGCAGCGCATCGGCCAGGCCGCGCGATTCGACGAAGCTGAAGTTGGCCTCGGCCGTGTCCTGCTGGCGCGCGCGGGCCAGCGTGTAGGTGTTGTAGTAGAACTGGCGCGGGTCTTTCAGCGCGTACCAGTCGGCCATCACGATCTTGGTGATGGAGGCGTCGTACAGTTCCTGGCTCGGGTCCCAGGTGGGACGATAGTGCAGGTTTTCGGCGGCCTGGATCTCGTAGCTGCCTTCCTGGTAGCGCGAGGCTGGCTTGTCGCCGAAGCGGCGCGCCAGGTGGTCGAAGGTCTGCCGCAAGGGCTGGATGCTGAGTGTTTGCAGATCGATTTGCATGGTGGTTCTCAAATAAAGTGATTAAGCATCGGTGGGCTTGAGCGGGTGCGCCGTCGCATCGGACAGGCGCCAGTCCCAGTCATCGGTCGTGTCGGACGGCGCGGACGCCGGCAGCACTTCCACCTGGTTGGCCTCGCAGAATTCCGCGTAGGCGTCCGGCGTGAGAATCAGCTCCACGAACAGTTCCGGCTCGCCGATGGCGAACTCGAATTCGATGAAGCCCTTGCCACGCCCGCCGCGCGGACGCACGAAGCGGCGCGTGGTGTCGAGCGCGCGGGGCGCGGTAGCCGTGTCCAGAACGGGTTGCATGGCGCCCTCTCAGCTGACGACCGTGAGGAAGGATTCATGCAGCTTGCGCTGCACATAGTCCAGGCCACCTTCGACGATCAGGCCATCGAAGGTCCAGGTCAGCGGCGCGTGGTCCGGATAAGGGGTGCGGTCTTCCTTGAACGTCTCGAAGCGGTTGCCCGACGGGTCGAACGCATAGATGGTGCAGCCGCGCGTGACGCCGTGGCGGGTCGGGCCGATATCGACCGGCACCTTATGCATGGACATGATGTCGCCGGCGCGCAGCACGTGGTCCCAGCTGTCCATCAGGAAGGAGCAGTGATGCAGCTTGCCCGGCTCGGGATATTCGCCGAACGCGATGTCGTGCGACTTGATCGAGCAGCTCAGGAAGATCACCTGATTGGCCTTGCCGTCCGGCGTGAGGATGTGCTCCACCAGCGTGAAGCCCAGCACATCGACGAACAGCTTGCGTACTTCCTCGATGTTGGGGCCATACAGCAGCGCGTGATCGAGGCGGCGCGGCGCGATGCCCCGTTCCGACTGCGGGCTCCACGGGGTGGGATTGACGGCACCGCAGCCATTACCGTGCGGCGCCTTCTCCGCATACAGCTCGATGGTGTGGCCGCTGGCGACCACGAAGCGCACACGCTCGCCCGTTTCCAGCATCTCGCGCGCGGGGATGCGCTCGGTCTTGACGCCGTATTCCTTCAGGTCCGCCTCCAGCTGGTTCAGCGTCTTCACGTTGAGCACCTTGAAGCCGATGAAGTCCAGGCCAGCGCGGTCGGCCTGGCGCAGCACCACGCTGGCGTGATCGATCTCGTCCCAGCACTTGAGGTAGACCCGGCCCTGCTCGTCGCGGCCCGTTTCCTCCATGCCCATCACGTCGCGGTAGTGGCGCACGCCTTCGTCCAGATCGAGAACGCGGATTTGTACATGCCCTGGACGTAAAACACCTGTCATTGCCATTTGAAGTCTCCTGGTTGTAATTGAAAATTGCTGGGTCAAGCCTGTTTGCTGGAAGGCCGGTCCAGTACTGCGCGTTTCATGTGGCCGAGCACGCGGATTTCGAGGTCGGTGCTCGGGGTGATGCGGCACGCGAGCACCCTGCCCTCGCGTTCGTCGTCCGCATCGACGTGGCAGCGGCTCATGGGCTTTTGCGCGTAGCGGCCGGACAGCACCTCCACCTTGCATACGCCGCAGGCGCCGCCGCGGCAGCCGAGCGGAATCCCGCGCCGGCCGAGTCGGACCATCCCTTCCAGCACCGATTTGTCGTCGGGGCAGGAAAAGACTTCCTGGGTTTCGGATACCGTGATGTTGTATGTGGTCACGATGGGCTCCCGGTGCCGTCAGGCGATGCTTGGGAGGACGGCGCGGGCGCGCAGCAACTGGCCGCTTCCCTGGCGGGATGGCGCCGCGTTCGTGGTGCTGTGAGTTGAAATGGATGGGGCTGGCGCAAAGCCGCCAAAGCCTTGGTGAGCTGCTGAATTCATGGCTGTCTCCTGATTCGATAGATCGCCAGCAGTTGCCGGCGGAAAAAGATCGTTTGTCTTTTTCAATCGATATAGCAAGCCGTGTGCCACTCGCTAAGCCATTGATTTAAAAGGAGAACATAAATTCAGCACGGAGGAATTGGCGGCCATGTTCGACAATTTCGTCAAACGAAAAATCGGGGGTGGACAAATTTGTCAAATGGCGGGCGGCACGGCCCGGTGGCGAAACCGACCGAACTATTGGTAAGGATGCGCAAAGGCCTAGGCTGGCGGAACTGTGCCGCTGCCGGCGTACCGGAACCGAGTCAAATTCCAACGGGAGTAAGCTACGTCCCACGACCGGACAGGGTTGGGATCGCACCGTAACGGGCGCCATTTTGTCCTGCCGGCAACAGACCAAGGAGAGCCAAGATGACGAAGAATACGATCTGCCTGTGGTATGACCATGACGCGGAAGAAGCCGCACACTTCTACGCCCGCACCTTCCCCGACAG
>DATFBD010000120.1:0-12000 GCA_035254005.1 Burkholderiaceae bacterium | reverse complement strand
GCAATTATTTGCGAAATCCCTTGCGGAACGCGGCGCGCTGCTTGTAGAATACGGCCTCGTTCAGCAGTTGTGACAATGACTGCATGTTTTCAAGCGAGCATGGGTGCTTAGCTCAGTTGGTAGAGCGGCGCCCTTACAAGGCGTAGGTCGGGAGTTCGACCCTCTCAGCACCCACCATGCACCTGAAGACAGCAACGATAAGGAGTGGTAGTTCAGTTGGTTAGAATACCGGCCTGTCACGCCGGGGGTCGCGGGTTCGAGTCCCGTCCGCTCCGCCAGCATTTCGCCGATGACCTGATGGGTTGTCAGCACACAGAGTAACAAACGTCGCATGACGACGCCGCAGTTTGGAGCGGTAGTTCAGTTGGTTAGAATACCGGCCTGTCACGCCGGGGGTCGCGGGTTCGAGTCCCGTCCGCTCCGCCAACATCCCTTAAGGGCCCGACCATGTCGGGCCCTTATTCATTTCCGCGCCTGATAAAAAACGGGGCCGCAACCGAAGTTGCGGCCCCGTTCTCGCACCTGGCGTTTCAGGTGGCGCTGACGTCGGACCGGATCAGGTGATCGAAAGCCGACAGGGCGGCCTTGGCGCCTTCGCCGACGGCGATCACGATCTGCTTGAACGGCACCGTGGTCACGTCGCCGGCCGCGAACACGCCGGGCACCGAAGTCTGGCCGCGCGCATCGACTTCGATCTCGCCGTGGCGCGACAACGCTACCGTATCCTTCAGCCATTCCGTGTTGGGCACCAGGCCGATCTGCACGAACACCCCTTCCAGCTCGACCTTGTGGGCGGCGCCGGACACGCGGTCGGTGTAGCTCAGGCCATTGACCTTCTGACCGTCACCGTGAATCTCGGTGGTCTGGGCCGACACGATCACCGTCACGTTGGCCAAGCTGCGCAACTTGCGCTGCAACACGGCGTCGGCCCGCAGTTCGGCGCCGAACTCCAGCAGCGTCACGTGCGACACAATGCCGGCCAGGTCGATGGCCGCTTCCACGCCCGAATTGCCACCGCCGATCACGGCCACGCGCTTGCCCTTGAACAGCGGACCATCGCAATGCGGGCAGTAGGCCACGCCGTGGTTGCGGTATTCCTTCTCGCCGGGCACATTCACTTCACGCCAGCGCGCGCCGGTGGCGACGATCACGGACTTGCTCTTCAGGGTGGCGCCGCTTTCCGTCTGCACTTCGATCAGCTTGCCCGGCACCAGTTTCGCGGCGCGCTGGGTGTTCATGATGTCCACTTCATAGTGCTTGACGTGCTGCTCGAGCGCCACGGCGAACTTGGGCCCTTCCGTCTCCTTGATCGACACGAAGTTCTCGATCGACAGCGTATCGAGCACCTGGCCGCCGAAGCGGTCGGCCAGCACGCCGGTCTTGATGCCCTTGCGGGCCGCGTAGATGGCGGCCGCCGCGCCGGCCGGGCCGCCGCCGACGATCAGCACATCGAACACGTCTTTCTTGTTCAGCTCGGCCGCCTGGCGGGCGCCGGCGTTCTTGTCCAGCTTGGCGAGGATTTCCTCCACGCTGGTGCGGCCCTGGCCGAAGTGCTCGCCGTTCAGGAACATCATCGGCACGGCCATGATCTGGCGCGCTTCCACTTCCTGCGGGAACACGCCGCCATCGATGGTGGTGACCTTGATGCGCGGGTTGATGACCGCCATCGCGTTCAATGCCTGCACCACCTCCGGGCAGTTGTGGCAGGACAGCGAGATGAAGGTCTCGAAGTTGTAATCGCCGTCCAGCTGGCGCACCTGCTCGATCACGGCGTCGTCCAGGCGGATGGTGTGGCCGCCCACCTGCAGCAGCGCCAGCACCAGCGAAGTGAATTCATGGCCCATGGGCACGCCGGCGAAACGCACGCCGATGTCGGTGCCGGGGCGGTTGATGCTGAACGAAGGCTTGCGCACATTGTCGTCGTGCCGTTCGGCCAGCGTGATCTTGTCGCTCAGCGACACGATATCCTGCAGCAGCTGCCGCATCTCGCGGGCGGCGGCGCTGTCATCGAGAGATGCGACCAGTTCAATCGGCTGCACCACCTTTTCCAAATAGGCTTTCAACTGGGATTTCAGGTCTGCATCTAACATGATTTTTCTTCCTTACTCAAAACTTGAGGCGTATGCCGGGCCGGACGCCCGGACCGGCATCGCGGTACTACTGTGTGTGAACCAGCAGGTTCATGCAGCTATGCTTAGATCTTGCCAACCAGGTCCAGCGAAGGCTTCAGGGTGGCGGCGCCTTCGGTCCACTTGGCCGGGCACACTTCGCCTGGGTGGGAAGCGACGTACTGGGCAGCCTTGACCTTGCGCAGCAGTTCGGTGGCGTCGCGGCCGATGCCGTTGTCGTGCACTTCCAGCACCTTGATCTGGCCTTCAGGATTGATCACGAAGGTGCCGCGCAGGGCCAGGCCTTCTTCTTCGATCATCACTTCGAAGTTACGGGCCAGCAGGCCGGTCGGGTCGCCCACCAGTGGGTACTGGACTTTCTTGATGGCGTCCGAGGTGTCGTGCCAGGCCTTGTGGGCGAAGTGGGTGTCGGTCGAGATGCCGTACACTTCCACGCCCAGCTTGGCGAATTCAGCGTAGTTGTTGGCCAGGTCTTCCAGTTCGGTCGGGCAGACGAAGGTGAAGTCGGCTGGGTAGAACACGAATACCGACCACTTGCCTTTCAGGGACGCTTCCGTCAGGTCAACGAATTTGCCGTTGTGGTAAGCGGTGGCCTTGAATGGTTTTACTTGGGTGTTGATCAGAGACATTGTGGTTTCCTCGTGAGGTTGTGAATCAATGAGACGTCAGTGTAAAGTCTTTTGATCCATATGCAAAATTGATTGTCGCAATACATTCAATATATTTTGACTATCGTGCAAACATATGGAAACGCTATTATCCGGCGAAACCGGTGTCAGGTCTGTTATTCGGACAGTCAGCGCGCATCTTTGCGTTTTATCATGTCGCACGTCTTCAGTTGATTGCGCTGGCGCTGGGAGTAATCACGTACCACGTATGGCTTCTACACCGATTGATGGAGCTCAAAGGTACTGTCCGCGTGTCCGAATGACAGACCTGACACCGATTCTTAGTCGAGCGCCTGGTTGACGCGCCACGCCAGCGGCAGGGTCAGCAGCAAAATGGCCGCCAGCGTCATCAGCGCAGCCGGTACGCCGGCGACGTCGCCGAGCCGGCCGAACAGCACCGGCGACAGCGCGCCGCCGCCGATGGTGCCGGTGTAGAACAGCGCGAACGCCTGCTCGCGCTTGCCAGGCGCGGCCAGTTCCGGCACCGTGCCGTACAGCACCGACGAGGTGCCGTTCAGCGCCAGCCCGAGCAACGGCAGCACGGCCAGCACACCCGCCTGCGGCAGCCATACGGCCAGCACGATCAGCAGCGCCGTCAGCGATTCCGTGAGCCACACGGTTTTCATCATGCCGATGCGCGCCCCCAGGTAGCCACAGAACAGCTTGCCAAACGCACCGCCCACAAACAGCAGCGACAGCGCCAGGCCGATGCCGGCCGTGCCGGCCCCTTTGCTCTTCAGCAGGAACGGCAGGAAGGTGAGAAAGCCCATGCGCACCGCGCTGTCGAGCACGCCCGTCAGCAGCAGCGCGCGCAGCCCGCTGGCCGAGCCTGGCCGCACTGCCTTGGCCGCCGCTGCGCCCACGCGCGACGCGCCCGCGCGGTGCGCCGGGATCAGCCACCACAGCAGCGCGGCACTGGCCAGGCCTAGCAAGCCCATCAACGTCACGCTGGCGCGCCAGCTGAGCACCACCAGCAGCAGGCCCACCAGCCCGGGGATCAGCGTCTTGCCGATGTCGCCGGCGAAGTTGTACTGGGCCAGCGCCTGCTTGACGCCACCACCGGCCTCGTGGCTGTCGGTGACCATGGAGGACGCCAGCGGGTGCTGGGGGCTGGCGCCCAAGCCGCCCAGCAATAGCGCCACCAGCAGCACGCCGATGCCGCCCGCCTGTCCGGCGATCAGATAGCCCACGCCGGCCAGCGCCGTCCCGCCCACCAGCATGCGCTCACGTCCCCAGCGCCGCGCCAGCCGGCTGGCCAGCAGCTGGAAGCCGGCCATCATGCCTGAATAGGCGCCGCGCAGCAGGCCGACCACCGCGTAGCTGATGGCGAACTGGGTCTGCCAGATGGGCAGCAGTACGTAGATGAGGTCGGTCAGGCCGTCGTGGATGGCGTGGGCGCTGCACGCAGCCAGCAACGCGCGGCGGCGGTAGGACGTGTCGGTCGCAACCTGCGCTGCGGTCACGGTGGCGGCGGGAGTATCAGGCATGGGCGGGCGGCGCGTGCAAAAATGGCAATCTTACCGCGTTACGGCACGCCGCGCTCGGCTTCAGGCATGGCTGCGAGGTTGCTGGGCCGGCTGGGCCGGCTGGGTCGGCTGGGGCGCCGGGGGCGCCGGGGCCGGCTGGGCCTGCGCCTTGAGCAGCGCGTCGAACTGCTCGGCCGGCATCGGACGCGCGAACAAATAGCCTTGGCCATAGTCGCAGCCGGCCGCCATCAGCAAGTCGCGCTGCTCGGCCGTTTCCACCCCTTCCGCGATCACGCGCAGGCCCAGCTTGTGGGCCATGACGATGATGGCGTCCGACAGCGCCATGTCGCTCGACTCGGGCGCCAGGTTGCGGGTGAAGGAACGGTCGATCTTGAGGTAATCGATGTCGAATTTCTTCAGGTACGACAGCGAGGAATAGCCGGTGCCGAAGTCGTCGAGCGCGACCTGGATGCCGGCGTCGCGCAGTTGCAGCAGCTTGTTGCTGACGGCGCTGTTGGCGTCGAGCAGCAAGCCTTCGGTGATCTCCACCACCACCGACTGCCCCGGCAAATCGAGCGCCTGCAATTCACCCAGCCAGGCCTGGTAGGAGCCATCCTCGCGCTGGAATTCCAGCGGCGACTGGTTGACGCTGACCTGGAACTCGGGATGGTGCTCGTGCCGCCAGCGCCGCACCCACTGCACCGATTCGCGCAGCACCCAGGAGCCGATCTCGATGATCAGGCCGCTGGCCTCGGCCAGCGGGATGAATTCCAGCGGGCTGACCATGCCGCGCTGCGGATGGGTCCAGCGGATCAGCGCTTCGGCCTTGTGAATGCGCCCGGTGCGCAGGTGCACGATGGGCTGGAAGTACAGCGCCAGCTGGCCGCCCTTGAGCGCGCCGCGCAGGTCGTTGGTCAGGCGCATGCGGTTGAGCGCGGCCACCTGCAGCGTGGGCGTGAAATAGCTGAAGCGGTTGCGCCCGCCGCCCTTGGCCGCGTACATGGCCTGGTCGGCGTGCTTGAGCAGGTTGTCGATGTCGCGCGCGTCGTCCGGGTACAGCGTGATGCCGATCGAGGCCGACACGAACGCTTGCTCCTCGCCCAGCGCGAACGGGGCGCGCAGGCTGTCGAGGATGTGCTGGGCGATGGTGTCGACCCGGCCGCCCTCGTCGACGCCGGACAGGATCACGGTGAATTCGTCGCCGCCCAGCCGCGCCACCGTGTCGGACTTGCGCACGCAGGCGCCGATGCGCTGCGCCGCCTCCACCAGCAGCACGTCGCCCTGGTGGTGGCCCAGCGTGTCGTTGACTTCCTTGAAATGGTCGAGGTCGATGAACAGCACGGCGATGCGGCCGCCGTCGCGCTGGCACTTGAGGATGGCGTGCGCCAGCCGGTCATGGAACATGCGCCGGTTGGGCAGCTGGGTCAGCGGGTCGAAGTTGGCCTGCTGCCAGACCAGCGCCTCGGTCTCCTTCTTGTCCGTCACGTCCTCGATCATGCACAGGTGGTGCGGGTGGCCGCGCTCGGCCGTATCGACGGCCGCGATCGAGGCGTCCACCCACACCACCGTGCCGTCGGGCCGCAGCAGCCGCTTGGACAGCTTGTAACCGGCGATGCGCCCGGCGTTGAGCTGCTCCATCTGCAACTGTTCCGGCGCCACGTCGTCCGGATGGCAGAGGTCGAACCAGCGGCTGGCCACCATCTCCTGCTGCGAGCGGCCGGCAATCTCCAGGTAGCGCGGGTTGATGTCGGTGTAGCGGCCGGTGAGCGAATCGATCAGGGCGATGCCCATCGGCGCTTTTTCGAACATGGTGCGAAAGCGCAGCTCACCCTTGCGGATGGTTTCCTCGGCCCGCTGGCGTTCGCGCGCCAGCAGCGAAAAGTGCACGGCCAGCCCCAGCACCAGCAGCAGCGCCGCCGCGCCCAGCACCCGGTACAGCCAGCGCGACCGGGTGCCGCCATTGCCGGGGTCGTACATGAAGCCTTCGAAGCTGGCCTGGGCCGGCAGCAGGCCCAGGCCCGCGTACACGTCGGCGATATGGCGCCAGCGCTCGGGGTTCATGTAGCCGATCTCGACCAGCACGGGCTGCACCAGCGGCACCATCTGGCGCGCCTCGTACAGCAAATGCTGGCGGTCGTTGCGGCGCGAGTACTTGTTGAGGATGAGATCGGCGATCTGCTCCTGGTGGCTCATCGCGTACTGCCAGCCGCGCATGCTGGCCGCGCGGAACGCCTTGACCCGCTGCGGATGGGCCGCCAGCTCGGCTTCGCTGGTAAACAGGTTATCGCCGTAGAAGTCGATGCCGGCCGTGCGCGGCGTGTAGACATCGTAGGGGAAGCCGAGCCGGTCGAAGGTATCGGGCTCGTTGGTGGTGTAGATCGACATGGCGTCCACCTTGCCCGCCACCAGGTCCTCGGGATTGAAGCTGTGCTCGACGCGCTGGAAGCTGCTGGCTGGTATCCCTTCCTGCTTCAGGTAGGCCAGCAGTTCGTCGGCGTCGCGCATTTCATCGGTGAGCGAGCCTATCATGGCGCGCTTGCCGATGATGCGCCGCAGGTCCGGCTCGGCGCCGCTCTGGCGCATGGCCAGCGCGTACGGTGAATGCTGGAAGATCACCCCCAGCACCACCACCGGCTTGCCGGCCAGGCGCGCCAGCAGCAGGCTGCTGCCGCCGACGCCATAGTTGGCCTGGCCGCCGAGCACGGCCCGCTCGGGGTCGTTGCTGTCGGTGCCCTCGCGAAGGCGCACGTCCAGCCCCGCCTCGCGGTAATAGCCCTGTTCCAGCGCCGCGTAATAGCCGGCGAACTGGAATTGATGATGATATTTGAGCTGCAGGGTAACGGCGTCCAGCGCCTGGGCCGGGTTGGCCGCCATCATCAGCCAGGCCCAGCCCAGCAGGGGCCAGCCGCCCGGCAACAAACGGCGGACGGCACGGCGGCAACGGGCGGCAAGACGGGCGGACAGGTCGGGCACGGCGGATTCCAGTGGCAGGTGGTGGGCACGGGCATGCCCGCAAATTGTAGCCCGTCCCGCCGCCGCCACGTAGGCCATGTCGTTGCATTACGACAAAAAAACCGGGGTCAGGTCATGCCATCACGCAAGATGCGAGCATCTTGCGTGATGGCATGACCTGACCCCGGTTTGTGACTCCGGTTTGTGGCCGCTGTGCAGTTAAGGCAAGTTGACGGGGGTCGTCGCCGAGACGGTCTTGCCGTTGCCCAGCTGGCCTTCGGCGTTGCGGCCCCAGCCCCACAGGGTGCTGTCGGTCTGCAGGCCAAACGTGTGGCTGGCGCCGGCGCTCACGCTGCTCCAGTTGGTGGCAGCACCGATCTGGTTCGGGCTGCTCGTGTCCTGCCCCAGGCCGTCGCCGAGCTGGCCGTCGCTGTTGGAACCCCAGCCCCACAAGGTACCGTCGGTGCGCACCGCCATCGTATGGCTGCCGCCGGCCGCCACCACCGCCCAGTTGATGGCCGTGGTGATCTGGGCCGGCGCCGTCACGTTGAGCGAACCGTTGTTGCCCACCTGGCCGGAACTGTTGCCGCCCCAGCCGAACAGGGCGCCGTCGGCGCGGATCGCCATCGAATGGATGTCGCCAGCCGACACGGCGGTCCAGGTCGAGCTGCCCACGCGGGCTGGCTGCAGTACGTCGGGACCGCTCAGGCCATTGCCGAGCTGGCCATTGAGGTTGCCACCCCACGCATACAGCGAGCCATCCGTGCGCAAGCCGAGGCTGTGGGTGGTGCCGGCCGCCACCTTGAGCCAGGTGGTGGCCGTACCGATCTTGGTCGGTACCAGCTTGTCGATATTGGTGTTGTCGCCCAGCTGGCCGTTGAAGTTGCGGCCCCAGCCCCACAGCACGCCGCCCTTGTTGACGGCCAGCGCGTGGGCCTTGCCGGCCGCCACGTAGGTCCAGTCGCTGGAGCTGCCGATCTTGACCGGGGTGGCCTTGTCGACGGTGGTGCCGTCACCGAGCTGGCCGTTCTGGTTGAAGCCCCAGGCCCACAGCGTGCCATCGGTGCGCAGCGCGATGGTGAACTGTTCACCCACGGCCACCTGTTTCCAGGTCAGTACATTGCCCGTCACCGGGGTCGGGGTCAGGCGGTCGGTGGTGGTGGTGTCGCCCAGCTGGCCGCGGTTGTTCAGGCCCCAGCCAAACAGGCTGCCGTCGGCCTTGCGGGCGAAGGTCTGGTTGCCGCCGGCCACCACCGTGGTCCACGGCGCCTTGACGGTGACGTCGGTACTGCCCGTCACGTTGCCCGAGGTTTGCGTGTAGGTGGCCGTGACGGTGTCGGTGCCGACCGCCTTGCCGGTGATCTGGCCACTCGAGAACACGGTCACCAAGGTCCCCTTGGCGGTCCAGGTCACGCTCTTGGTCAGGTCCTTGGTGCTGGAGTCCGAGTAGGTGGCGGTGGCCGTCAGCGGCAGGCTGGTGCCGATGGCGATGGTGGGATTGGCCGGCGTGATGGCGATCGATACCACAGTCGGCGTGGTGGTGGACGGCGTGGTGGTGCTGCTGCTGCCACCCTTGCTGCCGCCGCCGCACGCGGTCAGCACAGCCAACAACGGCACCAGCAACAGGGACGACAATTTCAAGGTAGCTTTCATGGTCTTCCAGTTCTCTACAAAAAGGGGGGCGCCGCGCCGGGCTGGCCGGGGCGCGCCGGGCAGGCAAGGCGCGATGGCCGCCAGCATGCAGCCAGTGTAGTGGCGGGCGACGGCACGCCATCGGCCGAGCAAGCCTGAATTATCCACGCAAATGGACCGATTGCGGCATTTTGCAACATTTCTTTTGAGAATTATAAGAAAAAAGGCCGGCGCCTGCCTGTCGCGATGACGGGCAGACGCCGGCCTTTGGCCTGGTTGGCGGAAACAGGCCTTTACTTGCGGCCGCGGGCCGGCGCGGCGGCGCGGGCTGGCTTGGCGCCCTTGGCCGGCGCGGCGGCCGGCTTCTTGACCTTGATGGTGTCGAGGATGGACGGCCGGGCCTTGGTGTCGATGGCGGTGCGCGCCGTCAGCGAACCGGTCAGCGCGTTGGCGCGCGCGCCACGCGCGCCGGCCGGCCCCGGGGCCGCCTTGGCCACGGGCGGCGGCGCCGCGCGGCGCTGCTCGGCCACCAGCGCCTTGCCGCCGGCCTCGCCCGGCGACCAGGCCGGAATCAGGTGCTTGTCGCCATTGCCGATCAGGTCGGCGCGGCCCATGCCGATCAGGGCCTCGCGCAGGATGGCCCAGTTGTCCGGGTCCTGGTAGCGCAGGAAGGCCTTGTGGATGCGGCGGATCTTGCCGCTGCGGGCCGTCTCCACCACTTCCGAATCGGCCGTCACCTTGTGCAGCGGGTTCTTGCGCGTGTGGTACATGGTGGTGGCCATGGCCATCGGCGTGGGCATGAAGGTCTGCACCTGGTCCAGCCGGAAGTTGTTCTTCTTGAGCCACAGGGCCAGGTTCAGCATGTCCTCGTCCGTCGTGCCGGGGTGGGCCGCGATGAAATAGGGGATCAGGTATTGCTTCTTGCCCGCCTCCAGCGAGTAGCGGTCGAACATTTCCTTGAACTCGTCGTAGGCGCCGATGCCCGGCTTCATCATCTTCGACAGCGTGTTGGTTTCCGTGTGCTCGGGCGCGATTTTCAGCAGGCCACCCACGTGGTGGGTCACCAGTTCCTTGACGTACTCGGGCGAGCGCACGGCCAGGTCGTAGCGCAGGCCGGAGCTGATCAGGATCTTCTTCACGCCGGGGATGGCGCGCGCCTTGCGGTACAAGGAGATCAGCTTGCTGTGGTCGGTGCCCAGGTTGACGCAGATGGACGGATAGACGCACGACAGCCGGCGGCAGGTGGTCTCGATTTCCTTGCTGCGGCACGCCAGCCGGTACATATTGGCCGTCGGCCCGCCCAGGTCGGAGATGGTGCCCGTGAAGCCCTTGGTCTTGTCGCGCACGTGCTCGATCTCGCGCAAGATGGACGGCTCGGAACGGCTCTGGATGATGCGGCCCTCGTGCTCGGTGATCGAGCAGAAGGTGCAGCCGCCGAAGCAGCCCCGCATGATGTTCACCGAGAAGCGGATCATCTCCCACGCCGGGATCTTCGTGGCGCCGTCGTGCCCGCCGTTCTCATCCGCGTACGCGGGATGCGGGCTGCGCGCGTACGGCAGTCCGAACACATGGTCCATCTCCGCGGTCGTCAAGGGGATCGGCGGTGGATTGAGCCAGACGTCGCGATCCCCATGCGCCTGCACCAGCGCGCGCGCATTGCCCGGATTGGTTTCCAGGTGCAGCACGCGGCTCGCATGCGCATACAGCACCGGGTCGCTCTTGACCTGCTCGTAGGAAGGCAGGCGGATCACCGTGCGCTCGCGCGGCGGGGGCCGCTTCTTCATCCCCTCTCCCTCTGGGAGAGGGCTCGGGTGAGGGCTCTTTGCGGAAACGTTCGAGTTCGGCACGAAGACCAGCGGCTGGGTCGTCCTGCCCCCACCCCCGCCCTCCCCCGCAGGGGGAGGGAGCGAATTCGCGTCCTCCTTCGCGCACGTGCTTCCCTGCCCCTTCGCCTGCTCCGACGTGCTGTGGTACGGATTCACGTGGTCCTCCACGCGTCCGGGCGCATCGACCGAAGTCGAATCGATCTCGAACCAGCCTTCGCGCGGAGAGCGCTGGACGAAAGCCGTCCCGCGCACGTCGGTGATCTCGTGCACCGGCTCCCTGGCGGCCAGCCGGTGGGCGATCTCGATGATCGCCCGCTCCGCGTTCCCGTACAGCAGGATGTCGCATTTCGAATCGACCACCATCGAACGGCGCACCTTGTCCGACCAGTAGTCGTAATGCGCGATGCGCCGCAGGCTGCCCTCGATCCCGCCGAGCACGATCGGGGCGTCCTTGAACGCCTCGCGGCAACGCTGGCTGTACACGATCGCGGCGCGATCCGGCCGCTTGCCGCCCACGTCGCCGGGCGTGTAAGCGTCGTCGCTGCGGATCTTCCGGTCCGCCGTGTAGCGGTTGATCATCGAATCCATGTTGCCGGCGGTGACGCCGAAGAACAGGTTTGGCTTGCCGAGCGCCTTGAAGGGGTCGGCGCTGTGCCAATCGGGCTGGGCGAGGATTCCGACGCGAAAGCCCTGCGCCTCCAGCGTGCGGCCGATGACCGCCATGCCGAAGCTCGGATGGTCCACGTACGCGTCGCCCGTGACCAGCACGATGTCGCAGCTGTCCCAGCCCAGCCGATCCATCTCGGCGCGGCTCATCGGCAGGAACGGGGCCGTGCCGAATCGCGCCGCCCAGTACTTGCGGTAGCTGGTGATCGGCTTGGCGGTGCGCGCAAGAAAGGAAATGTCGGCGGGGGCGTTCATCACGAATGGGTGGAAGACGCCAATGGCGCGGGGTGGGACCGGCGATTTTACGGCTGATGCGACAATTCCAGTCATGCCCGACCTCCATGAAATCTCGCCCGGCCTGTTTGTGCGCGGTGTGCGCCCACCGCTGCGCCTGGGCGCCTTCCGGCTCATCGCGTTCGACATGGATTCCACGCTCATCAACATCGAATGCGTGGACGAGATCGCGGATGTGGTGGGCAAGGGGCCGGCCGTGGCCGCGATCACCGAGGCCGCGATGCGCGGCGAGATCAGCGATTACAGGGAAAGCCTGGCGCGGCGGCTGGCCCTGCTGGCCGGCACGCCGGTGTCGGTGCTGCAACGCGTCTACGAACACCGCCTGCGCCTGAACCACGGCGCGCTGGAACTGCTGGCCTATGCGCGG
>DATFBD010000119.1:0-26411 GCA_035254005.1 Burkholderiaceae bacterium | reverse complement strand
ACCTCGCTGGCCCCGCTCAAGCCGGGCGTGACCCTGAGCGCGCCGCAGCCGGCCGTGATCGACCCGTGGATCAACTCGGCGGAAACGCAGAACTACGGCGTGATGGTGTCGCAGCTGTCGCTGGAATCGGCCAAGCGCGATATCGCCAAGAACCGCGCCGGCCACTACCCGACGCTGGACCTGGTGGCCAGCTCGACCCACAGCCGCCTGGGCGGCGGCACCCCGCAGTCGGGCGCGACCAACAACAACGCGATCGGCGTGCAGTGGAGTGTGCCGATCTTCAACGGCTTCGCCGTCACCTCGCGCGTGCGCGAATCGATCGCGCTGGAAGACAAGGCCCGCAACGACCTGGAAGCGACCAAGCGCGCGGCCGCGCAGGGCGCGCGCCAGGCTTACCTGGGCGTCAACAGCGGCCTGGCGCAGGTGAAGGCGCTGGAGGCGGCGGAAGTGTCGAGCAAGTCCTCGCTCGATTCGAACAAGCTCGGCTACCAGGTCGGCGTGCGCATCAACATCGACGTGCTGAACGCGCAAAAACTGCTGTACTCGACCCAGCAAAGCCTGTCCAAGGCCCGCTACGACACCATCATGGCCGGCCTGCGTCTGAAGGCGGCGGCCGGTTCGCTCAAGCCGGAAGACCTCGACACCGTCAACGCCCTGCTGGCGCATTAACGCCGGGCAGGGCTGGCTGGCGCTGGCTTACAGGCCGGCGCCGGCGCCGTCGAACTGGCGTTCGATCAGTTCGATCTTGTAGCCGTCCGGGTCGGTCACGAAGGCGATCACGGTCGAGCCGCCTTTTACCGGACCCGGCTCGCGCGTCACATTGCCGCCGTTGGCCTTGACGGCCTCGCAGGCCCGGACAATATCGTCGGCCGAAATGGCCAGGTGGCCGTAGGCCGTGCCCATCTCATAGCTGCTCACGCCGTAGTTGTAGGTCAGCTCCAGTTCCGCGTGTTCGGGATTGGCGCCGTAGCCGAGGAAGGCCAGCGTGTACTTGTATTCCGGGTTGTCGCTGGTGCGCAGCAATTTCATGCCCAGCACCTTGGTGTAGAAATCGATCGAACGTTGCAGGTCGCCTACCCGCAGCATGGTGTGCAAAATACGCATGGTGGTCTTTCTTGTCGGTGGAGAGTAAGCCGCATTCTATGCGTTTTGCCGCGACCATGCCGGGGCCGCTATTGTTTGGCTCAGTGGTCCAGCCGCACGTCCAGCGTGATATGGGTGTTCAGCACGCGCGACAGCGGACATTCGAGCTTGGCCTTGAGCGCCGCCTGCTCGAACGCGGCCTGGCTGGCGCCGGGGATGAAGGCGATCAGGTTCAGGTGCACCGAACTGATCTGGAAATCCTCGCCCACCTTGCCCAGCGAGACGGTGGCCGTCGTGATCAGGCTGCGCGGCTTGAGGCCGGCGGCGGCCAGTTCCCCCGCCAGCGTCATCGTGAAGCAGGCCGCGTGGGCCGCGCCCAGCAATTCTTCGGGGTTGGTGCCGGCGTCGTGCTCGAAGCGGCTGTGGTAGCCGTATGAGACATTGTCGAGAATGCCGCTCTCGGTCGCCACCCTGCCGCTGCCGCCTTTCAGGTCACCGCTCCAGACGGCCGTTCCAGTGCGTTTCATGATGTGCTCCTGTGTGACTTGGGATGCGCCATCATGACGCGGCCGTTAGCGCGCCTCCGTTCGCGCACGCACATAAGGCCGGCTGTGCCGCCATCAACGCGCCTTGGGGGTGATGCGCCACACCGTGTTGCCCACGTCATCGGCCACCAGCAGCGCGCCATCGCGCGCCACGGCCACGCCCACCGGGCGGCCATGGGCCTTGCCCTGGCGGTCCAGGAAACCGATCAGGAAGTCGCGCGGCGGGCCGGATGGCGTGCCATTGGCGAACGGCACGAAGATCACCTGGTAGCCGCTGGGCGGGCGCCGGTTCCACGAGCCGTGCTGGCCGATGAAAACGCCTTCGCGGTAGCTGGGCGGGAATAGCGTGCCACGGTAGAAGGCCAGCCCCAGCGATGCCGTGTGCGCGCCCAGCGCGTAGTCGGGCGCCACGGCGCGCGCCACCAGGTCGGGGCGCGCGGGTGTCGGGCGCGGGTCCACGTGGGCGCCGAAATAGCTGTACGGCCAGCCATAGAAGGCGCCGTCGCGCACGGCTGTCATGTAGTCGGGCACCAGGTCGTCGCCCAGTTCGTCGCGTTCGTTGACGGCGGCCCACAACTGGCCGCTGCGCGGTTCCCAGTCCATGCCGACCGGGTTGCGCATGCCGCTCGCGTACGGATGCGCCTTGCCGCTGGCGATATCGAACTGCCAGATGGGGGCGCGGCCGGTTTCAGCCTCCGGGCCATTGTCGCCCACGTTGCTGCTGGAGCCGACCCCGATGTACAGGGTGCGGCCGTCGGGTGCGGCCAACAGGTTGCGGGTCCAATGCTGGTTCTGCGGCCCGGCGGGCAGGTCGAGCACTTTGGTGCCGGGCGTGGCGATGCTGGTCTGGCCTGCGCGGTAATCAAAACGCAGCACGGCGCCGGTGTTGGCCACGTACAGCTTGTCGCCGGCCAGTGCCATGCCGAACGGCGATGCAAGCTGGTCGAGGAACACCGTGCGCTCGGCGGCCTTGCCGTCGGCGCCCACGCCGCGCAGCAAAGTGATGCGATCGGCCGACGCGACCCCGGCGCCGGCCTTCTTCATCAGGTGGCGCGTGATCATGCCGCGCATGCCGTGGCCGGCGTTGGCCTTGGCGGGGGCGTTGGTTTCGGCCACCAGCACGTCGCCATTGGGCAGCACGTACAGCCAGCGCGGATGGTCGAGGCCGCGCGCATACGCTTGCACCTGGAAGCCGGCGGCGGGCACGGGCCGCTCGTCTTCCTTCCAGCGCGCCACCGGCGCGACGGCGACGGTGGGAATCAGCGCCCGGACGGGATCGGGCAGGTCAGGGTGAGGGCCGAAGCCGGGCGGGTATTGCGGTTGTGCCGTTGCGCAGGCGCATGCCAGCGCGGCGAGCGCCGGTAACGGCAACGCCCGCAACGTTGGCGAGCGGGGTTGCCACGGCCACCATGGCCACAATGGCCACCACGCCGACCACGGCGGCGTGGCACGCGGGCGCCCCGGCGCCAAGATGGGTACGCGCCTCATGGTCGCCTGCCGTCAGTCGCGCCGCACGTCGGGCTTGGGCGCGGCGCCGTCAGGATGGGGGGGAGCTGGCTTGACCTGGTCCACGCCGCGCACGCCGTGCAGGTCGGTATCGACCAGCCCGTGTTCGAGGTCGCTGCTGGCCTGTTCGATGATGGTGCGCGGGCGGCGTGGCGGATTTTCCGTCGTCTCGTCGCGCTCGTGCGGCAGATGGCCGCCGCCGGGGCCGGTGCCGGGCTTGCTGGTTGTCGCCATGATCGGGCCTTTCCAGTTCAGGCTTGAAGTTTTTATCATAGCCTGCCCGGTGCGCGCCGGTCGCGCGATTGGCGTTGGTGCGGGATGGTCTTTTCAGCGCAAAACTCGGTTACCATTTCGCCATCATTGAATTTGCGACCATGATGGTCCCGTTTGCGAAGGATGCCCATTGAACCCTGAACCGCACACCGCCCCTGCCCGCGCCCACGCGCATGCCGCACCCTCCCATTGCGCCAATTGCCAGGCCGCCACCAGCGGCAATTACTGCCACCAGTGTGGACAGGAGACGGTGCTCCATCCGCCCAGCGCGCGTGAATTCCTGCACGAGTTCATCGGCCATTACGTGGCGCTCGAAGGCAAGCTGTGGGGCACGCTGGGCCGGCTGCTGTTCCGGCCCGGCGCGCTCACCAATGAATATGTGCGGGGCCGGCGCGTGCGTTTCGTGCAGCCGCTGCGTTTGTACCTGACCTTGAGCGTGCTGTTCTTCGCCGTGCTCAAGTTGAGCAATCCCATCAACCTGGCCAGTTCGGAAGCCGCGGCCACGCCGGCCGCGGCGCACGCGGCGGCAGGCCCGGCGGCACCGGCCAGGCAGCGGGGCGAGGTGGTGTTCTTCGACGACGATGGCGATGGCGATGGCGACGGCGACCTGCTGGTTACGGCGCTGAAGGGTTACTGGCCGGCCGGCGCGGCCAAGCTCAAGCACCAGGAACAATACCTGTCCGGCCTGACGGATGCGCAGCGCGTGGACGTGTTCACGCAAGGCTTCTACCACTTCGCGCCGTACGCGATGTTTTTGCTGTTGCCCATGTTCGCGCTGTATCTGAAGGTGCTCTACCTGGGCTCGGGCCGGCGCTACGGCGAGCATTTGCTGTTCGCGCTGCACGTGAATGCCTTCGCTTTCGCGCTGTTCATGGGCCTGATGCTGCCCATGCCCGGCATCGTCCGCTTCGCGCTGTGGGTGTGGCTGCTGGCCTACCTGCCATGGGCCATGCGCCGCGTCTATCAGGGCAGCAAGTTCGGCACGGCCTGGCGCTGGCTGGCGCTGATGGCCGCGTATTTCGTCACGTTGAGCATCGCCTTCATGTTCACCATCGGCGCGGGCGTGCTGACAGCCGGCCATTAAGGCGGTGCGGCGGCGCCGCTTGCCAGCGCACGGCCGCCGCACTATACTGTTCGCATATACAGTATTTCATGGTTGAGTCGTGCAGGCGTGCGGTCGGGCATCCGGTCAGCGCGTAGCGGCTGCGATGGCAGAAGCCGGCGTAATCGGTTACCCTGCTGCGTGTCGCTACTCCTCACTTCGCCGAGATTCCTATGCCTGACTTGCATGTCCCGTTCCACACCATCGCGCTCGTCGTCCGCCAGAATACGGATGGCATCGAGGAATCGGTGGGCCGCATCGTCGCGTTCCTGGAGCGCCGGGGCCACGCGGTGGTGTTCGAGGAGGACACGGCAGCCCACCTGGGCCTGACGGGCGCGCGCGCCATGAACCCGATCGACATCGGCGCCCACGCCGACCTGGCCATCGTGATGGGCGGCGACGGCACCATGCTGGGCATCGCGCGCCAGCTGGCGCCGTTTGACGTGCCGCTGATCGGCATCAACCAGGGCCGGCTCGGCTTCATGACCGACATTCCGCTCGACGGCATGCTCGACGTGCTGGCCAAGATGCTGGCCGGCAGCTTCCAGGCCGAGCGCCGCTCGCTGCTCGAAGGACAGGTGCTGCGCGACGGCGACGTGATCCACGTGGGCATGGCCGTCAACGACGTGGTGGTATCACGCGGCGCGGGCGCCGGCATGGCCGAGCTGCGCGTGGACGTCGACGGCCACTTCATGTACAACCAGCGTTCGGATGGCCTGATTATCGCCACCCCCACGGGCTCGACGGCCTACGCGCTGTCGGCCGGCGGGCCGCTGCTGCATCCCAGCCTGGGCGGCATCGGGCTGGTGCCGATCGCCCCGCACGCGCTGTCGAACCGGCCCATCGTGCTGCCCGATTCCAGCCTGATCGAGATCGAGATCATGCGCGGGCGCGACATCAGCGTCAATTTCGACATGCAGACCTTCGCTAGCCTGATGGCGCACGACCGCATCCTGATCAAGCGTTCGCCGCACACCATCACCTTCCTGCATCCGGAAGGCTGGAGCTACTTCCACACGCTGCGCGAAAAACTGCACTGGAATGAATACCCGTCCGGCGAAGGCAAGCTCAGCTGACCCGGCCCACCGACCAACCATCCCGCGACCCACCCTCAGCCTACCTTCCACCATGCTGCGTACCCTGACCATCCGCGACTTCGTCATCGTCGACACGATAGAACTGGAATTTTCCGCCGGCTTTTCCGTCTTCACCGGCGAGACCGGCGCCGGCAAGTCCATCCTGATCGACGCGCTGACGCTGGCGCTGGGCGGCCGTGGCGATGCCAGCGTGGTGCGCGAAGGCGCGGCCAAGGCCGACATCACGGCCGACTTCGCCGTCACGCCGCAGGCCACCGCCTGGCTGCAGGCCAACGAATATGCGGCCGACGAGGGCGGCGCACTGCTGCGCCGCGTGATCGACAACGCGGGCCGCTCCAAGGCTTACATCAACGGCATCGCGGCCACGGCGGCCCAGTTGCGCGAGCTCGGTGATTTGCTGGTGGATATCCACGGCCAGCACGCGCACCAGTCGCTGCTCAAGGCCGACGCCCAGCGCCTGCTGCTGGACCACCAGGCCTTGCCATCATCGGCCGACGGCGGCGCGCGTGCCACGGCGGCCGATGATGGCAAGGCCGTGGCCGCCGCCTACAAGGCGTGGCGCGCGCTGGCCCGCCAGCGCGAAGAATACGAAACCAACGCCGCCAACGTGCTGTACGAGCGCGAACGGCTGGAATGGCAGGTGGGCGAGCTCGACAAGCTGGCCGTGCGGCCCGGCGAATGGACCGAGATCAGCAACGAGCACAGCCGCCTGTCGCACGCGGCCAGCCTGCTGGAAGGGGCGCAGGAAGCGCTGGCCGTCATTTCCGAGGCCGACGACCACCCCGTGCTGTCGCAACTGTCGGCCCTGAACCAGAAGCTGGGCAAGCTGGCCGGCATCGACACGGAATTGCAAGCCATCGTCGATCTGATCGAGCCGGCCCGCATCCAGTTGCAGGAAGCGGCTTATGCATTGAACAGCTACCTGGACCGCGTGGAACTGGACCCGGAGCGCTTGCGCCAGGTCGATGCGCGGCTCGAAGCGATCCACTCCACGGCCCGCAAATTCCGCGTGACGGAAGAACAGCTGCCCGAGGAACACGCGGCGCTGGCGGCCAAGCTGCGCCAGCTGGCCGACGCCACCGACCTGGACGGCTTGCGCCAGCAGGAAGAAAAACTCAAGGCCGCTTACCTGGCTGTGGCGCAGCGGCTGTCGGCAACGCGCGCGCAGGCGGCGCGCCAGCTGGGCGAGGCCGTCACGCGCGCCATGCAGGACTTGAACATGACGGGCGGGCGCTTCGAGGTCGCGCTCCATCCCTGCGAGCCGGCCGGCCATGGTTTGGAGCAGGTGGAGTTCCTGGTGGCCGGCCATGCCGGTGTGGCGCCGCGGCCGCTGGCCAAGGTGGCGTCCGGTGGCGAACTGGCCCGGATCGCGCTGGCCATTTCCGTCATTACCTCCAACGCCACCACCACGCCCACGCTGATCTTCGACGAGGTCGACAGCGGCATCGGCGGCGGCGTGGCCGAAGTGGTGGGGCGGCTGTTGCGCCGTCTGGGACAGGAGCGGCAGGTGCTGTGCGTGACCCACTTGCCGCAGGTGGCCAGCCAGGCCGGCCAGCATTTCCAGGTGGCCAAGAGCACGCTGGACAATGGCAAGACGGCCTCGCGCATCGACGTGCTCGACGCCAAGGCGCGCGTGGAGGAAGTGGCGCGCATGCTGGGCGGGCTGGAAATCACGGCCACCACGCGCAAGCACGCGCGCGAGTTGCTGGCGTCGTGACAACGCCATAGCCTTCCCCCGCGCAGGTCAATATAATGGCGGGCACCATCCACCACCGTGCCCGCCATGACCTTTCTTCCAGAACCTCCCCACACGCATGGCAAGGTGCCACGCAGCGCCGTCGTGCTGGTCAACCTGGGCACGCCCGATGCGGCCACCCGGCCCGCCGTGCGGCGCTACCTGAAGCAATTCCTGTCCGACCCGCGCGTGGTGGAAATCCCGCGCGCGGTCTGGTGGTTCATCCTGAACCTGATCATCCTGCCTTTCCGCTCCGGCAAGTCGGCGGCCAAGTACGCCTCGATCTGGACCCGCGAAGGTTCGCCGCTGAAGGTGTACACCCAGCAGCAGGCCCAGTACCTGCAAGGCTTGCTGGGCGAGCGCGGCCACGACGTCAAGGTGGTGATGGCGATGCGCTATGGCAGCCCGTCGCTGCCCGAGGTGCTGGGCCAATTGCAGGCCGACGGCTGCGAGCGCGTCGCCGTGCTGCCTGCTTATCCGCAATATTCGGGCACCACCACCGGCTCCATCTACGACGCCGTGTTCGCCCACTACGCGCAGGTGCGCAATGTGCCCGAGTTGCGCTTCGTAAAGCATTACCACGATCACGAAGGCTATATCGCGGCGCTGGAACAGTCGGTGCTGTCGCACTGGGAGGCCAACGGCCGTCCCGATAAACTGGTCATCAGCTTCCATGGCGTGCCCAAGCGCACCTTGCTGCTGGGCGACCCCTACCACTGCGAATGCCTGAAGACGGCCCGCTTGCTGGCGGCCCGCCTCCAGCTGACGCCCGAGCAATACGTGGTCACCTTCCAGTCCCGTTTCGGCAAGGCCGAATGGCTGCAGCCGTACACCGCCCCCACCGTCGCGCAACTGGCGCGCGACGGCGTGCGCCGGGTGGACGTGCTGTGCCCAGGCTTCACCAGCGACTGCCTGGAGACGCTGGAAGAAATCTCGATGGAAGTGCGGCACGACTTCGAAGCGGCCGGCGGCCGCGAGTTCCACTACATCCCTTGCCTGAACGCCAACCCCGGCTGGATCGCGGCGCTGGCAGATATTGCCGAGCAGCATCTCGTGGGCTGGCCCACGCTCACCACCCCATCGCAGCGCGCGCTGCTGAAAAAAGAGGCGGAAACCAGCCGCGAAGCGGCCCTCAAGCGCGGCGCCGCCGCATAAAAAAGCGATAACTCGGTCCGAGGGGTGGAACTCCGCGCTCCGGCGCGGCATAATCAGCACTTGGCAGCGACGAGTGCCAGCCTGTTAAAATAGCCGGCCCAGGGGATCGACCGAGTAGCAC
Source organism: Burkholderiaceae bacterium (assembly GCA_035254005.1). GTDB lineage: Bacteria > Pseudomonadota > Gammaproteobacteria > Burkholderiales > Burkholderiaceae_D > Rugamonas. Next base: position 17,794 of record DATFBD010000119.1, on the reverse strand, counting down.
AGCCAGGCGGTCGCCAGGATGATGTAGGCGAGGATGGATGCTGCGATCAATGGCAACTTCATGATGGGCGCTCCCGGGAATACGGCCTGCTGAGCGGCGTGCTGAGCCGTCTGCTGAGTGGTCTGCTGAGTGGTCTGTTTACATACTAGCCGGTTCTTAGCAAAAAGGAATCTGCGCGTATCGGAAGTTTTGTAACCGTTGTTACATGACACAGGCGGCGCCAGTCGGATGGTGGGAAACGCCCTTGAAACGACAAGGGGCAAGCCCCATCTGACCGCACAGCGCAGTAGTAAATGCTTAGTCAAACAATATGAATGTAGGAGTCTTTTAGATGCAAGATCAGGAAAACCAAGCTGTACCTAGTCCCGAGGCGGATCAGGCGTCGGCCCAAGCTTCGACTCCCGCTGAGCCCACTCTGGAAGAGCAACTGGCGGCAACCGAGGCGCGTCTGGCTGAAATGCACGACGCCTTCATGCGCGCCAAGGCCGAAGGCGAGAACATCCGCCGCCGCGCCCAGGAAGACGTCGCCAAGGCGCATAAATTCGCCGTGGAAAGCTTCGCCGAGGCCATGGTGCCCGTCAAGGACAGCCTGGAAATGGCCCTGAAGGTGGAGTCGCCTTCGCTCGAGTCCCTGAAAGAGGGCGTCGAGATGACCCTGAAGCAACTGAATTCGGCGTTCGAGAAGAACCGCCTGCTGGAAATCATGCCGGCCCAGGGCGACAAGCTCGATCCGAACAAGCACCAGGCCGTGGCTGTGGTGCCGGCCGAGCAGGAAGCGAACACGGTCGTGTCCGTCCTGCAAAAAGGCTACATGATCGCCGACCGCCTGCTGCGCCCGGCCATCGTGACGGCGGCCCAGGCCAAATAAGCGGGGACTGCGGCAAACGTTGGAAATTTTGCGATAAGCACTTGAAAACGTACAGCATTTCCACACATTAGTACCATCTGAACTTTAGCAAATAAGGAAAACAATCATGGGTAGAATTATCGGTATCGATCTGGGAACCACAAATTCCTGCGTTTCCATCATGGAAAATGGTCAGCCAAAGGTAATCGAAAACGCCGAAGGCGCGCGCACGACGCCATCGATCATTGCTTACCAGGAAGATGGTGAAATCCTCGTCGGCGCGCCGGCCAAACGCCAGGCCGTCACCAACCCCAAGAACACGCTGTTCGCCGTCAAGCGTCTGATCGGCCGCAAGTTCGAGGAAAAGGAAGTGCAGAAGGACATCGGCCTGATGCCTTACTCGATCATCAAGGCCGACAACGGCGACGCCTGGATTGGCGTGCGCGACAAGAAGCTGGCCCCGCCGCAGATTTCCGCCGAAGTGCTGCGCAAGATGAAGAAGACGGCCGAAGACTACCTGGGTGAAGAAGTCACCGAGGCCGTCATCACCGTGCCCGCTTACTTCAACGACTCGCAGCGCCAGGCCACCAAGGACGCCGGCCGTATCGCCGGCCTGGACGTCAAGCGCATCATCAACGAGCCGACCGCGGCCGCGCTGGCTTTCGGCCTGGACAAGACCGAAAAGGGCGACCGCAAGATCGCCGTGTATGACCTCGGCGGCGGCACGTTCGACGTGTCCATCATCGAGATCGCCGACGTGGATGGCGAGAAGCAGTTCGAAGTGCTGTCGACCAACGGCGACACCTTCCTGGGCGGCGAAGACTTCGACCAGCGCGTGATCGACTACATCATCGACGAATTCAAGAAGATCAACGGCCTGGACCTGAAGAAGGATCCGATCGCCCTGCAGCGTATCAAGGCGTCGGCCGAGCGCGCCAAGATCGAACTGTCGTCGTCGCAGCAGACCGAGATCAACGAGCCGTACATCGCCATGGCCAACGGCGCGCCGGTCCACCTGAACCTGAAGATGACCCGCGCCAAGCTGGAATCGCTGGTGGAAGAGCTGATCAACGCCACCATCGAGCCATGCCGCACCGCCATCAAGGATGCTGGCGTGAAAGTGTCGGACATCGATGACATCATCCTGGTCGGCGGTATGACCCGTATGCCCAAGGTGCAGGAAAAGGTCAAGGAATTCTTCGGCAAGGATCCACGCAAGGACGTGAACCCGGACGAAGCCGTGGCCGTCGGTGCCGCCATCCAGGGTTCCGTGCTGTCGGGCGACCGCAAGGACCTGCTGCTGCTGGACGTGACCCCGCTGTCGCTGGGTATCGAAACGCTGGGCGGCGTGATGACCAAGATGATCCACAAGAACACCACGATCCCGACCAAGTTCTCGCAAGTGTTCTCGACCGCCGACGACAACCAGCCCGCCGTGACCATCAAGGTCTACCAGGGCGAGCGCGAAATCGCGGCCGGCAACAAGGGCCTGGGCGAATTCAACCTGGAAGGCATCCCGCCGGCAGCCCGCGGCACGCCGCAGATTGAAGTGACCTTCGACATCGACGCCAACGGCATTCTGCACGTGGGCGCCAAGGACAAGGCCACCGGCAAGGAAAACAAGATCACCATCAAGGCCAACTCCGGCCTGACGGAAGCGGAAATCCAGAAGATGGTGAAGGACGCCGAAGTCAACGCGGAAGAGGACAAGAAGATCAAGGAACTGGCCGAATCGCGCAACCAGGCCGACGCCCTGGTGCACTCGACCCGCAAGTCGCTGACCGAATACGGCGACAAGCTGGAAGCGGGCGAGAAGGAAAAGATCGAAGCGGCCATCACCGAGCTGGAAGGTTCGATCAAGTCCGGCGACAAGGCCGAGATCGACGCCAAGGTGGCGGCGCTGTCGACCGCGTCCCAGAAGCTGGGCGAGAAGATGTACGCTGACATGCAAGCCCAGCAGGCTGCGGCCGGCGGCGAAGGCGCCCAGCAGCACGCTGGCGCGCAAGAGCAGGCCAAGCCGCAGGACGACGTGGTCGATGCCGACTTCAAGGAAGTCAAGGACAGCAAGTAATCCAGGCATCCACGCGGTCCGGGGTGCGAGTCCCGGCCGCGCGCTCCTGCCGAGCCGGGCGAGCCTGATGGTGGTCGCTCGGCTTTTTCGCATAATCAGTACATCAGTAAATACAGCAAGGTGCCGACAATATGGCAAAGCGTGATTTCTACGAGACACTCGGTGTCGCAAAAAATGCCACGGAAGACGAGATCAAGAAGTCTTACCGCAAACTGGCGATGAAATACCATCCGGACCGCAATCCGGACAGCAAAGAGTCGGAAGAAAAATTCAAGGAAGTCAAAGAAGCCTACGAGATGCTGACCAACCCGGAGAAGCGCGAAGCGTATGACCGCTATGGTCACGCCGGCGTCGATCCCAACATGGGTGGTGGCGGCGGTTTCGGCGGCGGCGGCTTCGGCGATGCGTTTGGCGACATCTTCGGCGACATCTTCGGTGGCGGCGGCCGTGGCCGCAACGCCGGCCCGCAGGTGTACCGCGGCGCCGACTTGCGCTACAACCTTGAAATCACGCTGGAACAGGCCGCGCACGGCTTCGATACGACGATCCGCGTACCGTCGTGGGACAAGTGCGACACTTGCCACGGTTCCGGCGCCAAGCCCGGCACTTCGCCTTCGACCTGCTCGACTTGCGGCGGCCACGGCCAGGTGCGCATGCAGCAAGGTTTCTTCAGCATCCAGCAAACCTGCCCCAAGTGCCACGGCACGGGCAAGATCATCACCGACCCTTGCTCGCCTTGCGGCGGCGCGGGCCGCATCAAGCGCAACAAGACGCTGGAAGTGAAGATTCCGGTCGGTATCGACAACGGCATGCGTATCCGCTCGTCCGGCAACGGCGAACCGGGCACCAATGGCGGTCCGTCGGGCGACTTGTACGTGGAAATCCACATCAAGCCGCATCCGGTATTCCAGCGCGAGGGCGACGACCTGCATTGCGAAATGCCGATCTCGTTCGCCAAGGCGGCCCTGGGCGGCGATATCGAAGTGCCCACGCTGTCGGGCAAGGTATCGTTCACGATTCCCGAAGGTACCCAGTCGGGCAAGACCTTCCGCCTGAAGGGCAAGGGCATCAAGGGCGTGCGCTCCGGTTACGCGGGCGACCTGTTCTGCCACGTGGCCGTGGAAACCCCGGTCAAGTTGACGGAAAAGCAAAAGGACATGCTGCGCGACTTCGAGAAGCTCACCACCGAGGGCGGTGCCAAGCACAGCCCGCAGAGCAAAACCTGGAAAGACAAGGTCAAAGACTTCTTTGAGTAATTTCAGGTAGAATTCGCTCCACACATCCAGGACGCTCCGGCGTCCACAGACAGACCGCCGCCATGCCCTCCGGGACAGAACGGCGGTTTTATTATGTAGAGAGGACGAAAATGAGCGAGCAAGTGATCGGTAATTCCCCCCTGCAAGACCTGCTGCGTAACAACCGCCAGTGGGCCCAATCGGAGGTCAATCGCGATCCCGAGTTTTTCAAGCGCCTGGCGCAACAGGCTTCGCCCGAATATCTGTGGATCGGTTGTTCCGACAGCCGGGTGCCCGCGAACGAGCTGCTGGGCCTGGCGCCGGGCGACGTGTTCGTGCACCGTAATATCGCCAACGTGGTGGTACACTCGGACCTGAACTGCCTGTCCGTGCTGCAGTTCGCCATCGACGTGTTGAAGGTCAAGCATGTGATCATCGTGGGCCACTATGGCTGCAAGGGCGTGCATGCGGCCATGACGGGCACCCGCGTGGGCCTGGCCGACAACTGGCTGCGCCACGTGCAGGACGTGCACCAGAAGCATGAGCGCTACCTCGGTGACGTGCTCAACACCAGCGCCCGCTCGGAACGCCTGTGCGAACTGAACGTGGTGGAGCAGGTGGTCAACGTGTGCCAGACCACCATCGTGCAGGACGCGTGGGACCGCGGCCAGGAACTGACCGTGCATGGCTGGGTCTATGGCCTCAAGGATGGCTTGCTGAACGACCTGGAAATGACCGTCACCTCTGGCGAGGACCTGGCGCCACGCCTGGCGGCCCGCCTGCAAAAGTACGGCCAACAGCCGGCTTGATCCGTTTGGGCGGGCGACCGGCGGCACCGGTCGCCCGCGCCATCTTCTGCGCGTGGTGCGGTTCTTGCTTATACTGGATGTATGAAGCTTAACATTCGCACGCCATGAATCCCCGGCTGCCACCAGAACCAGCCATGCGCAATCTCCGTATCATCATCGTCAACACCGTCATCACGGCCGCCAACGCGGGCGACGTGGCCCAGCGCGCCCAGGCGGCACGGGCCCAGGCCCTGCGCGAAGGCTTGCAGGAGGCAGGTTACGACATCCTCGCCTCGCTGCCGGCCGACATGTATCTGCCCGACCAGATCGCCCAGTTGCAGCCGGACATGATCATCATCGACGCCGAATCGGACGCCCGCGATGTGCTTGAACACATCGTCGTCGCCACCCGCGACGAACGCCGCCCCATCGTGCTGTTCACGGAAAGCGAGGATGAACAGTCCATGGAACAGGCGATGCGGGCCGGAGTGAGCGCCTACATCGTCGCCGGCCTCAAGGCTGACCGCATCAAGCCGGTGCTCAACGTGGCGCTGGCCCGCTTCAAGCAGGAGCAGAAACTGCTCACGGAATTGAACGACACCAAGCACAAGCTGGCCGAGCGCAAGGTGATCGAACGGGCCAAGGGCTTGCTGATGGCGCGCCACCGGCTCACGGAAGACCAGGCTTACCAGAAGCTGCGCAACATGGCCATGAACAAGAACCTCAAGCTGGCCGAGATCGCGCAGCGCATCCTCGATGTCGAGGATTTGCTGGGCTAAATGGCGTCCAAATTGGTGCGCGGCACAAAAACAGTGCGCCGCCGCAGCCGGTTTTCCCGCTAAATCCCCCTGAACGCATGGCATGGTCCTTGCACTCCATAGAACGTAGCAAGTCCGGCCAACGGCGGCCGGGCTGCACAGGACAAAGGCGTCTGCACCGCATGCCAGCGCGCATGCCGGGAAGGGCGCCTTTTTATTTGTCGATGGAGAGCACTGCGATGATACGCACCAACATGCGAACCCAGCCAACCGGAGCGCGGCCATGAGCGGCGGACTGAAACCGGAAAAGCAAACCGTCAAGATCGGCTTCAATCCGTTGACCGATTGCGCCACCGTCGTCATGGCGTCCGTGCTGGGCATGGACGAAAAATACGGCATCAAGATCGTGCTGCGCAAGGAAGCCTCATGGGCCGGCGTGCGCGACAAGCTCGTCAGCGGAGAACTCGATGCCGCCCACCTGCTGTATGGCATGGTCTACGGCGCCCAGCTCGGCGTGGGCTGGCAGCAGAAGGACATGGCCATCCTGATGAACTTGAACCGCAACGGCCAGGCCATCACCCTGTCGCGCCGGCTGGCCGAGCAGGGCGCCGTGGACGGCCCTTCGCTGGCTGCGCTGATGCAGGGCGCGCCGCGCACCTACACCTTCGCCCAGACCTTCCCCACCGGCACCCATGCCATGTGGCTGTATTATTGGCTGGCCGCGCACGGCGTGGACCCGATCCGCGATGCGCGCGTGATCACGGTGCCGCCGACGCAGATGGTGGCCAACCTGAGCGCCGGCCACATGGATGGCTTTTGCGCCGGCGAACCGTGGGGCCACCGCGCCGTGGCCGACGGCGTGGGCGTGACGGCGGCCACCAGCCAGCAGATCTGGCCCGACCATCCGGAAAAGGTGCTGAGCACCACGGCCGCCTTCGTCAAGCACCATCCCAACACCTGCCGCGCGCTGGTGGCGGCCATGCTGGACGCGGGCAAGTGGATAGAAGCGTCGCCGGCCAACAAGCTGGCCGCACTGGAAATTTTGGCTGGCCACAGCTACGTCAACACCAGCCGCGACGTGATCGCCCCGCGCGCGCTGGGTCATTATGAGAACGGCCTGGGCAAGAGCTGGCAAGACCCGTATTGCCTGCAATTCCACGCCAACGGCGCCGCCAACTTCCCCTACCTGTCGGACGGCATGTGGTTCATGACCCAGCTGCGGCGCTGGGGCCTGATCACGCGCGACCCCGAATACCTGGCCGTGGCCAGCCATGTGCACCAGATCGGCCTGTACCGGCAGGCCGCCGAGATGAGCGCCACTCCCGTGCCCGACAGCATGCTGCGCAGTTCCAAGCTGATGGACGGCATCGTGTGGGATGGCCGCGACCCGCGCGCCTATGCCGCCGCGTTTCCGATACGGCACCGGACCCAGGCTCCGGCCGAAGCCGCCACTTTTTGAGGAGAGCACCATGAATGAGCAAGGCAGTGTCACCCTGGTGGGCGCCGGTCCCGGCGACCCCGACCTGTTGACCATCAAGGCCGTCAAAGCCATCGCCCGCGCCGACGTGGTGCTGATCGACGACCTGGTGAATCCGGAGATCCTGGTGCATGCACCGAAGGCGCGCGTGATCCAGGTGGGCAAGCGCGGCGGCTGCGAATCGACGCCGCAGGAATTCATCGAACGGCTGATGGTGGCCGAAGCCCGTGCCGGCCACCAGGTGGTGCGCCTGAAGGGCGGCGATCCCTATCTGTTTGGCCGCGGCGGCGAGGAACGGGCCACGCTGAAAGCGCAGGGCATCGCCGTCGAAGTGGTGCCCGGCATCAGCAGCGGGCTGGCCGCGCCGGGCACGCTGGGCGTGCCGCTCACGCACCGGGCCTGGAGCCAGGGCGCCGTGTTCGTCACCGGCCATGGCAAGGATGCCGCGTCCGAACCGAACTGGGCCGCGCTGGCCCAGAGCAAGTTGACCTTGGTCGTCTACATGGGCGTGGCCCGCTGCGAAGCGATCCAGGCCGGCCTGCTCGACGGCGGCGCGGACCCGTCCACGCCGGTGGCCGTGGTGCAGTCGGCCACCCGCAGCGCCCAGCGCCAGTTGCTCACCACCTTGGGCGAGCTGCCGGCCGCACTGCGCGCCAGCGGCCTGGGCAGCCCCAGCATCATCGTCATCGGCGACGTGGTGCGCTGCGCCGACGACTGGCAAGCCGCGTTGGCAGAGCCCGCCCTCGCCATTGCCAGCCGCTGAACGCAGGGACGGCCACTCGGAAATCAGGGACGGCCCGCGGTTTTCCCTTTGAGGAAAACCGCGGGCCGTCCCTGATTCTTTTGGTGGGCGGCTTGCACCGTTAGCGTGCGTCGCTGCACCGCAACATCGCACCAATCCCGCCCTTTTTAGTCCTCAAGCAACGCTTTCCCCTCCATTCCCCCTGCAAGGCCTACCCGATACAGCTGGCACACCTCTTGCAATAGCTAAGGTAAGGGATCAAAGGCGATCCCCACCAAATTTCGCCGGTCTAACGACGGACCGGCAGGACAACGGCGTCCGTCCAACCAGGTCTTGTGGCCTGAGTGGGGCGGGCGCCGTTTGCATTTTCTTTACGGGAAAATAAAAATGACCAGCAAAGCTAACAGCATCAAGCTTTTCTCGATCTCCACGCCGCCGATGCGGGCCTTCCACCTGACGTGGATGGCGTTCTTCGTCTGCTTCTTCGCGTGGTTCGCCTGCGCACCGCTGATGCCTGTGATTAAGGGCGAATTCAACCTCAGCGTGGCGCAGATCGCCAACATCAACATCGCCGCCGTCGCCATCACGATTATCGTGCGCCTGATCGTCGGCCCGCTGTGCGACCACTTCGGCCCGCGCAAGACCTACACCGGCCTGCTGCTGCTGGGCGCCATCCCCGTGATCGGCGTCGCTTTCGCCCAGAGCTACGAAAGCTTCCTGATGTTCCGCCTCGGCATCGGTGCCGTGGGTGCCAGCTTCGTGATCACCCAGTACCACACCTCGGTCATGTTCGCGCCGAAAGTGGTGGGCACGGCCAACGCGGCCTCGGCCGGCTGGGGGAACGCGGGTGGCGGCGCGGCGCAAGCGGCCATGCCGCTGCTGATGGGCGCTATGGTCATGGCCGGCGTGAGCGAAACCATGGGCTGGCGCGCCGCCCTGATCGTGCCGGGCGTGCTGATGATCATCATGGCCGGCGTCTACTACCGTTACACCCAGGACTGCCCGGAAGGCAACTACAGCGACATGCGCGCCGCCGGCATTCCTATCGAAGGCGGCAAGAAAGGTGGCTGGGACAGCTTCAAGCTGGCCGCCGTCAACCACCGCGTGTGGCTGCTGTTCGTCACCTACGGCGCCTGCTTCGGCATCGAGATTTTCATCCATAACATCGCCGCCACCTACTACGTCGACCACTTCGGCTTCTCCGTCAAGTCGGCTGGCCTGGCCGCCGGCAGCTTCGGCCTGCTGGCCCTGTTCGCCCGTGCCCTGGGCGGCTGGGTCTCCGACAAGGCCGCCATGCGCGGTGACCTGAACAGCCGCGTCACGCTGCTGTTCGTGATGATGATCGGCGAAGGCGCCGGCCTGCTGTGGTTCGCCAACGCCGACGGCGCCGCCTACGCCGTGATCGCCATGCTGACCTTCGGCCTGTTCACCCACATGGCTTGCGGCGCCACCTACGCGCTGGTGCCGTTTGTCGACAAGCGTGCCCTGGGTGGCGTGGCCGGCATCATCGGCGCCGGCGGCAACGTGGGCGCGGTGGCCGCAGGCTTCCTGATGAAGGGCCTGGGCAACACGCAGCAAACCCTGAGCGTCCTGGGCGTGGTGGTGGCGATCTCGGCGCTGTGCGCGCTGGCGGCCCGCTTCTCCCGCGAAGCCATGGAACCGGCGGCCATGCCCTCCAAGATCGCAGCATAAATGTAATCGAGCATAAGGAACCGCATCATGAAAATCATCGTCATCGGCCACGGTATGGTCGGCCAAAAATTCCTGGAAACGCTGGGTGACAGCAGCGACCTGCACGTGACCGTGCTGTCCGAAGAGCCACGTCCGGCTTACGACCGCGTTCACCTGTCCGAGTACTTCTCGGGAACCACGGCCGAACAGCTGTCGCTGGTGCCGCCTGGTTTCTTTGAACGCGGTAACCTGCTGCTCAAGCTGAACACCCGCGCGGTCGCCATCGACCGCGCGGAGAAGACCGTCACCGTGCGCAGCGGTGAGGTACTGGAATACGACAAGCTGGTGATGGCCACCGGCTCCTACCCGTTCGTGCCGCAGCTGCCGGGCAAGGACCGCAAGGATTGCTTCGTCTACCGCACCATCGAAGACCTGGAAGGCATGCTCGCCTGCGGCAAGCGTTCGAAAACGGGCGTGGTGATCGGCGGCGGCCTGCTGGGTCTCGAATGCGCCAAGGCGCTGCGCGACATGAACCTGGAAACCCACGTGGTCGAATTCGCACCGCGCCTGATGGCGGTGCAGGTGGACGACGCCGGCGCGCGCGTGCTGCGCCAGAAGATCGAAGACCTGGGCGTGACGGTCCACACGGGCAAGAACACCACCGCCATCGTCGATGGCGAAGCGGGCACCCACCGCATGGAATTCGCCGACGGCACGCACCTGGACACGGACATGATCGTGTTCTCGGCCGGCATCCGCCCGCGCGACCACCTGGCGCGCGAATGCGGCCTGGCCACCGGCCCGCGCGGCGGCATCTCGATCAACAACCAGTGCCTGACCTCGGACCCTGACATCTACGCCATCGGCGAATGCGCGCTGTGGAACGGCCAGGTGTTCGGCCTGGTGGCGCCCGGCTACGACATGGCCCGCATCGCGGCCAAGCACCTGCTGGGCGAGCACGAGGCGGAATTCACCGGCGCCGACATGAGCACCAAGCTCAAACTGATGGGCGTGGACGTAGCCAGCATCGGCGACCCGCACGGCAAGGTGGAAGGCAGCCGCTCCTACCAGTTCACGGACGAGCGCAAACAGATCTACAAGAAGATCGTCGTGTCCGACTGCGGCAAATACCTGCTGGGCGGCGTGATGGTGGGCGACGCCAGCGAATACGGCACGCTGCTGCAAATGATGCTCAACAAGATAGAGCTGCCCGAGTCGCCTGAATTCCTGATCCTGCCGCAGTCCGACGGCAAGGCCAAGCCCGGCCTGGGCGTGGACGCGCTGCCGGCCAGCGCCCAGATCTGCTCCTGCAACGCTGTCTCCAAGGGCACGCTGTGCGACGCCGTGGGCGGCGGCGCCACCAGCATCGGTGAGCTGAAGTCCTGCACCGGCGCCGGCACGGCTTGCGGCGGCTGCGTGCCGCTGGTAACCCAGATCATGAAGTCGGAAATGAAAAAGCTGGGCATGGCCGTCAACAACCACGTGTGCGAGCACTTCCCGTACTCGCGCCAGGAGCTGTTCCACCTGATCCGCGTCGGCAAGATCACCACCTTCGCCGACCTGCTCAAGCAGCACGGCAAGGGCCTGGGCTGCGACGTGTGCAAGCCGCTGGCCGCCAGCATCCTGGCCTCGTGCTGGAATGACTTCGTGCTCAAGAAGGAGCACGCCAGCCTGCAGGACACCAACGACTACTTCCTCGGTAACATCCAGAAGGATGGCACCTACTCCGTCGTGCCGCGCATGGCCGGCGGCGAAGTGACGGCCGATGGCCTGATCGCCGTGGGCACCGTGGCCAAAAAATACGGCCTGTACACCAAGATCACGGGCGGCCAGCGGGTCGACCTGTTCGGCGCCCGCGTCGAACAGCTGCCGCTGATCTGGGAAGAACTGATCGCGGCCGGCTTCGAGTCGGGCCACGCTTACGGCAAGTCGCTGCGCACAGTCAAATCGTGCGTGGGCTCGACCTGGTGCCGCTATGGCGTGGACGATTCCGTCGGCCTGGCGATCGAACTGGAGAACCGCTACAAGGGCTTGCGCACGCCGCACAAGATCAAATTCGGCGTATCCGGCTGCACCCGCGAGTGCGCCGAGGCGCAGGGCAAGGACGTGGGCATCATCGCCACCGAGAAGGGCTGGAACCTGTACGTGTGCGGCAACGGCGGCATGAAGCCACGCCACGCCGAACTGCTGGCCTCCGACCTGGACAAGGCCACGCTGGTGCGCTACATCGACCGCTTCCTGATGTTCTACACCCGCACGGCCGACCGCCTGCAGCGCACCAGCGTGTGGCGCGACAACCTGGAAGGCGGCCTCGATTACCTGAAGGATGTCGTCATCGGCGACAAGCTGGCCATCGCCGCCGAACTGGAGGCGGACATGCAGCACGTGGTCAACACCTACGCCTGCGAATGGAAGGCCGCCGTGGAAGATCCGGAGACCCGCAAGCGCTTCCGCCACTTCGTCAACAGCGACCAGGGCGACCAGAATGTGTTGTTCATGGAGGAGCGCGGCCAGATCCGCCCCGCCACGCCGGAAGAACGCCAGCGCGTGATTCCCATCGCAGCCAAAGCAGCCTAACCCGTCACAGCAAAGGAGAACACCATGCACCGCGACATTCAAACCGATAACTGGATTTCCGTTTGCGCGCTCGACGAGATCGTGCCCAACACCGGCGTCTGCGCTTTGCTCAACGACACCCAGATCGCCGTGTTCCATGTGGACGACGGCGGCCCGCGCGTGTTCGCCATCGAGAACTACGACCCCAACTCGCACGCCGCCGTGCTGTCGCGCGGGCTGGTGGGCAGCCTCGGTGAACGCATCGTGGTCGCCTCGCCGATCTACAAACAGCACTTCGACCTGCAGACGGGCGAATGCCTGGAATCGCCCGAGCACTCGGTGGCCACCTATCCCGCCCGCGTTGAAGGCGGAAAGGTCTGGGTAGGTTTATGAAACCGGCGCTGGTTGTCATCGGCAACGGCATGGCGGGCATGCGCACCGTGGAGGAGCTGCAGAAGCTGGCGCCCGACATGTACGACATCACCGTGTTCGGCGCCGAGCCGCACGGTAACTACAACCGCATCCTGCTGTCGCCCGTGCTGGCCGGCGAAAAGAGCATCGACGACATCATGCTGCACACGCGCCAGTGGTATATCGACCACGGCATCACGCTGCACGCGGGCGACCCGGTGGTGCACATCGACCGCCGCAAGCGCGTGGTGCGCGCCGCCTCCGGGCGGGAGGTGCGCTACGACCGGCTGCTGCTGGCCACCGGTTCCAAGCCCTTCATCATTCCCGTGCCGGGCCATGACCTGCCGGGCGTGATCGCGTTCCGCGATATCCAGGACGTGGAAACCATGCTGGAAGCGGCGCGCAACCATCGCCACGCGGTGGTGATCGGCGGTGGCCTGCTGGGCCTGGAGGCGGCCAATGGCCTGCTGCGCCAGGGCATGGAGGTGACGGTGGTGCACGTGACGGACGCGCTGATGAACCAGCAGCTCGACAAGCCCGCCGCCCAGCTGCTGCAAAAGGCGCTGGAAGTGAAGGGCCTGCGCTTCATGCTGAGCGCGCAGACCGAGGCCATCGTCGGCCCGGACCGCGTGACCGGCGTGCGCTTCAAGGACGGCAGCGAGATCCCGGCCGACCTGGTGGTGATGACGGCCGGTGTGCGCCCGAACATCGAACTTGCCAAGTCTTCCGGCCTGCACTGCGAACGCGCCATCGTAGTGGACGACACCTTGCAGACCTACGATCCGCGCGTGTACGCCGTGGGCGAATGCGTGCAGCACCGCAGCGCCACCTTCGGCCTGGTGGCGCCGATCTGGGAACAGGCGCGCGTGTGCGGCGCCCACCTGGCCGGCGCCGGCCACCGCCGCTACGTGCAGCAGACTTCGCCCACCCGCCTCAAGGTGACGGGCGTGGACTTGTACTCGGTGGGTGACTTCATCGGCGGCGAAGGCAGCGAAGACCTGGTGCTGCGCGACGCCAAGCGCGGCGTCTACAAGCGCCTCGTATTGAAGGACAACCGCGTCGCCGGGGCCGTGCTGTACGGCGACGTGCAAGACGGGCCGTGGTACTTCGGCCTGATCCAGAAAGGCACCGACATCGGGCCTATCCGCCATCATCTGCTGTTCGGCGAAGCGCTGTGCGCCGCCGCCTGAACTGGCAACGCCTGAACTGGAACTGATTGTGAACCTGTCACTCGACCCTCTCTCCATCCGCACCACCTGCGCCTATTGCGGCGTGGGCTGCGGCGTCAAGGCCACGCCCAAGGGCGACGGCGGCATTGATATCGCCGGCGATATCAACCACCCGGCCAACTTCGGCAAGCTGTGCGTCAAGGGCTCGGCCCTGGGCGAAACGCTGGGACTGGAAGGCCGTCTGCTGCACCCGCAAGTGCGCGAGGACGGCGCGCTGCGCCAGGTGTCGTGGGATGCGGCGCTGGACCGGGTGGCCGGGCAGTGGCAGGACATCATCGCCGAGCACGGGCCGGACGCGGTGGCGTTCTACGTCTCCGGCCAATTGCTGACCGAGGACTACTACGTCGCCAACAAGCTGATGAAGGGCTACGTGGGCAGTGCCAACATCGACACCAACTCGCGCCTGTGCATGTCGTCGGCCGTGGCCGGCCACAAGCGCGCCTTTGGCGAAGACCTGGTGCCGGTCAGCTATGAAGACCTGGAACTGGCCGACATGGTGGTGCTGGTGGGTTCCAACACGGCCTGGTGCCACCCCATCCTGTTCCAGCGCATCGCCCGCATCAAGGAATCGCGTCCGCACGTGAAACTGGTGGTGATCGACCCGCGCCGCACGGCCACCTGCGAACTGGCTGACCTGCACCTGTCGGTCAAGCAGGGCACGGACGTATGGCTGTTCAACGGCCTGCTCAGCTACCTGGCCCGCAACGGCGCGGTGGACGCCGATTTCGTGGCGCGCCACACCAACGGCATGGCCGAAGCGGTGGCCGCGGCCGACGTCGATTGCGCCGACCCGGCCGCCGTGGCGCGCAAGTGCCGCATCGAACTGCCGGTGCTGATGGAATTCTACGAATCGTTCGCCGCCACCGCCAAGGTGGTGACGGCATTCTCGATGGGCGTGAACCAGTCCTCGGCCGGCACGGACAAAGTCAACAGCATCATCAACTGCCACCTGCTCGGCGGCCGCATCGGCCAGCCCGGCATGGGGCCGTTCTCGATCACGGGCCAGCCCAACGCCATGGGTGGGCGCGAAGTGGGCGGGCTGGCCAACATGCTGGCCGCCCACATGGACCTGGAGCGCGGCGAGCACCGCGAGCTGGTGCAAACGTTCTGGCAGTCGCCACGCATGGCCGACAAGGCCGGCCTGAAGGCGGTGGACCTGTTCCGCGCCATCGAGGACGGCAAGGTCAAGGCAGTGTGGATCATCGCCACCAATCCGCTGGTCAGCCTGCCGGACGCCGACCAGGCCCGCCGCGCGCTGGAAAAGTGCGAACTGGTGGTGGCCACTGACATCATGCAGAACACCGACACCAACGCCTGCGCCCACGTGCTGCTGCCGGCGCTGGGCTGGGGCGAGAAGGATGGCACGGTCACCAATTCCGAACGCCGCATCTCGCGCCAGCGCGCCTTCCTGCCTGCGCCCGGTGAGGCGCTGCCCGACTGGCAGATCCTGTGCCGCTTCGCCCAGCGCATGGGCTACACCGGATTCGACTTCAACAGCGCACACGAGATCTTCGACGAACACGCGCGCCTGAGCGGCTACCGCAACACGGCCGATGACGTGCCGCGCGCGTTCGACATTGGCGCGCTGGCCGGTCTGGGCCAGCAAGGCTACGACGCGCTGGAACCCGTGCAGTGGCCGGTCACGCGGCTGGATTCCGGCGACCTGCTGGGCCAGGCCCGATTGTTTGGCGATGGCCGCTTTGCCCATGCGGACGGCAAGGCGCGCTTCATCGCCGTCACCCCGCGCCTGCCCGTCAACACCATTTGCGAAGACTATCCGCTGGCGCTCAACACGGGCCGCGTGCGCGACCACTGGCACACCATGACGCGCACCGGCAAGGCGCCCAAGCTGGCCGACCACATCGCCGAGTCGTTCGTCGACATGCACCCGCAGGACGCGCTGTTGCACGGCGTGCGCGCCGGCGAACTGGCACGCATCAGCACCGCATGGGGTTCGATGGTGGCGCGCGTGCAGCACGGCGGCGGCATCGCGCGCGGCAGCGTGTTCATCCCCATCCACTGGAATGGCCAGACGGCGTCGGACGCGCGCGTGGGCGCGTTGGTGAATCCGGTGGTCGATCCCGTGTCGGGCGAACCGGAATTCAAGCACACGCCGGTGCGGGTGGAGCAGTTCCGTTTGAACTGGCACGGTTTCATCCTGAGCCGCCGCGAGCTCAATCTCGACAGCGTAGCCCACTGGACCCGCATCCAGGGCCGCGACTTCGCGCGCTACGAACTGGCCGGGCGCCAGAACATCGCCGATTTCGCCAGTTGGGCGCGCGACCTGCTGGGCGTGCAGGGCGAGCAGGCCGACTGGCTGGAATACGAAGACCGCAGCGCCGGCGTGTACCGCGCCGTGCATCTGGTGGACGACCAGATCGACCAGTGCATCTTCCTGTCGCCGCGCCAGGACATGCCTTCGCGCGCATGGCTGGCGGGCCTGTTCTCCAAGGAGCAGTTGAGCGAGATCGACCGCGTCGGCCTGCTGGTGGGCCAGCCGGTGGAGAAGGGCGCGGACACGGGACCGACCGTGTGCTCGTGCTTCGGCGTGGGCCGCAATACCATCTGCAACGCCATCGTGCAGCAGGATCTGCAGACGGTGGCGCAAGTGACGTCCTGCCTGAAGGCGGGCGGTAACTGCGGCTCCTGCGTCCCGGAGATCAAGAAACTGCTGGTGGAAACGCGGGTTGCGGTGGCGGAGGAAAGGGCTGCTTGAGCACAGGATGACGCAGATGAAATATGGTAAATTAGCTCATCGATCATCAGATCATGCCTGTCGAGAGCGAACATGCCCATCCGCGACAATTTCACTGATGCCGACATGGATCAGTGGCTCAACGATAAACGCGTCACCGAAATCGAATGCCTGGTGCCCGACCTGACTGGCGTTGCGCGCGGCAAGATCCTGCCGCGCACCAAATTCACCCAGGATCGTGGCATGCGCATTCCGGAGGCGGTGCTGGGCATGACGGTGACGGGCAACTACCCGACCGAGGACGCGGCCTACGACCGCGCCATCTCCAGCACCGACCGCGACATGATCTTGCGGGCCGACCCCACCACCATCACCACCGTGCCCTGGGCCACCGACCCCACGGCGCAGGTGATCCACGACTGCTATTTTTCCGACGGCACGCTGGTCGATTTCGCGCCCCGCTCCGTGCTGCGCCGCGTGCTCAAGCTGTATGCGGAGAAAGGCTGGAAGCCCGTGGTGGCGCCGGAACTGGAGTTTTACCTGACCGAGCAGAACATCGACCCCGACTTGCCGCTCAAGGCACCCGTGGGCCGCAGCGGCCGCGCCGAAACGTCGCGCCAGGTCTACAGCATCGACGCCGTCAACGAGTTCGATCCGCTGTTCGAGGACATTTACGACTATTGCGACATGATGAACCTGGACGTGGACACCCTGATCCACGAAACGGGCGCCGGCCAGATGGGCCTGAACTTCCAGCACGGCGACGCGCTGGCGCTGGCCGACAAGGTGTTCTACTTCAAGCGCACCTTGCGCGAGGCAGCCCTCAAGCACAAGATGTACGCCACCTTCATGGCCAAGCCCATGGGCGGCGAGCCCGGTTCGGCCATGCACGTACACCAGAGCGTGGCCGATGCGGCCACCTGCCGCAATATCTTCAGCGATGCGGACGGCGCCCCGTCGACGCTGTTCCGCCACTACATCGGCGGCCTGCAGCGCTACACGCCGGCCTGCATGGCCATCATGGCGCCGTATGTGAATTCCTACCGCCGCATCGTGCGCCACACGGCCGCGCCCATCAACGTCCAGTGGGGCATGGACAACCGCACCGTGGGCTTCCGCGTGCCGATCTCCGGCGTGCAGGAACGGCGCGTGGAAAACCGCATCATCGGCGCGGATGCCAATCCCTACCTGGCGATGGCCGTCACGCTGGCTTGCGGCTACCTGGGCATGATCGAGCAGATCGAACCGACGCCGATGACGGTCGACAGCGCCTACAACCACCCGCAGGAGCTGCCCCAGGGCCTGCCCGAGGCG
>DATFBD010000118.1:0-35236 GCA_035254005.1 Burkholderiaceae bacterium | reverse complement strand
CCTCGAGGTCGGCGTATTCCCGGGTGAGACGAGCGATCTCTTCCTCGAGCAGCGCCAACCGTTTTTGCGAGGCCTCGTCGGTTTCCTTCTTCACCGCCTCGCGCTCGATCTTCAGCTGGATGATGCGGCGGTCGAGCTTGTCCATCGATTCCGGCTTGGAGTCGATTTCCATCTTGATGCGCGCGGCGGCCTCGTCGATCAGGTCGATCGCCTTGTCGGGCAGGAAGCGGTCGGTGATGTAGCGGTGCGACAGCTCGGCCGCCGCGATGATGGCGGCGTCCGAAATGGCTACCTGGTGGTGCAGCTCATACTTGTCCTGCAAGCCGCGCAGGATGGCGATGGTCGCTTCCACGGTCGGCTCGTCGACCAGGATCTTCTGGAAGCGGCGCTCCAGCGCGGCATCCTTCTCGATGTACTTGCGGTATTCGTCGAGCGTGGTGGCGCCCATGCAGTGCAGTTCGCCACGCGCCAGCGCCGGCTTCAGCATATTGCCGGCGTCCATCGCGCCTTCGGCCTTGCCGGCGCCCACCATGGTGTGCAGCTCGTCGATGAAGACGATGGTCTGGCCTTCATCCATGGCCAGTTCCTTGAGCACGGCCTTCAGGCGCTCCTCGAATTCGCCGCGGTACTTGGCGCCGGCGAGCAGGGCCGCCATGTCCAGCGACAGCACGCGCTTGCCCTTGAGCGAATCGGGCACCTCGTTGTTGACGATGCGCTGGGCCAGGCCTTCCACGATGGCGGTCTTGCCCACGCCCGGCTCACCGATCAGCACCGGGTTGTTCTTGGTCCGGCGCTGCAGCACCTGGATGGCGCGGCGGATCTCGTCATCGCGGCCGATCACGGGGTCAAGCTTGCCGGCGCGGGCGCGTTCGGTCAGGTCCAGCGTGTATTTCTTGAGCGCTTCGCGCTGGCCTTCCGCTTCCTGCGAATCGACCTTGTTGCCGCCACGCACGGCCGAGATGGCCGCTTCCAGTGCCTTGCGGGTCAGGCCGTTCTCGCGCGACAGCTTGCCGGCGTCGGACTTGTCGTCCGTCAGCGCCAGCAGCACCATTTCGCTGGAAACGAACTGGTCGCCGCGCTTCTGCGATTCCTTGTCGGCCAGGTTGAGCACGGAGACGAATTCACGGCTCACCTGCACGTCGCCGCCCGTACCCGACACCTTGGGCAGGCGCTGGATCGACGACTTGAGGGCATTGGCCAGGCCATTGACGTTGACGCCGGCCCGCTGCAGCAGCGAGCGGGCGGCGCCGTCGTCCTGGTTCAGCAGGGCCGTCAGCAGGTGGACCGGTTCGATGTAGGGATTGTCGTTGCCGACGGCCAGGCTTTGGGCATCGGCGAGGGCTTCTTGCAGCTTGGTAGTGAGCTTATCTTGACGCATGAGAGTGCTCCAGAGAATTTTTAACTTACCTGCCAAGTAAGGCTTGGCCGTCAGTTTTCAAGGAGACTCCTAATTAAATAAACAATCAATGATCCACGTCAAACCTCAACCATTGCGCCTTAGCTCAACCATTGCGCCATTTGTCGAGCGCCGTTTCGTCCGTCACGCGGGCGTCCACCCAGCGCGCACCGTCGGGCGTCTGCTCCTTCTTCCAGAATGGCGCTTCCGTCTTCAGGTAGTCGATGATGAACTCGCAGGCCGCGAACGACTCGCCCCGGTGCGCCGAGGTGACGGCCACCAGCACGATCTGCTCCATCGGCTTGAGCGGCCCCACGCGGTGGATCACCAGCGCGCCGAAGATGGGCCAGCGCTGGCGGGCCTGCTCGATGATGGCGGCAATCGACTGCTCCGTCATGCCCGGATAGTGCTCCAGCTCCATCTCGGCCACGTTGGCGCCCTCGTTCAGGTCGCGCACCGTGCCCACGAACGTCACCAGTCCGCCCACGCCGGGCTGGCCGGCGCGCAGGGCCGCCACTTCGGCCGTCAGGTCGAAGTCGGCCTCCTGGATCCGGACCTCGCTGCGGAAGTCGCTCGCCGTCATGCCGCCTCCGACGCGCCGATGCGACGGAACAGGGTTTCGATGCGGCTGGCCGTGCGGGCGTCGGCCAGGGCCGGCATGGCGCACAGTTGCAGGAACTGGTCGGCCTGGGTCTGCGGCTTGTGGCCCGACTTGAGCGACGATTGCAGCACTTCCACCTGCATCTTCAGGCGCTCGCGGGCGAACTCGGCGCCGCTGTCCACGCCGGCCACGATTTCCAGGCGCAGCACTTCGTCCAGCAGGCGGGCGCGGTTGGCCGCCAGCGCGGCGCCGTAGGCGGCGCGCTGGCTGTCGAGCGCGGCCAGGCCGGCCGCCAGGCGGGCATGCAGCGTCTTGTCGTACTCGGCCGCCAGCGGCGGCAGCGCGGCCCAGCGCCCTTCCCACTCGGCGCCGTCAACCGTCTCGCTACCGGCGATGGCCTGTTCCAGTGCCTGCACCAGCCGCAGCTTGTCGCGCAGCGCATTGGCCTGGGCCGCGCCGGCGCGGCGGCGGATGGCGTCGGCCTGGGCCTGGACGGCCGCCACGGCCGCCTGGTAGCGCTGGGTGATGCGCTGCTCGCTGGCGCGCGGCACCGTGCCGGCGCCATGCCAGGCGGCGGCCGTGTCGCGCAGCAGCTTGGCCATGGCCGCCAGTTGCGCCTTGTCCTCGCCGCTGAAGGTGGCCGTTTCCAGTGCCGCGCACAAGTCCTCGCGCGCGTGCAGGTGGGCCTTGCGCTCGTGGTCGGCCGCGTGGGCCGTCTCCTTGCGCTTGGCGAAGATGGCGTCGCAGGCGGCCCGGAAGCGCAGCCACAGGGCCTGCTCGGCCTTGCGTTCCAGCGGCAGCGCGCGGGCCTGTTCCTGCCAGCGCTCCTGCAGGTGGCGCAGCTTGTCGAGCGTGTGGCGGTCGGACGGCTGCAGCTGCTCCACTTCCGCGATCAGCTGCTCGCGCCGGCCCATTTCGATCTGGCGCTGCTCGGACAGGGGCGCCAGCAACTGGGCCAGCGCCTGGTCGAAGGCGGTATCGAGCTTCTTCTTGTCCTTGCGGTCGATGGCGCCCAAACGGCCCCACATCTGGCGCAGGCGCTGGGCGGCGGCGGCGATGTTCTTCCATTCGGCACCCTCGCTGCCGGCGGCGGCCATGGCCTGGGTTTCCTCGATCAGGGCCTGGGCCTTGGCGGCGTTGCTGTGGCGCTCGTCGGCCAGGTGCTTGAAGTGGGCGGCGGCCGGCGCGTAGGCGGCCGTGCAGGCCGCATCGAACCGCTCCCACAAGCTCTTGGGCGCGTGGCCGGACACGGCATCCAGGCCCTTCCACCGTTCGCGCATGCTGCCCACCTTCTTGGCCAGCTCGCTCATCGACAGGCCCAGCGTCTGCAATTCCTCGACCGCCTTGACCAGTTCCTCGCGCGACACATTGCCTCCCCAGCGGGCCCAGTTGGCCAGCCGCTTGAGTTCGGCGCGCACGTGGGCCAGGCGGTCGGCCTGGGCCGGCGACAGGCGCCCGCCCTTGTGGTCCTTGAGCCATTTATCGTGCTCGGACGCCGCGTGCAGCAAGCCTTGTTCCAGCGCCGCCTCCATCGCCGCCAGCTTGTCGAGGAATTGCTGGCCGACCGGCTTGTTGGCTTCCTTGTTTGCTTCCTTGCCTGTGTCCTTGTTGGCTTCCGGATGGGCGTCCTTGGCGCCCTCCTTGCCAGCTTCCCTGGCCGGCTTGCGGGCCGGCGCGGCCACGGCCTCGGGCGGTCCCGGCAGGCGGGCCAGCACGGCATCCAGCCCGGCCTGCAGGGCCGTGGCCAGCTCGCCGGCCGGCACGGCGGGCAAGGCGCGCCAGTCGCGGCGGATCTGCTCGGCGTCCAGCGTGGCCGGATCGGCCGCCTGCCAGGCGGCCAGCGCCTGTTGGCGCGCCGCGACGGCGGCCTGGTGCTGCTCCAGCTCGGCCAGCGCGGCGCCGGCCTGTTCCAGCGCGGCGCTGTAGTCGCTCAGCAGGTGGCGCGGCAACGATGCCTGCTCAGGCGAAGCCAGGAAGCTGGCCTGCGCCGCCGTCAGCCGGGCCAGCGCGGCGCCGGCCTCGGCCGGGGCCAGCGCGGCGGCCGGCAGGCGGCGCAATTCGGCCAGCGCGTCGATCACGCCGCGCTGCAGGGTGACCTGGGCTTCGAGGCGCCGGGCCAGCGCGGCGCGCACGCCGTCGAAGGTGGCCGCCAGCTCGGCGCCGGCGGCCGTGACGGTCCACTGGCGGTCCAGTTCGGCCACCTGGTTGGGGGTGAGTTTTTCGTCTTGCAACAAGCGCTGGGCGCTGGCGATGCAGGCCTGGGCCTTTTCCTGCTCGGCGCGCTGGTAGCGGATGGCGTCGAGCCGGCCTTGCATCAGTTTGGCCACGCGGCGGTCGGTGTTGCGCATGGCCTGCAGGACTTGTTCAAGCAGGGGCTGAGAATGCACGTGTTCGGCGGCGGCCAGGCGCACGCCGGCAAATTCGCTGTGCAAGATCAGTTCGACGGCGGCCGCTTCGTCGCCGTTCAGGGCGCGCGCGCGCGCGGTCTGCTCGTCGCGGCGGGCGGCGCCTTGGGCAGCGGCGGCGGCCGGCTCGGCGGCGGCCATGGCCGCGGCGGCCGCGTCCGGCTTGTCGCCCGCGCGCTTAAAGAGGAATTCGAACATGGTGGGCTTTGCTATCTGGTGGGGGCTAAAACCACCATGATAGCAAAGCGGACAGATTTTGCTCTGACGGCGCCCTATCCGACGCGCACGCGCTGGCGCATGCGGCGCTCCGGCGCCTGCCGCAACAGGGGCGGCAAGGTCCGTTCCGCGTCCATGCCGGGCAGCGGCAGCACGGCCAGCGCGGGAATGGCGATGCCGTCGCCGGGCCGCTCCTGGCCAGGATCGGCGGCATCGGCGGGCTCGGCGGCGCGCACCGGCTGCTTGCCGCGCCGCACCTCCTCCAGCTTGGCGTCATGCAGCAGGAACTGGTTGGCAATGGCGAACCAGGCGTCGCCCCCGATCGCGCTGCGGGCGATGGCGAACAGCTCCTGTTCCTCCTTCTCGAGCCGCTGCAGCAGGGCCGCGCAGAACGCGTCCACGCTGTCGCAGATCTGGCCCACCTGGGCATCGTTGCCTTCGGCCAAGTCGCCCATGCGGGCCTGCATGGCGCGGATCTCGGCCAGCGCCGACTGGTTCAGCCGGTTCAGTTCCTCGATCAGCTGGTCGGCCCGTTCCGTGGCCTGGCGGATGGCAGGAATCAGATACATCTCCGTCTTGCGCCAGTTGCAGGTCTGGTACAGGCGGTTGAGCATCTCGCATGCATATTCGAGTTGCCCGATACTGAGGCTGTTTTGCTGCAATAGTGTGGCACGCACGTGGTGCTGGAACGACTGCAGGCTGATCCGCACCTTGGCTTGCTCGACCGACAGAGCAACCAGTGTGTAAGTGGCCGTTAACATGTGGGTCCCCCGGCTGGCCGGCGCCCGCGTGGCGCTGGCACGGGCAATTGTTGTCTCGGAATTATTGTCTCGCGGAACCGCTCTTGGGGGCGGCAGCGTCAAGCGAGGAACTACCAGTGTAAAGAATTCCGACAACGGCGTCTTGTGCAATATCAAATGCTGCGCCGCATCAGTTGACTCCCTGCAACGGTAGGCGCAGGTTGACCATGCCCGCCTCCGCATGGGGCAGCACGGCGCCGCCGAAGTGGCGCACCAGGTCTTGCACGCCGTGGTTTTCCGACAAAGCCTCGCCGCTCAACTCGGCCGTGCCTCGGCCGCGGAAATAGTCGACCAGCTTCTGGAACAGGACGCGCCCCAGGCCCAGGCCCTTGAGGTCGGAACGCACGATGATGGCGAATTCGGCGCTCTGGTTGTCGGCATCGACCACGGCCCGCACCACGCCCAGCGTTTCGGGCTGGCCGTCGGCGCCGCTGCCGGTGGCGATGAAAGCCATGGCGCGGTCGTAATCGATCTGGGTCAGGCGCGCCAGCTGCGACGGCGGCAGCTCGCGCATGGCCGAGAAGAAGCGCAGCCGCACGTCGTCCGGCGCCAGCGCGCGGAAGAACGCCAGGTGCTGGGGCGCGTCCTCGGGCCGGATCGGGCGCAGCAAGATGGTGCGGCCCTGCCAGGCCAGTTCCTGCTCCAGCTCTTGCGGGTAGGGCCGGATCGCCATGGTGTCGGTGGCGCGCGGCGGCGCCAGCCGGATGTCGGCGTCCAGCGCCAGCACGCCATCGGCATCGGCCAGCAGCGGATTGATCTCCAGTTCGGCCAGCTCGGGCAGGTCGGCCACCATCTCGGCCACCTGCACCAGCACCCGGACTATGGCCTCCAGGTCGGCCGGCGCGTGGCCGCCATAGCCGGCCAGCAGGCGCGCCACCCGGGTGCGGCCCACCATGTCGCGCGCCAGCACCATATTCAGCGGCGGCAGGCCGGCCACGCGGTCGTCGGCCATCTCGGCCACTTCGGCCGCCGGGCCGCCCTGGCCGAACAGGATCACGGGGCCGAACACGGCGTCGGCCCGGACCCGGATCGCCAGTTCCTGCGCCTGCGGGCGGCGCGCCATCTGCTGCACGGCGAAGCCGGGGCCGGCCGCCGGCCGCAGCCGCCGCACCCGCTCGCGCATGGCGCAGGCGGCCGCGTGCAGCATGGCGTCGTCCTCCAGGTCCAGCACCACGCCGCCCACCTCGGCCTTGCGGCCGATGTCGTGGGCGCCGGCCTTGAGCGCGACCGGGTAGCCGATGCGGCGCGCCGCCGCCAGCGCCTGGTCGGCGTCGGCCGCGAATTCCGTGGCCGCCATCGGGATGCCGTAGGCGGCCAGCAGCGCGCAAGTGTCGTGCGCGTCGAGCGCCGTGTGGCCGGCCGCCAGCGCGGCCGACACCAGCGCCTGGGCCGCCGCCCGCTGCGGCGCGGCGGCGGCCGGCACCCGGGCCGGCACTTCCATCAGCAAGTCCTGGTTGCGGCGGTATTGCACGATCTGCAGGAAGCCATGCACGGCTTTCTCCGGCGTGTCGTAGGTGGGCAGGCCGGCGTCGCTGAAGACCTGGCGCGCCGCCGCCACGGAACGCCCGCCCAGCCAGCACGAGAGCACGTTGCGGCTGGCCGCTTTCAGTTGCGGCGCCAGCGCCTCGGCGATCTCGGCGCTGGGCACCATGGCCGTGGGCGCGTGCAGGAATAGCAAGGCGTCCGCCTGCGGCTCGTGCAGCAGCGCGTCGACGGCGCCGCTGTAGCGCTCCACGGGCGCGTCGGCCAGCAGGTCGAGCGGATTGGACTGGGGCGCCTGCAACTGGCGCAGCCGCTCCAGCGTGTCCGGCGACAGCGCCGCCAGCCGGGCGCCGCCCGCTTGCAGCGCGTCGGCCGCGATCAGCCCCAGGCCGCCACCGTTGGTCAGCACCGCCAGCCGCTCGCCGCGCTGCTGGCGCGCGCGCGCCAGCGTTTCGACCGCGTCGAACAGGTCCTCCGTCGACGTCACGCGCAGCATGCCGGCGCGGCGGATGGCGGCGTCGAACGCCAGCTCGGCCTCCGGTTCCGGGTCGCGCCCGACCTTGAGCACGATCACGGGCTTGCCGCGCGCGGCCAGGCGGCCGGCCGACATGAACTTGCGCGCGCAACTGACGCGTTCCACGCACAGCAGGATGGCGGCCGTGTCGTTGTCGGCCGCCAGGTAGTCGAGCAGGTCGCCGAAATCGATGTCGGCGCCCTCGCCCATGGCGACAAAGGTGGAAAAGCCGATGCCGCGCAGGCTGGCCCAGTCCAGCACCGCCGTGCCCAGCGCGCCCGACTGCGACACGAAGGCCAGCTTGCCGGCGGCCGCCGCCAGATGGGTGAAGCTGGCGTTCAGGCCCAGCGCCGGCACCTGCAGCCCCACGCTGCCGGGTCCCAGGATGCGCATCCGGTGCCGCCGCGCCGCTTCCAGCATGGCCTGGCGCGCGCTGCGCCCGCCCGAACGGTGGCCGTCCAGCCCGGCCGTCATGACGATGGCGGCGCGGGTGCCGCGCGCGCCCAGGTCGGCGATCAGGCCGGCAATGGTGGCCGGTGGCGTGCACAGGATGGCCAGCTCCGGCGCGGACGGCAGCGCGCCCACCTTGCCATAGCAGCGCAGGCCGTGCAGGCTGTCGTGGCGCGGGTTGACCGGCCATAGCGCGCCGCCATAGCCGCCTTCGGCCAGGTTGGCCAGCACGCGCGTGCCGATGCGCTGCGGCTTGTCGGACGCGCCGATCACGGCCACCGAGGCCGGGGCGAACAGATGCTTGAAATGTCTGGTGCTCATGCCATTCCTTACCGGCTCACGCCGCGCTATGCTGCTGATGCTGATGCTGATGCTATCGCTGATCCTGCCGCCGGCGCCGCGCGCCGCTTACCAGCGCGAACTGTGGTCTTCGGTCACCCCGACCAGCTGGTTGACCATGCGCTTGGGCGCGTCGGGCGCCGTGCGCACCCAGCCGCTGAAGGTGCCAATCGGCTGCAGGTAGCGGCTGGCCGCCACCACCAGGTTCTTGTTCTCGCGCCGCGCCCCTTCGGGCGTGAAATACAGTTCCAGCTGGTCGTCCTCGGTGAAGATGTGCCAGCGCGACAGCGGATCGCTGTTATCGTACAGGAAGTGGGCCGGGCCCAGCGCGTGCAGCTGGCCGTCCAGCCATAGCGCGTTCTCGTTGGCGCCGAAATAGCCGGCCTGCAGGTTGAAGCCCACTTCCAGGTTGTGGCCCGAGGCCCAGCGCCAGGCCGTCTCGCGCGCCAGCAGGCCGTTGGAATAATCGAAGCTGGCCACGCCGCCAGCCAGGTCGTATTCGTCGCGGAAGGTGCGCACCTGCCCGGTGACCGGCATGGCGGTCGATTTCTGGGTGGCGTGCACGGAACCCTTGGCCACGGCGCCGCAGGCCAGCAGCAATGGCGCCGTGCCGGGGCCGAATTCGGCGTCGATTTCCAGGTAATCGCAGCGCAGCGCGAGCCGGTAGCGGCCCGGCTCCGGGCTGTCGATGGCGATGTCGCTGCGGCGCGTCTTGAAACGGCTGGCGCCGGCCGCGTTGTCGGCCAGCGTGGCTGACAACCCCGGCAAGCCATCCTGGGAAAAATTGGCCAGCATGTCGCCATCGTCGCGATCGAAGGCGTAGGCGAAGGCGGTGCTGGTCCAGCCCACATCGACGATGGCCACGGCGCAGAAGATGCGCTCCGTGCCCAGCGCGATGTAGTGCCAGCGCTTGTGGTGGAAGCGGCGCCACACGGCGTTGCGGGCATAGGGCTGCGCCAGCCGGGGCCAGTCGAACTGGTCGACCTGGCCCGCATAGCGGCCAAACAGGGGCTGGCCGTCGGGGCCGATCAGGCTGGCGGGGGCGGCGGGCAATATCATGCGGATGCTTCTTTCTGTTCTTGTGGTGCGAGGTTGAGTTGGGTCCGTAACAGTGGCGCGAACTGTGACGGTACCGTGGCGCACACCTGCACGCACGGGCAGCCATGCCAGTGCGCACAGCGTTGCAGGGCGGCCGCCACGTCGCGCGCGAAGCGCTCGCTCAGGCGCACGCCCGGCTCCAGCGCCAGCGACTTGAGCTCGAACACGCCGGCGCGGCGGTGCGCCTTGGCGTCCACCCGCCCCACCAGCGCGCCCCGGCGCAGGATGGGCAAGGTGAAGTAGCCGTAGCGGCGCTGTTCGGCCGGCGTGTAGCATTCGAGCCGGTAGTCGAAGCCGAACAGTTCCTGGGCCCGGCGGCGATCCCACACCACGGGATCGAACGGCGACAGGATGGTGGTCAGCGTGGGCGCCAGCGCGCCGGCGGCGGCCGCGTCCAGCAGGCCGGCGTGGTCCGGGTGCACGTACACGGGGTCGTCCCAGCCGGCCACGCGCGCTTCCAGCAGCGCGCCTTCGGCCACCAGCGTTTGCGGGTCCAGCCGCGGCGGGCGGGTGCGGAAGTAGTCGCTGATCCAGCTGGCGCGGGCCAGGCCCAGCGCCTTGACGGCCTTCAGCACCAGCGTGCGCCGGGTCTGGTCCATGGACGGCATGCGGCGGTCGTCCCAGTCCGGCAGCACCCGTTCGGCCAGGTCGTACACGCGCTGGAAATTGTGGCGCCGTGCGATCATCAGCACCCCGGCCGTGAACAGCACTTCCAGCGAGCGCTTTTCCGGCTTCCAGCCCCACCAGCCGCCGGCCTGGCCGTCGGTGCGCTCGAAGTCGGCCGAACGCACCGGGCCGTGGGCACGGATGTGGGCCAGCACGGCATCGACGTCGGCACGCCGCTCGCGCATCCACGTCGCCGAGTACTTCCAGCCCATGGAGCCGGGATCGATCATCCTGTGCCGGTACAATCCATAGTCCTCTACCGGTACAAAGCAGGCCTCGTGGGCCCAGTATTCAAACAGTTCGCCGCGCTCCAGCGCCTGCTCCAGCCACACGGGCGGATAGTCGCCCAGCCGGCTCCAGAGCACCAGGTAGGGGCTGCGCGCGACCACGTGGATGGTGTCGATCTGCAGCACGCCCATCTGGCGGATGGCGGCCAGCACATCGGCCTGCACGGCCTTGCGGCGGCGCGGCTGCAGCAAGCCCTGGGCGGCCAGGTGCAAAGCACGGGCGGCCGCCAGTGTCAGGGTCGGTACAGTCGTCGCTACAGTCAAATCCTGCTTCCTCAGGTAGGGCCGGCGGCCGCGCGGTGGGCGAAACGGCTATTCTAATAAAGAAATCAACATTGTCTGTATTTTTTGTGCCACCAAAGTGATGCCTTGCGTCACATTATTTTCCCGTGCGCGCCACCCAAGGCGGGCAAATCCGTGCAGAATAGGCGAAATCGTCCTGAAGACGGCCTGCCACCGGCACGCCGCCGCCGATGCGGGGAACGCAGAACACTCATGACACGGATCGCCATCAGCCCTGCCCTGCGCTTCCTGCGCCGCCTGTATCGCTGGATACTGCTCCCGGTGTTTGCGCTGGCGCTGCTGGCCACCATGTGGACGGCGGTGGTGTACCAGGTGGGACAGGAGCGCCAGAACGCCCACGGCGAGGCGGTGCTGCACAGCCAGTCGCTGGCGCGCACGCTGGCCGAACACGCCAACCACCTGCTGCGCCAGACCGACCACGCCACCCAGCTGTTCAAGCTCAAATACGAGGAGACGGGCGGCGCGCTGCGGCTGGCCGAATTCAGCCGCCGCAACGGTCTGCTCGATTCCCTGCTGTCCACCCGGCTGGAGCTGCCCATGGCCCTGCTCGACGCGCACGGCAACGTGGTCGACAGCATGAATGGCTATTTCGCGCCCGGCATCGGGCGGCAAGCCTTCTTCCGCACCCATGCCGGCACACCTGAAGACACCACGCTGGTGACCACGCCGGTGGTGGAACCGGCCACCAGGAAGTGGCAGATCCAGCTATCGCGCCGCCTGAACGCGCGTGACGGCAGCTTCGCCGGCGTATTCCTGATCATGATCGATCCCGCCATCTTCGTGGAGGACTACGACCGGCTCAACGTGGAAGACCAGGGCGCCGTGCTGCTGGTGAGCCGCGACAGCGGCCTGTCCACGGGCCGCGTCGATGAGCGCCTGATCATCAGCGACACGCTCGACTTCACCCCGGCGCCCGACGTCTCGGACGAACTATTGCTCAAGCATCCGTTCGATACCGTGGAGCGCATCTACAGCTACCGCGACCTGCCGCGCTACGGGTTGACGGCCGTGGTGGGCATCACCTCGCGCGAGGCGCTCGCGCGTTTCAGCCGCCAGCGCAACGTCTATTTCGGCGCCTGTACGGTCGCCTCGCTGCTGGTATTGCTGTTTGTCGGCCTGTTGATGCAGCAGGCGCAGCGCCTGCGCCGCAGCGCGCGCCAGGTGAGCGAGGCCCAGCTGATGCTGCGCGCGGCCGCCAACGCCAGCCTGGACGCGGTCTTTCTGCTGCGCGCCTGCCGCGCGCACGAGAAGCCGCACCCCATCGTCAACTTCACCTTCGCCGACCTGAACGAGCGCGGCGCGCAACTGCTGGGACACAGCCGCGACGAGCTGCTGGGCCTGCGCGTGCTCGACGTCCTGCCAGCCCTGCGCGAACGGGGCTTCCTGGAAAAATACCTGCGCGTGCTGCAAACCGGCTTGCCGCTGGAAGAAGAATTCGAGGCCGACTTCCTGCCCGGTCCACCGCGCTGGCTGCGCCACCAGATCGTCGCCATCGACAACGGCGTGGCCGTGACCACGCGCGACATCACGGCCCGCAAGGAAAGCGAACTGGCGATGCGCAAGAACCAGGCCGAACTGGCCGCCGTCAACGACGCCTCGCCGCTCGGGATGATACGGGCCGACCGCGCCGGCCACTGCACCTACGTCAACCGTACCTTCGAGGCCATCACCGGGCTGACCCGCGAGCAGGCGCTGGGCGACGCCTGGATGGAGGCGGTGCACCCCAACGACCGCCAGGAATTGACCGCCTCGCTGCAGCGCATGGCCGAGACGCGCGAACCGCTGCAGGACACCGTGCGCTGCCTGCGGCCCGATGGCGAAGTGACCTGGATCTCGTTCAAGGTGGCCGCCATGACGGTGGACGGCAAACTGTATGGCTACGTCGGCACGCTGGACGACATCACGCTGATGCGCAAGTCCGTGATGGCGCTGCGCGAAAGCGAGGCGCGGCTGCGCACCATCGCCGACACGCTGCCGGCCATGATCGCCTACATCGATTTCGAGGAGATCTACCGCTTCCACAACATCGCCTACGAGCGCGAATTCAACCGCGCCGGCCTGCACGTGCAAGGCAAGACCGTGCGCGAAACCATCGGCGACGAGCGCTACGCCTTCCTGGCGCCCTACATCCGCCGCGCGCTGTGCGGCGAGACACTGTCGTTCGAGGAGGAGGACAACAGCCAGGGCTACGAGCGCACCTTCGAGGTGGTCTATATCCCCCAGCACGACGTGGATGGCATCACGGTGATCGGCTTCCACGTCATGCGCCAGGACATCACGGCGCAAAAGCGCGAAAAACAGCGCCTGCTCAAGCTGTCGCAGATCGACGCGCTGACGGGACTGACCAACCGCGCCGGTTTCCTGCAAAAGCTGCACGACGCCATGGCCTCGTGCCGCGAGAACGCCAGCATGATGGCCGTGATGTACATGGATATCGACCGCTTCAAGCCCGTCAACGACACCTACG
Organism: Burkholderiaceae bacterium; assembly: GCA_035254005.1. Lineage (GTDB taxonomy): Bacteria > Pseudomonadota > Gammaproteobacteria > Burkholderiales > Burkholderiaceae_D > Rugamonas. Next base: position 22,212 of record DATFBD010000118.1, on the reverse strand, counting down.
GCCACAGCGTGGGCGACGCGCTGCTCAAGTCGTTCTCGGCGCGCCTGACCCACACCATGCGCGCCAGCGACACCATCGCCCGGCTCGGCGGCGACGAATTCACCATCATCATGGAACGTGTCAGCCGCACCGAGGATGCGGCCATGCTGGCCGGGAAGATCGTCAGCGCCATGCAGGCGCCGTTCAACCTCGATGGCACGGTGGTCAATGTCTCGGCCAGTATCGGCCTGACCTTCTACAGCGACGAGGACATGACCCCGGCCGAATTGCTGAACCGGGCCGACGTGCTGCTGTACGAGGCCAAGCAGGCCGGCCGCAACACTTTCCGCGCCGGGCCGCCGCAACCGGCGGTGCACGCGGCTTGAGTGGCCCCCATGGCCGGCATGGGCGCCATGGCCGCCATGGCCGTGACAACGACTGCATCAAACCACGACGGCCCGTCTTGCGCTATATTGTGCGCTTTACCGCCCGCGCCTCCCATTCTTCATGCGTCTGCTGCACACTTCCGACTGGCACCTGGGCCAGTCACTCCATAATTTCGACCGCGCCTACGAACACCAGTGCTTCCTCGACTGGCTGCTCGATACCCTGGTGGCGCAGCAGGTGGACGCGCTGCTGATCGCCGGCGACGTGTTCGACAACGCCAATCCATCGGCCGCATCGCAACACCAGCTGTACCGCTTCCTGCGCCAGGCCAGCGAACGGGTGCCGCACCTGAACCTGATCGTCATCGCCGGCAACCACGATTCGCCGGGACGGCTGGAGGCGCCCGGTCCGCTGCTCGAAGCGCACGGCACACGCGTGGTGGGCAGCGTACGGCGCGGCGCGGACGGCGAGATCGATCTGGAACAGCTGGTGCTGCCGCTGACCGACCGCGACGGCGCGGTGCGGGCCTGGTGCCTGGCCGTGCCCTTCCTGCGCCCGGGCGACGTGCCGCGCGCGGCGCCGCCTGCCGCCACCACGGAAGACGGCGACGCGGACGAGCCGGCACAGGAACCGCAGCCGGCCGGCGATCCCTACCTGGCCGGCATCGCCCTGCTCTACCAGCAGGCGCTGGCGCTGGCCGAAGCGCGCCGCCAGCCGGGGCAAGCCATCGTGGCCATGGGCCACTGCCACATGGTCGATGGCCAGATGTCGAACGACTCGGAGCGCCGCATCGTCATCGGCGGCACGGAGATGCTGCCGGCCGGGATCTTCGGCCCCGCCATCGCCTATGCCGCGCTGGGGCATCTGCACCTGGCACAGGCGGTGGGTAAGCAGCAGCACATTCGCTACTGCGGCAGTCCGATCCCGCTGTCGTTCGCTGAGGTGGGCTACCAGCATCAGGTGCTGCTGATCGATGTGGCGGACGAACAGGTGGCCGCCATCACGCCGCTGCCCGCGCCGCGCGCCGTGCCGCTGCTGCGGATTCCCGCCAAGCCGGCGCCGCTGGCGCAGGTGCTGGAAGAACTGGCGGCGCTGGAGCCCGCGCCGGCTGAACTGCACGCCCAGCCCTTGCTGGAGGTGCGGGTACTGCTGGATGCGCCCGAGCCGGGGCTGCGCGCCCGCATCGAGGCCGCCCTCGAGGGCAAGCCGGTCCGGCTGGCGAAGATCGAGACCTCCAGCGCAGCACGCGACACCAGCCAGAACCACCTGGCCATGACGCTGGACCAACTGGCCCAATTAAAACCGGACGACATCTTCAAGCGCCTGTACGCGCAAAAGTATGGCAACGACGCGCCCGCCGACCAGCTGAGCGCATTCGCCGAACTGATGCTGCCTGGCGCCTGACTCTCCCGACCACACCATGAAGATACTGAATATCCGGGGCAAGAACCTGGCCTCGCTGGCCGGCGAATTCCAGGTCGATTTCGACGCCGAACCGCTGGCCTCGTCCGGCCTGTTCGCCATCAGCGGCCCCACCGGCGCCGGCAAGAGCACCCTGCTCGACGGCCTGTGCCTGGCCCTGTACGACGCCACGCCGCGCCTGCTCAAGGTGCAGGGCCGCAGCGTGCTGCCGGACGTCGGCGCCGAGACCATCTCGACCCAGGACCCGCGCAACCTGCTGCGCCGTGGCACGGCCGAAGGCTACGCGGAAGTCGATTTTGTCGGCAACGACGGCGCCAGCTACCGCGCGCGCTGGAGCGTCCGGCGTTCGCGCACCCGGGCCGAGGGCGCGCTGCAACCGACGGTCATGAGCCTGCTCCTGCTGCCGGCCCTGCAGCCCGTGGGTGGCACCAAGACCGAAGTCAAGGCCGCGATCGAACAGCGTATCGGCCTGTCGTTCGAGCAGTTCACGCGCGCCGTGCTGCTGGCCCAGAACGAGTTCTCCACGTTCCTGAAGGCGGAAGACAACGAACGCGGCGAACTGCTGGAAACGCTCACCGGCAGCACCATCTACAGCGACATCTCGATCCGCGCCTTCGAACGGGCCAAGCTGGAACAGGCCAGGCTGCAGCAACTGAACCTGCGCCTGGCGGACCAGAAACCGCTGGGCGCCGAAGAGCGGGCCGAGTACGAGCAGCGCCATGCGAACGCCCAGGCGGCACTGGCGCGGCTGGACCAGCACAAGGCCGCGCTGGAACAGCATCTGCGCTGGCACCAGCAAGCGGCGCAACTGCGCGCGGCCGAACAGCAGGCGCAGCAAGCCTGGCAAGCCAGCGTGGCCGAGGTGGAGGCGGCGGCGCCACGCCGCGCCGCGCTGGCGCGGATCGAAGCGGTACAGGCGGCGCGCCCGCTGGCCGACGACATGGCGCGCATCGGCGCCGAGATCGCCCGCACCGAGGCGGCCATGGCCACCCGCAAGGACGAAGCGGCACAGGCCAGGCTGGCGCAGCAGCAGGCGGCCAACGCGCTGGCGCGGGCGGCGGCGCAACTGCTGGACGCGGAACAAGCGCGGCGCGCCGCCACGCCGCAACTGGACCAGGCCAAGGCGCTCGATGCGCGCATCGAAGCGATGATGCCGGCCTACCGCGAGGCCGCCAACCGGCGCGACCAGGCCGACGCCGCGGACCGGCAAGCCAGTACCGCCTTGCGCGACAAGCTGGAACAGCGCCAGAAGCTGCAGGCGGCGCAGGAAAGTGCGGCCGCATGGCTGCAACAGCACCAGCAATGGCAAGCGCTGGCCACATCTTGGGAGCGCTGGGACGTGCTGTTCGTGCAGGCCGGACAGGCCGCCTCGCAGGCCGAAAAGCTGGCGCGCGAGCTGGCGCGCGCGCAGCGGACGGCCCAGCTCCAGCGCGATCAGCAGGAACAGGCCAGCACCCGCCTGGCCGCATCGGCCGCCGCCATGCAGGCGCTGGAGGACCGTCGCCAGCAAGCCATCCACGCGCTGGCGGCCTGCTCGGATGAACGCCTGCCACAACGCCGCAGCCAGCTGGAGCAACGGCGCGACCTGCTGGCCGGCGCGGAAAAGCTGTGGATCGAGCTTGACGCGCGCCAGCGCCGCAGCGCCCAACTGGACACGCAAGCGGCCCAGCTGCAACAGGCCAAGACCACGGCCGAGGCGCAGCTGGCGCTGGCCCAGCGGGAACACGTGGGCATCATGGCCGCGTTCGCGCAAGCCGAACGTTCGCTGAAGCTGGTCGAAGCGGCCTGCGCGGAAAGCGTGGAAAAGCTGCGCGCCACGCTGGAGGACGATACGCCCTGCCCCGTTTGCGGCGCGCACGATCATCCTTACCGCCACGAGGACGGCGCCCTGCAAGCCACGCTGGCGGGGCTGCGGCAGGAAGTGGTGCGCTGCCGCGAACGGATGCTGGACAACGCCAACGAGCAGACCAGCCAGCGCGCCGCGGTGCAATCGTGCATCGAGCAACTGGGCGCCATCGCGGCCGAAGCCCGGGCCGTCCACGAAGCGCTGCGCGTAGCCGACCTGGCGTGGCGCGGCCACCCGCTGGTCAGCGACGGACATGCGGAAGCTCCGCTGCCCGAGGACGCGCAGCGCGCTGCATGGTTCGAGGCGCAACTGGCCGCCGCGCGCAGCGCGCTACAACAGGTCGAACGGCAGGAAGCGGCCATGCGGACCGCCGCCGCCGCGCGCGACCAGGCGCAACTGGCCTGCGACCAGGCCGGTGCGGAACATGCGCGCCTGCAGGAACAGGCCGGCGCGGCCCAGACCGCGCTGGCCGGCATGGCGGCCGAACTCAAGGCGCTGGATGAGCAGCGCATCGAGGTGGCGCTGCAACTGGCCGCCTTGCTCGACGACTTGAACCCGGCCTTCAGCGGCGGCGACATCCCCGTCGAGGACTGGCGCGACGACTGGCGCAGCGGGCCGGCCCGCTTTTACGAAGCGCGCAAGGCCGAAAGCCGCAGCTGGCTGGCCCAGCACGAGGCGAGCGAACAGCGCGCCGTGGCGCTGGCCACCGCCGGCATCGAACTGCAGGCGCTGACAGCCGCGCAAGACAAGGCGGCCCAGGATGCGGCGGCGGCCCGCCAGTCCTTCAGCCAGGCCGACAGCGCGCTGCGCGCCGCGCAGGACGCACGCAGCGCGCTGTGGGACGGCAGGCCAGTACGCGACATCGAACACGCACTGCAGGCGGCCATCGACGCCGCCCGCGACAGCGTCGCGGGCCAGCAAACCAGCGGACAGCAGGCGGCACAGAACGCGGCGCGGCTGGACGAAGCGCTGGTGCAAGCGCAAGCCAGCCTGACCGGGCTGCGCGAGGCCGCGCAGGCCGCCGCCGACAACTTCGACCACTGGCGCCTGTCCTACAACCAGCGCCAGCCCGACACCCCACTGGCGGACGCGGCGCAACTACACGCACTGCTGAACCATACGCCGCAAACCATCAGCGCCGAACGGGAAGCCTTGCAGGCGCTCGACAGCGCGGCTGGCAATGCCGCCGCCGTGCTGCGCGAGCGCCAGGAGCAATGCGCGCAGCACCTGCGCGGCGTGCCGCCGGCACTGGGCGAGCTGGACGAACCGGAGGAACCGGAGCAACCGGACGAGCCGGAGGAACCGGACGAAGCGGAAAACGAAGACGATCCCGCCGCGCGCATCGCGCATCGCTTGCAGGCACTGGCCGCGCGCCGCGCCGAGGCCGATGAGGCGGCTGTCGCGTCGCGGTTCGCGCTGGAACAGGACAACGCGAAGCGCCGCCAGGCCCAGGCCATGTTGGCCGACATCGAGCGCCAGGAAGCGATCGAACAGCGCTGGGCGCGCATGAACGAGTTGATTGGTTCGGCCGACGGCAAGAAATTCCGCAACTACGCGCAGCAATTCACGCTGGAGGTCTTGCTCGGCTACGCCAACGCCCACCTCAAGCAACTGGCCCGCCGCTACCAGCTCGAACGCATCGTCAATCCGGCCAATCCCTCACTGGGCCTGCTGGTACGCGACCAGGACATGGGGGGCGAGATGCGCTCCGTACACTCGCTGTCGGGCGGCGAATCGTTCCTGGTGTCGCTGGCATTGGCGCTGGGACTGGCGTCGCTGTCATCGAACCGGGTGCGGGTCGAGTCGTTGTTCATCGACGAAGGTTTCGGCAGCCTGGATGCGGAAACGCTGCGCGTGGCCATGGATGCGCTGGACGGCCTGCAATCGATGGGGCGCAAGGTCGGCGTGATCTCGCACGTGCAGGAGATGACGGATCGTATCGCCACCAGAATCCTGGTCCAGCCATCGGCCGGCGGCAAGAGCGTCGTCAGCGTGGAATAAGCGATCGCACGGGACGGCGCCTGCGCCGCCCCGGCTCAACGCTCGCGCGCGTTGGCGGGACGCGACATCCTGATCAACTCCCATCCCAGTTCACGCCGGATCTGTTGCGGGTCGGGCGGTGGACGGCGCTCCACGATCTGGTTTTGCAACCACTGTCGGACGGATTCCTTGCTCGGTTGCTTGGACTGCTCCATGGCGTGACCTCTTGGCGGTAGGACTGAGGCGGCGACGCACAGATCATCGCCGGACACACCATCAACGCCACGGCGCCCGTTCAGTTGACGGCCTCCGCACCGTCAGCGCGCCGCAATTGCAACCAATTGCTACAGCGGGCCGGGCCGTATTTGCTATTATTTGTACAAGTGCGGAACAAATTTTGAACAAATTCGCCGGAAACTCGCACGACATTCGCCCGACGTTGGCCACAATGCACCTAGCTACCCCGCCGCCATGAGCACAGCCGCCATCTCCGCCAGTGCAAGCGCCCCGCCGCCGGTGCGGCTGCCGGCAGCGCCGGTCGCCGCCGGGCAGGCCACGGCCGGCAGCCCGGTCAACGGCGGCACGCGGCCCGGCGCCACGGGCGAGCAAACGGCGGCCGGCGGTGCGCCAACATCCTCTACCAACGCCACCAACGCCACCGCCACCACCTCGTCCGCCTCCAGCAACACCACCCTGACGCCGCAGGCGCTGGCCCTGATCGACCGGCTCAAGACGCGCGACACCGAGGTGCGCCAGCATGAACAAGCCCACCTGGCCGCCGCCGGCGGGCTGGCCGTGTCCGGCGCCGCCTACACTTACCAGCGCGGCCCGAACGGCGTCGATTACGCCATCGGCGGCGAAGTCCACATCGACACCTCGCCCGGCCGCACGCCCGGGGAAACCATCACCCGCGCCCGCACCATCCAGGCCGCGGCGCTGGCACCGGCCGACCCGTCCGGCCCCGACCGCGCCGTGGCCGCGCAGGCCCAGCAAATGGAACAGCAGGCCCGGGCCGAGCTGGCCGTCGAAGCGGCGCAACAGGCGCAGGCGGCACGGAAACCGGCGGCCGGCCAGCCGCTGCTGCCAGGGGCGACCGACGGCGCGCAGGTGGCGCCGCTGCGGGAGCCGCCGGCGGCCGAATCGCTGCGGCGCGCATACGATACCGCTCCCTTCGCCCCGCCCCGGCTCGACATCGTGGCCTGATGTTAGAATCGCGCCTTTGTCCGCGATTCCTCCAGATCATGCTTAAAGCCCCACGTACCCTCACGTTCAAATGCGCCAAATGCGGTAAATCGGTCCAGGTCTTCCTGCAGAAGGTGTCGGCCTGCTCCCACATCCAGCCTTACCAGGGCATTTGCCAGTGCGGCGAAGTCAAACGCCACGCCACCGGCCAGAAGGATGCGGTCCAGTCTTACCTGGAATCGCCCGACGGTAGCTGGTCCCACCACCACTAATTGTCAAAAAGCCCTCAAGTTTTGCCTGCCGGCGCCGTTATCTTAAGTACCATTCTCAGGAAAACGCCATGTCTACCATCTCCGCACTCGGCGCCCGCACGTTGCCGGCGCAAGCATATCCTGCCGCCCCGGCGCAGGCCGATGCCCGGCCGGCCCATGCCCAGGCGTCCAGGCCGGTGAACAGCGACAGCGCCATTTCGCTGTCCAACAGTGGTATCGACCTGGAAAAACGCCTGTCCTCGCTTGGCAATTCGACTGTCGACCTGGCCCAGAGCCTGCTGGGCAGCTTCGCCCAGAACCTGTTTGGCGATGCCGGCAAAGGCGCCGCCATCTCGTTCGACTCCGTCAGCCTGGACGCCGAATCGAGCCTGAGCGCGGCGGTGCAGCACAGCAGCGGCCCCAATGGCAGCACCGATGCGGCCGGCGTGCAACTGACGGACAGCACCCACTTCCTGGGCAAAGGCACGATCACGACGGCCGATGGCCGCAAGTTCGACTTCGAGATCGAAGTCCAGTACAGCGACCAGTACACCGCGCTGGCCGGCCAGCACAGTTCAAATACAGCCGCCACACAGGGCGCCAGCGCCGGCCAGGGCACATCCGGCACAGCCAGCGGTGCAGGACAAGCCAGCACCCCGGACACCAGCGGCCTGCCGACAGTGCAGTTCCCTAACGTGGACTTCCCCGGCACCCTGGCCGACCTGTTCCAGTTGATCGGGCGCAACCTGCAATCGAGCCTGTCGGTCAACCCGGGCGCCGGCGACAAGGGCGAAGGCAACAACATCGACCGCACCACCCTGCGCAGCCTGTCGTTGCGCCTGCTGAGCCTGGTCGACAGCAAGCACAAGGACACTTACGCGCCGCCCAATGGTACCGAAACGCGCGCCAAGTCGGTGGCCGATGCCTACGGCGCGGCGCCGGCGTCCGGCGATCCGGCGCAGCCGGGCGCGGTGGCATCGTCCGCAGCGGCCGGCACGCAGGCGCCGGCCAGCGCCAGCACCACGGCAGGCGCGCCCGCCGACGCCAGCGCCAACCGCAGCACCGACAGCAGCACCGGCGCGGCCACAGCCGATTCCTCCAGCGGCGACGCGCTGGCGGCCTGATTCCGCCGCGTTCATCGCCGGCGCAAACCGGCCCATGATGCCGCGCCAGCGCGGCATCAGCCGTGCGCGCCCCACACACCCGCCAGGCACGGCACGCCGCCACGTATAATGGCGGCCATTCACCGTACCGATTGCCCCAAGATGCCTTCCTATTCCCCCGCTCCACGCTCCCCGCAACGCCGGCAGGTGGCGCCATGACCGCCACGATCCAGCACATCCACTGGCAGGAAAACGGCGCCGAACAGACGGCCCGCTGGCGCTCGGAAGCGGGCATGCCGCCGCCCAGGCGCGTCGTCATCGCCGACGACCGCACCAATGCCGACGTGGCCTACCGCCTGGCGTGCGAAGGCACGGCCCTGCTGTGGCGCGGCGACTTTCAGAACGCGCGCCAGCTGCTGCAGGCGCTGGCGCGGCGCGCCGACCATAAGCATGGCAAGGGAGCGAAGAAAGCCAAGGCGCCCAAGGTGCCCGCCACGCCCACCGAGGCCTTCCACCTGCACCGGCAGGCCCAGTCGCAACGGGCCCGCACGCTGGCCATGCTGCTGATCCCGTTCGATGCCGACTACAGCATCCCGCTGCGCCGCGCGCCGGACGTCAAGCTGGCCTGCAATGAAGCCTATGGCCGCGGCGACGAACCCTTCGTGGCCTCGCTGCGTGAGCTGCTTGGCCTGATCGGCGCACATGAATGGCGCCGCACCGGTGTCGAGATCCCGGCGCTGGGCGCGCGCATCCATCCCCACTACGGCGTATTCTCGCCGGTGCGTGGCGAATACGTGCAACTGGTGGCCGACACCCCGCTGCCGGCCGGCGTCAGTCTGGCGTTCGACATTGGCGTGGGTACCGGCGTGCTGTCGGCCGTGCTGGCCAAGCGGGGCGTGGCGCGTGTGGTGGCCACCGACCAGGACCGCCGCGCACTGAGCTGCGCGCGCGAGAACCTGGCGCGGCTGAACCTGGACCAGCAGGTGGAACTGGTCGAGGCCGACCTGTTCCCCGAAGGCCGCGCGCCGCTGGTGGTGTGCAATCCGCCGTGGGTACCGGCGCGCCCCAGTTCGCCCATCGAATACGCCGTCTACGATCCGGACAGCCGCATGCTGCGAGGATTCCTGGACGGGCTGGCGGCCCATCTGTCACCCGGCGGTGAAGGTTGGCTGATCCTGTCCGACCTGGCCGAGCACCTGGGCCTGCGGCCGCGCCAGCAACTGCTGGACTGGATCGCCGCCGCCGGCCTGAAAGTATTGGGCCGCCAAGACGTCAAGCCCGTGCACCCGCGCGCGTCCGACGCCAGCGACCCGCTGCACGCGGCCCGTGCGGCCGAGGTCACGTCGCTCTGGCGCCTGGGCGCCGCCTGACCCTGCGCCTGGGCGCCGCCTGAGCCAGGCCGTATAAGCGCCACTTAAGGATAGACCGGAACCATAAGCCCATCTTATTCGAGCACTTGCGCAATGCAGCAAGGCTCTATATAATGCTGGCACACAGACGCGGGGTGGAGCAGTCTGGCAGCTCGTCGGGCTCATAACCCGAAGGTCACAGGTTCAAATCCTGTCCCCGCAACCAAATACCAAGCCGTTGATTCTTGCGAGAGAGTCAGCGGCTTTGACGTTTCTGGCCGTCGATGGAGCATCCCATGCGCTTGACCGCGAAGCACACCCCCTCCCCGATCCGCTTCCCGGCCTGGCTGGCGGCACTTGCCTTCGCCACCACGGGCGCCGCGCATGGCGCAGCAGTCCCGGCCTGGCCCGACAGCTACCAATCCCGGTTGCAGGTACTGGCCCTGATCCAGACCATCAACGCCGGCATCCTCGCCAGCAGCAGCGCCACGCTGACACTGGAAAAATGGTGCGGCGACCACGCCATGAGCGCCACCCCAAGGGTGACGGCCCACCTGCAGCGCGGCGTCGTCAAACCGGCCAGCGCCGAACAGCGCGCACGTTTGCAGGTGAGTGCCAACACTCCAATCAAGTATCGCCGGGTCCAGCTGACCTGCGGCGAGCACCTGCTATCGGAGGCCGACAACTGGTATGTGCCCGAACGCCTGTCGCCGGCCATGAACCGCCTGCTCGACGAGACGGACACCCCGTTTGGCAAGGCCGTGCTGCCGCTGGCGCCCTACCGCCGCACCATCGCCGCCACCGTACTATGGTCGCCATTACCGGACCAATGGGAAACCGCCCGGGCGCCCATGCCCGCCGCGCAAGGTACGGCACTGGACATACCGCCGGCCCTGTTCGAGCACACGGCCGTGCTCTACACCAGCGGCCACCTGCCGTTTTCCGAGGTGCGCGAGACTTACCAGCGCGGCCTGCTCGACTTCCCGCCGCCACCGGTCAAGTAACAAGTAGCGGAGGGGGGGGAGCGACCGCCCACCCGCTTTGCACTTTCTGGGCAAACTGTCACAATTGCGTCTAGTGTAATTTCCCATCCGGACCTCACCCAGGAGCAGCGCGTGAACGACAAGCCAGAACACCAGCAGCACCCAGCCGACGACCTTCCGGCCAATCCCGCGCGCCGGCGCATCTTCCAGGCCGCGACAGCGGTCGGCCTGGCCAGCGCCCTGCCCGAACTGGCCGAGGCGGCACCGGCCCACAAGACCGTGAAGGGGTCGCTGGACGCCAAGCTGAAGGCCCACATCAAGAACGTGGTGGTGATCTACCTGGAAAACCGCAGCTTCAACAACCTGTTCGCCAACTTCCCCGGCACCCAGGCGCCGCTATCGGCCGTGGCGCCGGAAGCGTGCCTGCAACGGGACCGCAACGGCGCAGTGCTGCCGGTACTGCCCAAGGTCTGGGGCGGCATGGTGCCCAACACCCAGGACATCGGCGGCAAGCAGTACGCGATCAAGGAAGACCAGATCAAGGACCTGCCCAACGGCCCGTTCAAGCTGGTGGACACGGAAGGCAAGCCGCTGCCGGAAGCCGTCATCACGCGCGACCTGTGGCACCTGTTCTACCACAACCAGATGCAGATCAACGGCGGCAAGAACGACGGCTTCGCGGCCTGGGGCAACGCTGGCGGCCTGGTGATGGGCTACTACGGCGAGACGAACAAGAACCTGGGCCTGTGGAAGATCGCCGAACAGTACACCCTGTGCGACAACTTCTTCATGGCCGCTTTCGGCGGCTCCTACCTGAACCACCAGTTCCTGATCAGCGGCCGCACGCCCGAGTATTTCAACGCGGCCGATACGGCGGCGAAGAAGAAGATCGCCGTGCTGGCGGACGGCCCCCAAGGCGTGCGCCTGGCGGTGGCGCCCGACTGCCCCGGCGCGCTGGAAGGCCCGCCCAGGTTCGTCAACGACGGCGCCATCACGCCCGACGGCTACGCCGTCAACACCATGGCCCCGCCCTACCAGCCCAGCTACATCCGTCCCGCGCCCGGCGGCGATCCGCTGCTGGCCGATCCGGCCGACGCCAACACCCTGCCGCCGCAAACTTACCAGACCATCGGCGACCTGCTGTCGGCCAAGTCGGTAAGCTGGGCGTGGTACGGCGGCGCGTTCCAGGCCGCGCTGGACGCGCGCGGCGGCGGCGCCAAGCCGAACTTCCAGTATCACCACCAGCCGTTCAACTACTTCAAGCAGTTCGCACCGGGCACCGCCGCGCGCGCTGCGCACCTGCGCGACGGTGGCCTGGGCGACAGCCCCATCTCGAACAAATTCCTGGCCGACGTGGTGGCCGGCAAGCTGCCGGCCGTGGCGTTCTACAAGCCGCAAGGTAACCTGAACCTGCACGCCGGCTATTCGGACGTGGAGTCGGGCGACCAGCACATCGCCAACGTGATCGAGCACCTGAAAAAATCCCCGCAGTGGAAGGACATGGTAGTGGTCATCACCTTCGACGAGAACGGCGGCTGGTGGGACCATGTGGCGCCGCCCAAGGGCGACCGCTGGGGTCCGGGTTCGCGCGTGCCGGCCATCATCGTCTCGCCCTATGCAAAGAAGGGCCAGGTCGATCACAACTTCTACGACACCACCTCCATCCTGCGCCTGATCACGCGACTGCACGACCTGCCGCTGCTGGAAGGCCTGGCCACCCGCAACGCCGCCTTCCGGGCGCGCGGCGCGCTGCCGCCGGGCGACCTGACGGCGGCGCTCAGCTTCCGCTGATTCCCGGCCCACGCGCGCACGGCCGCCCGCCCCGGCGGGCCGGCCAGCCCGCCCAGGACAAACGGTTTGTGATACACTGCACGCGCAATTTACTGAGCCCGACTGACGCAGCCGGGCTTTTATTTTTAGCGGCGCGCTTTTCGGCGCCGCGCCGTTCAAGCGGTTCGCAGCCAGGACCGCTCCATCGCCCGCGCAGGCGCGCGCGGTGGGCATGAGGTTTTGACATGAGAGATAAAAAAGATAACGCGACGCTCGACCTGCCCGGCTTCAGTCCCGCCGCGCCGCTCGAACCGGAGCCCAAGCGTCCGCTCGGTCCGCGCCCCCGGCGCGCCACGCTCCAGCAAGTGCAGCTTGAACTGCTGGAACCGACCGACACCACCGGCCTGCCCCTGTGGACCCGCGACGACAAGCTGGACCTGACCGGCCTGCCCATCTGGGCACCCGATTAGCCACCCTTGTGCATCCGCCCGCACGCGGATGCATCCATCGCACAGTGGTACAGTGGCCCAGCGCCGCGTTAGCCTGTTAGACTGTGCCCACCCCGCCATCCTGATCCGTTCCGCCACCATGACTTCGACTTCCTTTTCCAGCCTGCCGCTGACGCCCGCCCTGTTGTCCAACCTCGACACGCTGGGTTACCACCAGATGACGGCGATCCAGGCCCAAAGCCTGCCAGCCGTGCTGGAAGGACGCGACCTGATCGCCCAGGCCAAGACCGGCAGCGGCAAGACGGCGGCCTTCGGCCTCGGCATCCTGCAAAAGCTCAACCCCGCGTGGTTCGCCACCCAAGCGCTGGTGCTGTGCCCCACGCGCGAACTGGCCGACCAGGTGGCCAATGAGCTGCGCCGGCTGGCGCGCGCCATGGGCAACGTGAAGGTGCTGGTACTGACGGGCGGCGCGCCCATGCGCCCGCAGATCGCCTCGCTCGAACATGGCGCCCACATCGTGGTGGGCACGCCGGGCCGCATCCGCGACCACCTGGGCCGCGCCACGCTGGACCTGTCCAAGGTGCAGACGCTGGTGCTGGACGAAGCGGACCGCATGACCGACATGGGCTTCTATGACGAGATCGCCAACATCGTCAGCGCCTGCCCTGCCCGGCGCCAGACCTTGCTGTTCTCGGCCACCTACCCGGACGACATCCGCCACGCCACCGCCTCGTTCCTGATCGATCCGCTGGAAGTGACGGTCGAGGCCCAGCACGACAACAGCCAGATCGAGCAGCGCTTCTACGAAATCGGCTTCGATGAGCGCAACCAGGCCGTGGCGCGCCTGCTGAACCACTTCCAGCCCGTCTCCACGATCGCCTTCTGCAACACCAAGGTGCAGTGCCGCGAACTGGCCGACGCGCTGCGCGCCCAGGGCTTCACCGCACTCGCACTGTACGGCGAGCTGGAACAGCGTGAGCGCGACGAGATACTGGTACTGTTCGCCAACCGTAGCTGCTCTGTACTGGTGGCCACCGACGTGGCGGCGCGCGGCCTCGATATCCCCAACCTGGAAGCGGTCATCAACGTCGATGTATCGAAGGACACGGAAGTGCACATCCACCGCGTCGGCCGCACGGGGCGCGGCGGCGAACAAGGGCTGGCGCTGACGCTGTGCGCGCCCAATGAAAAGAAATGGGTCAAGCTGATCGAGGAGTACCAGAACGCACCCGTCGAATGGCACAAGCTGGACGAACTGAAGGAAGACGAATACGCGGTGGCCGAGCCGGCGCCGATGATGACGCTGGTGATCCAGGGCGGCAAGAAGGACAAGCTGCGTCCCGGTGACCTGCTGGGCGCGCTGACCGGCGACGCCGGCCTGCTCAAGGAACAAGTGGGCAAGATCAACGTGTTCGAGTTCCAGACCTATGTGGCGCTGGACCGCCGCATCGCCTACCAGGCCTTCGAACGGCTTAGCAAGGGCAGCCCGCTGGGCGGCGACTTCGGCGCCATCAAGGGCCGCTATTTCAAGATGCGCTTTATTGAGGTGTAACTGCGGTATAACTGCGGCGTAACTGAGGAGTAACGGCGCCCTCGCCGCCCACGCCCCAGGACCGGCGCATCACGCGCCGGCGGATGCCCCGCCACCCGACTGCTGACTTTGCAACAGGCGCCCCGCCTCTGCTACACTGCGCGCACCATCGTATTTGTTTCAAACCGGTCCGCCGTAACGCCGCTTGCATGTTCGACTGAACTGTAGCGGGTCCGACGGCCCGCGCGTGGCTGGTGCGAGCGACGAACACGATGGCATGTACCGTTTCCAAGCGCTGTCAGCAAGCAGGTCGAGCAGAACATATCAGAGGTGCGCCATCCATGCGCGGATTCCGTCCGCCCATCCGCGTTCGCGCGGGCGAGAGCCCGTCGCCGCTCCTGCCTGTTCCCCTCCGCCGCGCTGCAGCGTCCCATCGATTTCAAACAAGGGATGCCATGACCTACCTGCACCAACTCGACGCCATCGTCCAGAATACCATCGCCCCGGCGGCGCCAGCCACCGACCGTGAGGCCGCCTTCCCCCGCGCCGCCGTGCGCGCGCTGGGCGAGGCCGGCCTGCTCGGCCTGATCAGCGCCACCAGCGTCGGCGGCATGGGGCTGGGCCTGGCCGAAGCGGTGCAAGTGGTCGAGCGCATCGCCAAGGCCTGCCCCTCGACGGCCATGGTGATCTGCATGCACTACTGCGCCACCACCGTGCTGGAAAAGACGGGCAGCGATGCCGTGCGCCGCGACATCGCCGCCGGCCGCCACCTGAGCACCCTGGCCTGGTCGGATACCGGCTCGCGCAGCCACTTCTGGGCGCCGGTCGGCACGGCCCGCGCCGATGGCGACACCGTCCTCCTCGATGGCAGCAAGACCATGGTCACCTCGGCCGGTGAAGCCGACTCCTATGTCTGGTCCACCGGCCCGATGGCCGCCGAAGGCGCCAGCTCGCTGTGGCTGGTCGACAGCAAGGCCGCCGGCCTGAGCGAAGTCAAGCAGTTCGACGGCCTGGGCTTGCGCGGCAACCGCTCCTCGCCGCTGACGGCGAAAAGCGTGCGCGTATCGCGCTCGGCCCTGCTGGGCGCGGACGGCGGCGGCTTCGACATCATGATCGGCGCCGTGCTGCCCGTCTTCGCCACCCTGATCGCCTCGTGCTCGGTGGGCCTGATGGACGCCGTGCTGGAAACGGCCTGCGGCCACGTGAGCGCCAGCAAGCTGGAACACATCAACAGCGCGCTGGCCGACCTGCCCACCATCCGCGCCTACCTCGCCCGCGCCCGCATCCAGGCCGACATGGTGCGCACCCTGCGCGACGACACCGTGAACGCGCTGGCCCAAGGCCGGCCGGACGCCATGCTGCGGGTGATGCAGGTGAAGGCGGCGGCGGCCGAAGCGGCGCTGGAAGTGAGCGACACGGCCATGCGCGTGTGCGGCGGCGCCGCCTTCCGCAAGGATCTGGGCGTGGAGCGCTACTTCCGCGATGCCCGCGCGGCATCCGTGATGGCGCCGACTTCCGATGTGCTGTTCGACTTTATCGGCAAGGCCGTCTGCGGCATGCCGGTATTCGGTTAAGGAGAATGCGATGACCAAACCATTGATGATGGGCGCCGTCGCCTACGCACCGAAAGTCGTGACGATCTGGGAAGGCTTCAAGGAATACTTCCGCCGCAACGGCTTCGAATTCGACTACATCCTGTACTCCAACTATGAACGCCAGGTGGAGGCGCAGTTCGACGGCAGCATCGCGCTGGCCTGGAATTCGCCGCTGGCTTGGGTACGTGCCGAGCGCATGGCCCGCGCGCGCGGACAACAGGTGCGCGCCATCGCCATGCGCGACAGCGACTGCGACCTGACCTCCGTGCTGGTGACCCGCAATGACGCCAGCGCCCCCGCCACGCTGGACGCGCTGGCCGGCAAGACCATCGGCTTTGGCGCCATCGACTCGCCGCAAGCGCGCCTGATCCCGCTCGACCACCTGCGCCAGCACGGCCTGCTGGCCGGCCGCGACTTCACGGCCAAGCGCTTCGACATCCTGGGCGGCAAGCACGGCGACCACATCGGCGGCGAACGCGACGCCGCGCTGGCCCTGATGGCGGGCGAAATCGACGCCGCCTGGATGATCGACGGTAACCACATGGCGTTCTCGCGCGAAGGCATCCTGCCGGCCAGCGCCACCCGCATCCTGACCCGCACGGGCGCCTTCGACCACTGCAATTTCACGGTCAGCCCCGGCGCGCCGGAAGCGGCCATCGCCCGCCTCACGGAACTGCTGCTGGCCATGCGCTGGGACGATCCGGAAGTGCGCCCGCTGCTGGAACTGGAAGGACTCAAGGCCTGGCTGCCCGGCCGCACCAGCGGCTACGACGCGCTGATCCGCGCCACCGACGACGAGCATTTCTACGACCAGGAAGGGAATATCCTTGCGACCGACTATCGATATTGAGGCGCTCGGTTTCGACGCCGGCGCCCACCTGCTGGTCAAGCACGCCTTGCAGCAAGTGGTGCCCGGCGCCGACATCGATGTGACCGGCGCCAGCGTGGGCTGGGACAGCCAGCTGGCCGCCTGGTGCCGCAGCCAGGGCCACCCATGCCAGCTGGTTGAGCAGGACGGGCGCACGGTGGCCCGCGTCACGCGCGGCCACGTGCAGGCTGGCCGCTGGCGCGGCGCCATGCAGACCGGCCACGCCGATCCCGCGCTGGACGGCGCCGTGGCCGACCACGCGCAGCCGCGCTGGGGCCTGGCCGCGCGCGGCGCGACGGTGGAAGCGGGATCGCCGGCCATGCACTTCCGGCTCGACCAGAAAAGCGAAGTGTGGGCCGGCCGCGCCGCCGACCTGTACGCGCAGGCGGCCGCCGCACAATGGGATCCCGAGACGGCCATCGACTGGAACGCCCCGTTCGAGCTGCCCGACATCGTGGAAGACGCCGTGGTCCAGGTGCTGACCTACATGATCGAGAACGAAGTGGCGGCACTGGTGGTGCCGGCACGCTTCCTCGGCCAGCTGCACCCGCACTTCCGCGAAGTGCAGGCCGTGCTGGCGATCCAGTGCGCCGACGAGGCACGCCATATCGACGTGTTCACGCGCCGCGTGCGGCTCAAGGGCAAGGAACCCGCGCTATCGACGGCCGGCGGCCAGAATTCGCTCAAGACGCTGCTCGACGAGGCCGATTTCTCCGTGGCCGAATTCCTGCTGTCCGTGCTGGGCGAAGGCACGTTCGTGAGCCTGCTGCAGTTCCTGCACACGCACGCGCCCGATCCCGTCACGCGCCAGATCGCACGCCTGGCCGCGCGCGACGAGGCGCGCCACGTCGCCTTCGGCATGACCCACCTGGCGGCGCGGCTGGAACAGGAACCGGCATTCCGCACCCGGCTGGCCAACGCGGTCCAGTCGCGCAACGACGCCCTGTCCGGCACCTCCGGACTGAACGAGGAAGTGTTCGACGCGCTGATCCTGCTGGCAGCCGGCGAATTCACGCCCGCTGCCATCGCCACCGGCTACCAGCGGGTGCAGGAACTGATGGTGGACATGGCCGAAGGCCGCCAGGCGCGGCTGGAAAAGCTGGGCTTCGCGAAGGATGCGGCGCAACAACTGTCGTCGCTCCACACCCGCAACTTCATGTAGCAAACCCTCCGGCACTCAACGTGATTTTTTCACAACAGTTCCGGGTCGATATTTATATAAGCACTTATGGAAATCATGCTAGTATGACCACATGCGACAAGGACTCGGCACCCAACTACGACACCTGATCGAACTGCTGGACGGCGCCGTCCAGCAAGCCTACGCGGACGCCGGTCTAGCCTACCGTCCCCGCTACACGCCCGTGATGCGGGCCCTGGCGCAGCAGCAGCGGGCGACCATTGGCCAACTGGCCGGGATGGCCGGCATCACGCAGCCCGCGGCCACGCAAACGGTGGCGTTAATGAAGAAGGATGGCTTGTTGCAGGTGGCCGCCAGCGACGATGACGGCAGGCAGCGCGTGGTCCAACTGAGTCCCAAGGGCAAGGCCATGCTGCCCCGCCTGCAAGCATGCTGGCGCGCGACCAGGCAGGCCGCCGACAGCCTCGATGCGGAACTGGCGCTCCCCTTGTCGACATGCCTGGCCCAGGCCATCACCGCGCTCGAACGCCGCCCCTTCGGCGAGCGCATACGCGCGGCAAATCACGGCGCAAACAAGGAAGCGGATAAGAAAGCAAACAAGCAGGCAAGCGAATAAGGCGGCACCACCCACCAACGACGAAAGCGAACATGGAACATACCCTGAGCATTGCGACGAAACCCTCCTTGCCATCGCGCCTGATGGCCCATGCCCTGATCCGCATCCTGCTTGGCATCGTGCTGACCTTCGCCCCCGTGCCGCTGACGATGATCATCGCTTCCAAGCTGGTGGCCAAGCCGTACCGCGTCATGTGGCCGCAATTGCTGGCCGCCGTGCTGGTGTGGTGCGGTTATCGTTTCTGGGTGCGGCGCGTCGAAAAGAGGCAGGCGCTCGAGCTGTCCACGCCGGGCATGGGCCGCGAACTGGGCACCGGCCTGCTGCTCGGCGCCGCGCTGTTGATGGCGACCTTCCTGATCCTGGGGACGCTGGGCGCCTACCATCTCGACGGCGTCAATCCAGTGCGTGCCATGATGCTGGTGCCACTGGCTGAAATGGCACTGGTTGGCCTGGCCGAGGAGGCGTTGTTTCGCGGGGTGATATTCGGGGTGACTGAAAAGTCGCTGGGCAGCACGCCGGCCATCGCCATTTCCGCGCTGGTGTTCGGCCTGGCGCACCTGCCCAATGAAGGCGTCTCGGCGCTGGCCATCGGCGTACTCATCGCTTACGGCGTGCTGCAGGCGGCGCTGTACCTGCGCACGCGCCGCCTGTGGATCTGCATCGGCACGCATGTGGCATGGAACTATGGGCTTGACGTCGTGTTCTCCTCCACCGTGTCTGGCCACGCGGCGGACAGTGGCCTGCTGCGGGGCAGGCTGGCCGGCGACACCCTGCTCACTGGCGGCGTGTTTGGCGTGGAAGGCTCACTGGTTACGCTGCTGCTGATCGCCGCCGGCGCCACGTTCTGGCTGCGTCGCGCGTACGCGCTACGGCAGGCGAGCCGCTAGCGCACCGCCAGCGCCATGCTGGCCGGCAGGCGCGGCGCGCGCCGGTGCAAGGTGGCCTGCTCGAACGCGTAGGCCATGCCAATCAACTTGGCCTCGCTGTAGGCTGCGCCGACGAACGACAGGCCCACGGGCAGCCCGCGCACCTGCCCGGCCGGCACGGTGATGTGCGGATAGCTGGCCGCCGCAACCGGCGACGAATGAGCGCTGCCGGCATGGCCGCCACTGGCATCATCCTTCAGCCACGCCGGCCCGCTGGTGGGCGCCACCAGCGCATCGAGGCCATGCTCGCGCATCAACTGGCCGATGCCCTGCTCCGGCCCATCGCCCTCGTTGGGCAGTGCCGAATCGACCAGCACGGCGCCCTGCGCTTGCAGGTCCACCAGCGCTTTTTCAATCACGAGCGCGAGTTCGGCGTGCTCGCTGAAACAGTTGCGGGCCACGCCGATGCGCGCGCCGCGCAGGCCAGCCTTGTCAAGCGCGGCGCGGTAGTCGGCAACCTTGTCGCTGGCAGAGGTGGTGGCCGGGTCGTTGGCATCCGCACCGGCCATCGCGGCCAGCATCAGGGCCGCATCGGCCACGCTGCGCGCCATCGGGCCTGCCGTGTCGCGTGATGGATCGCCGGGTATGATGCCGCTGCGGCTCACCAGTCCCAGCGTGGGCTTGATGCCCACCAGGCCGCAATTGGACGCCGGCGAAATGATAGAACCATTGGCTTCCGTGCCCACGGCCAGGGTGGCCAGCCCCGCCGCGATGGCCGCGCCGAAACAGGGAGTGGCGCCGCCAGCGGCATGGTCCGGGCGCATGCTGGCCCACTCACGGGGATTGGTCTTGCCGATGATGACGGCGCCGGCCGCCCGCAACTGGGCCACAACGAACGCATCACCAGCGGCGCGGGCGCCGGCGCTGGCGCGTTTGCTGGTGCTCATGCGGTCGCCGGTGGCGATATTGTCCTTCAACAGAACGGGGATGCCGTGCAGCGGCCCGCGCAGCCGCTTGAGGCCACGTTCGCGATCCATCTCCAGCGCGATCTTCAGCGCTTCCGGGTTGATCTCGATAATGGGGCTGACGGCGGGGCCGGTGCCGGCGATGGTCTTGATGCGGGCCAGGTACTGCGACGTCAGCGAATGGGAAGTGAGCTTACCGGCCTGCATCAGCTCCTGTTGTTCCCGCACGCCCGCATCAAGGATGCCCGCCGTACCGAACCTGGGCGCCGCGCCCACGGCGCGCGCACTGCCTGCCAATGCGCCGGCATCGATGCCGGCCCGAACGAACTCCCTGCGATTCATGCCATCCTCGTGAGTGGTTTATCCCTGCTGCTTACCATCCGTTACTGCACGCGCTAGGATAGCAGTGGAGAGACTTTCACTCCAGAAAAATTGCTGTCGAGAATAGAATATTCCTTAACGTTTCCATACAAAAATACGACACCGGGACAGTACAGGCGTAAAAAAAAGCACGCCGGGCGAACCGGGCGTGCTTTTCAGTGCGGCGGGAGCTGCTTAGTTGCGGACCACGCGCTTGTACTCGTTGGTACGGGTGTCGATCTCGATCACGTCGTCCTGGCTCACGAACAGGGGAACCTGCACGGTGTGACGGTGGGCTTCGATCGCGTTTTCGATCTTGGCTTCCTTCAGCACGTTACCCGAGGTGTTGCCCTTGACGGCAGGCTCCGAGTACACCACTTGACGGGCGATGGTGGTTGGCAGTTCAACCGAGATTGCCTTGCCATCGTAGAACACGGCTTCGCATTCCATACCGTCTTTCAGGTAGTGCAGCGCGTCGCCCAGGTTCTCTTCTTCGATTTCGTACTGGTTGTACTCAGCGTCCATGAACACGTACAGCGGGTCAGCGAAGTACGAGTAGGTCACAGGCTTCTTGTCCAGCACCACGACGTCGAACTTGTCGTCGCCACGGAACACGTTTTCCAGCGGGCTGTTGGTCAGAAGATTCTTCATCTTCCACTTGTAGGTGAAGCCGGTGCGGCTCGAACCGTTCACATCCGAACGCAGCACGATCATAGGCTTGCTGTCGACCATAATGATATTGCCAACACGAATTTCTTTTGCAGGTTTCATAGAGAGTGTACGTAAAAAGTAAGTTGCATAAAAATCAACTGCTGCCGATGGCAATGAAGCCGCTAGCCACGTTTGATCGGGTAAAAATACGTTCTAAAATAACCGGGCATTATACCCGAGTTTCATGCTTAACTGACTGGATTAGTCGGGAAAACTTCAGCAAATTCCCCGTCATGTCACCGTGCTCCAGGATTTGCCGCTGCCAGTCGGCGGCGCGGGCGGCGATGGCCGGCGTTTCGGCCCGCAGCGCGGACCACAGCGCGGCGCTGTGCTGGTCTTCCGTACCGGCGCCGTTCCAGTACAGCGAGTAGGCTGCCAGGCCATCCAATCCGCCAGCGTACCGCTGCAGGAAGGCGCGCAGCTTCTTGTGGTGCAGGTTCTCGTCCTGCGGATAAATGTGCCAGACGAACGGTTTGCCAGCCCATTGCGCGCGCACGAAAGAATCCTCGCCGCGCACGAAGTTGACATCGCAGGCCCACAGCAGCTTGTCGTAATCCGGTTGCGGCACGAATGGCAGCACGCGCACCGTCAGCGCACCACGGCTGGCGACGGCGCCGGCCACCGGCTCCGCACCGAGGAAAGCCCGCACCGCGTCGGCCGCCACGCCTTCCGGTACCAGGCAGGCGACCGGCTCCGCACCCTGCTCCCACGCCGCGAACAGTTCGGCGACGGGCGCGTGTGGATAGCAGAACATCGACACTTTTTGCGCGGCGATTTCCGCCGCCGACAAGCCCAGTTGCCCGAGGAAGTGCGCCATGGCGGCGGGATCGGCCTGGAACTGGCGGCGGCGTTCGTCCA
>DATFBD010000117.1:0-27907 GCA_035254005.1 Burkholderiaceae bacterium | reverse complement strand
CTGTTAATCCGCAGGTCCCTGGTTCGAGTCCAGGTCGGGGAGCCAGAATATGAGCGGCCTCATGAGCAATCATGAGGCCGTTTTCTTTTGGTGCGTCCAGCATCGGCGCTCACCTGTCGATGCCAGACGGTGTACACAGCCTGCGTCACTTCATCGGCGAGAGCAGCTTGTCGTCGGTGATGAGGTTGCGCACGCCGTGGGCGTGGTCTTCCTTGAACACATTGGCCTTGCACCATGCGCCGACGGACTCGGCATTCACTTTCAGCACTTTCGGGCGCACGCTCCACGAGACCTGCAGCGGCGAGCCTTTTTCATTGTAACTTGGGCCAGTGGTCGAGCCCGCATATTGGATGGGCTTGCCCGTATTGTGCGGAATGTGTACGGCCTGCTGGTAGCCGTTGATTTCGCCGATCTTGGCAAGCTCGGCAAAATCGGCCGCCCTGGCGTCGTTGACCAGCACCAGGACCTGGGCTTCGACCCGCAGTTGGGGATTGCTGTCGGCTTCGCTGAGACAAGCGTTCAGCGTCGGACCGGGCGTCACTTGCGCCGTACTGTGAACGTAGTGGAGTTCGACGGTGTCGCCCACTTGCAGGCCGCCGTGCTCGCCGGGGCAGATTTCGGTGCTGAGCGGGGTGGCTTCGGCAGCCGTCAACTTGCCTGCATATTTGAAACCCGCGTCGGCCCCCACCGTGAATTCGCCGCCTTTGTGTTCGGCGTCCTTGTGCAAATGGATATTGCAGAGGTTCATTTTCGATGCGGCCGGCGCGGCGGCGAACACGCGAGGATTGCTGCCGCGCCTGGCGTTCAGGTCGCGCGGCGATTGCGGACCGTAGCCTTTACCTTCCGTGTTCTTGATCAGGGCCGCGTTCTGGGCTGCAACCGTGTCGGCGCCGCCGTGGTGGTCGTCTTCGGCCTGGGTGTTGGCGCTTAGCGCCAAAGCCAGCAGGGGCAATGCGAAAGGTAGTTTCATTCAGCGTTCTCCAGGTTGGGAAGCAGGAGCGTTTGTTTCTATCCCCTTTGGAATTGCCCGTCGATCGGCCATTCCTGGCGGGCGCGCCATCCGCTCGTCCCGCCATCGCCCCGTGCTATGATTGTCAAAACATTATGTTACGCTATTAATAACGGAGGCGCCACGTCATGGTTCGACGCGAAAGGCTTACCGCCAACCTGGACGGCGAATTTGTCGTCTTTCTGATCGGCATGCGCATCAACAAGCCGCTGATGCTGCACAAGTGGTTGCCCGTCGCCAGGGCGATGCCGCGCATGATACAGGAGCTATCCCGGCAGCCGGAGCGTGGTTTTATCCACGCTGAAATGTGGTTCTCGCGCACCATTATCCTGGTCCAGTATTGGCGCTCCATGGAGCAGTTACTGGCCTATGCGAAGGACAGGCAAGCGGCGCACCTGCCGGCCTGGCAAGCTTTTAACCAGGCGATCGGCACAGATGGGTCGGTTGGCATCTGGCATGAAACTTATTCGGTCGCGCCGGGCCGTTATGAAAACATTTACGTCAATATGCCCCCGTTCGGCCTGGGCCGGGCCGGCACGCTGGCGCCTGTCTCCGGCGGCAAACAATCGGCCGCTGGAAGGTTGGCCGCGCACCAGCCAGGTGAGCGTTAAGGCCTGGCGCGGCAAGGCGGCGCCGGCACTACCGGACTGACCTGACAACAGGCCTTGCATGCACGTGCGAGCGTGAACTTGTACTGGCGCCAAGTTGTTATATCCCTTCATTTGATGCGCGCAAGCCGCTGAATTGCCGACTATTGCTTCTAAAGCGTCAATTCCGGTGGACGAGAAAGTTGCACTTCAGTATTCTCTTGGTATCGTGCGCGGATCGCGCGCCTGCTGAGTGAAGTGACATTGTTTCGCCTGGCGCTGTCGGATAGAGCATAATGCTCACATAACAAAGGAAGGGGCCTAGGCCATGGAAGAAACAAAAATCGTTTACGGTACGGAAGACTTGCTGACCAGTCTGTGCAACTCGGTCACGCGCGTGCTGGGCATCGCCACGCAAACCAAAGTGCATTATTCAGCCATGGTGCAACGGATCACCAAGGTGGGCCTGAAACCGGACATCGGCTGCTTCGTGCTGTTCGATGGCGGCTTCACCGGGCTGGTGGTGTTGAACTTCGCGGCCGAGACGGCGATGGAGATCTATTCGCGCTACATGCTGCACATGGGCATGCCCAAGTCGGAACTGGCCAGCTCGCACACGTCGGACGAAGTGGCGAACATTCTGGGCGAACTGATGAACCAGATCGTGGGCGATTTCACGGGCAAGGTGCGGCGTGAATTGCAGACCAATATCACCCAGAACCAGCCCAAGATGCTGGTGCTGAACAAGCAAGTCATGCTGAGTGTCGATACCCCGCTGGACCGGCCGGAAATGCGCCGCGTGTCGTTCTACACGGAAAAGAGCAACGTGTTCTACCTGGAACTGGCCATCGACCGCACCGAATTCGTCCGCCTGTATGAGTTCGATGCCAACGAGACGCCCGATCCCGACGCGCTGCTGGCGTTCGAGCAGGAGAATCAGGCCGCCGAAGCGGCGCCCGTGACAACCGAGGCCGAAGATAACGACGAGCTGCTGAAATCGCTGGGCATGTAAGCTGGCGCAACAGGATCACCCCACGAGGCCCGCGAGCGATCGCGGGCCTCGTGCGTTTGGGCGGAGCAATTGGCGGTTCAGGGACTGGGCAGACGGCACACCGGTTCGTTTTCCCAGCGGCCCGAGCAGATGCGTGAGCGGCACAGCATGCCTTCGATCGGGCCCAGTTGCTTGCAGCGGTGCAGCAGTTCGGCGGTGCTGTCCTGCTCGCCGCGTTCCACCACGTCGCGGCTGCGCTGGGGGATGACGCTGGCCGGCTGGGCGGCATGGGCCACCAGCGCCGTCAGCAAGGTCACATCCGTGTCTGCCAGCGGTGCGGCGGGGACCATGGCGCTCACTTTCGCGCTGTGCGGCGCGGACGCGTGGGCAGGCGCGACAAGCTCGCGCGCCACCTTGGGTGCGGCCTTGCGCGCGCTGGCGCTGGCTGTGCTGGCGGCATCCGGTCTGGCCGCCATGCCGGCGACGGCCACGCGCTGCGGATCGGCGCGCCGGACGATTTCCACTTGGACCGGTGCGGACGTGTCGTTGATGATGGCCGCCGCCTGGCTGGACGCGGCTGTCGCGGCCGGGGCCGGTACCACGTGGGCCAGCAGTGGCCCGGTCGCCGCCAGCGTGGCCGGGCGCGGTGGGCCGTCCTGCGGCATGGTGGTGAGGGCGGACTGGTGGATGGTCCACGCCAGCACCGTCATGGTCAGCAACAGCAGGCACAAGCCCGTGGTCCAGCCGTTGATTTTCCAGCGTGGCACCCGTTCCTGCTCCAGCGTGAGAGCGCCATGTTCCAGGCTGGCCAGGATGCGCCGCGCGCTGTCGTGCGCGGGACGCCTGGCCGCCAACAGCGTGGGTTTGTTCTGCCTCTCCAAAATACCACCCCCGAATTTGATCTAGCGTTCGATGAAGTTTTCTGGGCGGCCTACGATGGGGCGATCCCGGCGTAAATGGCCGCAAGCTAGTGTCCGGTCTGCGCCGGCGGCCTGTATTGATGGAGCGCACGATGTTACTTCTTTCCATGCTGATCTTTTTCCTGCTGGTTTGTGGCGGGGCCTGGTTGTCGCTGTTCCCGTCCGGCCGTGACCGGGCGCGGCAAGCGCTGGCCTACCTGGGCCAGTGGACGGGCCGCCGCGTGCGTCAGGCGGGGCGGCGCGGCACGCATGGGGCGGGCGCGCTGGCCGGCGGCGCCGGCGCGGCGTTGCGTTCGGGCGGGCGCCTGCTGCGCCGCCACTATCTGACGGCGCTGGCCGCGTCGGTGTTGCTGACGGTGCCGCCCTTGCTGGCCTGGTTGATCAGCGGGCGCGGTATGCTGGGCGGCTTCGATGGCGGCGCTGGCGAGGTCAATCCGCAAGTGGCGGCGCTATTGCAGGGCGAACAGCTGGCGGCGCCCACGCCGCTGCCGCCGGTCACGTTCGCCACGGCCGAGGTGACGCAGGTTCGGCCCCTGCTCGATAGCGCCAACCGCAACTGGCGTTTGCTCGATGCCGAGTTCGCCCAGCGCTTGCTGGTGGTGTTCAGGATCATGCATGAACGCTACGGCTATGACATGGCCATCCTCGAAGGCTATCGCAGCCCCGCGCGCCAGAATCAGCTGGCCGCCGCCGGTCCCGCCGTCACCAACGCCAAGGCGTTCCAGAGCTATCACCAGTTCGGCTTGGCGGCCGATTGCGCCTTCTTGCGCGACGGCAAGCTACGCATTTCCGAGCAAGATCCATGGGCCATGCGCGGCTATCGCCTGTATGGCGAAGTGGCGGAGTCGGTGGGGCTGCACTGGGGCGGCCGGTGGACCATGATGGACCTGGGCCATACGGAATTGCGGGTGCCCGGTCTGGTGCGGAAATAAGTGGACGTGGCGGAATGGTTGTTCCCGCTCAAACAATCGCGACAGTGGCGGTGGCACCATGGATCGGTCTGCCTGCATCTTCCTCCACCTTCACCTGGCGGCCCGCTCATGATGCGCAAAATCTGGTACTTCCTGCTCGATGGCCGCAAGGTCGCCCTGGTCGGTTTCATTGGGCTCCTCATTTTCCTCTACCTGGGCGCGGCGGCGCTGGAACTGACCTTGCTCTGGACGCTGGTGGCGCTGGCCGCCGCACTGGCCGCCTGGGCCGCCTGGCACGGCTGGCGCTGGCATCGCGCCCGGCGCGCGTCGCAGGCGATGGGCCATGCGATCAGTGGCGAGGCCGGCAGCGGCCAGGCCGGCGGACCAGCCAGTACGGGTGGCGCCGATGGCGCGGCGACCCGTGCCGAAGTCAACGCCATCCGCGACAGCATGCTCAAGGCCATCGCCACCATCAAGGGCTCCAAGATGGGCATGGTGTCGGGCGCGCGGGCGCTGTACGAATTGCCGTGGTATATGATTATCGGCAATCCGGCGGCCGGCAAAAGCAGCGCCATCACGCATTCCGGCCTGCAGTTCCCGTTCGCCGACAGCAAGATCGTGCAAGGCGTGGCCGGCACCCGCAATTGCGACTGGTTCTTCACCACCGACGGCATCCTGCTCGATACGGCCGGGCGCTACGCCGTGGAAGACCAGCACCGCGAGGAATGGTTCGGCTTTCTCGACCTGCTGAAGAAATACCGCAAGCGCGCGCCCATCAACGGCATCATCATCGCCGTCAGCATCGCCGAGTTGCGCGGCGACGATCCCGAGGCCGGCATCCAGCTGGCGCGCAGCCTGCGCAAGCGGGTGCAGGATTTGATCGAACGGCTGGAAGTGTTCGCGCCCGTGTACGTGGTATTTACCAAGGCCGACCTGATCGCCGGCTTTGGCGAGTTCTTCGCGCAGACCGAGCGCAGCGAGCGCGAGCGCGTGTGGGGCGCGACCATGCCCTACAAGCGCAAGACCACCAGCCAGCAGTTACTGGCCTTCTTCGACCAGGGCTTCAGCGAATTGTGCGATGGCGTCAAGGAAATGAGCCTGGCCAACATGGCCATGCAGCGGCGCGAGCGCATGCCGGCCGGTGTGTTCACCTTTCCGCTGGAGTTCGCCACCATCCGTGCCTCGCTGCGGGCCTTCCTGGCCACGCTGTTCGAGGAAAACCCGTTCCAGTTCAAGCCGGTGTTCCGTGGCTTTTATTTCACCAGCGCCTTGCAGGAGGGGCCGCCGGTCAGCGCCCAGTGGCGGCGCACGGCCGAACGCTTCGCCTTGCAATTGCCCGATTTGCCATCGTCCAACTACAGCGGCCAGACCGGCTATTTCCTGCTCAACCTGTTTCGCAAGGTGATCTTCGCGGACAAGGACCTGGTGGCGCAGTACGCCAGCAAGAGCAAGGTGCAGCTCAAGTATGGCGTATTCTTCGCCTCCGTCGTCTTGCTGGGCGCGTCGCTGGGCGGGTGGAGCTGGTCCTACCTGGGCAACCGGCAACTGGTCAGCAATGTGCAGGCCGACCTGGACAAGGTGGTCAAGCTGCAGGACCAGCGGCTGGACTTGCAATCGCGCCTGGAGGCGCTCGACATCATGCAGGACCGCATCGAACAGCTGGACAGCTATCGCCGGCGCCGGCCGTGGTCCTTGCGCATGGGCCTGTATCAGGGCGACCTGTTGGAGCGCAAGCTGCGCGAGGAGTATTTTTCCGGCGTCAAGGAAGTGATGCTCAAGCCCGTGGCCGCCAACCTGGAGGCGCTGCTGGCGGAAATGAACGCCCACGCCGACCAACTGCAGCCCGTGGCCCGTGCCGCGCCGGAGGAGCATGACGGCATCGGCGCGACGCCGGCGGCGTCCGCCGCTGCCGCCTCGTCCGCCAGCCTGGCCGCCGTCACGGCTGCCGCGCCAGCAGCCAGCCCGGCCGCCGCGCCGGCCGCCATCCCGACCACGCGCGCCATGGCCGCGCAAGCGTATCTCGATGCCTCGCCTACCAACGTCGAAGATGCCTACAACGCCTTGAAGACCTACCTGATGTTGGTGGACAAATCCCATGCCGAACCCAGCCACCTGAACGACCAGCTGACGCGCTACTGGCGCGGCTGGCTGGAAAGCAACCGCGGCGCCATGCCGCGCGAGCAGATGATACGCAGCGCCGAACGGCTGATGACGTTCTACCTGGCGCAGATTGCCGATCCCTCCTGGCCGCGCGTGGACGAAAAGTTGGCGCTGGTGGACCAGGCGCGCGAGAACCTGCGCCGCGTGGTGCATGGCATGCCCGCACGCGAGCGCGTGTACGCCGACATCCGCGCGCGCGCCGCCACCCGTTTTCCCGCGATGACGGTGGCGCGCATCGTCGGCGAGCAGGATCAGGCGCTGGTGGCGGGCAGCCACGCCGTGTCCGGCGCCTTCACCCGCGAGGCATGGGAAAAATATGTCGAGGGCGCGTTCAAGGAAGCGGCCACGCACGAACTGCAAAGCGCCGACTGGGTGTTGCAAACGGCGGCCAAGGATGACCTGACGCTCGAAGGCAGCCCGGAGCAAATCCAGAAAGGACTGGTGGACCTGTACAAAGCCGACTATGTGCGCGAGTGGAAGAAATTCGTGCAGGGCGTGACCATCGCCGACCTGCGCGGTTTCGACGCGGCCGTGGCCGCCATGAACCGGCTGGGCGATCCGCAATCGTCGCCGCTGGCCAGGCTGCTCACCACGATCTACCAGCAGACCACCTGGGACAATCCGGCCGCGTCCCAGCCGGGCATGCAGGAAGCGCGCCGCGGCCTGTTCGACTGGATCACCAATGCGTTCTCGCGCAACGCGCCGGTGCCGGTGTCGGCGGTCAATCTCGCCATCGAGCCGGCCCGCTTCGAACGGCAGCTTGGACAGATGGGGCCGGTGGGGCGCGAATTCGCCGGTGTGGCCAAGCTGGTCGCGCCCAAGGAAAAAGATGCGTCGCTGATGGGCTCCTACCTCGACGCCTTGTCGCGCGTGCGCACCCGGCTCAACCAGTTGAAGAACCAGGGCGATCCCGGCCCCGGCGCACGCCAGCTGATGCAGCAGACGCTAGAAGGCAGCGGCTCCGAACTGTCCGATGCCCTGCGCCTCGTGGACGAGCAGATGCTGACCGGCATGAGCGATGGCCAGAAGCAAGCCATCCGTCCCATCCTCGTGCGGCCCTTGATGCAGACCTTCGCCGTCATCATCGGCCCCAGCCAGACGGAAATCAACCAGACCTGGCTGGCTCAGGTGTACGACCCGTTCCGGAAATCGCTGGCCAACAAATATCCCTTCTCGACGAGCTCCCGCATCGAGGCCAGCAACGCCGAGATCGCCCAGTTCTTCGGGCCGGATGGCCTGATCGCCAAGTTCGTCACCGGGGCCATGGGGCCGCTGGTGGTGCGGCGCGGCGACGTGCTGGCGCCGCGCACCTGGGCCGACATGGGCATCACCCTGGCGCCGCAAGTGGTGGCGCGCTTTCCCGGCTGGATCGCGCCGATCGGCGCCGGCGGCGTGGCCACGGCGTCGGCGGCGGCCCAGACCGTGTTCCAGATCCAGCCCATGCCCGCGCCCGGCACGCTGGAATACACGGTCGAAATCGATGGCCAGCAGCTGCGCTACCGCAACACGCCCGCCCAGTGGAGCAACATGGTCCATCCCAGCCCGCAGGGCGCGCCCGGGGCCCGCATCACGGCCGTGGCCTTCGACGGGCACAGCGTGGACATCTTCAACGAGCCGGGCCAATTCGGCCTGAAACGCATGATCGACGCGGCCAGCAAGCAGCGCAAGGATGGCGGCGTGTACGAATTGCGCTGGACCAATGGCGCCATCACGGTGGCGCTGGCGCTGAAGATCACCAGCAGCCCCGAGAGTAATGGCCGCGACGGCGGCGCGCCGGAGGAACAGGGCTTCCGTGGCATGAGCCTGCCGGAAACCATCGTCGGAGCGGCGCCATGAAGCGCGCGCCGCAAGCGACGCGGGTGGGCTACTTCGGCAAGATTCCAACCCGCAGCGATTTCATCAAGGCGGTCGACAATCCCGCCCTGGCCGCGCTGCTGGACCAGTGGCTGGCCGAGGTGATGAATGTGCTGACGCTCAACCCGCGCTGGAAGCAGCACTACGACGCGCTGCGGCCGTTGCCGTTCGCCTTCGTCGGCAACCGCAGCCGGCGTGCCATCGCCGGCCATATCCTATCCAGCGGCGACCAGTCGCAACGGCGCTATCCGTTCCTCGTCATGAGCGCGCTGGACGTGCTGGAACCGGCCGCGTTTCTGGCACGCAGCCCGCTGGTGCTGGCGCCGCTGTGGGAGGCGCTGGCGCCGCTGGCGGCCGAGGTCCCGGTGGCGGACGATCCGGCCCCGGCGTTGCACGCGCTGGCGGCCACCGTGGTGGAACTCGATCCGGGCGACCCGGACCACGAGACCGCCTTCACGCGCTTCCTCGATGGCCACGATATCGCCAGCTTGCAGGCCATGCTGGCGCACGCGCCGGTGCGGCAAATCCTGCTGGCGCTTGGTTTGCTGCTGCAGCCGGTCAGGGACGATGGCAACGCCAGTCTGGACCGCAGCCTGGCGTTGCCGCTGCCCGACGCGCCGCGCTACCGCTACCTGGTGGCCGCGTTCTGGCTGGACTTGATGTCACCATTCCTGCGCCAGGGGCAATTCGAGCTGTGCCTGTTCTTCGCCGACCTTGGCGAACAGTACACGCTGGTGGTCGGTTTCAACGGCGCCGCGCCGGAGACGCTGCAAGCGGTCATCGATCCGCAATGCGTGGACGAGCAGCAGATCACGCTGCACGAGGCCGACTGGGTGGAGCAATGCCTGGATGCCGACCGGCGCGTCCATCAGCTGGCCGCCTACCTGGAGCAGGGCCAACTGTCATTGCGTTCGGTCCATGCGTTGTTTCACGAAACCTTTGCCTGACCTGGCCACGGAGGTAGTCCATGCGTGCGATCCTGTTGCCGTTGATATTGGCGGGCGCCATCCCGGCCGCCGCCCAGGTGCCTGCGCCGGCCACGCCCAAGCCGGGCCAGGTGCTGGTCAGCGGGACCGTGCCCGATGAGGCCAGCAAGGCCGCCATGCTGGCCCGGCTGCGGGAACTG
The DNA here is from genome assembly GCA_035254005.1 of Burkholderiaceae bacterium. Classification (GTDB taxonomy): domain Bacteria; phylum Pseudomonadota; class Gammaproteobacteria; order Burkholderiales; family Burkholderiaceae_D; genus Rugamonas. The sequence continues at coordinate 18,349 of DATFBD010000117.1, read as the reverse complement.
TATGGCGCCGACCAGGTGGTGGACCAGATCGCCATCGGCCGCGTGGTGTTGCCGCCGAACTGGGTGGGCTATGTGCAAAAGCTGATTGGCGCCGACCTCAAGCTGATCAGCAAAGGCCAGCTCAAGATCGACGGCAACAACATCAGCGTGCACGGCGAGGTGGCCAACGAGGCGCAGCGCCAGCAGATCGCCAGCGACTTCGCCACCAGCCTCAACCCGACCTACACGGTCAATAACGGCTTGCGCGTGAGCGCCGCCGAGCAGAACCTGCTGGACGCCACGCTGGCGCGCCGCATCATCGAATTTGAAAGCGGCAAGGCCACGCTCACGCCGTCGGGCCGGGCTATCCTCGACGAGATGGCGGACGCCCTGCACAAGGTGAAGGACAAGAAGGTGGAAGTGATCGGCCATACGGACAATGTCGGCCTGCGCGAGAGCAACGTGGCGCTGAGCCTGGCGCGGGCCGAAGCCGTGCGCAGCTATCTGGCCGGGCGCGGCGTCAGTCCGGCCATGGTGAGCGTGTCCGGGCAGGGTCCGGATCGGCCCGTGGCCGACAACGCCAGCCCCGACGGCCGCGCCCGCAATCGGCGCATTGAATTCCGGGTGGCGCAGTAAAACGCGGGCCGGCGCGGTTATGCCGTGCCGGTCTATCCAGACACAGGACGGGAGGAGCGGATGGATCCATTGCTGGCATACTATGAGCGGGAATTGAACTTGCTGCGGGAAGGAAGTCGAGAGTTCAAGCGCAAATATCCTCGGGTTGCCGGAAAAATGTTGGTTCCGGGGGAGGCAGCCGGTGATCCGCTCGTGCAAGGGATGGTTGAATCGTTCGCGTTGACCGTGGGCCGGATCGCCAAACGACTTGACGACGACTATCCTAAGTTCACCGAGGCGCTGCTTGAGTCGCTTTACCCGCACTACATGCGGCCAATACCGTCTTGCTCCATCGCCTGCCTGGACGGCGGCGCTGACGCATCGGACCTGGGCGCGAAGAAATGTCTGCCGCGCGGGACGATCCTGCGTTCCGGCCTCGTCAAAGGAACGCGTTGCCTGTTCCAGACCACCAGTGACGTGCCGCCGTCATCTGTCCGTCTAAGCGAGGCGCGGTTTTCGCCCATTATCGACGCGCCGGCGTCCGTACAGTTGCCTGCCGGCGCCACAGCGGAAATTAGTGTGGTATTGGACATGTCTCGGCTGAAGGCGACATTCCACGTTGATTGCTCAAGTGTTCGCTTCTACATTGACGGCGAGCCATCGTTCTGCGCGGCGTTGCGGGACACTCTGTTCATGCGGGTCTGCGGTGCCTACGCAGAGGCAGGCGGGGATTGGCACGCACTCGCTACATTGCCCATACGTTCGGTTGGCTTCTCAGAGGACGAGGCCCTGATTCCCTTTCCTGCACGGTCACATTCGGCCTATCGCTTGCTGACAGAATATTTCGTGTTTCCGGAAAAGTTCAATTTCCTCGACATCGACCTGACCGAGATCCTTGCACGACTGCCAGCAAATTGCCGCAGTTTTACGCTGCATCTGGCAGTCAAGAACGTGGCGGTCGACTCCAGTGTGGCGCGGGCCTTGAAGGCTTTGTCTGTCAGGAACTTTGTACTGCGATGCACTCCGATCGTCAACCTGTTTCGTCGGGGCGGTGTGCCGATTCAAATTGATGGCAAAAAAGCGGAATACGCCTTACTCGCAGATAACGCGCAGCCGGCAGCCTACGAGATACACAGTGTTGTTTCCGCCCGCTTGAAACTGAGTGAGCGCAACGGCGATGAGGCCGTAGAGCTACAGCCATTTTACGGTCGTCATCATGGGCAGGGCGACGGAAGTACCGGCCGCTACTGGATCACACGGCGCGATGACATCACGGGCGCTCGTGCGGCCGGCCATGAGTTGCGGATCGCGCTCGTGGATGGCGAGATGGACCCGCTTGCGCTCGTCTCGCAGACGTTGTCGACCGAGCTCCTTTGCAGCAACCGCGACCTGCCAACCCTGCTGACCTATGGGGACACCGGCGGCGACCTGGCCGTCGGCGACGGCAACGTGGCGCCGAAGGCCAGCTTGCTGCGCAAACCCGGCCCCAGCTACCGTTTTGAATCGGGCAACGGTGCGCACTGGCGGCTCATTTCACATCTGGCGTTGAACCATCGCGCATTGTCGGACGTTGGCCTGGAGGAGTTCCGCAAAATGCTTACCCTGTACGACCTCCCTCAATCTCCGGCAACCCAGCGCCAGATCCAGGGAGTATGCGGGCTGCAGTACAAAGTGATCATGGCGTGGGTGCCTGGGGAACCCTGTGCGGCGCTCATGCCGGGGATCGAGGTCCGGATGACTCTCGACGAGGAAGCGTTCGTCGGCGGTGGCATCCACCTGTTTGCGGAAGTGATGGACCGCTTCTTTGGTCTGTATTGTCAAATCAATGTATTCAGTCAATTGCTGGTGCTGTCGAAAAGAACTGGCGAGGAGTTGCTGCGATGCCCACCCCGAAGCGTGACGACGAACTTGGCTTGATCGGGCAATTGTTCGCCGCACCATGTCAGTTCGATTTCTTCCAGGCGGTGCGGCTGCTGGAGCAGTGGCTGAGGGCGCGGGGCGTACCGGGCGAGGATGTGTTGAAGGAAAGGGTGCGTTTCCGAAACAGCCTGGCTCTGAGTTTCCCGGCAAGCGCGATCGAGTCCCTGCGCGTGAGCGGAGTTGGGGACTGTGCAGGCGACAGCGATCCAGCGTCGCTGCCGGCCGCGGCCTACCGTCAGTTACAGGATCTGTGCTTCCACATCACGCCGACCTTTCTCGGACTGCTGGGAATTCATGGCACGCTGCCGCTCCACTATACCGAACGGATCGCCACGCATGTGCAGCAAGAGGGCGACAATGGCGTACCCGCCTACTTCGATTTGTTCAGCAACCGTTTAGTCGTGCTGTATTACAAGGCGTGGTTCAAATATCGATTGGAACTGGCGGAAGGTGTCCCCTCGCTGCATCGTCAGCTGGACTTGCTGCTGGCATTGGTTGGGGAAACGCGAGCGGTAAAGAGCAGGCCGGTCGCGGACGAGGCAGCAGCGTTTTATGCTGGGGCGTTTCATCAGCGTCCGTGTTCTCCGGATATGACGGAACGGGTATTGGCTGATTATTTCGACGTGGCGGTCAAGGTTGAGCCGCAAGTGGGATATTGGCACCCGCTGGAGCTCTCGGCGCAAGCGACGTTGGGAGGTGAGAATGCGATTCTCAGTGAGCGCTTCATTCTTGGTCCCAATACCTGGCGGCGCGACCTTCGGGTGCGCATCTGGCTCGGTCCGCTGACCAAGGCGCAGTATGACGATTTCCTGCCGGGCGCGGAGGGATGCTTGGCACTGAAGGATATGTTGTCCATGTTTGCCGCGCCGACGCTATCTTTCGAAATCCGTCCCATCTTGCGGGCTGCTGACGTGACGCAGGCGGTTTTGACCAGCGTGTCCGATGGTCCAGGTGCCCGACTCGGCCTGGATGCATTCCTCGGACCACTGGCGGGGGAGCAGGACCGCGGGGAGCTCAGCTATTTGATTGACATGCTGTAATGGCAAGTCTCGTGCCTTTGTGGTGGCGCAAGATACCCGTTGGATGGGGCCGCTAAAGTCTTGCATACCCCATTCGTGCGCATAGAAGGGATCACCCCATGAATCTGCCGCAGGACGCCACTTCCATCCTTTCCGCTTTCAGCGCCGCGAGTCAGGGACAGCGCCTCATGCGTCTGGATTACCCGCGCCAGGATGGGCCCGGCAGCATCATGCTTGTCAACGCCTTGGATGCGCAGGAAGAATTGTCGCGCGACTTTCGCTACACGGTGGAGGTGTTGTCCGACGACGCCCGTATTCCCTTGAAAGACGTGATCGGCAAGATGGTCGCCATTTCGCTGATGCGTGACGACGGTACGCTGCGTTACTTCAACGGCTATGTGTTCGAATTCCGCCTCATCAAATCCGACGGCGGTTTTGCCTTTTACGAAATGGTGCTGAAGCCATGGCTGGCGTTTCTCAACTTGCGCAAGAACAGCCGTGTCTTCAAAAATATGGCGCTCACTGAAATGATGGACGCCGTGTTCGCGGATTACATCCAACGCGACCATCGCTGCCGGCTTGCCGAGGACTTGCCTGTCATCCCGCTGGCGATACAGTATCAGGAAAGCGACCATAACCATTTGTACCGCCGGCTTGAAGCGGCTGGCTGCCACACATGGTACGAACATCGGTTCGACGGCCATACCCTATGCGTAGGCGACGACAGCACGCTCGCCAACGCGATCGATGGTTATCCCGACATGCAGTTCCAGAGCCAGGCCGGCTCAAGGGAGGACGATGGTGTGTCGCAATGGAGCCCCGTTCGGCGCATCCAGCCGCGCAAGGTGACGCTCAATAGTTACGACTTCAAGGCCGCCGATTCCGTGCGTCCCTCGCACCTTGGCGCGAACGGGCAGGGGAACGTGCCGTGCATTGAGGTGTATGAAGATACCGCCAGCTTCGGGTTCCGGAACTATGACGACGGCGAACACCTGGCCCAGCGCCTGCTCGAAACGCACGATGCGCAGGGCCTGGACTTCAGTGCCATCAGCAACGACCGGCGTGCCGAGCCTGGACGAATTTTCAAGTTGTCGAACCATTTCAGCGCCGAAGGCGTGGGCACGCCCAGCGATGTTGGCCAGCGCGAATACCTGATCCTGTCGGTACGGCATCACGTCCGCAACAATTATCTGAACGGAAAGGAGACGTTGTCGGAGTACCGCAATACCTTTACCTGTTTGCGCAAGCTCACCCCTTGGCGGCCGCCGCGCGGCTTCAATAGTACTGATACCCGCATCCGTGGCGTGTTGACGGCGAAGGTGGTCAGCCCGCAGGGCGGGGAAATCCAGACGGAGGAGCACGCGCGGGTGCTGGTCCGGTTTCATTGGGACCAGGACGGGGATGCAAGCCAGAGCAGCACATTGTTCATACGGGTGGCGTCCCTGCACGCCGGAGGCAATTTTGGTCTGGTGATGCTTCCTCGGGCTGGCCAGGAAGTTGTGGTCATGTTCATCGACGGCAATCCAGACCGGCCGCTGATTATCGGTAGTGTCTACAACGGCGCCCTGTTGCCACCGTGGACACTTCCACAGCAGCAGGCATTGGCGGGCTGGCGCAGTCGTGAGCTGGGCGGCCAGCGGGGCAACGACCTTGTTTTCGACGATACCAACGGCGAAATACAGGTCCAGTTAAAGAGTGACCACATGCACAGCCAGCTATCGCTGGGCCATATCGTTCGCATTGATGGCACGCCCGGCCGTAGCGACGTGCGTGGGGAGGGCTTTGAGTTGCGTAGCGATGGGCATGGCGTGTTGCGGGCCGCTAAGGGTATGTTGTTGACCACCGAGGCGCGCGTCGGGGCTGGCGGGCACATTAAAGACATGAGTGAGACGGGGCAGCGTCTGAACGAGGCACAGCTTCAGCATGAAATGTTGGCGAAGGCAGCCGGCCCATTCGACACTCAGGCCAAGCAGACCGAGATCGCGGCGGCGCTCAAGACCCAGAACGACTCCATCAAGGGCACGTCTGGCACATCAGAGGGTTTTCCCGAGCTGAGCGCGCCGCATCTGGTGCTGGCCAGCCCCGCAGGCATCGAATCGTCGACCGCGGGCAGCACGCACATTTCAAGCGGGCAGCACACGGCGATCACGACGGGCAGGAGTGTGTCGGTCGCGGCGGGCGAAAGCCTGTTCGCCACCATACGGCAGGCGTTCCGCCTGTTCGTGTACCAGGCAGGCATGAAATTGATTGCAGCGGCAGGCGATATCGAGATACAGGCATTGAAAGATAGCGTCAATGTGTTGGCAAAGCTCAACATCAAACACGAGGCCAATCGCATCACCATCATGGCGAAGGAGGAACTGGTGATCAATGGTGGCGGCACCTACGCCAGGTTTAATGCCGGCAGCATGGAGCTTGGCACCAATGGCAGCTTTGTTTCGCACGCCGTGAAGCACAGTCTGATAGGGCCGAAGACCATGGATGTCGCGATCGCCATGCCACCGCAGCCGGCGATGGAAGGGCAGGGGATCGTCAATCTGGGCTCCCATCCGGCCGCCAGCGGCTGGGCCGGCGCTGGCATGCCCGCCAAGCTGTACAAGGATGGCGCGCTGATTGAGCAGACGCGATTCGATGAGGCGGGCAATCTGAAATTCAAGCATGACATCGATGGCGAGGCTAACTACAAGATTGAACTTCCGAACGGCCGGCATTTCGACATCGCGGCGGATGACTTGTACGCGTTCCATAAAATGAGTGCCAGCGTTGGCTACCACGGGCAGAAGAATGCGGGAGGCACGTCTGGCGCGGATGCACAGTCGTTAACGGACGATCGCCTGCTCGCCAACCCTGCCTTGCGAGACCAACTGTAGTGTCGAGCGGCGCATGACGTCATCATTTTGAAAAGGGAAGTGACATGGCCGACATTAATGCCAATGCCCACTTGTACGGACAGCAACTCTACTATCGGCGAAATGCGCCGCCGTATGTGTGCCTCTCCCTGCCCTGGTGGGTGCAGACGCCCGAGAAGGTATATCAACAGCGCCATGTCTGCTCGATAGAACCCCTGAACTGTGGCGAGCGTGTCTTTCATCGAATCTCCGAAGACCTGCGCCGGGCGCAGCATAGCGTCGATATCATTACTTGGGGCTTCGACCCCGGCATGGTGCTGGTGCGTGGGGCGACGGCCGATTCCGGACAGCGCTACGGTGATCTGTTGAAGGAGATCGCCGGTCGCAAGGAACACCCGGTGCAGGTTCGTCTGCTCGTGTGGCATGATGACGCGCTGGCCCAGAAAAAAGTCAACAATATGCCGGGTTACTACGGCAAGCGCTATCCCAACATCGGCAGCGCGGAGAATGGCTTTCACAGCGTTGCGCATCAGAATTACAACGCAGCCTGGTTCGCGGAGGTGTGCGCGGGCGTAACCAACATCACTTTCCAGGTGCGGGTATTGTCCGTCAAGACGTTGTGGACTTCGTTGCGAGGGGAGTCGCACCCATGGAATCCGGAAGCGCTTGCCAGCATGTGCTATCCGACCCACCATCAAAAGATGGTGTTGATCGATTACGAAAATCCGGAGACGGCGATCGGCTATGTGATGGGGCACAATTCCATCACCGACTTCTGGGACACCGAGCATCACCTGTTTCAGGATCCCCGGCGCGAGCGCTTCTATCATACCGACCCGGCCACGGCACAAGAGCGTGCCTGGCGCGAGGGGCCGGCGCTCGACGCGGCGGGTGTCTATGTTCCTGGCTACAGTCCGTCGGCCGAGGAACTGGAACAAAAGGAGCAGGCGGTGCGCTCTTACTTGCGGCGAAATACCTACGTTGCCAAACCTTATCAAGACATTTCTTGCCGTCTGCGGGGGGCTGTCCTATGTGATCTCAATCATAACTTTTGCGAGGCATGGGAGGAGTCCGCGCCGCCCAGTCCCCTGTTCGTTGAATCGTGTTGGCTGGCTGCGCGCGCCGCTGGCGTCTTGATCCCGCCGGCCGTGACTAAGGCCGCCAAGGACGTGGCCGAGCGAGCCCATAAAGAGCCCGCGGCAGCGTTCATCCAACGCCGCAAGACGATCCCGTGGAGGGACTTCGAGGTGGCCGGCGGCCAGCATAGCGTGCAATTGTTGCGCACCCAGCCCATGCATGGCCAGAAGAGCATCAAGGAGTGCTATGCCAACATGACGCGGCAGATGCATCACTATATGTTCATCCAGAATCAATACATTCAATATGAGCCTTGGGCCGACGGCTTAATGGAAGATGTGGGGAATTTGCGAAGGGATGGCTATCAAAAGCCATTCTATGTGTTCTTGCTCACCTCCACGCCGGAGAGGGATGGGATGGATTTGGCGACTTACGGGATCGCCAGCAGGGTGGGCCAGAGCGAGACGATGGTGCGGGAGCATAACGATGCGGTGGAAAAGGCGCGGCAAGGGAAAGGCCTGATGCCGCCCACATTTGATCAACTCTCGCGGCAAGGAATCAACGTTGTCATGGGGGCGTTATGGACCTGCAACACCAAGCCCGCTGGGCCCAGGCTGTATCCCGACGATTACGAGGAAATATACATCCACGCCAAGGTCGCCATCGTCGATGACGCCGCCTTCACACTAGGTTCTGCCAACCTCAACTTGAGGAGCATGGCCTTGGACAGCGAGCTCAATATTTTCAGCCAGGCGCATGATGTCGCCTACCAATTGCGGACGGAATTGTTCATGCAATGTATGGGGAAGGAAGGGCCTCCCAAGTTCTCGGATATGACCCAAACGTTCAAAGATTGGAAGGATACGATGTTGGAGGGCGCTAGACTGAGAGCGGCGGGGCAACCGCTTAAATATCAACTTCTTCCCTTTTTTGTTAATCGGAAGCCTGGATCGCCGGTCGTGTAACCATGCGCTCGACTACGTATAAGTTTGGAGGCGTTGCTGTATTGCTCGCCCTCGCGGCAAGTGGAATTTTTTTTTACATTCGACATTTAGAGTACAAGGCCATGCATACCATGCCGAATGGACTATATGTTTTCAAATTGACTGATCCATTGCCGATTTGCGATAACTGGAAAAGGCATATGCCGACCTACCGCGATCCGGAGGTCTATCGCCCGTATATCGCGGCGCGAAAGCTCTGGCGCAGCAAAATTGAATGGCAGCTCACGCGTTCGGAAACCCAGCGGATTCTCGACGACGTAACTGCTGCGGCCAACAAGGGCGATTGGGGTGCACGCGCGCTCTTGTCCCATTTCTACCGCTATGGTTTGGGGCCGTTACCTTCCAATAACGTGCTGGCGCCCAACGCGGACAAGCATGTGCAACTGGCGAGGCAAGCGGCCGCGGCTGGCCAGGCATGGGGTTTCTATGATCTTGGTGTCGCTCATGAATATGGCTACGGCGGTGCGGCTTATGATGAAGAAATCGCATGGGCATATTTCTATAGGGCCGCGCAACTTGGTAGCCCAGATGCCCAGATGGCATTGGCGGAGGCGTACGCGAAGGCGGAGCGGCCTTTGGACGAAGAATATATGTTGCGATGTGCCTACCAGCAAGGACACGGTCCTGCAGCGCTACTGTTGGCGATGAAAGCGCGAATTAGCGGGAAGTATCATGATGCGGTTCAGATTTACCAAGAGGGGACAAAGTTTGGTAATGCCGACTGTGCGTCATCCCTTTATCTGTTGTTTAGTCGGGGGTACTGGAGTAGCTCGACAGAGGAACAAAAGCAGGCGCTGCAGGCCATAGGGGTGAATAAGGATGAAGGGCGAACTGAACGCTACTTGGCGATCGCAAATGCCCTCGAAATCAACCCAGACATGAGCTTAGGTCGGCTAGACCAAGTATTGCCATTGCCGCCTGCAGCGCTGCCTAAATGGCACGGCATTGAAGATGCGATGGACCAGGAGTCATCCGGGCCGCCAACCTATTAATCTTCAACGTGCCCGATGGTAACCATGCGACCGTCTATACTCAAATGGAGTGCGCTTGGCGGACTGCTTGCGCTTGCTTCGGGTGGCATTTTTCTTTATGGCCGCCATCTAGAGTACAAGGCCATGCATACCATGCCGAGTGGACTATATGTTTTCAAATTGACTGATCCATTGCCGATTTGCGATAACTGGAAAAGGCATATGCCGACCTACCGCGATCCGGAGGTCTATCGCCCGTATATCGCGGCGCGAAAACTCTGGCGCAGCAAAATTGAATGGCAGCTCACGCGCACGGAGATACATCGGATTCTTGACGACGTAACAGCTGCGGCCAACAAGGGCGATTGGGGTGCTCGCGCTCTCCTATCCCATTTCTACCGCTATGGTTTGGGACCACTTCCGTCCAATAATGTGCTGGAGCCAAACGCGGACAAGCACGTGGAACTGGCGAGGCAAGCCGTTGCAGCTGGCCAGCCTTGGGGCTTTTATGATCTCGGAGTCGCTCATGAATATGGTTACGGCGGGGCGGCTTACGATGAGGAAATCGCATGGGCATATTACTATCGGGCCGCGCAGCTAGGCAGCCCGGAAGGCCAGATGGCATTGTCGCAGGCATATGCGAAGGCGGAACGGCCAATGGACGAGAAATATATGCTGCAATGCGCTTATCGACAAGGCCACGGACCGGCAGCTGTTCAGCTGGGAATGATAGCGGAGATTGAAAATCGATATCAAGATGCGATTCGCATTTACCAAGAGGGAACGAAGTTCGGTAATTCGGAGTGCGCCTCATCCCTCTATTTGCTCTTTAGCAGGGGCCATTGGACAAGTGCCACAGAGGAGCAAAAGCAGGCGCTGCTGGCACTAGGTGTCACGAAAGATGAAGAGCGAACAAAGCGGTATTTGACTATCGCTGACGCCCTTGAAATCAATCCAGATTTAAGGTTAGGACGCCTTGATATAGCTTTGCCATTGCCGCCTGCAAAGCTGCCTACTTGGCGCGGCATACAGGATGCGATGGATGTAGAACCATCGGGGGCGCCCGCCTATTAATTCCTCACCTGATCGGAAGCAACCATGCATTCTTTTATGCTCAAGTGGGGGCATCTCATTCTTCCAGAGACACGATCTCTGGAATCATCGGCGCCGCCTACCTATTTGTTTTGTTACGTCGATTCCACAGCCGCAACTGAAACGAAAGGAAGTCCCATGACATTGAAAATCATCGTGGTCGGCGACAGCACGGACCATGGCGGCAAAGTCATCAGCGGCTCGCCGACTCGAGATATTGGCGGCAAGGTGATCGCCCGGAAAGGCGACGAGGTGTCCTGTCCCTTGTTCTATCCGGGCGGCGCACCACACGGGGTCAACAAGATCACGTCGGGTCACGATTCTGTTACTGTGGATGACATACCAGTCGCCGTGCACGGCAGCAAGACCGAGTGTGGCTGTACCCTGATCGGAAGCGTCAACGCGGATGTTGAATGACGGCGGTATCCGCTGGGCCGGCAAAACTGTGTCGGCCCAGCGCATACTGGCGGCGCAGCCTCACGCGCCTGACGACCGCGTGGTTACGGCAACGTGATCGTCACATGCGCTGGCTGTGGCGCCAGCTTGATCAGGTCGGCATACGCTGCCATACTGCTTTGCGTGCGGTGATCCAACGACGATTTCATGCCCAGATACGTGCCCAGCGCCACTGCTGCGAACACGGCGGTAAGCGCCCATAGCGACAGTTCACTGCGCAGTTTATTGATGACCTGATCCGGCCGCTCCGCCTGGGGCGCGAAACCTTTGCTCTTGCCTTTGATATGGGCGATTTCCTCTCCCAGTCGGGCGGTCAGATAGGTGAGTTTGTCGTCGGCTTCATGGGCGTACTTGCCCCTGAAGCCAAGTAGCAACATCAGGTGAAAGGCCTGCAGCGCCTGTAGGCGTGTGCCACCTTTGCTGCGCAGCGCTTCAAGCCGGTCGAAAAAGTGGTACCCAGCCGTGTGATCGCCACACACGGTGATCTGCAAAGGGAATTCCTTCCAACCCACGCTCATCGCGAGTCCAGCGCCATGAATCACTTCGTCCAGCAAGGCGCAGAAGGCGTATTTGGCCGCCTCGATATCCTCGGCGTTTGAACGCATCTTGCGCGCTTCACGATCGAACTCGGCAAGGAAATCCATGATTTTTTCTCTGATAAGCGTTTCGTCCATGGTCCCCACTTCTTTCCATGTGCGAGGGGGCGCCTGCGTAGGAAGGGATGGCTTGGACGCCCCTGCGTCTTGTCCATCCGGCGAGCTCTGACTGCCCTCCGCTCTGCTGCCGTTGGCGTGTTCGCGCTGCTCGAACGCGCTCTGGTTGGGAGGTTTGGCGCCGCTCTGCAGTATGAACAGGAGCAGCAGCCCTTCTTGCAGCAAATCCACCAGCGAGTGGGCGTGGCCGTCGCGGACGCGGTCGTCGCGTCGTTGGTTGCCCGACAAGTCGGACGCTGTGCGTCGATCAATCATGGTGTTCATGCCGTCACCGCCAGCAATTCCAGGCGCAGGTCAGGGAAGCCCCGAGGGACGTAGACAGTGATCGATTGTGCTTTCATCATCTGTTCATACAGCACGCTCTTGCTGTCCAGAGTGAAATAGTAGGTGTCCGGCCGCACGGGCACGCTGGCTGGAAGCTGAGGCGCATGCGTCAGTTTCACGCCAGGCAATGCGGACATCACGCCTTTGTCGACGTCGTCCGGGGAGCCAGCCTTGAAGCGCAGCGGTACCACCTCCACCAGTTCCACACCCGGCATGGAGGCACCCACGGCCAGGTAGAGCGTGGTGTTCTGGTCCAGCTTGCCGGAGTCGAGCTTGCCGGTATGGAAGCAGGTTTTGTGCTCTTCCAGCGCGATTGAGAAGCATTTTGCCGAGATCACGGTGTCGAGCAGTGCCCTGATAATGGTGCACAGACCGTCGAAGCTCTCGCCTGGGGCGTCATGGTTGTATCGCGGCAGCTCGGCTATTTTGTATGCCTTGGAGAATGTCATTAACGATCCCGTCAGACTTAGCAGGGCCTCGATCAGGCGTTCCGGATGGATGGCGTTATTGTCCAAGTAGTGCGTGAGTTTGGCGGCGTAGGTGCTGATGGTGTTCAGCATCCAGAATGACGTCACGTCGCCGGAGCGGAATTCGACCACGTTGGGGCTGGGCTCGCGCAAATTGCCATGCAGCGCATCGATCTTGGCCTGCATCGCTTCCAAGAGCTGATTGAGGCGTGCTGGCAGCTCCGGCGTGCTTGCCACGGAGAGACAAGGTGGAATGAATGATGGATCGCGTTCGAAGCCGCCGTACATGGTACGTTGCAAGCGAATGAGGGGGAAGCAATCGTAGGCTCCCAACGGTTCCAGATCGGACACCAGCAGCACATTCTTCTTCAGATAGCTGATGGACTCGTCCGCTGCGTCGGTGAGCATGTCCGGGGTGACATGTTCTACGCGCCGGTAGCGGACCCTGTCGTTTGCGCCAGCCTTTGCGACATTGCCGCCAGCACCGGTGCAATGAGGTAACGCGGCATAGTAGGTTACTTTCTGTGTGCCCGACGGCACGGTGGACAGGTCGACGGCGGCAGGCAGCGGATCACTGTGCGGCGCACTGAAGACAGCGCCTTCATGGAATATCGCCGACAACGACTCGAGACGCAGGCGCTTGTTCTTGAGTGCCTCGTCATCCCACCCTACGCTCCGCACGCCCCAACCATAGGCTTGCAGCGCCATGGCGGTTTGATGCAAAAGTGACTCATGATAGCGGTCCTGTTGTTGGAAATGCTGGCTTCTCAGGGCCACGCCCTTGCACCACAGAACCTTCAACGGAATAGTCATGTCTGCTCCACAGGTTACATAGAACTATTGGCAGCGCACGGGGGCAAGCGGCTGCGCCGCGTGGGTGCCGTTGGCCGTTGTCGCGCCCGCGCCCACGCTCAGCGCGCAGGCATGGGCTCCGATCGTGATGCCATCCTTTTCCGCCTCGCCGGCGGCGAACGACATGCGCCAGCGCTGTTCGGCCGGCGCCCGGAACAGCGCCACCACGCCGATGAAGGCCGCTTCGCGCGTCACTTGCTCGACCACTTCATAGCGTTGGCCCGGCACCAGCAGCACTTCCTTTACCTCCAGTAAGTCGTTACCCAACAGCGCATGTTCGGTATGGGCATTCAGGAAGCTGTCGTAGCCGATCTGGCGGAATGCGGCGTCCTGGCGCAGCTTGTAGATGCGCGCCACCAGGGCCAGCGGATGGCCGCTCGCATCCGTGTTGAGGTTGGGGCTGGCATGCAGGCGGATCGCAACATGGCGCGGCGGCTTTTGCGCGTCCGGTAGTTCGGGCGGTTTGCGCACACCGATCATTTCCAGCGCCGTGCCGGCGATCGAGCCGGCCGCGCAACCATCGAGGCTCAGCACGGCGGCCAGGCAGAGCAGGACATTGCGGGATCGGTTCATCGGTTCTCCAGGCGACCTAGCCATTAGAACCAAAGCGGCCCCGGTGGGATTTGCGGCCGCGCAAGGGGCACGCAGCTTGCCGCCAGCGCCGCCTGTGCGGCGGCGGCCTGTGCTTGCGGTACTGCGCCAGATCAGCCCGCGGCGCGATATCAGCCGGCCGGACGCGGAATGCAACATGCCTTGAGCAGGCGCAATTGCGGCCTGAACCGTTGATCAATAATGGCCTCCACCCCATCCGCCTCTCCACCTTCGTTCCACCAGGGAGCACACCATGAATCCGATCCGAACACCGTTGCCCATCCTGGCTTGCGCGCTGCTGCTGTCGGCGTGCGCCACCGATGGCGAGCAAGTCCGCGCCGAGCGTGCGCAACCGGCCACGCTGGAGCGCGCGCTGGCCGAGGCCGACACGGCCGTCGCCGCCGGCCAGGCCGACAAAGCGCAAGTGATCCTCAAGAGCGCGGCCAGCACCTATCCGGCCGACAAGCAGCCGTGGCTGCACCTGGCGCAGATGAAGTTCGACCGCGCCAGCTACGGCGAGGCCATCACCAACGCGCTGGAGGCGTTGCAACGCGACCCGAACGACAAGCTCGGCAACAGCATCGTGGCCGTCAGCGGCCTGCGGCTGTCGACCAAGGCGCTGACGGACCTGAGCCGGCAGAACAACCTGAACGGCTCGCTGCGGTCGGAGGCGCAGGACCTGGCCCGCTTGCTGCGCACCAGCCTGGGCGAGGAAGTGCTGGTGCCGCCAGCCGCGCGCCGTCCGCCGCCGGTCCAGTCACGCCGGGCCGCGACGGCCACCGCACACCATCCCGCCGCCAAGCCCGACAACGCGTCGGCCAGCACCGACCCGTTCGGCGGCCTCAAATAAGCGAAGGAGTGAACATGGCTAACGGAGACAGTGTCCAGAAGCGCCTGACCAAGGTGCGCGCGCCGCGGGTGCAGATGACCTACGACGTGGAAATCGGCGACGCGATGGAGAACAAGGAGTTGCCGTTCGTGGTCGGCGTGGTGGGCGACTTTGGCGGCAATCCGGACGCGGAGCAAAAGCGCCTCAAGGACCGCAAGTTCGTCAACATCGACAGCGGTAACTTCGACGAGGTGCTGGGCGGCGTGGAGCCGGTGGCGCGCTTCCAGGTGCCTAACCAGCTCAGTGGCGACGACACCTCGTTCGGCGTCGAATTGCATTTCCGTTCGATGGCCGATTTCCGGCCCGAGTCGGTGGTGCGGCAGGTGGCGCCGCTGCGTGAACTGCTGGAGGCGCGCGGCAAGCTGGCCGACCTGCGCAACAAGCTGGCCGGCAATGACAAGCTGGAGGACATCCTGACCGAGGTGCTCAACAACACCGACCAGCTGTCCGCCATCCAATCCGACCCGCCCAGCAAGGAGTGACGCCATGTCCGCCCAACTGCAAGCGGCGCAAGCCGCCGCCGCCCCCGACGCAGACAGCCTGCTGGACCAGATCGTCGAGCGTAGCAAGGTCGCCAAGTCCAGCATCGAACACGCGCGCGCCAAGGACATCATCTCGGAACTGGTCAGCCAGGTGCTGCAAGGGACGGTGGTGGTCTCGAACAACCTGTCGGCCACGCTCGACGCGCGCGTGGCGGAACTGGACCGGCTGATCTCCAGCCAGCTCAGCGCCATCATGCACGCGCCCGAATTCCAGAAGCTGGAGCAGAGCTGGACCGGCCTGCATTACCTGGTGAAGAACTCGGCCACCGGCCAGGGCCTGAAGATCCGCATGCTCAACGCCACCAAGCGCGAGCTGGTGAAGGACTTCCAGACGGCGCTGGAATTTGACCAGAGCACCATGTTCAAGAAGGTCTACGAGGAGGAATTCGGCACCTTCGGCGGCGCGCCGTATGCGGCGCTGCTGGGCGACTTCGAGATCTCGCGCCAGCCCGAGGACATGTATTTCGTCGAGCAGATGTCGCACGTGGCGGCCGCCGCCCACGCACCATTCATCGCCTCGGCCGCGCCCGAGCTGTTCGGGCTGGAAGGCTACGCCGACCTGGGCAAGCCGCGCGACCTGGCCAAGGTATTCGACACGGTGGAATATGCGAAATGGAAGGCGTTCCGCGAATCGGAGGATGCGCGCTACGTGGGTCTGACGCTGCCGCGCTTCCTGGGCCGGTTGCCATTCAATCCGGTCGACGGCACCACTGTCGAAGGCTTCAACTTCGTCGAGGAAGTGGACGGCACCGACCACCACAAATACCTGTGGTGTAACGCGGCCTACGCCTTCGGCGCCAAGCTGACCAAGGCCTTCGACGACTATGGCTGGTGCGCCGCGATCCGCGGCGTGGAGGGCGGCGGCCTGGTGGACGACCTGCCCACCCACACCTTCAAGACCGACGAGGGCGAAGTGGCCCTCAAGTGTCCGACCGAAGTGGCCATCACGGACCGGCGCGAGAAGGAGCTGAGCGACCTCGGTTTTATCTCGCTGGTGCACTGCAAGAACACGGCCTACGCCGCCTTCTTCGGCGCCCAGTCCACGCAGAAGGCGCGCAAGTACAACTCGGAGGCGGCCAACGCCAACGCCGTGCTGTCGTCGCAGCTGCAGTACATCTTCGCCGTCTCGCGCATCGCCCACTACATGAAGGCCATGATGCGCGACAAGATCGGCAGCTTCAACGCGGCCGCCAACGTGGAGGACTTCCTCAACCGCTGGCTGATGAAGTACGTGCTGCTGGACGATAACGCCAGCCAGGAACAGAAGGCCCAGTTCCCGCTGCGCGAAGCCTCGGTGCAGGTGCACGAGGTGGCGGGGCGGCCCGGCGTGTACCGCGCCGTGTCGTTCCTGCGGCCGCACTTCCAGCTCGATGAACTGTCCGTTTCCCTCCGACTGGTCGCGGAGCTGCCGCAGTCGACCAACTACTGACATCCTGTTGACACTTTTCCCACCGACGAAAGAGGAGCGCGCAATGGCTATCGACGTCTACCTGTACATTGAAGGCATCAAGGGCGAGTCGGCTGACGACCGCCACAAGGACTGGATCGAATGCAAATCGGTCAACTGGGGCGTGGAACAGCCCAAGTCGGCCACGGCATCTACCGGCGGCGGCCACACGGCCGAGCGCTGTGAGCACCGCGACATCATCATCAGCAAACTGGCCGACCTGTCCTCGCCCATCCTGCTGCAGACCTGCGCGGCCGGCAAGACCATCCCCAAGGCCAAGTTCGAATTCATGCGGGCCGACGCCCAGGGCGAGCGGGTCAAGTACTTCGAGATCGAAATCGACAATGTGCTGATCGGCCAGGTCACGCCATCGGTGGAGGAGGGCGACATCCTGGCCGAGCAGGTCGGCTTCAAGTTCTCCAAGGTGCGCTGGAAATATACCCAGCAACGCATCAGCGGCGGCGCCGGCGGCAACACCTCCGGCGGCTGGGACCTGTCCACCAACCGCGTGGTGTGATCCATCGCCTTTGAACACCTCGGGTCGGACCCTCGCGCCAAGGCGGGGAGTCTGGCCCTTGCCTTTCCCTGGTATCCCCTCAATCCTCACGTGCGCGGAGCGACAGCATGGGCATCAACCTGAAAACGCTGATCGGAAAGCTGAACGACACCACCCGCCAGGCCGCCACCCGCGCCGCCGCCATCTGCGTCGGCCTGGGACAGTACGAAGTGGACGTGGAACACCTGTTCCTCGCCTTGCTGGAGCAGGAGCGCAGCGATGTCGCCGTCATCGCGCGCCGCTGCGACATCAGCCTCACAGGGCTGGATGCGGATCTGCGGCGCGAAGTGGCGGGCTTCCGCAACGGCAGCAGCCGCACGCCCGTGTTCTCGCCCCACCTGTCGGTGCTGTTCGAGCATGGCTGGCTGATCGCCTCGCTGGCGGCGGACCAGCCGCATGCGATCCGCAGCGGTCACCTGCTGCTGGCGTTGTTGACGGAGCCAGAGCTGGCGCAGCTGGCCGCGCGCGCCTCGCGCCAGTTCGCGCGCTTCCCGCTCGACGGCTTGAAGCACCAATTGGAGAAATACACGGACGGCTCACAGGAAGCGGTGGTCGCGTCCCCGGTCCCGGTCGAGGAAGCGGGCACCGACCCGGTGGCCCAGGTGGCCGCCCGTACCCCGGCGCTGGACCAGTACACCAGTAACCTCACGCAGCTGGCCCGCGCCGGCAAGGTCGATCCCGTGATCGGGCGCGACATGGAAATCCGCCAGCTGGTCGACATCCTGATGCGGCGCCGCCAGAACAATCCCATCCTGACCGGCGAGGCGGGCGTGGGCAAGACGGCCGTGGTGGAAGGGCTGGCGCTGCGCATCGCGGCCGGCGACGTGCCGCACACCTTGCAGGGCGTGGCCATCCACACGCTGGACATGGGCCTGTTGCAGGCTGGTGCCAGCGTCAAGGGCGAATTCGAGAGCCGCCTGAAGAACGTGATCGACGAAGTCGGGAAAAGCCCGCACGCCATCATCCTGTTCATCGACGAGGCCCAC
>DATFBD010000116.1:0-69507 GCA_035254005.1 Burkholderiaceae bacterium | reverse complement strand
GGACGCGACAGGCTTGCGTCCGGCAGTCATGGCATCCGGTGCGATGCCATCGCAATCAATCAGTTAAGCGCAGGACAGGGCGCCGGGGTGCGCCCTGCGATGACGCTTACTCCAGGTTCTGCACCTGCTCCCGCATCTGCTCGATCAGCAGCTTCAGTTCCATCGACGCGTCCGCCAGTTCCTTGACGGAAGCCTTGGCGCCCAGCGTGTTTGCTTCGCGGTTCAGTTCCTGCATCATGAAGTCCAGGCGTTTGCCGACCTGGCCGCCTTTTTTCAGGATGTGGCGGGTTTCCGTCAGGTGCGCCGACAGGCGGCCCAGTTCCTCGGCCACGTCGATGCGGATGCCGTACAAGATTACTTCCTGGCGGATGCGCTCCAGGGCATCCTGACGCGACAGCGACGAGTTCGAGCCCTGGCAGGCCAGACCCAGCGCGTCCTGCATGCGTTCCACGGCTTTCTGCTGGAACGCGGCCACCACTTGCGGAATCAGGGGCGTGATGCGTTTGACGATGGCTTCCATGGCGTCGATACGGGCCGTCAGCATGGCTTCCAGCGCCGCGCCTTCGCGCTGGCGGCTGGTGACGAAGGCGGCCACGGTGCGCGCCGTGAGCGCGGCCACGTCCGCTTGCAGCGATTCCTGGCCGATCTGGGCTTCCTCGATCACGCCTGGCCAGCGCAGCAATTCCGCCACAGTCATGGCCGGCGCGTTGACGAAGTGCTTGCCCACTTCGAGTTGCAAACGTTGCAATTCGCCGAGCAGCGCCATGTTCAGCGCCGTGCTGCCGGTGGTGGCCGCCTTGCGTCCGAAACTCAGACGGATCTCCACCTTGCCCCGGGTGATGGCGGCCATGACGGCGGCGCGCAAGTCCGGTTCGAGGGCCCGCAAATCGTCGTTAATGCGAAACTGTAGGTCAAGAAAACGGGAGTTAACGCTCTTGATTTCTATCGTCAAGGTTCCCGCCGCGCTCTCGCTGGTGGCAACCGCGTAGCCTGTCATGCTGGAAATGCTCAAAGGATGTCCCCGGTTTAATCTTTACAAATCAGTGAATTATCCACACAATCCGGTTGTTGAGGCGAGGAAACTTATGGCTGCACAGAACAACGCCCCGTTACCAGATGGCCTGGAAATTGCTGGATATCGCATTGTAAAGAAAATTGCGTCCGGTGGGTTCAGTATTGTTTATCTGGCGTACGACCCGGATGGAAATGCGGTGGCGATCAAGGAATATCTGCCCAGTTCGCTGGCGTTACGCCAGCCGGGGGAACTTGCGCCCGCCATTTCCAAGGCCAACCTGCCCGTGTTCCGCATCGGCCTCAAGTGTTTTTTCGAGGAGGGGCGGGCGCTGGCCCGCATCGCCCACCCCAACGTGGTGAGTGTGCTCAATTTCTTCCGCGCCAACGAGACGGTGTACATGGTGATGGCCTACGAGTCGGGTCACTCGCTGCAGGAACATATCTCGCGCCTGAAGGCCAAGGGCAGCCGGCCCAACGAGGCCTTCATCCGCCAGATCTTCACCCAGGTGCTGCGCGGCTTGCGCGAGGTGCACGCCAACAAGCTGCTGCACCTGGACCTCAAGCCGGCCAATATCTACCTGCGCACCGATGGCACGCCCATGCTGCTCGACTTCGGCGCGGCGCGCCAGACCGTCAACACCGACCTGCCCAAGCTCACGCCCATGTACACGCCGGGCTTCGCGCCGCCCGAACTGTACACGCGCAACGCGGCGCTGGGGCCGTGGACGGATGTGTACAGCATCGGCGCCTCGATGTTCGCCTGCATGGTGGGATCGCCGCCACAGCCGGCCGACCAGCGCAAGACTGAGGATAAAATGGAGGCGCATTTCCAGAAGCTGGACGGCCTCTATTCGGAGGAACTGGTCAAACTGGTGCGCTGGTGCCTTGAGCTCGACCCGCTGGCCCGGCCGCAAAGCCTGTTCGCCTTGCAGAAGGTGCTGCAGGCGCCGGCCCCGGAAGCGCCCGCGCCAGCGCCCCAGGGGACGCTGGAGAAGCTGGGCGATGGCTTGCGCGGCCTGGTGGGCAGGTTGGGCGGCCTCGGACGCGGCAAGGACAAGGCCGGCGCCAAGGCGGGACCGGACACGCAGCGCTAACGACGGCATCAACCTACGCATCAATCTACTCAGGGCATCACCATGCAATTCTCCGTCTATCAGGAAAGCCATATCGGCGGCCGCAAGGTCAACCAGGACCGCATGGGCTACAGCTTCACCCGCGACGCGCTGCTGCTGGTGCTGGCCGACGGCATGGGTGGCCACTTGCGCGGCGAGGTGGCGGCCACCATCGCGCTGCAGACCATCTCCACCATGTTCCAGCAGCAGGCCACGCCCTACGTGAAAAAGCCGGAGCGCTTCCTGGAGCTGGCCTGCATGGCGGCGCACCACGAGATCCACCGCTACAGCGCCGCCAACAACCTGCCGGACACGCCGCGCACCACGGTGGTGGTGTGCCTGATCCAGCACAACACGGCCATCTGGGCCCACGTGGGCGACTCGCGCCTGTACTGGCTGCGCGGCGGTCAGGTGCTGGCGCGCACGCGCGACCACTCGCACGTGGAAAGCCTGATCGCGCGCGGCGTGGTGCCGCCGTCGGCGCGCGCCACCCATCCGGACCGCAACAAGCTGTATAACTGCCTGGGCGCCGGCGTGGTGCCGCGCATCGAACTGTCGGGCCGCGCCAGCCTGCTGCCGGGCGACCAGTTGCTGTTGTGCTCCGATGGTTTGTGGTCTATGCTGCCGGACGATGACATGGCGCACCGGCTGACCACGCAGACGGTGGTGCGCGCCGTGCCCGACCTGGTCAGCACGGCGCTGGCCAAGGCAGGCGCCAGCAGCGATAACGTGACGGCGCTGGCCATCATGTGGCAGGGCGGCGGCGTCACCGACGGTATCGCCACCGTGACGGCGCCCGACATGTCCACCGTGATCTCGACCGAGGCGCTGCCGGAAGACCTGCACAGCACCACCATCCACGGCGGCGCACCGGACAAGGCGGCACCAGCGGTCGACGCCGAACCGGCGCCGGAAGTGGACGCCTTCAACGACGACGAAATCGAACGCGCCATCGCGGAAATCCGCGGCGCGATCGAAAAATCCTCCCAAATATTGAAATAGACTGACATAGGAAACTTGATGACTTTTGTATCCCGCCCCAGCGGCCGCGCCGTCGATGCGCTGCGCACCCTGCGTTTGACCCGCGACTACACCAAGCATGCCGAAGGTTCGGTGCTGATCGAATGCGGCGACACCAAGGTGATCTGCACCGCCAGCATCGAGGAAAAGGTGCCCGGCTTCCTGAAGGGCAAAGGGCAGGGCTGGATGACGGCCGAATACGGCATGCTGCCCCGTTCCACCCATACCCGCATGGACCGCGAGGCCGCGCGTGGCAAGCAGTCCGGCCGCACCCAGGAAATCCAGCGCCTGATCGGCCGCTCGCTGCGCGCCGCGTTCGACCTGGAAGCGATCGGCGAGCGCACGCTGCACCTCGATTGCGACGTGATCCAGGCCGACGGCGGCACCCGCACCGCGTCCATCACGGGCGCCATGGTGGCGGCCTACGACGCCTTCTCCAAGCTGGTGGCGCGCGGCGCCGTGCCGGCCATTCCGCTCAAGCATTTTGTCGCCGCCATTTCGGTGGGCGTGTACCAGGGCGTGCCGGTGCTGGACCTGGACTACGTGGAGGATTCGGGCTGCGACACCGACATGAACGTGGTGATGACCGACGCCGGCCACTTCATCGAAGTGCAGGGTACGGCCGAAGGCGCGGCGTTCGACCGCGCCTGCATGAACCGCCTGCTGGACCTGGCCCAGGGCGGCATCGCGGAACTGATCAGGATGCAGAAGCAGGCGCTGGGCCTGGCGGACTGACGCCACCCCCGCCACCCATCCTGCGCTGGAGGAAGTCGACAAAGGCGACCGTCTTCAGTGCCAGGAAGTCGCGCGCCGGATAGACGGCGTAGCTGGCCGGCGCCGGCGGTACCCGGTAACCGGCCAGCACCGGCACCAGTTCGCCGCGCGCCAGTTCCTCGCGCGCCAGCACCTGCGGGATGCGCAGGATGCCGGCGCCGGCCGCGGCGGCCGTCACCAGCGAGCCGCCATCGTTGACCTGTAGCGGGCCATCGACCCGCACCACGTACGGCCCCTGGTCGCCGATAAACGTCCACTCGTCATACACCTTGCCGCCGTTGGTGTACACCAGGCAGGCGTGCGCGCGCAGGTCCTGCGGCGTGGCCGGCGTGCCGGCGCGCGCCAGGTAGGACGGCGCAGCCACCATCACTGTCACGTTGTCGGCCAGCTTGCGCGCCACCAGCGTGGAATCGACCAGGTTGGAAGTGCGGATGGCCACGTCGATCTGGTCTTCGATCAGGTCCACCAGCCGGTCTTCCAGTTGCAGCGATACCTTCACTTGCGGATACAGGGCCGCGAATTCGGCCAGCAGCGGCACCAGCGGACGGCGCCCGGCGATCGAGCACGACACGCGCAGCAGGCCGCGCACCTGCTGCTGGTACTGGTCGGTGATGTCGGCGATGCGTTCCAGCGCCTGTTCGATCTGCTGCGCCTGTTGCAGCACCAGCGCGCCGATTTCCGTCAGCGCCAGGCGCCGGGTGGAACGCTGGATCAGGCGCGCGCCCAATTCCAGTTCCAGCCGCGCCAGCTGGCGCGATACGACGGATTTGCCGCAGCCGAGCTGGGTGGCGGCCGCGCTGATGCTGCCGGCCCGCACGATGGCGGCGAAGATGGCCAGCCGCTGCGAATGCAGGGCGGGAGCGTGGAACGCGGTAGAGTTGATTGTCGCCATATGGGCAACAATGTAATGCCTAATTGATGACTAATCAAGCATCTCACCACGTCCTATACTGCTGCTTGTTATCTACCTTTATCCACCTTTTCGCGAGCACAGACCGCCATGTCCACCATCAATCACCAATTCCTGCTGGCCCGCCGTCCCCAGGGCGCCGTCCAGCGCAGCGATTTCGAGTACGCCGCCGTGCCCGTGCCGGCGCTGGCCGATGGCGAACTGCTGATCAAGCTGGAATACATCTCGCTCGATCCGGCCATGCGCGGCTGGATGAACGCCAGCGAGGATTCCTACATCCCGCCGGTGGCGATCGGTGAAGTGATGCGCGCCATCGCCGTGGGCCAGGTGGTCGAGTCGCGCCACGCGGGCTTCGCGGTGGGCGATTACGTCAACGGCCTGCTGGGCGTGCAGGAATATGCCGTCTCGCGCGGCCAGGGCCTGACCAAGGTCGATCCCAAGCTGGCGCCGCTGCCGCTGTACCTGGGCGCGCTGGGCATGCCCGGCCTGACGGCCTATTTCGGCCTGCTCGACGTGGGCCAGCCCAAGGCCGGCGAAACGGTGGTGGTGTCCGGCGCGGCCGGCGCCGTGGGCGCGGTGGTGGGGCAGATCGCCAAAATCAAGGGTGCGCGCGTGGTCGGCATTGCCGGCGGCGCGGACAAGTGCCGCTACCTGGTCGACGTGCTTGGCTTCGACGCGGCCATCGACTACAAGAGCGAGAACGTGGCCCAGGCGCTGCGCGAACACTGCCCGCAAGGCGTGGACGTGTATTTCGATAACGTGGGCGGCGAGATTCTGGACGCGGTGCTGAATCGCCTGGCGCTCAACGCGCGCATCGTGATCTGCGGCGCCATCTCGCAGTACAACAACACGACGCCGGTGCGCGGTCCGGCCAACTACCTGCAACTGCTGGTCAAGCGCGCCACGATGAAAGGCGTGATGGTGGCGGACTACTATCCACGCGCGATGGAAGCCATCGTCGCCATGGGCGGCTGGATCAAGGAAGGCAAGCTGAAAACCCGCGAGGACGTGGTGCAGGGACTCGATACCTTCCCCGAAACGTTCCAGAAGCTGTTCGATGGCAGCAATAACGGCAAGCTGGTGCTGAAGGTCGCGCGCGGCTGACGGTTGCCCTGGCGGCCAGGCCCGCCACGCTTGCCGCGCCATGCCACACCGTGTACCAGCGCGGCACAGTGGGGCATGGCGCGGCATGGCCGCTGGCGTTTGGGTTTACAATGGCGGCACTTCCGGCCCCGCGCGCGGGGCGCATTGCCACTCTTGCCAGATTACCCATGACCCAACGTCTCATCCTTGCCTCCAACAACGCGGGCAAGCTCAAGGAATTCAACGAACTGCTGTCCACCGTCGGCTTCTCCGTGCATGCGCAGGGCGAATACAACGTGCCCGAAGCGGAGGAGCCGCACATCACCTTCGTCGAGAACGCGCTGGAAAAGGCGCGCCATGCAGCGCGCCTGACCGGCCTGCCGGCGCTGGCCGACGATTCGGGCGTGTGCGTGAACGCGCTGGGCGGTGCGCCGGGCGTGTACTCGGCGCGCTATGCGGGCGAACCGAAATCGGACGCCGCCAACAGCGCCAAGCTGATCGCGGACCTCGCTTCGCATGCCGATAAATCGGCTTACTACTACTGTGTGCTGGTCTACGTGCGCCATGCGGACGATCCGCAGCCCGTGATCGCGGAAGGCCGCTGGAATGGCGAAATGATCGCCGAGGCGCGCGGCAACGGCGGCTTTGGCTACGACCCGCACTTCTACATCGCCGCGCTGGGCAAATGTGCGGCCGAACTGACGTCGGACGAGAAGAACGCGCTGTCCCATCGTGGCCAGGCCTTGCGTGCACTGGTTGAGAAGCTGCGATGATCCCGATTAAAGTCGCGGGCGCCGCCGCCAAGCCGGCCATGGCCACGGCCGACGCGGCCGGCGCCGCCGTCAAATACCTGCAGCCGGGCGCCCTGAACCTGCAGGCGCTGCCGCCGCTGTCGCTGTATGTGCACTTCCCATGGTGCGTGCGCAAGTGCCCGTATTGCGACTTCAACTCGCACGAGGCCAAGGGCGGCGACTTTCCGGAACAGGAATACCTGGACGCCCTGCGTGCCGACCTGGAAATGGCGCTGCCGCTGATCTGGGGCAGAAAGATTTATACCGTTTTCATCGGCGGCGGCACGCCCAGCCTGTTGTCGGCGGCGGGGTTGGACCGGCTGCTGTCGGACCTGCGCACGCTGTTGCCGCTCGACGGCGACGCGGAAATCACGATGGAAGCCAACCCCGGCACGTTCGAGGCGGAGAAGTTCCGTTCCTACCGCGCCAGCGGCATCAACCGGCTGTCGATCGGCATCCAGAGCTTCGACGCGGGCCACCTGAAGGCGCTGGGCCGCATCCATGATGGCGACGAGGCGCGCCGCGCGGTGGAGATCGCACAGGCCAACTTCGATAACTTCAACCTCGACCTGATGTACGCGCTGCCGTCGCAAACGCTGGCGCAGGCGCGGCTGGATGTGGAGACGGCCATGTCGTTCAAGCCGCCGCATCTGTCGCTGTACCATCTGACGATGGAACCGAACACGGTGTTCGCCAAGTACCCGCCCGCGCTGCCCGACGACGACGCCAGCGCCGACATGCAGGACATGATCGCGGAACTGACGGCGGCCAACGGCTACGGCCAGTACGAAGTGTCGGCCTACGCGCAGCCGGGCCGGCAGGCGCGCCACAACCTGAACTACTGGGAGTTCGGCGATTACCTGGGCATCGGCGCGGGTGCCCATTCCAAGCTGTCATTCCCGCATCGCGTGTTGCGCCAGGCCCGCTACAAGCAGCCGAAAAGCTACATGGAGCAGGTGCGCAACGGCACGCCGGTGCAGGAGGAATTCGAGATCGCGCGCGAGGATATGGGCTTCGAGTTCATGCTCAACACGCTGCGTCTGCACGGCGGCTTCGCGCCCAACCTGTTCGCCGAACGCACGGGCATGAGCCTGAACGCGATCGACAAGACGCTCAACGCGGCCGAGGCCAAGGGTTTGCTCTACCGCGACCACCTGGTGATCCGGCCGACGGAACTGGGCCAGCGCTTCCTGAACGACTTGCAGGAGATGTTCCTGCGCTCATAAGGCGTCGGGGCCGGTCCGCATGCGGCTTCGGCCGGCGAGCCGGCAGGTCAAGCCGCCATGCTCATCTGCTCGCATGCCTGCGCGCATGCGCGGCAGGCGTCCGAGCATTGCTGGCAGTGATCCATGGGGTGGCCGCCGCATTCGGCCGCGCAGGCATCGCACAGTTGCGCGCACCGGCGGCACACGGCGGCGGCATGGTCGCTGGCGCGCGCCATGATGGCGGCGGCGGTCCTGCATAGCTGGGCACAGTCCATGTCCAGCGCGATACAGCGGGACAGTGCTTTGACTTCCGGCTCGCGCAGGCACGCGCCCGCGCAGAAATCGCAAGCGTCGGCGCATTCGTTGCACGCGGCGATACAGCTTTGAAAATTGGTGTCCCTCATGGCGGTCTCCCTGTCCGTGAAGCGCGGGCGGCTGCCCGGAACCATCGATCCCTGCTTCATCGGCCTCACTGTAGCACCGGGGATGCCAAGGCCGCCTCACCATACGACCTGGCAACGCAGTCCCTTCACGAGCGGTCGGCGCGATCGCTTACATGGCGGACGGCGGTTGCTGCGAAATCAGAGCGGAGGCGGCCAACAGGGCGCCCAGCAACAGCACGCTCTCTATCTGCAGCACCGCACGCACACGCAACAGTCCGTGGTGGGAGCGGCTGGCGGCGGGCAGGCCGACCAGCTTGTTGTAGCCACCCAGCGCGATGGCGGCCACGACCAGCGTCACCTTGGCCAGCAGGATCGCACCGTATGTTGTGTGCAGCAAGTGTTCCGGTGTTTCGACCCGGCGCCAGGCGCTGTACAGCCCGGTGACCACGATCGCCACCAGCGCCGCCACGGCCGCGTGCGACATCCGCTCCAGGTAGGCGTCCTGGGCGCCGACGCCGCCGCCGCCAACGCGCGCGTCATCGAGCGCGAACCACGCCGAAACCAGCACCACGCCCGTCCATACGCCGATGGCCGCGTAATGGATGACCTCCGTCGCCAGCGCCAGCGACCAATAGCCATCCTCGCCCGCGTGGCCCATCGATGCGCGCGTGAGCACGAACACGCCCAACGCCAGAAGGGCGCCCATGTTGCCCGCACTGCCGGCGGCGCCGGTCCAGCGCAGGAAGAACAGCGCCGCCATGGCCGCGAGCGCGACGCAGCCGGCGCGGCCATAGTCGGTTCCGGTCAGCATCAGCCAGAACATCGGGCTGGCTTCCCGCAGCCCGACGTCGCCCATGATCGCGGTGGCGGCCAGCAGCCCGGCCGCGCCGCTGACGACGCACAGTCCCGCCGCCGTCAGATCCAGCCGGCGCAGCGCCGGTTCGACATCGTTGCGGCCGGTGTCCTGGGCGCGCATCCAGCGGCGCGCATACCACGCGCCAAGCAGCCAGGCGAAACCGGCATTGAGGAAAAATGCCGAAGTCAGTTGCAGCAGCGAGACCGCATCCACTATTTCACCGAGAACTTGAACTCGCCCTTGCGGCGATGGCCGTCGTGTCCGGCGACCGCCCAATTCACCGTGTAAGTGCCGGTAGCCAGTGCCGGCACGGCCAGCCGCAGCACGGCCGGGTTGGACGCATCGACCATGGCCTTGCCTGTGGCGACATTTTTGCCCTGGCCATCGGCGACGGTGACGCTGCTGAAGGCCGGTTCAATTTTCTCGTTGAAGGTGAGCGTGACTTCGCCGGGCGAGGCCTCGACCGTGGCGCCGGCCGCCGGGGTGGAGCTCTTCAGGCTCGCGTGCGCTGCCGCGTATGGGCTGGCCAGCGTGGCGGCAGCCATGGCGACCGTGATCAGGAAGGTACGGAGTGCTTGCATGCTCAATGCTCCTTTCGCTTATTTCACGACAGTGATGGTGGTGACGGTCAGCACGCCGTTGACCATGTTGGCGACAAAGCGCACCTTGTCGCCTTGCTTGACCTGATCGAGCATGGCCGGATCCTGGGCCTTGAACACCATGGTCATGGCCGCCATCCCCAGGTTTTTCAGTTCGCCGTGCTTGATGGTCAGCTTGCCGGCTTCCTTGTCCACTTTCCTGATCTCGCCTTCGCTCATGGCCGCCGGCACGGCGGCGGCCGATGCCTGCTGCGCATAGCCGGGCGAGGAAAATGACGCGAGCGATGCGGCCATCATGCTGGCCAGGATAATGTTCCGCAGGTGTTTCATGATGCTTCCTTGTAGATTGATTGGTTCCTTGTGCAGCCTGCCCATGCGGCCCATGAGGGCAATACGGCACATGCGGCGCCGAGGCGCGCTGGCCTTACCCGGACTGGCATGCTTCCGCCGGCGACAATACACCCTACCATCACGGGAAGGTCAAGCGTTTTCGGCTGATGGGTGCCGGAAGCCGCGACGGCCTTGCGGCGCTAGGCCAGTGCTGGTGTAATGACACCGTTCTGCCATGCCAACCATTGTCGGAGAGATCATGCGACTGCCGCCGCTACTTGCCCTGTTCGCCACCTGCACGCCCTTGCTGGCGGCCACCCCAACGGAGACCCTGGCCCAGTTCCACCAGGCGCTGGCGGATGGCGAGGCCGGGCAGGCCAGCGCGCTGCTCGATCCGGCCATCCAGATCTACGAATCGGGCTACGTGGAACGCTCGCGCGAGGAATACGCCGGCCACCATCTGAAGGCCGATATCGCATTTGCCAGGACGACCAGCAATACCGTCCTCAAACAGAGCGAGCGCGTGGATGGCAAGCTGGCGGTGGTGATGCGGGAAACGGAAACCACCGGACAGTACAAGGGCAGTCCGGTGCATTTGCTCGGCGTCGAGACGGCGCTGCTGGAGCAGCGGGGCGACCGGTGGGTCATCACCCACTTGCACTGGTCGTCGCGCAAGCCGAAGTGAAACCCCGCCGTTAGAATTCCTCCCAGTCCTGGTCGGCGCCGACGGTGGCCGCTTTGCGCGGACTGGCCTTGGCCGGGGCGGGGGAGGGCACGGCGGCCAGGCGCCGGGCCGCTGGCGCGGCTGGCCGTGGCGCTGCCTTGGGCGCCAGCGCTGCCGCCGGCCTGGCCGGCGTGCGTACCGGCGCCGCCAGCATGGCCTCGTTGCCCAGCTTGAACGACGCCGCCACCTCGGCCAGCCGCGCCGCCTGGTCCTGCATGCTGGCCGCCGCCGCTGCCGCTTGTTCCACCAGTGCCGCGTTCTGCTGGGTGACGTGGTCCATTTGCGTGATGGCCGTGTTGACCTGGTCGATGCCGGTGCTTTGCTCGCTGCTGGCCGAGGTGATCTCGCCCATGATGTCGGTCACGCGCTTGACGCTGGCCACCACTTCCTGCATGGTGCTGCCAGCCTGCTCCACCAGCCGCGCGCCCTGGTCCACCTGTTCCACCGAATCGCTGATCAGGGCCTTGATCTCCTTGGCCGCGCCCGCGCTGCGCTGGGCCAGGTTGCGCACTTCCGTGGCCACCACGGCGAAACCGCGCCCCTGTTCGCCGGCGCGCGCCGCTTCCACCGCCGCGTTCAGGGCCAGGATGTTGGTCTGGAAGGCGATGCCGTCGATTACGCCGATGATGTCCACGATCTTCTTGGCCGAGGCGTCGATCGAGCCCATGGTGTCGACCACCTGGCCGACGATGGCGCCGCCTTTTTCGGCCACGTCCGACGCGGCCTGCGCCAGCACGTTGGCCTGGCGCGCGTTCTCGGCGTTCTGGCGCACGGTGGAGGTCAGTTCCTCCATCGACGATGCCGTTTCCTCCAGCGAGCCGGCCTGCTGCTCGGTGCGCGAGGACAGGTCCTGGTTGCCAGCCGCGATCTGGGTCGAGGCGGTGGCGATGGTGTGGGTGCCTTGCTGTACCTGGCTGACCACGTTGCGCAGCGCGTCGTTCATGCCATGCAGGGCCTTCATCAAGTCGCCGATCTCGTCGCGCGATGTCTCGGCCTCGAAGCGGGTGGTGAGGTCGCCGGTGGCGACGGTGCTGGCCACGTCCACGGCCGATTTGAGCGGCGCCGTGATGCTGCGCGAGATGACCCACGCGGCCATGCTGCCGACCACGATCAGCAGCACCGACAAGATGGTTTGCAGCAGCATGCCGCGGTCGTTGGCCGCTTCGATCGCCAGCGCCGTGTCGTCGATCGCCTTGCGCTGGTAGGCCAGCAGCGCCTTGACCTTGTTCTGGTAGGCAGTGGCGGCTGGCGTGAACACTTGCTGGTACAGGCGCTCGGCTTCGGCGGCGTCGCCCTTCTTGCGGGCCGCCATCACGGCGTTCTTCGATGACTGGTAGCCATTGCGCAGGGCGAGGGCCTGGTCGTACATGGCCTTTTCCTCGGGCGTGACCAGCAGTTCCTTGATACTGGCCAGCAGGGCGCTGCCCTGCTTGACGCTGTCGGCGATCACGTCGGCGAAGGTGACGGACAGCGTCTCGTCGGTGCTGCGGGCGATCAGCGCCGTGCGCGCGATGGCCGAGTAGATCAGCACATACCAGTCCGACACGATGCGTTCCTTGGCCAGTGGCTTGGCCATCATCAGCTTGGTCGCCTCGGCGTTGGCGCGGGCGTCCACCAGCGCGACGGAGGTGGCGAACACGGACATCAGCAGCACGGCCGCGAAGCCGATGGCCAAGCGGGTGCGGATGCGCAGGTGGGACAGGAATTTCATGGCGAATCTCCCTGAAAGGCCGGCCAGCCACGGGGGATTTTTGGGGGCGGCGGCGCTGTTAGTATGCGCTCAAGCGCCGCCTTCCGGCATGAAATTTTCTGTCGTGTTTGTTGCTTTTTCGAAACAATATTTCATTGCGGAAGGACAGTGCGCAGTCCTTAAAACGCCTGGGCCAGCCGCAAGTCGGGCCGTTCGATCCAGCGCGCCAGCGCCTCGGCCATGCGCTCGCTTTCGGCAATCGCGCGGCTCCAGTCGCGGGTGCGGGCCGCGTGGTCCTGGCCGTAGAATGTGAAGTCGCGCCGGTCCGGCAGCTTGCCGTTGGGGAGGCTGGCCACGAAATCGGGCGAGGGCGAGACCAGGATCACGTTGTCGAGTGCCGCGTCGCGCGCGCGGCGCCACGGCATGGATTTGTCGAGCCAGCCGGGCACGATGTAATCGGCGAAGTGCGGGTACAGCACCAGCCCGGGATCGCGCTGGTAGGGCAGGTGCAGGTGATAGTCGATCAGGCCACCGTCCCAGTAGTTCCCTTCCGGCGCGCCGGCGATGCCCGATACGGCTTCGAGTACCAGCGGGATGGAGCCGGAGGCCAGCAGCGCGTCGCGCAGGTTGGCCTCGGACAGGCCGACGAAATGGCCGGCGAAGGCGTCGAACGGCTGGCGCAGCCAGTGGGCCTCGTCGTGCCCGTCGTGGAACACCACGCGCTCCATGGACGCGGCCAGGCGATTGCGCGAGAGCGCGTTGCTGGCGGCGGCGCGCAGGAAGCCGGCCATCTCGCGCCAGCGCACGCCGCCCGTGCCGGCCAGTGGCCCGGTGCCCCGCACGGTGAGCACGGCCAGCCGGTGGCCGGGGTGGCTGAGCACTTCGGCACCGCGCCCGTCCAGCATTTCATTGAGCAGCGCGCGGCAGGTGCGGCTGACGTAGGCCGCGTCCACCTTGGCCGGATAGCGCTGGGCCGCGTACAGGCGGGCCAGCCGGCGCTGCGCGGCCACGGGATCGTGGAAGGCGGCGGCGGCCATGCGCCAGGCGCCGATCGAGGCGCCCACCAGCGCGCGCTGGCGCGGCGCCTGCGGCAGCCAGGTGCCGAACAGCCAGCAGTCGATGCCGTTCAGGATCAGGCCCTTGGGGCCGCCGGCTGCGGCGGGGATGATGGCCACGTCGGCCGGCCGCAGGCCGTCGGTGGCGATGCGCTCGCGCGCGCGACGGCCCAGGCGGATGGTGATCGGTGAGGTCATGCGGGCTTCATGCTGACTTCACGCTCACTTCAAGCCGCCGCCCAGCGCCCGGTACAGGTCGATGGCGCTGGTGGTGCGCAGCAGGCGCGCCTGCACCAGCGATTGCTGGCTGGCGAACAGTTCGCGCTGGGCGTCGAGCACGTCGAGCGAGCTGGCCACGCCGTTGGCGAAGCGCAGTTCCAGCAGCCGCAGGCGGTCGGCCTGGGCGTCCTGGATGGCGCGCTGCGCCGTCACCTGGTCGCCCAGGTAGCTGCGCGCGGCCAGCGCGTCGGCCACTTCGCGGAAGGCCAGCTGGATGGTCTTCTCGTAGTCGGCCACGGCCAGGTTCTTGCGCACTTCGCTCAAGGTCAGGTTGGCGCGGTTGCGGCCCGCGTCGAAGATGGGCAGCACCAGTTGCGGCGCGAACGACCAGCTGCCGGAGCCGCTGTCGAACAGGCCGCCCAGCGATGGGCTGCTGCTGCCCACGGCCGCCGTCAGGCTCACGCGCGGGAAGAACGCGGCCCGCGCGGCGCCGATGTTGGCGTTGGCCGACTTGAGGCGCTGCTCGGCGGCGCGGATGTCGGGGCGGCGCGTGAGCAGGTCCGACGGCAGGCCGGCTGGCAAGGCACTCATGGCGTCGATCTGGGCGTCGCTGGCCAGCGCGCCGAGGTTGGCGTTGGCGCTGGCATTGCCGCCAGCGTTGGCCGAAGCTGGGGCCGACCCGGAGGCCGGGGCCGCGGCAGCGGGGGAAGGAGGTGCCGATGCAGGGGCCGATGCAGGGGCCGAAGCAGGGGCCGATGCAGGGGCCGATGCAGGGGCCGATGCGGCGGCCGAAGCATGGGCGGGCGGCTGGCCCACCAGCAGCGTCAGCGCGTTTTCCGCCTGCGCGCGCTGGCGCGCCAGCGTGAGCGCGGCGGCGCGGGCCGTTTCCATCAGCGTTTCGTTGGTGCGCAGGTCGAGCAGCGACGAGGCGCCCACGTTGGCGCGCTGGCGCGTCAGGTCGTAGGTGCGCTGGCGCGTTTCGAAGCTTTGCTGGGCCAGTGCGTACTGCTCGGCGTAGGCCCGTTCCGTGTAGTAGGCCTTGGCCACGTCGGCTACCAGGCCGATCTGCGCCGCCTGGCGCGCTTCATCGGTGGCCAGGTAGGCCGCCAGCGCCGCGTCGTTCAGGCTTTTCACGCGGCCGAAGAAGTCCAGTTCGAAGGCGGGCATGGACAGGCCCGCGTCGTAGCGCTTGCCGATGGTGCTTTGGCCGCTGGACGTGAGGTAGGCCGGCGTCTTGGCGCGGGTGTCGGTCACGCTGGCGTTGACGTTGGGCAGCCGGTCGGCGGACTGGATGCCGTACAGCGCGCGCGCTTCCTCCATGCGCAGGGCGGCCGTGCGCAGGTCGCGGTTGTGTTCCAGCGCGGTGGCGATCAGTTGCTGCAGGCGGGCGTCGGCGAAGTAGTCGCGCCAGCCCGTGTCGGTGGCGGCCTTGCCGTCGGCGGCGCTGTCGGCGGCCGACGCTTCGGGCCAGGTGGCGGCCACCGGTGCGGCCGGGCGTTGCAGGGTGGGGGCCAGCGAGCAGGCGGAAAGCAGGCCGGCCGCCGCCAGCGCGGCCAGCAGCGCCGTCAGCGGCGCCATGGGCAGCGCCGTGGGCTGCGCCGTGTGCAGAGTCCGGGCGGGCTTAGTCATGTTTTTTCTCCACAGGCAGGTCCAGTTCATGTGCGGCCAGGCGGCGCTGGCGTTCGCTGCCCTTGAATATGCGGCGGATCACGACGAAGAACACGGGCACCAGGAACACGGCCAGCACGGTGGCCGTGATCATGCCGCCCATCACGCCGGTGCCGATGGCGCGCTGGCTGGCCGAACCGGCGCCACTGGCCACCACCAGCGGCAGCACGCCGAGGATGAAGGCCAGCGAGGTCATGATGATGGGGCGGAAGCGCAGGTGCACCGCTTCCAGCGTCGATTCGATCAGGCCCTTGCCTTGCGCCTGCAAGTCCTTGGCGAACTCGATGATCAGGATCGCGTTCTTGGCCGACAGGCCGATGATGGCGATCAGGCCGACCTTGAAGTAGACGTCGTTGGGCAGGCCGCGCAAGGTCGCGCCCAGCAGCGCGCCCAGCACGCCCAGCGGCACCACCAGCAGCACGGCCACCGGGATCGATTCGCTTTCATACAGCGCGGCCAGCACCAGGAAGGCCGCCAGCAGCGACAGCGCGAACAGCGCCGGCGCCTGCGAGCCGGAGGTCTTTTCTTCCAGCGACTGGCCGGTCCATTCGATGCCGAAGCCCGGCGGCAGTTGTTCGGCCAGCCGTTCCAGTTCGGCCATGGCTTCGCCGGTGGAGCGGCCGGGGGCCGCGTCGCCGGTCAGCTTGATGGCGGGGTAGCCGTTGTAGCGCACCAGTTGCACGGGGCCGTTGATCCAGTGCGAGCGGGCGAACGAGGCGAACGGCACCATGGCGCCGCTGGCGCTGCGCACGTTGAGCTTCATCAGGTCTTCCGGTTGCAGGCGCTGCGGTGCGTCGGCCTGTACGATCACGCGCTGCTGGCGGCCGGCGCTGGCGAAGTCGTTCACATACGACGAGCCGAGCGAGATCGACAGCATGCTGTTGATGTCGGCGAAAGCCACGCCCAGCGCGTTGGCTTTTTCGCGGTCGATGTCCAGTTGCAGTTGCGGCGCGTCTTCCAGGCCTTCAGGGCGCACGCCCTTCAGTACCTTGCTCTTGCCGGCCAGTTCCAGCAGCTGGTTACGGGCGGCCAGCAGGGCGGCGTGGCCCTGGCCGCTGCGGTCTTGCAGGCGCGCCGTGATGCCGGTGGCGTTACCGAGTTCGCGGATGGGCGGAGGGCTGAGCGGGAACACGATGGCGTCCGAGATGCCGGACAGGGCGCCGAACGCGCGCTGCGCGATGGCGGTGGCCGACTGGTCGGGGCCGCGTTCGCTCCAGTCCTTGAGCGGCACGAACACCAGACCGGCGTTCTGGCCATTGCCCGAGAAGCTGAAGCCGGCCACCGCGATGGTGCGCGCCACGCCGGGCTGCTGGCGGAAGTAGGCATCCACCTTGGCCAGCACGGCGGCGGTGCGGCTGGTGGAGGCGCCGGCCGGCAGCTGCACGTTGGTGATCAGATAGCCCTGGTCTTCATTGGGCAGGAACGACGAAGGCAGGCGCGCGTACAGCCAGCCCACCACGCCCAGGATCAGGGCGAAGATCACCAGGTAGCGGCCGGTGCGGGTCAGGATCTTCGCGATCACGCCCTGGTAGCCGCTGGCCGTGACGGCGAAGCGGCGGTTGAACCAGCCGAAGAAGCCGCGTTTTTCATGATGATGGCCCGCTTCCACCGGCTGCAAAATGGTGGCGCACAGGGCCGGCGTGAGCGACAGCGCCATCAGCGCCGAGAACACCATGGCCGACACCATCGACAGCGAGAACTGGCGGTAGATGGCGCCCACGGCGCCGCCGAAGAAGGCCATCGGGATGAACACGGCGATCAGCACCAGCG
Source organism: Burkholderiaceae bacterium (assembly GCA_035254005.1). GTDB lineage: Bacteria > Pseudomonadota > Gammaproteobacteria > Burkholderiales > Burkholderiaceae_D > Rugamonas. Next base: position 52,304 of record DATFBD010000116.1, on the reverse strand, counting down.
TGATGCCGATAATGGCGCCCGTGATTTGGCTCATGGCCTTGCGGGTGGCGTCGCGCGGCGACAGGCCTTCCTCGCTCATGATGCGCTCGACGTTCTCCACCACGACGATGGCGTCGTCCACCAGGATACCGATCGCCAGCACCATGCCGAACATGGTCAGCACGTTGATCGAGAAGCCGAACACCTGCATGGTGGCGAAGGTGCCCATCAGGGCCACCGGCACGACGATGGTGGGGATCAGCGTATAGCGTATGTTTTGCAGGAACAAATACATCACGAGGAACACCAGGATCACCGCTTCGACCAGCGTTTTCACCACTTCCTCGATGGAGATCTTGACGAACAGCGAGGTGTCATAAGGCACGGTGTACTTCACGCCGGGCGGGAAGTATTTGGCCAGCTGGTCCATCTTGTTGCGCACGGCCGTCGCCGTTTGCAGCGCGTTGCCGGACAGGGACAGCTGCACGCCGATGGCAGAGAACGGGGCGCCGTTCAGGCGCGCGTTGATGCTGTAGCTGGCGCCGCCCATTTCGATGCGGGCCACGTCCGACAACCGCACCAGCGAGCCGTTGGGATTGGCGCGCAGGACGATGCGGCCGAATTCGTCCGTCGAGGACAATTGGCCGGTGACGACGATGGGCGCCGAGTACGTTTGCCTTGCGGGGCTGGGCAAGTCGCCCAGCGTGCCGGAGGCCACCTGCGCGTTCTGGGCCTTGATGGCGGCGGTCACGTCGGCCATGGTCATCTTCAGGCCCACCAGCTTGGCCGGGTCGATCCAGATGCGCATGGCGCGCTCGGTGCCGAACAACTGGGCCTGGCCGACGCCGGGAATGCGCTTGATCTCGTTGACGACGTTGCGGGCCAGGTAGTCGCCCAGCGCGGTCGGATCGAGCTTGCCGTCGGTGGAGGACAGGCCGACGAACATCAGGATGTTGGAGCGCGCCTTGTTGACCTGCACGCCCTGCTGGGTGACGGCGGCCGGCAGGCGCGATTCGACGCGCTTGATGCGGTTCTGCACGTCCACCGCCGCCAGGTCGGGATTGGTGCCCGGCTGGAAGGTGACGGTGATGGTGACCGCGCCATTGGCCTCGCTCTGGGATTCGACGTACTGCAAGCCGTCGGCACCGTTCATTTCCTGCTCGATCACGCTGGTGACGGCGTCGTCCAGCACCTGCGCCGTGGCGCCGGGATAGTTGGCCGTGATGACGATGGACGGCGGGGCGATGGTTGGATATTGGGCCACCGGCAGCGTGGTGATGGCCAGCGCGCCGCCCAGCAGGATAAACAGCGCGATCACCCACGCGAAGACGGGGCGATCGATGAAGAACTTAGGCATCTGTGCTCCCCGCGCTTATTTGGCCGAGGCCGGCGCGGCGCCAGCGGTGGCGGAAGCGGAGGCTTGTGCTGGTGCGGAAGCTGCCGCCGATGCCGACGCCGGTGCGGAAGCCGCCGCCGTTGCCGGTGCCGATGCGGGCCCGGACCAAGGCTGCGGCTTGACCTGCGCGCCCGGCTTGGCCTTCTGGAAGCCTTCCACGATGATGCGCTCGCCACCTTTCAGGCCAGAGCTGATGACCCAGTCCTGGCCCTGGGCGCTGTCAGCCACCACGGGCTGCGATTGCACCTTGTTGTCCGCGCCCACCACCAGCACGGACGCGCCTTCCGGACCGCGCACCACGGCCTGCTGCGGCACGGTGATGGCGGCCTCGCGCACGCCTTGCTCCAGGCGCGCGCGTACGTACATGCCCGGCAGCAGGGTGTGTTGCGGATTCGGGAACTCGGCCCGCATGGCCACGGCGCCCGTGCTTTCATCGACCGACACGTCCGAGAACAGCAGCTTGCCCGGCAGCGGATAGGCCTGGCCGTCCTCGGTCACCAGCGTGACCTTGGCCTGACCCTTGCCGGCGCTGGTCAGTTTGCCGCTGGCCAGCGCGCGCTGCAATTTCAGCAGCTCGGTGGAGGACTGGGTGATGGTGACGTAGATCGGATCGATCTGCTGCACGGTGGCCATCGGCGTCGCTTCGCCCTGGCCCACCAGCGCGCCTTCCGTGACGAGCGCGCGGCTGGCGCGGCCGGAGATGGGGGCGGTGACGGTGGCGTAACCCAGCGTGAGGCTGGCGTTCTGGCGCGCGGCCTTGGCCGTGGCCAGGTCGGCGCTGGCCTGCTTCTGGGCCGTGGCGGCGTCGTCGTATTCCTGCTGGCTGACGGCTTGCGCGGCCAGCAGCGGCTTGTAGCGCTTCACTTTCAGATCGGCCTGGGCCAGGTTCGCTTCGGCCTTGGCGACGGCCGCCTGGGCGCTGTCGTACGAGGCCTGGAAACTGGCCGGGTCGATCCGGAACAGCACCTGTCCGGCCTTGACGTCGCCGCCTTCCGTGTAGACCCGCTGCAGCACGATGCCGGCCGTGCGCGCCCGCACCTGCGCCGTGCGCGACGCTTCCAGCCGGCCCGGCAGCTCGGTGCTCAGGGTAACGGCGGCGGGGGCGACGGTGATGGTGGCGACGGTGGGCGGCGGCGGCGGGCCGCCATTGCCGGCGGCCTTGTCGCCGCAGGCGCTTAACGTGGACAAGGTGGCCAGGGTGAGGAGGGAGAGGGCGACAGACGTGCAGCGCGGGACTGATCTCATGGATGTCTCGTAAGTTGTAATGGTTGGCTGTACTGGTTCCCGCCGCGTGATAGGGGCGGGATGGGTTGCAGCATTGTAATACAGCAATTCATGTAACGTTTTGTAGCCGACAACTGCGCAAATGGCAGCGGGGACGGGGCCCGCGACCGGTGTTTGCCGGGCCGCGCGCGCCGTCCCCGCTGGCGAGGAACGAAGGCTGGGCGATCAGCGCATGCCGGCGATGATCTGTTTCAGCTTGCCCGAATCGGCGCAGAAGGCGCGGATGCCTTCGGCCAGTTTTTCCGTCGCCATGGCGTCTTCGTTGAGCATGAAGCGGAACGATTTTTCATCGAGCGACATCTTGCCCACGGCGGCGGCCGGCGCGGATTCGGCCGACAGCTTGCGGGTGACGGGAGCGTCGCTGCTGGCCAGTTGCTGCAGCAGCTCGGGGCTGATGGTGAGCAGGTCGCAGCCGGCCAGTTCCAGGATCTGGCCGGTGTTGCGGAAGCTGGCGCCCATCACCTCGGTCTGGTAGCCGAACTTGCGGTAGTAGTTGTAGATGCGCTTGACCGACTGCACGCCCGGATCGTCGGCCGGCTCGTACTCGATGCCGGTGGACTTCTTGTACCAGTCGTAGATACGGCCCACGAACGGCGAAATGAGCTGGGCGCCCGCTTCCGCGCAGGCGATGGCCTGGCTCAGCGAGAACAGCAGCGTCATATTGCAGTGGATGCATTCCTTTTCCAGGATTTCCGCTGCGCGGATGCCTTCCCAGGTGGCGGCCATCTTGATCAGCACGCGCTCGCGGTCGAAGCCGGCCGTCTCGTACAGGTGGATCAATTCACGGGCCTTGGCCACCGAGCCTTCGGTGTCGAACGACAGGCGGGCGTCGATCTCGGTCGAAACGCGGCCGGTGACGATCTTCAGGATTTCGCCGCCGAAGGCGATCAGCAGGTGGTCGATCACGTCGCCGGTGGCGGCGTTGGGATTGTCGCGCACGGCCTTTTCCAGCAGCGGCTTGTATTCGTCCTTCTGCACCGCCTTCAGGATCAGCGACGGGTTGGTGGTGGCGTCGCGCGGGGTGTAGGCCTTCATCGACTGGAAATCGCCAGTGTCGGCGACGACGGTGGTGAATTGCTTGAGCTGTTCGAGTTGATTCATGTGCGGTGCCAAAAGAGATGAGCGAAATTGCAAGGAGTATCTTAGCTTATTGTTCTCATGCTTGGTCAATTGCCAAATCAGGCGCGCGTGATGTCACGCTTGGCGCGCCGTGCGGTTCAGCGCTGGCCCAGCGCAGAGAGCATGCTGTGCAACTCCCGCAGGAAGTCCGATGGCGGCGTGGCTGGCGTGGCCGGGCGCTGGGCGGCGGCGGGGCGGGAGGGAAGGGGCGCGCAGGGGACGGGCGTGTGGTTCGCGTTGAGCAGTGTTGCCATCTTGAACTCCTTGTCGATTTGGTATGCTTATTTTGCACTGTTCCTGCGATGGGATAAATACGTATAATCGAATTGAGTATTCCAAAAATGGAGCAATGATGTGGATGTGCTGAACTACATGCGGCTGTTCGTGGAAGTGGCCCGGCGCAAGAGCTTCCGCGCCGCCGCCGACGTGCTGGACATGCCCAATTCGACCCTGTCGCGCAATATCGCGGAACTGGAAAAGATCATCGGCCTGCGGCTGCTGAACCGCTCGACCCGCAAGGTGGAACTGACGGCGGCCGGCGAAGTCTATTTCAAGCGCTGCCAGAGCATCGTCGAGGAAGCGCTGTCGGCGCACCAGGCGCTGCGCGATGTGTCCGAGCGGCCCATCGGCACGTTGCGGGTATCGATGACGTCCGACTTCGCGATCGGCTACCTGGCGCCCATCCTCGGCGAGTTTGCGCGCGCTTATCCACTCATCAAATTCAACTTCGACATTACCGTGCGGCCCGTCGATTTGCAGACCGAGCCGATCGACCTGGCCATCCGCATGGGCCGCCCGCCAGCTGGCCCCAACTCGCTGGTGGTGCGCCAGATCGCCACGCTGCCCCGTTACCTGTACGCGGCGCCGGAGTACCTGGCGCGGGCGCCACGGCTGATGCACGCGAGCGACCTGTCCAACCATTCGCTGTGCGTGGGCCGGGGCGCGGCGCGCGAGACCGATGTATGGCGCCGCCTGCACCGCGGCGGCGAGACGGTGGAAGTGATGGGCGGCTCGCGCTTTGTCAGCAACAGCGCGGAAGTGAACCGCGCCATGGCCGCCAGCGGCATCGGCATCGCCGGCCTCGATCCGCGCATCGTGCGCCAGGACGTGGAAGCGGGGCGGCTGGTGCGCGTGCTGCCGGATTGGCAGCTGGAGCCGACGCATGTGCACGCGATCACGGACACGCGCCACCTGCCCGCGCGCACCAAGCTGTTCATCGCCTTCCTGATGGAGCAACTGGGCAACCAGATTTCGATCGCGCAGGAAGACCCCGAGACGGCCGATGCGCAGCTGCTGATGGACGAGCTGTCCGACATCCTGGCCGCAATCACGGGCAGCAGCGGCAAGGCATCGTTCGACGTGGCCGACGTGCGCGGCGAGACAGCCTGCTTCGCCGTGGCGCGCAACCTGCAGGGCGTGGCGATAGGCTGCGGCGCGTTCCGGCCGTTGCAGCCGGGCGTGGCCGAGGTCAAGCGCATGTACGCGCGCGCGGGCAACGCGGGCACCGGGCGTGCCATCCTCGCCTTCCTGGAACGCGAGGCGACGGCACGCGGCTACCGCGAAATGTGGCTGGAGACGCGCGAAGTGAACCGGCGCGCCGTGAAGTTCTACACGGCGGCCGGCTACACGCCGATCGAGAACTACGGAAAATACGCGGGCAATCCGCTGGCCGTGTGCTTCGCCAAGCAGCTCGGTTTCAGCGCTGGTATAGTATTTGGCGCCCAGTCATCCTGAAGGACATTGCCATGAGCCAGCACGCCAGCGTGGCGTTTTTCGATACTCAGTTCCAGCGCCAGATCGCGCAGCACGAGTTCGCGCTCAACCCGTTCGAACAGGCCGCGCTGCCCCATGTGCGCGGGCGGGTACTGGATTTTGGCTGCGGCATGGGCAACCTGGCCTTGCACGCGGCGCGGGCCGGGCACGAGGTGCAGGCCTATGACGCCAGCCCGGCCGCCATCGCCCACCTGCAGCAGGTGGCGCGCGACGAAGGCTTGCCATTGCAGGCTGCCGTGGCGGACCTGCGCGAGATGCGCTTGCACGAGCAGTTCGACACGGTGGTCTGCATTGGCCTGCTGATGTTCTTTGAATGTCCCACGGCGCTGAGCCAGTTGGCGCACTTGCAGTCGCTGCTGCGGCCGGGCGGGGTGGCCGTGGTCAACGTGCTGACCGAGGGCACAACTTACATGGATATGTTTTCGCCGGAAGGGCACTGCCTGTTCAAACAGGGCGAGCTGCTGGCGCAGTTTGATGGCTGGCGCATCCTCGCGCACGAACAGCACAGCTTCCCCGCGCCGGGCGGCACGGTGAAGGCGTTCGATACGGTGATCGCGCAGCGCGCATAGGGAAACCGGGGTCAGGTCATGCCCTGCTGCAAGATGCGCGCATCTTGCAGCAGGGCATGACCTGACCCCGGTTTTATGTTGCTTAGCCGATGAAGGAGTCGAACTGCAGGTCGAATTCCTGCAGCGCTTTTTGGGCGTTCTGCATCTTCTTGCGGAATTCGGGGCCGCGTTGCAGCGCCAGACCCACCGCCAGCACGTCGATCACCACCAGGTAGGCCAGCCGCGCCGAGATTGGCGTGTAGGGGTCGGTGTTGAAGATCAGGTCGATCGGGATCAGTACCGTCGCTTCCTCGGCCAGCGGGGTGCCCGATGGCGCCATCACGATCACGTCGGCGCCGCCACGGCGCGCCAGCTTGGCCGAGCGCACCAGCGGCGGGCTGTTGCCGCGCTGGGAGATGGCCACCACGGCGTCGCCGGTGCGTAGCAGGGCGGCGGCGATGGCGTGGATGGCCGGGTCGGCGTAGGCTACCGTCGGCACGCCGGAGCGGAAGAACTTGTGCTGCGCGTCCGCCGCCACGATGCCGGAGGTACCCTGACCGTAGAACTCGATCTTGTTGGCCTTGGACAGGATGTCGAGCGCCTTCTGGATCGCTTCCGGATCGAGGTTGTTGCGCAGGTCCAGCAGGGTGTTGATGGAGCGGCTGCAGATCTTGTTGACCAGGTCGGCCGCCAGGTCGTCCTGGGCCGGCTGTTCGTTCAGGCCGGGCAGGGCCAGCGCCAGGCCTTGCGCCAGCTTGAGCTTGAACTCATGCCAGCCGTCGTAGCCCAGCGTGCGGCAGAACCGCACCACGGTCGGCTCGGACACCTGGGCGCTCTTGGCCAGCGCCGTGATGTTCTGGTTGACCGTCTGCGCCGGCTGTTCCAGCACAGCCAGCGCGACCTTGCGCTCGGACTTGGACAGCGAGTCGAGCTGGGTGCGGATGGAATCGAGCAGCATTAGTCCTCCGGCAATGCCTCTTCGCGCCACTGCAGGCCATCGCGGCCGATCAGGGCGGAGGCGGCGGCCGGGCCCCAGGTGCCGGCGGCGTACGGAATCGGCATGGTGTCGTCCTGCTCCCAGTTGTTCAGGATAGGCTCGACCCATTCCCATGCCGCTTCCAGTTCGTCGCCGCGCATGAACAGCGTCAGTTGGCCGCGCAGCACGTCCAGCAGCAGGCGCTCGTAGGCGTCCATGCGGGGCGACTTGAACGATTCGCGGAAGTCCAGTTCCAGTTCCACCGGCTTCAAACGCATGCCGTCGCCGGGCGTCTTGGCCATCAGGTTCATGCGCAGGCCTTCGTCCGGCTGCAGGCGGATCACCAGCGAATTGGGCTGGAAGCTCGACGTGGGCTGGTTGAAGATCGAATGCGGGATGTGCTTGAAGCGCACCACGATCTCGGCCAGCGAGTCGGCCATGCGCTTGCCGGTGCGCAGGTAGAACGGCACGCCGGCCCAGCGCCAGGTGTCGATTTCCGCCTTCATGGCGACGAAGGTTTCGGTGCGCGACTGCTCCGGCGCATCCGGTTCGTCGCGGTAGCTTGGTACGGCCTTGCCGTCCACGTGGCCGGCGCGGTACTGGCCGCGCACGATGTTCTGCGCCAGCGTGGTGGGGGTGAATTTCTTCAGCGAGCGCAGCACCTGCAGCTTGGCGTCGCGCACGGCGTCTGGCGCGATCGAGGTGGGCGGTTCCATGGCCACGATACACAGCAGTTGCAGCAGGTGGTTTTGCAGCATGTCGCGCAGCGCGCCGGAGGTGTCGTAGTAACCCATGCGGTTGCCCACGCCCAGTTTTTCGGCGATGGTGATCTGCACGTCCGAGATCCACTCGCGGCGCCACAGCTGCTCGAACAGGATATTACCGAAGCGCAGGGCCAGCAGGTTCTGCACGGTTTCCTTGCCCAGGTAGTGGTCGATACGGTAGATCTGCGATTCGGCGAACACCTTGCCCACTTCGGCGTTGATCTGCTTGGCCGAGGCCAGGTCGCGGCCCAGCGGCTTTTCCAGCACCACGCGCGAGTTCGGCGTGACCAGGCCGTTGGCGGCCAGGTTGTCGCAGATCTGCGAGAACAGGTGCGGCGGCGTGGCCAGGTAGTAGACGCGGGTCGTGGCAGGATCGGTGCGCAGCGCGTCGATCAGCGGGCCGTAGCTGTCCACGTCCGTGGCGCTCAGCGAGACGTAGACGATGCGCGCCGTGAAGCGGGCCCACGCCTCGGCCGTCACGGCCGGCGACTTGATGAGCGGACGCGAAGTGGTTTCCACCGTGTGCAGGAAGGCATCCTGGCCGTAATCCTGACGGCCCACGCAGATGATGCGCGCCGTTGGTGGCAGGTCGTTGGCGACGTCGCGCGCGTACATCGCGGGCAGCAGTTTGCGCATTGCCAGATCGCCGCTGCCGCCAAACAGAACCAGGTCAAAATCGGTAAGAGCCATAATATGTGTGTGATCGCAAAAGTGGTGGTGCCGGAAGGGTGCTGCCTCAATGTAAATTTACTACATGAAAAGCGGCAACGCAAGAAATTTTACTACAATGTGTGTAGATCAAGGGGCAGACCCGAGGGTCTGACCCTGGTTTGCTATTCGATGTAGGCCGGTTCCACCCGGCCCGCCACATCCACCCGCACCGCCAGCACGCGGCCCGTGTGGGGATACTGTTCCGCCTCGCCGGCCGGGCGCTTGTAGCTGGCGCTGGTGATGTACAGCGTGCGCAAGTCGGCGCCGCCGAACGCCACCATCGTGGGGCAGCGGGCAGGCAGCGGGATCTCGTCGAGGATGGCGCCGTCGGGGGATAGCTTGAGCACGCGCGCGCCTTCGAACATGGCGCACCAGTAGTTGCCTTCGCTGTCCACGGCCGCGCCGTCGGGACGCCCGCCGTAGTTGTGTGTGCGGTCGGTGGAGAACTGCATCAGCGTGCGCGGTTCGGAGACGCTGCCGCTGGCCAGGTCGTAGGCGTAGCGGGTGATGCGGTGGGCTGTCGTATCGCTGTGGTACATGGTGTGCTGGTCCGGGCTGAAGCCAAGGCCGTTCGAGACGGTCATGCCGCCCGACCAGACCTTGCGCACCTGGCCCCGTTCCAGCACATACATCTCGGCCGCCTGCCGGTCGCGTGGTTCGAAGATGGTGCCGACCCAGAAGCGGCCCGCCGCGTCGGCACGGCCGTCGTTGAAGCGGGTGGTGGCTGTGTCGTAGGGCGCGGGAGCGATGTCGGCCAGTTCGCCGCTGTCCGTGTTCAGGTGCACGAAGCCGCGCCGCAGGGCGACGATCAGGCCGCCGTTTTCGTTGCGCGCCAGCGCCGACGGCTCGCTCGCCATCGGGTACTTGCGGTGCGCGCCGGTGGAGGGCACCAGCCGGTGCACGGCGAAGCCTTCGATATCGACCCAGTACAGGGCTTGTTCCTCGGGATGCCACAGCGGGCATTCGCCGACCTGCATGACGGCGTCGAAGGCGGGAGTGATTTCGTATTTGCTCATAGCGTCGCTTGAATTCTAAGGGTCAGACCCCAGGGTCTGACCCTGGTTTGAGGCGGTTGCTGCTCACCGCTTGATACACCACTGCACACTGCGAGGGTCAGACCCAAGGGTCTGACCCTGTTTTCACAGGTGCTGCGCGGCCTTGGCCATGACGATCAGGCCATTGGTCGAACTATCGTGGCGCTCGGGGGCGATCTCGCCCGTCAGCTCCGCGTGGATGTTCTTGGCCAGCACCTTGCCCAGCTCCACGCCCCACTGGTCGAAGCTGTTCACGTTCCACAGCACGCCCTGCACGAAGGTCTTGTGTTCGTACAGCGCGATCAGGGCGCCCAGCAGCGGCGGCGTGAGCTGATCCATGAGGATGGTGTTGCTGGGGCGGTTGCCGGGGAAGGTCTTGTGCGGCACCAGCGCTTCGATCTGCTCGGCGCTCAGGTTCTGGCCGCGCAGGTCGGCGCGCACTTCGTCGGCCGTCTTGCCGGTCATGAAGGCTTCCGACTGGGCGAAGCAGTTGGCCAGCAGCGCGTCGTGGTGGCCCGCCAGGTCGTGGGTGGCGCGCAGCGCGGCGATGAAGTCGATCGGCGTCACGTCCGTGCCCTGGTGCAGCAGCTGGAAGTAGGCGTGTTGGGCATTGGTGCCGCATTCGCCCCACACCACCGGGCAGGTGGGCACGCCGACGTCGGCGCCGTCGCGCGTGACGCGCTTGCCGTTGCTCTCCATGTCGAGCTGTTGCAGATAGGCCGGGAAGCGGCTCAGGTCCTGGTGGTAGGGCGCGATCGACAGCGAGGTGCAGCCCAGGAACTGGCGGTTCCAGAAGCCCACCAGGGCCAGCAGCACCGGCATGTTCTCGGTCAGCGGCGCGGTGCGGAAGTGTTCGTCCAGCGCGTGCGCGCCGGCCAGGAAGTCGCTGAAGTAGCCAAAGCCCACCGACAGCGCCACGGCCAGGCCAATCGACGACCACACGGAATAGCGGCCGCCCACCCAGTCCCAGAACGGGAACATGTTGGCCGGGTCGATGCCGAAGGCCTTGACCGCTTCGGTGTTGGTGGACACTGCCACGAAGTGGCGCGCCAGCGCATCCTCGCTGGCGCCGCGCAGGAACCAGTTGCGCGCCGTCTGCGCGTTGAGCATGGTCTCGGCGGTGACGAAGGTCTTGGAGGCGACGATGAACAGCGTGGTTTCGGGATGGACCTGTTCCAGCACGGCGTCCATGTCGTGGCCGTCCACGTTGGAGACGAAGTGCATTTTCAGGCGCGGATGCGCATACGAGCGCAGCGCCAGGCACACCATTTTCGGGCCCAGGTCGGAGCCGCCGATGCCGATGTTGACCACGTCCGTGATCTGTTTTCCCGTGTGGCCGGTCCAGGCGCCGCTGCGCACGCGGTCCGTGAAATCTTTGATGTGATCGAGTACGGCGTGCACGTCGCGCACCACGTCCTGGCCGTCCACCATTAATTTGTTGCCGCGCGGCATACGCAGGGCCGTGTGCAGCACGGCGCGTTGCTCGGTAAGATTGATCTTCTCGCCAGCGAACATGGCGTCGCGCTGCTGTTCCACGCCGCGCTCGCGCGCCAGGGCCAGCAGCAGTTCCATGGTGGTGGCGTCCAGGCGGTTCTTGGAATAGTCCAGGAACAGGCCGGCCGCATCCACGGTCAGCTTGGGGAAGCGCTGCGCGTCCTGGGCAAACAGGTCGCGCAGTTGCCACTGGCGGGCTGTGGCGGCGTGGGATTCGAGGGCCTGGAAGCTGGCCGTGGCGGAGAGGGCGGGCTGGCGCATAATGGTTGGCGTCGTCGTGTGGCTGGGGTTGGAAAAGGCACCGCGCAACGGTCGGTTGCGGTCCGGATGGCTAATAATACATGAAAAACCGGTAAATTCACTACACTTTCGTGCGCGGCCTTATGCCGTCTCGGTTTCCTTCGCCCGATCCACTCCGTGAATCGGGGTGTTTTTGTATGGCTGTGATAAAAAAGATGCGATAAAAGATCGGAATGCTGGAATTTTTGTAGTAAAATTTCACCGAATTCTTCATCATAAGGAACGATCATGGCGGTGCATCCTGTACTTGAAACCGTAACGGCGCGGATTATCCAGCGCAGCAAACCTTCGCGCGGCGCCTACCTGGCCCACCTGGAAGCGGCCCGCGTCAAGGGCGTGCAGCGCGGCGCGCTGTCGTGTACCAACCTGGCGCACGGCTTCGCCGCCTTCCCGGCCAACGACAAGCTGGTGCTGAAGGAAGTGAAGAAGCCTTCCGTGGCCATCGTCTCGGCCTACAACGACATGCTGTCGGCACACCAGCCGTTCGAGAGCTTCCCCCGCATCATCAAGGATGCCGTGCGCGAAGTGGGCGCGGTGGCGCAGTTCGCCGGCGGCGTGCCGGCCATGTGCGACGGCGTGACCCAGGGCCAGCCCGGCATGGAGCTGTCGCTGTTCTCGCGCGACGCCATCGCCATGGGCACGGCCGTGGCGCTGTCGCACAATATGTTCGACTCGGCCCTGTACCTGGGCGTATGCGACAAGATCGTGCCGGGCCTGCTGATCGGCGCGCTGCACTTCGGCCACCTGCCTGCCGTGTTCGTGCCGGCCGGCCCGATGACGAGCGGCCTGTCCAATTCCGACAAGGCCAAGGTGCGCCAGCTGTACGCGCAAGGCAAGGCCACCCGCGAGGAACTGCTCGAAGGCGAGGCCAAGTCCTATCACGGCGCCGGCACCTGCACCTTCTACGGCACCGCCAACAGCAACCAGATGCTGATGGAAGTGATGGGCCTGCACTTGCCGGGCGCCGCCTTCATCACCCCCGGCACCCCGCTGCGCGATGCGCTGACGGCGGCCGCCGCCAAGCGCGCGGCCCAGATCACCGCCCAGAGCGAGCACTACCTGCCGGTCGGCCACATCGTCGACGAGAAGTGCATCGTCAACGCCATCGTCGGCCTGCTGGCCACGGGTGGCTCCACCAACCACACGCTGCACCTGGTGGCCATCGCCAAGGCGGCCGGCATCGTGATCGACTGGGACGACTTCAATGAACTGTCGGCCGTGGTGCCGCTGCTGACGCGCATCTACCCGAACGGCGAGGCGGACGTGAACCACTTCCACGCGGCCGGCGGCACCGGCTTCGTGATCCGCGAACTGCTGGACGCGGGCCTGCTGCACGACGACGTCACCACCATCCTGGGCAAGGGCCTGCGCGCGCACTGCGGCGAGCCGTTCCTGTCGGAAGATGGCCAGGGCGTGGTGTGGCAAGCCTCGCCGCTGGAATCGGGCGACGAGGGCGTGCTGCGCAAGGCCGGCGCGCCATTCTCGGCCGACGGCGGCATGGTGCTGGTCAAGGGCAACCTGGGCCGCGCCGTGATGAAGGTCTCGGCCGTCAAGCCGCAGCACCGCACGGTGGAAGCGCCGGCGCTGGTGTTCAACTCGCAGGAAGCCTTCATGGCCGACTACAAGGCCGGCAAGCTCGATCGCGACTTCGTGGCCGTGATCCGCTTCCAGGGCCCGCGCGCCAACGGCATGCCGGAGCTGCACGCGCTGACCCCGGCGCTGGCCAACCTGCAGGACGCCGGCCGCCGCGTGGCGCTGGTGACGGACGGCCGCATGTCGGGCGCATCGGGCAAGGTGCCGGCGGCGATCCACGTGTCGCCGGAAATCCTGGCTGGCGGTCCGCTGGGCCTGGTGCGCGATGGCGACATGATCCGCCTGGACGCGGCCAGCGGCACGCTGGAAGCGCTGGTGCCGTCGGACGTGTGGTGCGCGCGCGCGCTGGCCACGGCCGACCTGTCGCCCAACGCTGTGGGCATGGGCCGCGAACTGTTCTCCATGTTCCGCGCCAGCGTGAGCGCGGCCGAGCAGGGCGCCACCACGTTCCCGCTGCCGTCGCCGATTCCGACCACGGTCGGCCTGCATGACGCCGACCCGGTGGGCAACACCGTGCCCGGTTCCGACGAAGACTACTCGATGAAGAAAGAAGCCTAAGCCATGACCATGACTCTGCTCGACATTATGCGTACCTCGGCCGTGATCCCCGTGATCGCGATCGACGATCCCGAACATGCCGTTCCGCTGGCGCGCGCGCTGGTGGCCGGTGGCATCCGCGTGCTGGAAGTGACGCTGCGTACCAAGCATGGCCTGGGCGCGATCCGTGCCATGTCGGCCGTGGAAGGCGCCATCGTCGGCGTGGGCACGCTGACCCAGCCCGAGGAATTCGCCGCCGCCCGTGACGCGGGCGCCGTGTTCGGCGTCTCGCCCGGCCTCACGCCGGCCCTGATCGCCGCCGCCAAGAGCAGCGGCCTGCCGCTGCTGCCGGGCGTGATGACGCCGTCCGAAGTGATGGCCGCGCGCGAGCACGGCTTCCAGCAGCTCAAGCTGTTCCCGGCCGTGCCGGCCGGCGGCGTGGGCATGCTGAGCGCCATTGGCGGCCCGCTGCCGGACGTGACGTTCTGCCCCACGGGCGGCATTTCGCAAGAGACGGCGTCGCAGTTCCTGGCGCTCAAGAACGTGGCCTGCGTGGGCGGTTCCTGGCTCACGCCCAAGGACGCGATCGCAGCCGGCAACTGGGACCGCATCACGGACCTGGCCAAGGCCGCCAGCAGCCTGCGCTGATCCACGGCCTGTATAAAACCGGGGTCAGGTCATACGATCAAGCAACATGTTCGCATGTTGCTTGATCGTATGACCTGACCCCGGTTTTTTTTACGTCAGCGCGGTTGCGGATACTTGACGAAGGACAGGCCGGCGTAGGCCCAGCACACCATCAGTTGCTGGCCGAAGACGGTCAGCGCGGGCGTGTCGTAGGCCTGGCAATCGGCGATGTAGGCCTTGCCGCTCCAGCCCAGTGGATCGCCACCGCGCTTTGCCCACCAGATGCGGTCGTCGCCGTGCCCCTTCCACGTGAGCCACAGCGCGCCCTGGTAACTGGCCAGCGATGGCGCGTTGCCCGTCACGGCGCAGGACACCGTCTCCGCCCCGCTCCAGCCACCGCCGGCGTTGTGCGCGAGGTAGACCTGGCGGTCGTCGCCCAGGCCGCGGATGGCCAGGTACAGCGTGTTGTCATGCACAGCCAGCGATGGTCCCTCCTGGCTGACCAACTGGCCGATGCGTTGCTGGCCCTGCCACTGGCGCGCGGCCGCGTCGAACGTGGTGTACCACACCCCGTCATGGCCATAGCCGGTCCAGACCAGCCACAGGCGGCCCTGGAAGCTGCACAGGGCTGGCGCTTCGGCCGTGCCCACGCCCGGCACTTTCTGCTGGCCGCTCCAGCCGGTGCCATCGTTGGTGGCGTACCAGATGCCCGCGTCCAGGCCGTAGCCGCGCCAGGCGCAGTACAGGATGCCGTCGTGGACGGCGATGCAGGGGCTGCAGTCAGTGGCCACGCCGCCGATGTATTGCTGGTCGTGCCAGTGCATGCCGTCGGCGGTGGTCGAATACCAGATGCCCGAGCCGATCGCGCCTTGCCATACGGCCCATACCTTATCTTTGAACGTGGCGCAGCGTGGCGCGCGGGACATGGCGCAGGTGGGGCCGCTGCCGCGGTTACCCCAGCCCGGCACCCCGTTGTAGAGCGCGCGGGCGCCTTCGCGGTCGCCGCCCGACAGCGTGGTCCAGCTGGCCAGCGGGCCGGCGCCCAGGCGCGCGTTGCGGTCGGCGTTCCAGCGCATGGTCCATACTTCCTGGCCTGCCGGCGTGCCGCCCCAGCCTTGCGCCGGGGCCGGATAGTGCATCACGGAGTAGCGGTCGTATGGGGTGAACGAGACGCTGGACGCGTCGATCCCGAAGTTGCCGTTCTGGTGGCCGCCGTCCACGTGTTCCCATTCGACCGTGATGAACTGGTCGCGGTCGACGCGGGTCTGCTCGTGAATCAGGCCCAGCGCATGCCCCAGTTCGTGCAGGCCGATGTAGTCGTTGTTGATGACGGCCTGGCCGGCGCCATGGGTCATGCCCAGCGTGCTGTGCGAGCCGCCGCCCGTGCCGCCGATCACCAGGTAGTCGGCCTCGTTGCCGCGCTCCGTGAAGCACACGCCGGCCGCTTGCTCCCACTGGTTCATGGCCTCGCGCACGGCTTGCCGATGGGGGTAGTCGGGCTGGAATACGTAGGGGATCTTGCGGTCGGTCCAGCAGCGGACGCTGGTTGAGGTGCTTGCCATGTTGCCTCCTTTTAAATGATGTCTTTGTATTATCTTTTGCACCAGCCGATTGCGCATCAGTCCAATTGGACTGATCAGGCATGTCGATCGCCATCCACATTTCCGAACTTTTGTTTGACGCCCACCCATGCCGGGAGTAAAACGTACTTGCATACGCGAACTTTCTTCACCAGGGGAGGCGCCGTGAAATCCATCCTGTTGGCTCGACCCATGGGAGCGCAACGATGAGGCGCCGCTCGTTGCTGCAGCGTGGCATGGCGTGCGCCGTGTCGTTCAGTGCCTTGTTCTGCCTGGGCGAGGCCGCCGCGGCCAGCAGGGAAATCGTGTACATCACGGCCAAGCTGGACCTGCCGTTCTGGGCCACGATGGGCAAAGGCGTGGAGTCGGTGGCGCTGGCCCAAGGCTATACCTACGCCGTGATGGACAGCCAGCTTAATCCGCAGGCGCAGCTCCAGCATGCGCGCGAGGCCATCGCCCGTGGCGTGGCTGGCATCGTGATTTCGCCGGTGGATAGCCAGACCGCGCCCGATACGCTGGAACTGGCGCGCAAGGCCGGCGTGCCGGTGGTGATCGCCGATATCGGCACCAACAGCGGGCAGTATGTCTCCTACATCAAATCCGATAACTACCGTGGCGCCTACGAGGTGGGCACGGCGGTGGCGGCCGCGCTCAAGGAGAAAGGCTGGCAGGGCGATCCGTTCGCGCTGGTCACCATCTCGCTGGCGCGCAAGAATGGCCAGGACCGCACCAACGGTTTTCGCGACGCCATGAAGGACGCCGGCATCACCCATGAAGGGGGCTTGCGCCAGATGCAGGACTACTCGGCCGAGGAAACCAGTGGCTACGTCAAAAGCCTGCTGGCGGCCACGCCCCGGCTGCGCAGCATCTTCATCGAAACCGACCAGCCCACCATGGGCGCGCTGCAGACCATCAAGTCCGCGAAGAAACAGCATGAGGTGCTGATTGGTTCCTTCGACGCCATGCCGGAAGTGGCCGAGTTGCTCAAGACCGGGCCGCTGGTGGCCTGCGGCATGCAGCAACCTTACCTGATGGGCGCCAAGGCGGCCGAGGCGCTGGTGGACAGCCTGCACGGCAAGGCGCCGGCCAAGCAGATCACGGTGCCTATCCTGGTGGCGACCAGCAAGAACATCGCGCAGCTGATGCCCGTGGCGAACAAGACCGTGTTTGGCATCGGCGCCAGGTAGACAGAACAACTGTGGCCATGCGCCTTCCGCACCTGAAGATAGGCCAGCGCCTGGGGTTCGGGTACGGGTTCGTCATTGTGCTGCTGATCGCGATGACGCTGGTGGGCGTAGCCCGGCTGGGCGCCTTGAGCCGTACCACCGATCAGGCGCTGCGCGACAGATATCCGAACACGGTGCTGGTCAACGAAGTCATCTTCGAGCTGGGCGCGATCGCGCGCGCCATGCGCAATACCCTCATCATGAGCGGGCCGGATCAGGTCAAGGCGCAGCTGGCCGATATCGCGCGCGCCAAGCTGCGCGTGACGGCGCTGATGAATCAGCTGACCCTGAACGTGCGCGACCCGGCCGGCGTGGAGCTCCTGCAGCAGATCGAGATCATCCGCTCGGCCTATACCTTCAACCAGGAGGAGTTCATTGCCCTGCTGGGCGAGGGGCGGCTGGGCGAGGCCAAGAATCTGCTGCTGGTGGACCTGGACCCGTACCAGGGCGACTACTTCCGCGCGCTGGAAAAATTGCAGCAGCACGAGAGCGCCCTGATGGAGCAGGCCAGGCGCGACATCGAGGCGTCCTACCAGCGGGCGCGCGCCGGCATGCTGGCGCTGAGCGGCTTCGCGGCCTTGCTCAGCATCGTGATCACGTTCGGCATTACCCGGTCGCTGCTGCGGCAACTGGGCGGGGAGCCCGACTACGCGACCGCCATCGCGCGCCAGATCGCCGCTGGCCAGATGGACATCGAGATCGCCATCGCCCCGCGCGACCGCACCAGCCTGCTGTATGCGATGAAGGTCATGCGTGACCGGCTGGAGGAACGCAGCTTCGCGCTGCAGGAGGCCAACGCGGAGCTGGAGCAGTCGCTCGAATCGCTGAAGATGACGCAGGATGACCTGGTGCGCAGCGAGAAGCTGGCCGCGCTCGGCGCGCTGGTGGCCGGTGTCGCGCATGAGTTGAACACGCCGATCGGCAACGGCCTGCTGGCGGCCAGTTCGCTGGCCGACCATCTGCGCAACTTTGAGGCCGAGGTGGCGGCGGGCTTGCGCAAGTCGTCGTTGGACGCCCACCTGGCGGAGGTCAACCAGGCCGCCGAGATCATGCTGCGCAACCTGAACCGGGCGGTGGACCTGGTGGCCAGCTTCAAGCAGGTGGCGGTCGATCGCGCCAGTTCGCAGGGGCGCGAATTCCTGCTGGACGAAGTGGTCACGGAAATCATGCTGACGCTGTGGCCATCGCTGAAGAAGAGCGGCGTCGCCATCACCCATGACATTCCGCCCGGCATCCGCATGCGCAGCTATCCGGGCGCGCTGGGGCAGGTGGTGACGAACCTGATCAACAATGCGGTGATCCACGGTTTTGACGGCGCGACCGATTGCGGTTGCGTGTCCCTGCGCGCGCGCGTGCGCGACGATGGCTGGGTCGAGCTGGAGGTGCGCGACGACGGCGCCGGCATCGCGCCCGAGCACCTGGGGCGCATCTACGATCCCTTCTTCACCACCAAGCTGGGCAAGGGTGGTTCAGGGCTGGGCCTGAACATCGTCTACAACCTGGTGCGCGGCGTGCTCGATGGCCGCATCGCCGTGCGGAGCGCGGTGGGCAAGGGGACAGTGTTTACGGTGACGCTGCCGCTGGATGCCATTCACGGCTAGTGTGCACCGTATTTATCCGGGCTGCGCTAAGCCAGCGCCTGCGCTGCCACGCGGTTGCGGCCGTCGCGCTTGGCCTGGTACAGGGCGCGGTCGGCGGCGCTGATCAGGGCCGCCGCGTCGGCCATGCTGTCGGCGTGGCGGGTGGCGATGCCGATGCTGACCGTGACCAGGTGTCCTTCGCCACCGGGCAGGTGCGGTATCGCCAGTTCGATGGTGCGCAAGCGGATCGCCTCGGCCATCTGGCGGGCCTGCTCGGCGTCCGTGTCGGGCAGGATGGCGGCGAATTCCTCGCCGCCGTAGCGGGCCAGCAGGTCGCATGGCCGCTTGAACATGGCCGCCAGCGCGGCCGCCACCTGGATCAGGCACTGGTCGCCCTGCGGGTGGCCGTAGTGGTCGTTATAGGCCTTGAAGTTGTCGATATCGATCATCAGCAACGACAGCGGCAGGCCGCCGCGCCGGGCGCGCCGGTGTTCCTTTTCGATCGCCATGTCGAAGTGGCGCCGGTTGGCGATGCCCGTCAGGCCGTCGGAAAAAGTCTGCGAGCGCAGCACCATGGTCTGCTCGCGCAGCAGTTTTTCCCGGCCCACGGCCAGGCTGACGTCGTTGATCTGGATCAGGCAGTGGCGCGCGGCACCGGCCACGGCGATCGGCGTCACTTCCACCGCCTGCTGCACCCGTTCGCCGCGCGCGGCCGCCGCCGCGCTCGCGTACAGGGGGAAGGGGGCCTTGTTCAGGCTTTGCGACAGCAGCGAGGGGAAGTTGTTGTGCAGGGCCTGAGTGACGGCCGCTTCCACCCGCTGCCCGCGCAGTTCGGGAAACACGTCCAGCAAGTCGCTGCCGGCCACGCTGTCGGCGCTGCGGCCCGTGCGGCGTGCCATCCAGTGGTTCCACAGCACGATGCGGCGCGCGCCATCGAGCACGATGGCGCCCACGTTCAGGTTGCCCAGCACTTGCTGCAGCAGCATCAGGCGCTCGCCGTCCGTGCCCATGGTGTCAGGCCTGGCCCATCGCGCGCGCGATGTAGAGGTTGATCCGCTCCTTCAGGTCATGCAGGGCGGAGATGTCGAGGATGAAGGCGACATAGCCGTGGATCTGGTGCTTTTCCAGCACGAAGTCGATATGCAGCATCAGCACGATGGTGTCGGCCACGCTGCCCGAGGCGGTGAGGATCTCGTCGCTGGTGCCCACGTGGTATTCGGGCAGCGAGCCGTGCAGCTCGCGCTGGAAGATGTTGGCCAGCGTGCCCACGCAGGCGTTGAGGATGATGTTGCCGATCTCGCACAGGGCTTCCTGCTCCATCTCCGTCAATTCCTTGAGCGGCACGGCCTCGCCCACCATCAGGCGCACGATCTCCAGGCTCTTGTCCTCCGGGAACATGAGGATCGCTTCGGTGTCGAACGCGCCCGCGTAGTGCTGGCTGACGCCGCAGATGCGCTCGGCCGGCACGTCCTGCCCGCCCAGCAGGCGGGCCGCGGCCGTGCGCTGCATGAAGCGGATCGAGGGCACGGACATGCGCACTTCCTCGTGGACGATGGCGCTCATGGCCGCCGCCGCCTGCCCCACGCCGATGTTGAAGATTTCGACCAGCGCGTCGTTTTCCAGTTCGCTCAGGTTGAACATGGCGCTCACGCTTCCAGCACGGCGACCAGTTGGGCGATGCGGGCCTCGGTGATGGGCTTTTCCATGAAGCCGACGCCGATCTGGGCCGCCCGCTCGCGGGTGGCGCTTTGCACGTTGGCCGTCAGCAGCGAGATGGCCGTGTCGGGAAACTGCTGGCGCAGCCGTTCGGCGGCCGCCACCCCGCCCATGCCGGGCATATTGACGTCCATCAAGATCAAGTCCGGCGCCAGCGTGGGTGCGCGCGCCAGCGCTTCCTCGCCGCTGGCCGCCTCCTCGATCGCCCAGTGCGGATGCAGGGCCGCGATATACTGGCGCGCCATCATGCGCGAGACGCGGCTGTCATCCACGATCAGTATGGTTTTGCGTTGATCCATGTCGATTCCTGATAGAGACGGGGCTAAGGCATTCTCGCACAATCACGCCGCCACGGGCCAAGTACGAACGTGACGTGTGCAAGTGTGCGACAGTGGCGGCGTGTCGGGTTGTTCGAGCGCAATTTTTGCGGCAAAACGGGGGCGGCAGCGGGCGATCCGTTAAAATAGCGCCATTTTCCTACCCACTTAGAAGCAATCATGACTCAAGACGAACTGAAACAGGCGGTCGCCCGCGCCGCCATCGACTACGTGGTCGACGGCGAAATCATCGGTGTGGGCACCGGTTCCACGGCCAATTTCTTCATCGACGAACTGGCCAAGATCAAGCACCGCATCAAGGGCGCCGTGGCGTCGTCGGAGGCGACGGCGACGCGCCTGGCCGGCCATGGCATCGCCGTGTATGACCTGAACCATGTGCCCGAGATTTCCGTCTACGTGGACGGCGCCGACGAGATCACGGCCAGCGGCGCCATGATCAAGGGCGGCGGCGCGGCCCTGACGCGCGAGAAGATCGTCGCCTCCGTGTCGCGCCAGTTCGTGTGCATCGCCGACGGCTCCAAGCTGGTCGAGGTGCTGGGCAAGTTCCCGCTGCCGGTGGAAGTGCTGCCGATGGCCCGCTCGGCCGTCATGCGCCGCCTGGCCACGCTCGGTGGTGAACCGCGCCTGCGCGTGCAGGCCGGTTCCGACCAGGCTTTCATCACCGACAACTGCTGCGAGATCATCGACGTGGTGGGCCTGTCGATCGCCGATCCGCTGTCGCTGGAACAGCAGATCAACCAGATCGTGGGCGTGGTGGCCAATGGCCTGTTCGCCGCCCGCGGCGCCAACATTTGCCTGCTCGGCACGCCTGACGGCGTGCGCAAGCTG
Organism: Burkholderiaceae bacterium; assembly: GCA_035254005.1. GTDB lineage: Bacteria > Pseudomonadota > Gammaproteobacteria > Burkholderiales > Burkholderiaceae_D > Rugamonas. The sequence goes on along the minus strand of DATFBD010000116.1, from coordinate 30,901 downwards.
GCCTTCTAAGGTACCAGGCACGCACCGCCGCGCCGGCGCGCGGCGGCGGGTTGCCGCCTGTCCCGCCGTTTTCCTTCCCCGCTGTCTTGCCGAGCCCATACATGAAACCATCGTTCGCCGTGCTGTTGTCCTGCAGTTTGCTGAGCAGTTTGTTGCTGGGCGGGTGTTCCTGGCTGCCATCGCGCGCACGCGACGAGGCCGCCGCGGCCGCCCAGGCGCAGGCCGAGCGCCAGCCGGCGCCGCGCACGGTGGCGGCCGATGGCACGCCGCTGGTGCGTTTCGATGGGGTGGAAATCGAGAAAGTGCCGTTCCAGGCCGGCGTGTCGTCGGTCACGGTGGAACGAATGGCGCGCCAGCACGATTGCGTGGGCGGCTTGGGGGCGGGGCTGGTCAGCGCGCCGGGGCCGGTGGAAATCTATCGCATGGCTTGCGATAACGGCAAGGTGTTCATGGCCCGCTGCGAACTGCGCCAGTGTAAGCCCATGTGACATGGGCCAGCCCCGTGCGCGGGGCCGGCTGGCGTTGGTGTGACGCGCTTACTCCGTCGGTGGCACGTAGCCCTGGGCCGTGTCGGCGCCGTCGCCGAAGAAATGCTTTTCCATCTGCGTGGCCAGGTATTTACGGGCGCGCTGGTCGGCCAGGTTCAGGCGGTTCTCGTTGACCAGCATGGTCTGGTGCTTGAGCCAGGCAGCCCACGCTTCCTTGGAGACGGACTCATAAATCTTCTTGCCCAACTCGCCAGGATACGGCGGGAAATCCAGCCCTTCGGCTTCTTTGTTGAGTTTGATGCAATGCACGGTGCGGGCCATCTGAGTTACTCCTAAAGCGGTAAGGAAAATACGAATTATAAAGACTTAATCAGGACCTGGGATTTGCGTTGCCAGTTATACATGCGCTGGCGGTCCTTCGGCAGCGCATCCACGGTGGCCGGCACGAAGCCGCGTTTCTGGAACCAGTGCGAGGTGCGGGTGGTGAGCACGAACAGCTTGGTCAGGCCGATGGCGCGCGCGCGGTTCTCCAGGTGCTTGAGGATGCGCTCGCCGTCGCCCTGGGCCTGCACTTCGGGGTTGACCGTCAGGCAAGCCATTTCGGCCATCTTCTGTTCCGGGAACGGGTACAGCGCGGCGCAGCCGAAGATCACACCATCGTGCTCGATGACGGAGAAGTAGTCGATCTCGCGTTCGATCAGCTCGCGGCCGCGCTTGACCAGCGTGCCGTCCGCCTCCAGCGGTTCGATCAGCTTGATGATGCCGCCCACGTCCTCGATGGTGGCCTGGCGCAGGCTTTCCAGGTTCTCGTGGCTGATCATGGTGCCCACGCCGTCGTGGGTGAACAGTTCCAGCAGGGCCGAGCCGTCCATGGCGAACGGCACGATGTGCGAGCGCTCCACGCCGTTCTCGCAGGCCTTGACGCAGTGCTTGAGGTAGAACGCGGTGGCGTCGGGCAGGAAGCCGGCCTGCAGCACGGCCTGGGCCTGGTGCGACGACAGTTCGCGGATTTCCGCGCCGCCGGCGTCGGTCATCATGTCCGTTTCCGTGATGAAGATCAGCTTGTCGGCGTGCAGGGCGATGGCGGCGCTGCAGGCCACGTCTTCCATGGTCAGGTTGAACGCCTCGCCGGTGGGCGAGAAGCCCAGCGGCGACAGCAGCACCAGGCCGTCCGAGCCGAGGATGGAATGGATGGTTTCGGCATCGACCTTGCGGGTGATGCCCGTCATCTCCAGATCGACGCCGTCGATCACGCCCAGCGGCCGGGCCGTGATGAAGTTGCCCGAGATGATGCGGATGGCCGCGTGCGCCATCGGCGTATTGGGCAAGCCCTGGCTGAAGGCGGCCTCGATGTCCAGGCGCAGCTCGCCGGCCGCTTCCTTGGCGCATTCCATGGCGGCCGGGTCGGTGATGCGCACGCCGTTGTGGAAGCGGCCTTCCACATTACGCAGGGCCAGTTGCTCGGCCACCTGCGGGCGCGAGCCGTAGACGACGGTGACGTTGATGTCCAGCGCGTGCAGCAGCGACAGGTCGTGCGCCAGCACCTGCAGGGCGCCGGCGGCCACCAGTTCACCGGGGAAGGCGACCACGAAGGTTTTGCCGCGGAAAGCGTGGATGTAGGGCGCGACGGAGCGCAGCCATTGGACGAATTGGGTAGGATTTTCCATTTGGCGCATTATAATTCGCTGCGCGACGTCCCGCGCCAAATACATGTAAAAAACAATGTCAGAAGCCAGCAACAAGCCCCAAACCACGCCTAACAGCCAGCAAACCGCCCAGCCCCGCCAGCCGCAAGCGCCCCGCAACCAGCCGGAGCAGGGCCAGCCGCGCCGTGAGGAGCAGCCGCGCAGGGAGGGGCAGGCGGGACAGGCGCGTCGACAAGGGCAGGCACGTGGCGAGGGTGGGCCGCGTCCGCAAGGGCAGGCACGTGGCGAGGGCGGGCCGCGTCCGCAAGGGCAGCCGCGTGGCGAGGGCGGGCCGCGCCCGCAAGGGCAGCCGCGTGCCGAGGGAGCGCCGCGCCCGCAGGGCCAGCCGCGAGGCGATGGCGCGAACCGTGCCCCGGGACAGCCGCGCCGCGATGGCGCGGAGCCGCCGCGCGCGCAGGCACGCGAGGGCGGGCAGGGACGCGACGGGCGCCGCGCGCGCCTGACGACCGAGGAGCAGGCGGCCAGGGCGGCCGAGGCGGCGTTCCGCAATCCGCTGCCGCCCATCACCTATCCGGAAGACTTGCCCGTGTCGGGCCGGCGCCACGAGATCGCCGAAGCATTGCGGAATAACCAGGTCATCATCGTCTCCGGCGAGACGGGCTCGGGCAAGACCACCCAGTTGCCCAAGATTTGCCTGGAGCTGGGCCGGGGCCAGGCCGGCCTGATCGGCCACACCCAGCCGCGCCGTATCGCCGCCTCGTCCACCGCCAAGCGCATCGCCCAGGAACTCGGTTCGCCGCTGGGCGAGCACGTGGGTTTCAAGGTGCGCTTCGCCGATACGCTGAACCGGGGCGCCTCCGTCAAGCTGATGACGGACGGTATCCTGCTGGCGGAAACCCAGACCGATCCGCTGCTCAAGGGCTACGACACCATCATCATCGACGAGGCGCACGAACGCAGCCTCAACATCGACTTCCTGCTCGGCTACCTGAAGCAGCTGCTGCCGCGCCGGCCGGATTTGAAAGTGATCATCACCTCGGCCACCATCGACGCCGAGCGCTTCGCGCGCCACTTCGGCAGCCCGGAAAAACCGGCGCCGGTGATCGAAGTGTCGGGCCGCCTGTACCAGGTGGAAGTGCGCTACCGCCCTGTGGACCGCGACCTGGTGACGGGCGACGCGCCCAGGCCGGTGGCCAAGGGGGCGCAGGGTCGCGAGAACGCACGCGACAGCGCACGCGACAAGCGCGACCTGATGGATGCCGTGGTCGAAGGCGTGGACGAGTTGTGCCGCATCGGTTCCGGCGACGTGCTGGTATTCCTGCCCGGCGAGCGCGAAATCCGCGACGCGGCCGAGGCGCTGCGCAAGCACCATCCGCCGCACGTGGAAATCCTGCCGCTGTTCGCCCGCCTGTCGGCCGAGGAGCAGGAGCGCGTGTTCAAGCTGACCAACGCGCGCCGCATTGTGCTGGCCACCAACGTGGCCGAGACGTCGCTGACCGTGCCCGGCATCCGCTACGTGGTCGACGCGGGCCTGGCGCGCGTGAAGCGCTACAGCTACCGCAACAAGGTCGAGCAGTTGCAGATCGAGCCGATCGCGCAGTCGGCCGCCAACCAGCGCGCCGGCCGTTGCGGCCGCGTGGCCGATGGCGTCTGCATCCGCCTGTACGAGGAGCAGGACTTCCTGCAACGCCCCAAGTTCACGGAACCGGAGATTTTGCGCTCGTCGCTGGCCTCCGTCATCCTGCGCATGAAGTCGCTGCACCTGACCGACGTGGAGACCTTCCCCTTCATCGAGCCGCCGCTGGCGCGCGCCATCGCCGACGGCTACCAGTTGCTGCAGGAACTGGGCGCGGTGGACGAGTACAACCAGCTGACGGCGCTGGGCCGCAAGCTGGCCAAGCTGCCGCTGGACCCGCGCGTGGGCCGCATGATCCTGGCCGCGCTCGACAACGTGTGCCTGAACGAAGTGCTGATCGTGGCCTCGGCCCTGTCGGTGCAGGACCCGCGCGACCGGCCGCTGGAATACCAGCAGGCGGCCGACGAGGCGCACAAGAAGTTCGCCGACGAGAAGTCCGAATTCCTCAGCTACATCAAGATCTGGAAGTGGTTCGAGTCGGCCATCGAACACAAGAAGACCAACCGCCAGTTGCAGGACAATTGCCGCAGCAACTTCCTGTCCCAGCTGCGCCTGCGCGAGTGGCGCGACGTGCACTCGCAACTGCTGACCATCGTCAAGGAGCAGGGCTGGCGCCTGAACGACACCCCGGCCACCTACGAGAACCTGCACCTGGCCTTGCTGACCGGCCTGCTGGGTAACATCGGCTTCAAGTCCGAGGACGAGCCGGGTGCCGGCTTCCTCGGCGCGCGCGGCATCAAGTTCCACATCTGGCCCGGTTCCTCGCTGCTGAAAAAGCCGGGCAAGTGGATCATGGCCGCCGAGCTGGTCGACACCACGCGCTTGTATGCGCGCTGCGTGGCCCAGATCCAGCCCGAGTGGCTGGAAAAAGTGGGCGGCCACCTGCTGAAGAAATCGTGGGGCGAGCCGCGCTGGGAAAAGCGTTCCGCGCAGGTAACGGCGTCCGAACGCGCCACCTTGTACGGGCTGGTGGTGTACAGCCAGCGCCGCATCAACTACGGCCAGTTCAACCCGGCCGAAGCGCGCGAAATCTTTATCCGCGATGCGCTGGTCGGCGGTGACTACGACACGCGCGCGCCGTTCTTCGCGCACAACCACAAGCTGGTCAAGGAAATCGAGAACCTGGAACACAAGTCGCGCCGGCTCGATGTGCTGGTCGATGATGAACTGATCGCCGCCTTCTACGACAAGCTGATCCCGGCCGACGTGGTCAACGGTGCCGGCTTCGAGAAATGGCACAAGGAAGCCACGGCCGCCGAACCGAAGCTGCTGTACCTCAATCGCGACGAGCTGATGCGCCACGAGGCTGCCGGCGTGACCACCGACCTGTTCCCGAAGACGATGTCGGTGACGGGGCTGGAATTACAGCTGACCTATCACTTCGAGCCGGGCAGCGTGCGCGACGGCGTGACCATGGCCGTGCCGCTGTACGCGCTCAACCAGTTGCCGCGCGAGCGCTGCGAATGGCTGGTGCCGGGCATGCTGAAGGAGAAGGTGCACCTGCTGCTCAAGTCGCTGCCGCAGAAGCTGCGCCGCCATTGCGTGCCGCTGCCCGAGTATGCGGCCAGGTTCTGTGAACGCGTGCAGGAGGCTGGCACCTTCGGTCGTGGCGACCTGATCGACGCCATCATTGCCGACATTCGCGCCCAGATCACGATTTCCGTGCTGACCACGGACTTCAAGCCGGAAACGCTGCCTGCCCACCACTTCATGAATTTCAAGGTGATCGACGAGCATGGCCGCCAGCTGGAAATGGGCCGCAACCTGGCCACGCTGCAGGCCGAGTTCGGCACGCAGGCGCGCGAGAGTTTCCAGAAGATGGCCGAAGGGTCGGGCGCGCAGGGCGTGAGCATGCGTGCGCTGAGCACGGGCGGGTCCGCGCCCGCGAAGGGGCAGGGCGCCGGCGCCGCTGGCGCTGGCAATCAGGCCCAAGGTGGATCGGGCAGTTCGGCTGGATTGGCCGCACAGGGCACGGGCGCCAAGGGCAAGGGCGGCCCATCCGCCGGCGCAGTGGAGGCGGGCGGCCAAGGTTCGTCTACCGACGGCATCACGCTGACTGGCCTGACCAGCTGGACGTTCGGCGAATTGCCGGAGCTGCTGGAAATCGCGCAGGGCAAGCTGACGCTGATCGGCTTCCCCGCGCTGGTGGACAAGCGCACGCACTGCGACCTGGAAGTGTTCGATGACCCGACCGTGGCCGCGCGCACCCACCGCGTGGGCCTGCGGCGCCTGTTCGCCTTGCAGCTCAAGGACCAGATCAAGTTCATCGAAAAAAGCATTCCCGGCCTGCAGCAGATGGGCATGCAGTACATGGCCATGGGCACGCAGGAGGAGCTGCGCGACGAGATCATCAACAAGGCGCTCGACATCGCCTGCCTGCAAGACCCGCTGCCCATCGACGCCGCCTCGTTCGCCAAGCGCAAGGACGAGGGCAAGTCACGGCTGGTGCTGCTGGTGAACGAGATCGCGCGCCTGCTGGCGCAAGTGCTGACCGAATTCCACGGCTTGCCCAAGCGCCTGCAAGGCTTGCAGCCGCAGGCGGCGGCCGACATGCAAAGCCAGTTGCAGGGTCTGGTGCACAAGCGCTTCCTGTCCGACAACGAGTACAGCCAGCTGGCCCATTTCCCGCGCTACCTGAAGGCCATCAACGTGCGCATCGAAAAGCTGCGCGCTGACCCTGCGCGGGATGCCAAGCTGATGGCGGAATGGCAGCAGGCCGCCACACCCTATCTGCGCGCCAGCAAGGACCGTCACGCCGGCAAGAACACCGACCCCAAGATGGTTGAGTTCCGCTGGATGCTGGAGGAACTGCGCGTCTCCCTGTTCGCGCAGGAACTGCGCACGCCCATGCCGGTGTCCGTCAAGCGTTTGCAGAAAGTGTGGGAATCCATGCAGCGTTAAGGCGCCGGGTTAGGAGCCGGGTTAGGAGCCAGGTTAGGAGCCGGGTTGGGAGCCGGCTTGGCGCTGGCGTTCGCGCCAGCGCCGTGCATGCACTAGTGATGGCTGGGGGCAGTGCCGCCGGTGCCGTAGAACGAGTGCACCTGGTTGGCCCAGTCATCCATGGTCATGTCGGGCCAGTCGTCCTTGTCGAAGCCGGGGGCGTTCTTCAAGGCTTCCTTGTCCACGTCCAGGATGAAGCGCTTGTTGACGGTGTCGAGCGTCAGCCGTTCCCATGGCACGGCGAACAGTTTTTCACCGATGCCCGCAATGCCGCCAAACGACAGCACGGCATAGGCCACTTCGCCGGTCTGCATGTCGAGCATGATTTCCTTGATGTCGCCCAGGTCTTCGTCATTCTGGTTGTACACGTCTTCACCGATCAGCGTGTCCGCTCCCATCAGGCGGGGGCCGGGGCCGCTTTTGTCCGAGTGTTTGTAGATACCGAAAATGTCACGATCCAGATAGCTCATGTTGGTCTCCCTGTGTGTCAGTACGCGCCGTTCCGTGTGAACGGCATTTACCCATAATAGGACAGGAAAATCGACAACGTTTAATTTGCGTCAATCGTGTTCTGGTCCGGACGGCTTGACTGCTCAGATCAAAAATGCCAGCGCCGCCATCGTCGTTGGCGCCAGCGCGCCCAGTAGCAAGCCCGGCGCGCCGATCGACTCATCCTGGAAGCCGCGCCGCAGCAGGGCTACGCCGGCCGGGTTGGGCGCGTTGGCGATCACGGTCAGGCCACCGCCGGCCACGGCGCCGGCCACCAGCATGTATTGCGACTGGGCGGAGATGCCTTCGATCAGCGAGCCGAGGTAGGTCAGGGCCGCGTTATCGGTAATCGCCGTCAGGCCCAGCGCGCTGAAGAACAGCGCGACGGGTGGCAGGCCGGAGACGATGGGCTGCAACCACCATTGCTGCATGCCGCCCAGCACCACCAGTCCCGCCAGGAAGAAGCCGACCAGCAAGCCTTCCTTGACGATCAGCGGGTGCTGGTAACGTTCATACGCCTGGGTGAAACCGAGGAACAGCAGGAAGATGCCGAGGAATAGCACGGGATGGTGGCCGAGCACCACCACGGCGGCCAGGATGGCCAGGTGTATGGCGGCCACGGCCAGCGGCACCGGCGGCTCAGCCGCCTCGTCCGTTTGCGCGGCGGCGCGCACGTGGCCGCGCAGCAGGAAGGTGATGACGGTGGCATTGCACAGCACGGCCACGGCGGCCTTCCAGCCGAAGTGGCTGGCCATGTGGGCGCTGTCCCATTGCCAGGTGGTGGCCACCATCAGCACCGGCGGCGCGGCGTAGGCCGTCAGCGTGCCACCGATCGAGACGTTGACGAACAACACGCCCAGCGCGCCGTACTTCAGCCATTCCGGCATGCCCTGGCGGAATACTTGCGGCGCCAGCATCAGCGCGGCCAGCGTCATGGCGGCCGGCTCCGTGATCAGTGAGCCCATCAGCGGTACCAGCGCCAGGCCGAGCCAGACCAGCGCCAGTTCCGCGCGCAGCGGCAACAGCCGGGCCAGCAACCGCAGCGTGTGCTGGACGATGTCGAGCACGGGCCGCGAGGCGGCCACCACCATCACCACGAACACGAACAGCGGCTCGGTGTACTGGCGCGTTTCGGCATAGTCGATGGCGGCGTGGCCGCCCTGCAGCAACGCCATCGCCACCACCAGCACGAAGGCCCAGAAGCCGAACACCACTTCCACTTCGCCGAGCAGGTGGAACAGGCCCGCATGGCGCGGGTGGCGGTGGGCCAGCACTTCGAACGACTTGGCGGCGAAGGTGTGCAGCAGCGCCAGGCCGAACAGGGCGGCGCCGATCATTTGCATGGTATTCATGGTGGATGGGCTGGTTGAATGTATCGCCAGCATGTTACAGCATGGACAAGGTTTTCAATATTGGAAGCGCACTCGGCGACAGATAATCCTTGCCAAAACAGGGTGTAAATAGTACTGTGTATTTATACAGTATTTTTTGCTTTTGAATTTGATTCCCACCATGTCCCGCTCCGCTCCCATTGCCGCGCCCGAAGCCGTGCATCCGTCATTATGGCTCGCTTCGCAACTGGCGCACAGCAGCACCCGCTGCGTCGACACGGGCTACCCAGCCCTGTCGGCCCAGTTGCCGGGCGGCGGCTGGCCGCTGGGCACGCTGATCGACTTGCTGGTGCAGCAGCCCGGCAGCGGCGAGTTGCGCCTGCTGCGGCCGGCGCTGGCCAGCCTGGGCCAGCGTTCCATCGTGCTGCTGCAGCCGCCCCACGTGCCGCAGGCGCTGGCGCTGGCCGCGCTGGGCTTGCCGCCATCGCAGCTGATCTGGATACGCAGCGGCGCCAAAAGCGCCGACGCGCTATGGGCGGCGGAACAGGTGTTGCGCAGCGGCTGCTGTGGGGCGCTGTTGCTGTGGCAGACCCACGCGCGCGGCGAGACGCTGCGCCGGCTGCACCTGGCGGCCCAGAGCGGCGATACCCTGTTCTGCATGCTGCGCCCGCTGGCGGCCGCGCAGGATGCGTCGCCGGCGCCGCTGCGGCTGTCGCTGCGGCCGGCGGCCGGCGGCATCGAACTCGGCTTCGTCAAGCGCCGGGGACCGCAGCGCGATGCGCCGCTGTTCCTGCCCCTCACTCCTTCCTTGTTGCAGCGCCATGCGTCTCTGGATCGGCCTTTACCTGCCCCGGCTCCCGCTCGAAGTGTTTTGCCCGCGCTGGTCGGTTGACCAGGGCAGCGTGGTGCTGGAACAGGAGCGCGTGCTGGCTGCCTCGCCGCAGGCGCAGGCGGCCGGTGTGCAACCGGGCATGCGGCGTGGCGGCGCGCTGATGCTGGCGCCGCAAGCCCAGCTGCACCAGCGCGCGCCCGCGCTGGAGGCCGAGGCCTTGCAGGCCGTGGCCATGGCGCTGCTGCAATTTACGCCCCAGGTGGCCGAAGGCGAGGAGGCGACGTTGTTGATGGATGTGGGCGCCAGCCTGCGCCTGTTCGGCGGCGTGCGCGCCCTGTGCCGGCAAGTGCTGGCCAGCTTGCAGGCGCTGGGCTTCACGGCCGCGCTGGGTTGTGCGCCCACGGCGCGTGGTGCCTGGCTGCTGGCCCGCAGCGGCGGCGGGCGCGGTTTGAAAATGGCGACGCTGGAACGGCGGCTGGCGCGTTTGCCGTGCAGTTTGCTGCCACCCGCGCGGCCCTACCTGAGCTGGCTCGAAGGCATAGGCTGCCTGACCGTGGGCGAGCTGCGCCGCCTGCCCCGTCCCGGCCTGCAGCGGCGCTGCGGCCGGGCCTTGCTCGACATGCTCGATGGCGCGCACGGCCAGACGGCTGAGCTGTTCGAATGGCTGGCCGCGCCGGACAGTTTTCGCGCCAGGGTGGAATTGTTCGACCGGGTCGAGCATGCGGAAGCGCTGCTGTTCGGCGCGCACCGGCTGCTGTTGCAAATGACGGGCTGGCTGTGCGCGCACCAGTTCGCCGTCGAGCGCGTACACCTGGCACTGGAGCATGAGCGGGGCAGGGTGGCGCGGCCACCCACGATGCTGGAGATCGTGCTGGCCGAACCCACCTGGCGCGCCGAGCACCTGCTGCGCCTGCTCAAGGAGCGGCTGGCCAAGCTGGTGCTGGAGGCGCCCGTGATCGGCCTGTGCCTGGAAGCGCCGCAAGTACAGCCCATGATCCCGCCCAACGCCGCGCTGTTCCCCGAGCCCGGTGGCAGCAAGGAAGACCGGCAGCGGCTGTTCGAACTGCTGGTGGCGCGGCTGGGACCGGAGAATGTGCTGCAGGCCGTGCCGCTGGCGGACTATCGGCCGGAGCTGGCCAACCAGTGGGTCAGCGTGCAGGAAAAGATACGTCCGGCCGACGCGCGCGCCCAGCTGCCGCCGGACATGCCCAGCCTGCCCCGGCCGGCCTGGCTGCTGGCCAAGCCGGTCGCGCTGCTGATGCGCGACCACCGGCCGTTCTATGGTTCACCGTTGAAAATGATGTCGAGCGGCGAGCGCATCGAGGCGGGCTGGTGGAGCCAGACCCAGACCCGCGATTATTTCATCGCCGAAGGCCAGGATCATGCGCATTACTGGGTGTATCGGGAACGCCTGGCCAGCGCGGACGGGCAGGCCGAGCCGCGCTGGTATCTGCACGGTTTGTTTGGCTAGCGACAGTCAGGGGAGGGAAAACGCTGCGCGGGGCCGGACGGCGCCCGCATGAGTGCTGCGGTAAGGGAATGGTAAGTGGCAAGTGGCACAGGGGGGGCGCGCACACGCAGGGATGTCCCGCGTCGCGCGGGCGAGCTGCACGCTGGCGTGCTTACTCGTCGTCGTTGAATTCCTCGGCCAGGTCTTTCCAGCCCTTGCCGGCCGCGTAGGCGTTGAATTCGTCGGGCGCTTCCAGCACCATCAGTTTGTTTTCCTGCAGCACGGAGTCGCCCGGCGTGAGCAGCGGACCCTTGTAGCCGGTGGTGCGCAATTGCGCCACGATGGCCGCGATCAGGGTCTTGTCCTTGTGCAGGCCGGCAATGGAGCCGGCGAAATCCACGTACACGTCGATGGCGCCATATCCTTCGTCGAAGATACGGATGGCCTTGACGTCATGGGCACGGCCGGAGCCGTCGGTGGCCTTGAAGGGGCCGCTGAGCTGGATGTCGGTGTCTTTGTTCATGCTGCTAGCATACACCATCCGGCGGCGGTGCAAGCTGCGCCGCCGCCGGGCCGTATCGCTTGCCGCTTACTTCAGCGGCTGCAAAATGGCGGTCAAACGATCCGGCGTGCCGGGGATGCGTTCCAGGCGCGGATATTTCAGGCCGTCGCGATAGTCGAGTGCCACGGTGCGGTACAGATTGCCCTTCTTGACCAGCAACTCGATGGGCTGCTTGCCATCCCTGGCGGCCGTGATGGCGGCGCGCAGCACATCGGCCTTGTAGGCGCGGCCATTGACGGCCAGCAGCGTCGTGTTGCCCGACAGGCCGGCGCGGAACGCCGGGCCTTCCCAGCGCAGCGCTTCGATCTTGCCTTCCGCGCTGACCGAGAAGCCCAGCGAGTACTGGAAGTTGGCCCACTTGCTCAAGTCTTCCTGTGCCTTCAGGAAATCGGTCGGTTTGTCGGTGTACACCAGTTTCCAGCCCGCGCGGGCCAGGCCGTCGAGCGGGGCGCCGGGGCCGTGGCCATCGAGCCGCGCACGCAGGAAACTGGCCCAGTCGTAGGGCTGTACCGCGTTCAACGCCTGCACCACGTCCTCGAAGGTATAGTACTTGGCCACGCTCACGCCATCGTCCACGCCGAAGAAGCTGCGTGCGAAATCATTCAGCGAGCGGCGCTCGTTCGACATTTCGCGGATCCTGGTGTCCACGTCGAGCCAGATCAGCGCACCTTCCGAGTAGTAGTCCTCGGCGCGCTGCCAGTTATTCCACGGCTGGGGACGGCGGGCGTTGACGATGGGGTCGTTGGTCGTATCCTGCACCGCGCGCCAGTTGCGCCCCTGCACCATGTCGTAGCGGGCGGCCATGGCCGCGAACAGGTCGCGCATGTGTTCCGGCTTGATCAGGCCGGAGCGGGCCGACAGCACCTCGCCCCAGTACTGGGTCTGGCCCTCGTACACCCACAGCAGGGAATTTTGCAGCGGCGTGTTGAAGTCGGGCACGTCCTGGCCGGCCGGACGGCGGAACTTGCCATTCCACGAGTGGGTGAATTCGTGTGGCAGCAAGCCGCGCTCGCCCTCGTTCTTGGCCCAGTCCGTGAAGTAGCCCGGCTTCAGTCCATTCTCGCTGGACTGATGGTGTTCGCGGCCGATGCCGCCGAATTCATCGCTCAGGGCGAACAGGAAATCATAGTGCGCGTAATGCTGCGAATTGAACAGCTTGACCGCCTGCGTGACCATGGCGCGGTGCAGTTCGATCTGCTCCGGCCTGGCTTCCAGCGCCTCGGCCGTGTCGGCCACCAGGTCCAGGTGCACCGGCAGTTTGGCGCCCGGCGCCAGGTCGAAGCGGCGGAAGTAGCGGCCCGCGAACAGCGGCGAATCGACCAGTTTTTCCAGGTCCAGCGGCTTGAAGGCGACCGCGTCGCCGCTGCGCTGGGCGGTCTCCAGCGCCGTGCCGTATTGCCAGCCGGCCGGCAGGGTCAGGTTGGGCTGGACCGTGATGGCGCGCGTGCGGTAGCCAGCCGGGTACAGCGCCATCGCGTGCCATTGCACGCCGAGGATATCGCTGGTCATGGTGGTGCGGCCCTGATTCGCCTCCACCGGCGACAGGTATTGGTACTCCGCTTCCAGCGTGGTGGCGCCGGCGGGCACCTCGACGTGGAAGGCGTACACGTTGACCGTGTCGCGCAGCCAGTCCAGCGGCTTGCCATCCACGGTCAGCTTGAGGCCGGCGAACTGGTTGAGCGGGCCGCTGGGGCCGTGATTGCCCGGCACCCACTGCGGATAAAGCAGCGTCAGTTTGCCGGGATGGACGGGGATGGTTTCATGGATGCGGAAAATCTGTTGCGACGTATCGCTGGCGTCCACGTTGAGGACGATGGTGCCCGGATAGGGCTGGTCGGCGGTGACCGGTACGGTGTCGGCGCGCGCCGCGAGGCCGGTGGCCAGCAAGGTTGCCAGCAGCGCGGTGGCGCGCAGGCGGGGCAGACGGGACGGGGATACTGTCGTGGTCGCGGTCATGTTGTTGCGGTGGCTGTGTCAGGAAGCTGGCGAGTGTAGCACGGGGGAAACGGATAAATCTCGCAATAATGCGCGGCATGGCCCCTGTAAATTTTTTTTACAATTTTTTCGCCGGCTGGGGATGAGGGCGCCGTTTTTCAAGATCTTGAAACCGCCGCGGCGCGCCGTATATGGGACTCAGCGGTTGCCCAGCAGGGGACCGCACCCTTATATCGCTTAACTTGAAAAGGATATCCACCATGCGTACTTTCGACCTGACCCCCCTGTATCGTTCCGCCATTGGCTTCGACCGTCTGGCCCAGTTGCTCAACGACGCACAGCGCGGCGACAGCCAGCCCAGCTATCCGCCCTACAACATCGAGCTGGTGTCGGAAGACAAGTACCGTATCGTGATGGCCCTGGCCGGCTTCGACCGCGCCGAGATTGACATCACGGCCGAGCGCGACACCCTGCACATTGTGGGCCGCAAGCAGCGCGACGGCGTGGAGCGCACCTACCTGCACCGTGGCATCGCGGCGCGCGATTTCGAGCAGCGCTTCCAGCTGGCCAACCACGTCAAGGTGACCGGCGCCGCGTTCGAGAACGGCATGCTGACCATCGAGCTGGTGCGCGAAGTGCCCGAGGCGCACAAGCCCCGCAAGATCGTTATCGGTGGCGACAATGTGACCTCGCTGGAGCAGCCGCGCCAGGCCGCCTGACGAGGCCGGGGCACGGCGCACCGTGCCCCTTTTGCCGCTACTGACACAACTCGCAGTAAAACTTGCTGCAAGACCCTGGCCGGCTCGTCCGGCCAGCGCCGTTTGTGCCGCCGCCGGCCTGCATGGCCGCAACGGATGGTGCTCAAGGTTAAGCGGCGCCTAAGTCTTGTGCTCCATATTGGATACGTCAACAACCTCATTCAATTCAGGAGTGCCGCAATGTCTCAAACTACTCTGTTCGGATCGATGACCGTCAAGCGTCTCACCCTGGCACTGGCCGCCGCGGGCGTGCTTGCCGCGGGAGGTGCAATCGCAGTGCATCAAAGCAATGCCGTGGCCGCCGCCGCGCCCGGCCTGACCGTGGCGTCCGCCGCCGCGCCCGTGGCCACCGCGTCGGTGGCCGCGCCGCTCATGACGCTGCCCGACTTCAGCGTCATCGCCGCCCACAACGGGCCGGCCGTGGTCAACATCAGCGTCACCGGCAGCACCAGGACGGCCATGGACATGGGCGACCAGGCCAGCCGCCGTGGCGGCGACCCGTTCGGCGACGACCCGTTCTTCGAATTCTTCCGCCGCTTCCAGGGCCAGCAGCGCGGCATGCGCGAAGTGCCGACCCATGGCGTCGGTTCGGGCTTCATCATCAGCCCGGACGGCGTGATCCTCACCAACGCCCACGTGGTGCGCGATGCCAGCGAAGTGAGCGTGAAGCTGACCGACCGCCGCGAATTCCGCGCCAAGGTGCTCGGTTCCGATCCCAAGACCGACGTGGCCGTGCTGAAGATCGATGCCAAGAACCTGCCCGTGGTGCCGCTGGCCAAGGGCAACGACCTCAAAGTCGGCGAATGGGTGCTGGCCATCGGTTCGCCCTACGGCCTGGAAAGCACGGTGACGGCCGGCGTGGTCAGCGCCAAGGGCCGTTCGCTGCCCGATGGTAACGTGCCCTTCATCCAGACCGACGTGGCCGTCAACCCCGGTAACTCGGGTGGCCCGCTGTTCAACACGCGCGGCGAAGTGGTGGGCATCAACTCGCAGATCTACAGCCAGACGGGCGGCTACCAGGGCCTGTCGTTCGCAATTCCGATCGATGTGGCCAACAAGGTCAAGGACCAGATCGTATCGACCGGCAAGGTGGTGCACGCCAAGCTGGGCGTGACGGTGCAGGAAGTGAACCAGGGCTTCGCTGATTCCTTCGGCCTGCCGACGCCGGAAGGCGCGCTGGTGTCGAACGTGGAGCGCGGCAGCGCGGCCGAGAAGGCCGGCCTCAAACCCGGTGACGTGATCCGCAAGCTCAATGGCCAGGCCGTGGTCAGCTCGGGCGACCTGCCCGCCATCGTGGGCCTGGCCACGCCGGGCGACAAGGTGACGCTGCAAGTGTGGCGTCAGGGTAAATCCGTGGACTTGACGGCCACCCTGGCCAACGCCGCCGACAAGACGGCCGACGCCGACCAGCCGGCCCATGGCGCCAGCGGCAAGCTGAAGCTGGGCCTGGCCCTGCGTCCGCTGGACCCGCAGGAAAAACGTGAAGCGGGCGTGGCCGGCGGCCTGGTGATCGAGGACGCCGGCGGCGCTGCCGCCAACGCGGGCGTGCAGCCGGGCGACCTGCTGCTGTCGGTGAACGGCAAACCGGTCAACAGCATCGAGCAGGTGCGCGAGGTGGTGGCCAGGTCCGACAAGTCGGTGGCCTTGCTGATCCAGCGCGGGGATGAGAAGATCTTCATTCCCGTGCGATTGGGCTAATACCCGGAAAGGAAAACATGCGACTGCTGCTGGTGGAAGACGACACCATGATCGGCGAAGTGGTGCTCGACCTGCTGCGGGCCGAGCACTACGCCGTGGACTGGGTCAAGGATGGCGACATGGCCGACACGGCGCTGCAAACCCAGACCTACGACCTGGTGCTGCTGGACCTGGGCCTGCCGCGCAAGGATGGCCTGGAAGTGCTGCGCTCCATGCGCGCGCGCAAGGAGCTCACGCCGGTGCTGGTGGCCACGGCGCGCGACGCCAAGGAGCAGCGCATCGCCGGCCTGGACGCGGGCGCCGACGACTACGTGCTCAAGCCCTACGACCTGGACGAGCTGCTGGCCCGCATCCGCGCGCTGCTGCGCCGCTCGGCCGGGCGGGCCGAACCCGTGTTCGAGCACAAGGGCGTGACGGTCAACCCGCAAACGCGTGAAGTGACGGTGGAAGGCAAACTGGTCAACCTGTCGGCCCGCGAATGGGCCGTGCTGGAAGCGCTGATTGCCCGCCCCGGCATCGTGCTGTCGCGCCACCAGCTGGAGGAAAAGCTGTACAGCTGGAAGGATGAAGTCAACAGCAACGCGGTGGAAGTCTACATCCACGGCTTGCGCAAGAAACTGGGCAGCGAACTGATACAGAACGTGCGCGGCCTCGGTTACATGGTGCCGAAAGAATGAAGGTGAAAGTGCCGCGCGTCCCCGTCACGCACTCGCTGCGCGGCCGCCTGCTGTGGTTCCTGCTGGCGGCCATCACCATGGCGGCCGTGGCCCAGGCCATGATCGCCTACCGCAGCGCGCTGTATGACGCCGACCAGATCTTCGACTACCACATGCAGCAGATGGCACTGTCGCTGCGTTCGAGCGCGCCGCTGGCCAACAGTGCCGCCGCGCCCAACAGCGATCCGGACAACGACGACCTGGTGGTGCAGGTGTGGACCCCGGACGGGGTGCAACTGTTCCGCTCCCAATCGCACGCCGAGCTGCCGCAGCGCGCCGTGCTGGGCTTTTCCAACGTGCGCGCCAACGGCACCACTTACCGCATCTTCTCGGTGGCCACCAGCAACCAGACGGTGCAGGTGGCGCAGGACATGGCCGTGCGCCAGCGCATGGCCGGCACGCTGGCGCTGCGCACGGTGGGCCCGATCGCCGTCATGGCGCCGATGCTGATGCTGGTGGTGTGGTGGGTGGTGAGCGGCTCGCTGGCGCCGGTGGCGCGGGTGCGGCGGCAAGTGGCCGCGCGCCGGGCCGACGATCTGTCGCCCGTGTCCGACGCCGACCTGCCGGACGAAGTGCGGCCGCTGGTGCAGGAATTGAATTTGCTGTTTGGCCGCGTGAAGACCGCGTTCGACGCCCAGCAGCACTTCGTGGCAGATGCCGCGCACGAACTGCGCTCGCCGCTGGCCGCGCTCAAGCTGCAGGTCCTGAGCCTGGAGCGGGCTGCCGACGACAACGCCCGCGCGGTGGCCGTGGGCCGGCTGACGGCCGGCATCGAGCGGGCCACGCGGCTGGTGGAACAACTGCTGGTGCTGGCGCGCCAGGAGGCCGACGACAGCAAGCTGGCGCCGCTGGACCTGACGGAACTGGCGCGCCGCACGCTGGGCGACATGGCCGGCCTGGCGCAGGCGCGCCAGATCGACCTGGGCCTGCACCATGCCGACGAGGCCAGCGTGGCCGGCCATCCGGATGCGCTGGTGATCCTGCTGCGCAACCTGGTCGACAACGCCATCAAGTACACGCCGGCCGGCGGCACGGTGGACGTGGAAGTGCGGCGCGCCGGCAACGGCGCCGTGACGTTGTGCGTGGACGACAGTGGCCCCGGCATCTCACCCGAGGAACGCGAGCGCGTGTTCGACCGCTTCTACCGCGTGCCCGGCGCCAGCGCTGGCGGCAGCGGGCTGGGGCTGGCCATCATCAAGGCCATCGCCGAACGGCACGGTGCCACGCTGGCGCTGGAACAATCCGAGCGCCTGGGCGGGTTGCGGGTCAGGATAGAATTTCCCGCGACCTGAGCTGCCCCGGCTAGAATGTCGCTTTTGATACGCGACACGCGGCGGAGCGGCGAATGAAGAAAATCGGATTTTCCGGAACCCTGGACCCGATCACCAATGGCCACATGTGGGTGATCGGGGAAGCACGTTCGCTGGCGGACGAGGTGCTGGTGTTCCTGTCCGAGAATCCGGCCAAGAAGCCCAAGTTCACCGCCGAAGAACGCAAGAGCATCATCGCCCTGAGCTGCGCCGAGCAAGGCTGGGACAACGTGCAGGTGGTGATCGTCAAGGGCGACTACACGGCGCGCGCGGCCAAGAAGCACGGCGCCGATTGCCTGATCCGCGGTATCCGCACCACCGCCGATTTCGACTACGAAAACCTGATCCAGCAAACCAACGTCGACGTACTGCAAGGCGCCAAGACCATCTTCGTGATGCCGCCGCGCGACCTTGGCTCCGTCAGCTCCAGCTTCGTCAAGGCGTTGGAAGGGCCGATAGGCTGGAACTGGATCATGAAGAAATTCGTCCCCGGCCCGGCCTATCACGCCTGGGTGCTGAGCTGGCTGCGCAAGGAATGGGAAACCCTGTGGGACTATGCGCACGCCGACGCGCCAGCCATCGCCCATGCCGACCAGTGGTTCGTGCGCCTGACGGGCAGCACGGCCTACGGCGGCCCGGCGCGCCATTATCACAATCTGGACCATTTGGTGCACGGCCTGTGCGAGATCCGCGTGTGGGCCGCCAACACCCAGCCCGACCCGCGCGACGTGGACATCATCAAGCAGGCGTTCTGGTTCCATGACGCTGAATATGGCGCCGTGCATGGCGAGGTGTCGAACGAGGAGGCCAGCGTGCAGCTATGGCTGGGCAGCAGCCTGTGTCACGACATGGGCGACGCGGCCGAACTGATACGGGCCACCGACCATTTCCAGGAAGCGGCCATCGAGCATCGGTTGAAGGACATCATGCTCAGCGTGGACCTGGCCATCCTGGGGCAGGACGAGGAGGTGTACCAGAACTATGCGCGCGGCATCCGCCAGGAATACATCCATCTGACGGAAGCGAAATACCGCGAACAGCGCAGCGGCGCACTGGCCCATCTGCGGCGCAAGGCGGAGCAGGGACGGTTGTTTGGCAACGCCTATTTCGCCGATCAGTACAACGAGCGGGCGATCGAGAATATGACGCGGGAGCTGGGGCAGTTGGGGGGATGAGGCGGGCAGCCGCGCTGGCGTTGCCGCTAAGCTGGGGGTGGCCCGTGGGATTCGGGTGTGCTAAAGTGGTGTAACTATTTGATAATAAAAGATGGGCACTTGTCCACCGTGCAGAATCTCCAGACTTGGTCGGGGGAGGATGGGGCGATTGGATTACCTGCAGAGCATATGGCTACTTCTATGGCAAAGAACGTTGGAACGACAGTGCCCGGCTACCGCAATAGGAATGGCCAAATTGTCGTTCGCGATACCGGTCTACCCGGCAATGATCATCTCCAGCGAATCTATGTGCTGCGTTGCGAAGCCTGTTCTACCAACTACGGGGCTAATGGTAGCGATATTCATCAGCGGCGCTGCCCCAAATGCGGTGGTGGTGCTCCAGGGCTGGATTTTTAGGCATGTTGCCTAACCTTTCAATCAACCGGACGGCTTCCGCGCTGCGCGCTCCAGCCGCCGGTTAGCGCACACGTTAGAACTGGAGATGAGGCGCGTGAAACTGACCGCTATGGCCCTTGCTTACATCGTGGTTACTGCCGCTCTGATCTGGTTCGTTCGTCGAGAGCACGCGCGTCGAGTCGCAAATGTGGAGATTCTGGTTGGTGATGTTCAGCTGTTTCAGAGCTACAAGCGCTTCCTGAATGAACAAGTTGGAATGTTCTCGTTCACATTTGCGCTTGCGTCCCTGGGCACGGATTCACCGCAGTTCTACGCGTTCCTATCACTTGGCTTTGTGCTGCTCATTTGGTCCACTGCTGGCAGGCGGTTCCGCTTGGCAGTGCAAATATGGGGGGAACGAAAGCATCCGTTTGTTAGCATGTGGTCGGTCTTCACCGAGTTCCCCGTGTTCTTCGTTGGGTATGCATCCCTGTTCCTGGTCTTGTTTGGCGTACTAGGGAAGGCGACCCTCAAGGAGGTCATGCATGCGTTCCAGTTCTAGCCCTTCTATCGAGCGGACGCCTGCCAGCCGGCTGCACTGGCTTCGGGGCGCCGCTCATGTCGACTGTTGGGCAGCATGTGAGTAACGCTATCGAGCTCTTCGGAGCATACATTTATCGAACGGAGCCACGAACATGGACTCTGGTCGCGTCGTTACCATCCGAAGATAACGAGCGCCTTGCTGAAATTTTTCAGGTTCAAGATCAGGGTTATCGTGTCCTTCGAATGAAAAAAATGCCAGGTGCTCCTCAATGGATTGGAATGTGGTGGGGGGAGGCGGCACCATCCTCCATCGCGGAAACTGAGGATGATGCCCGACATCTAGCATGGGAGTACTTGGAGCGCTAAATGCCCAGCAATCGATTCAACCCGGACACGCTGTCGCGCGTCCGTTAACTCATGCACGTGGGATGCCATGGATACTTCTAAGCTGATGTTTGTGATCGAGGGTTTCGATCAATGGGAGCGGCCTTGGGAGTTCCATTCAACCGTTGCAGAGTCGGTTGAATTGATTTCTGAAGATAGGGAGTTGTTCGAAAGAGTGTGGGCGTTTGCATGCGACCGAAAGTTCTGGTTCGAAGCGCCGCTTGGTGCAAGCGAATTACATGTTCAATCAGAGCTCATGGCGGCATTTCCTTGGTTGTCCCCCCTGGCTGCAAAGCAGGTAAGCAACGGCGCTGCCTATCAATGGCGCTAATTGGCCCCAACAATCCCGTCAACCGGACAGCTATATCGCCGCGCTGCTGGCTTAACTGCCCATTCAAACGGACGCGAAAGACCCGCGCGGCTTAATTCCAACGTTGCGTTGCACGACGGAACTATCCCACTTTGAACGTTATCCTGCAGGCTACGGCTTGTGATCGACCGTTTTGTAGGTCGTTCCATCGTAAACGTCGCTGGTCAGGCGACCATCTCGCTTTCTTACTCGCACGTTAAACAGGCGCGGCCCGGTTTCTGGCGTACCGCCACAGTCTTGCGTGTGCCGTTCCCGCACAATGATTTCGAAGTAGGACGACTTTTCAATCGCGACGATGGACCCGCATTCGTCTTTCACTCTCGTCAAGGCGAACTTATGTATGGCTGCGGCGGCGAGCCTTATTGCTTCATCAGAGGTTCTTACTTGTCCGGCGAATGCCACGGTCGACACAAAAAACACAAGTGCAGGGAAGCAGTGAAATGGCTTCATGGCATATTCAATTGCTTGTCGTTAAGCAGAGGCACAATGTGTGAACGAATGATGGACTTTAACTTTTTCGCGTAGAACGGGTCGGTCGCATAACCTTGCCTTGCAACCGCTTCGGCGAATTTTTCAGGATCGCTGCGAGAGGCCAAGGCGGTCGGATATTTCGTCTGTATCAGCGATGCGTAATCGGCGGCTGCTTCGTCATAATCCTTGTAGGCACGAAACTCATCGATTTCGCTGATTCGTTTTCCGGATAGCGTGACCTCATGTGTGGAAAATTTCGTCGACTGTCCTGATGCGGATTTGCCCTTTATCCCAAAGTAAGCGTTGCCCTTGACTGTTCGGCCCCAATTGCTTTCAAGCGCAGACTGGGCAAGTATGACTTCGGCTGGGATGCCAGTACGAGCAGCGACAATTTTCGCGTCGTAGACGTGTAGTGCTACAAAATGGGCGACGTAAGCTGGCTGTCGCTTGGCGTGGTGAGGATGCGTGTGCGTTTGATTAAGCGTGTGTCCATGTCTTGACATGATTGATCTCCATTCCAGTTTTGCTGGCCTGGATCAGCATCGCACCGATGCGAATTGCTGACGTTGACGGGGCACAGAAGGAACCGCATGACCGCTGCCCGCCGCGCGGTCCGGTAGCCAGTTAACTGTCATGTTGGGCTGTCCGCCTTGCGCGGTGATCAAGGTTCGGTTTTTGCCTGATGCTGAAGCTGAGCTACTGAAGGAGGTAGCGTATTTTTCGGCTGTAGGCGCTGGCCTTGGCATCAAATGGCCGGGTTACTGGCGCAGCGGTATTGAAGCCGGCTAGCCTTCATTTCCAGATTGCTGAAGTTGACGGCTCTCCAAACGAAGTGGGTGCCGCTCCAACAGGATGGCTGAGCTGAACCAGCCCTGGCAAACGCGTGCGTGACAAAGCACGTATTTCCATGCCCCCGAAGTCAGGTACAGTGGCTCAATTATCGATTGAACAATAAATAGGGAAAATCATGGATACCTCTATCACTGTCGAGGTGGTGATCAACGCTCCCATCGCCACTGTCTGGGATGCTTTCACTACACCTGCCGACATCAAGCGCTGGAGCGCGATTTCTGACGATGCGCAGATGACCGAATGTACTGTCGATCTGCGCGAGGGCGGAAAATTCTTTGTGCGCACGCAGAACAAGGCTGGTCATCCCGGCTCAACTTTCGAAGGAAAGTTCACCAAGGTGGTTCCTTTTAATGCCATCGAACTCTCGTCTGGCGAGCGCAAGGCCTCTGTGCAGTTCGACACCTGGGGAGTGGATAACGTGGCAGTTACTGTTGTGTTCGATGCCGAGTCGGAGAGCTCCATCGAACAGGAGCAACAAGTGGCGTTATCGATATTGCAGAGCTTCTCGCGCTACGTTCAACCCGAGAATTAAGCCGCAGGCCCGTTCCGCTTGTCGTCAGTGGCCATGCCCGCTGCGGCGCGCCGCGCGGGCCGGACCACAACCATCAGAAGCGGTTCCAGTTGTTGTGCCGATGCTCCGTCGCCTCCTTAAACAGGTGGGCCGCGCGTAGCTCGTCCCTGGCGCTGAGTGCGTCGCCCGTTTGTACCGCCATCGCCAGCTCCTGGATGGCGGGCGGGTACTCATGTTCTGCCGCTTCTTCCAGCAACTGGCGCGCGTGCGCCTCATTCCGTTCCACGCCACGGCCTTCGCGGTAGGCGTTCGACAGCAGGAACATGGCGTGCGCGTTCCCCAGGTCGCTGGACACGCTCAGCCAGCGGGCGCCTTGCGCCTGATCCGCGCCGACACCTTCGCCGTTATTGAACAGCATCCCGAGCATCAGCGCCGCCCTGGCATGCTTTTGCTGTGCTGCTTGCCGATACCATGGAATCGCCTGATCCGGCGCGGCGGCAATGCCGGGCGCGCCGTTGCGCAGCATCTGCGCCAACTGGAACGCCGCCTCCGTATCACCCGCGCGGGCGGCCTGCATGAACAGGCGCTGCGCTTCGGCGCGCTGGTCCGGGCGGGTCAGGTAGAGCAGCCCCAGTTCGCGCTGTGCTACCGGCACCTGGCGCTGCGCCCAATCGCGCAAGCGGCTCTCGGCCACCACGTCGCCTTGCTGGGCGGCGCGCATGGACATGCTCTCGATCTGCGCCGGCGCGGGCACGGGTTTGTTCAGCTGGCAGGCCGATAGCGACAGCATCAGCGCCAACGCGGAAAGGGTCAGACCTTTGGGTCTGACCCTGGTTTGCTTGTGGGATTGGTGTTTCATGGCTAGCCCAGTGTTTATCATAAAAGGGTCAGACCCCAGGGTCTGACCCTGCAAGCGCAGCAAGTGCAGCGCGCTTACTTGCTCAAGTCCACCTTGTACTTGGCGAAGCCGTTCGCATCCAGCGCGCCTTCCGCCACGATGTTCTTGATGCCGCTGCTTTGCGCCAGCGCCAGGTGGCCCGGCGCGGAACGCAGGATCACGGGGCCGGCCGTCGCCACCTTCACGAAGCTCCAGCTGCGCGCGCTGCCGTTGTTGGCCAGCGTGACCTTGCCGCCGGCCTGGCCTTGCGCGATCAGGTAGTTGCTGACCACGGCCTGGTTGGCGTCCGGCGACTTGATGATGGTCTTGCTGCCGTCGATGCCCGGCACGTTGCCGCCGCCGCCGGCGCGGTAGTCGTTGGTGGCGACGATGAAGTCGTCGGTGTCGGCCACCGCCTTGCCCATGTACGTCAGGTTGGCGATGCGGCTGCCCACCGGCTTGGTCACGTCGATCTGGTAGGTGAGGGCGTTGTTCTCGGCGTAGAACACGTCGTAGTTGTAGATGGTGCCGTAGCTCGGTACCAGATCCTGTTCCGTGGTCTTGGCGGGATCGATCTGGCCGAACTGCTTGGCGGCCGTCTCCAGCCATGCCTTCAGGTCGGAACCCTTGATCTTCACGGCCTGCAGGTTGTTATTGCTGTACAGGTAAAGGTCGCCCGGATTGCGCACTTGCAGGCCCACCGGCGCGGCCGCGCTGGCGCCCGGCGCCACGTCCGTGAAATCAGACGCGCCATTGCGGCCCGCCTTGAACGGCGCGCTGCACGAGATCACGGGGATGTTCTTGTAGCTGGCGATGGTGGCGTCGGTGCTGGCGGCGATGAACTTCTTCACGTAGTCGATCTGCGCCTGGTTCACCAGCTGGATCGCGCTCACGTCGCCGGCCAGCGCGAAGTAGGCCGACATTTCAAAGTCCGTCGCCACGCCCAGCGGCTGTTTGGCGTAGGCGATGGTGGCCGCGTGTTCGGCCGCCACCAGCGGGGCGATGGCCGGATCGGCTTTCACCACGGTGCTGCCGTCGGCGTATTTGAAGCCGCGCGATTCCACCGTCGTCTTGGCGGGCTGCACCACCCATTTGCCGCCCTGGCGGGCCAGCGTCATCTTGATGATGCCCAGGCGCCGGCCCCAGCTCTGCGCCATCACGGTCGGCACGCCGTTCACGAAGCCGTTGATGGCGTCCACGTTGGCGCTGGCGGGGATGGCGGCGAACGAGGCGTCCAGCGCCGGCGCGCCGGTCTCTTTACCCTTGGGGAAAACCAGGTGCGAGTGGCCGATCATCAGCGCGTCGATGCCGGTGGTGCTCAGGTGGTAGCTGCCGTTTTCCATTTTCGGGCTGTAGGCGCTGGTGTCGAGGCCACCGTGCGACAGCGCCACCACCAGGTCGGCGCCCTTGCTGCGCAGCTCGGGCACGTACTGCTTGGCCGCTTCCTGCACACCCGTCACGGCCACCTTGCCGGCCAGGTTCTTCTGGTCCCATTCCAGGATTTGCGGCGGCACGAAGCTCATGATGCCGATGTTCAGCTTGACGGTCAGCTTGCTGCCGTCCGGCGCCACGGCCGCGAAGTCGCGCGGCAGCAGGGCGTAGGGCGGCAGGATGGGCTTCTGGCTGGTCACGCCCGTCACGTTGGTCAGCACCAGCGGGAAGGTGGGCGCGCCGCAGGTGCCGGCCGGCTTGCTCACGCCGGGGATGCCGAAGTCGGTGTTGGTGATCTGGCTCAGGAACGGCAGGCCGTAGTTGAATTCGTGGTTGCCCATGCCGCCACCGTCGTACTTGAGCGCGTTCATGGCCTTGTGGATGGCCAGCGTTTCGCCGCAGGCCACGGGCTTGGCCACGGCCTGCAGGTCGGCCAGCAGCGTGCCTTGAATGACGTCGCCATCGTCGAGCAGCAGGTTGTTGGGGTTTTCCGCGCGCGCTGCCTGCACCAGGGTGGAGGTGCGCTCCAGGCCCAGGCTGGCGTCGTCGGCCAGCGCGTAGTAATTATAGCTCATCACGTTCGAGTGCAGGTCGGTGGTCTCCAGCAGCGCCAGGGTGACGGTGGTGCCGTCCGGGATCGCCGGAACGGTGGGGCCGACGGGGGAGGTGGCACTGTTGTCCGGCGTCGAGGAGCCGCCGCATGCCACCAAACCGGCTGCGGTCAGGGCAGCCAACAGGACCAGATTCGTTTTCATCGTTACCTCGCAGGGATAGAAAGCTGGCGACTTTAACTAGCCGAAATGACAAGGTGATGACAGTGGCAAAACTCACTTGCAAGACACAATCCGGCGCGCCGGGCCGTGGCTCGCGAGGCCTGCTCGTTGGCGCGATTTAACAATGGCCCTGTCATGTTCGATCAATACCGGCGCGCGCACCTTGCTTAGTCTGGTCGCTGCGTTCCGGGGCCAGCCCGCCGGCGCGCATGGCAGCGCGCCTTTCCTATAACAAGCCAATAATGGAGACAAAGGCATGAAATTATCGAAGCGATGGGCTGCCCTGGGCAGCGCGCTGGCACTGTCGGCGGCGCTACCGGCGATGGCAGGCAATACGGGCCTCGCGTTTGTGCACGGCACCGGCCACCAGACCGACGCCGCCACCAACTACTGGACCTGGGACATGATCAACTCGGTGCGCCAGGGGCTGCCCAACCCCAACCTGTACGTCGTGATCAACTGCGATTTCGACCAGTACATGTGGACGGCGCCCGCCGTCGGCTGCCTGGCCGACCAGCTGTATCCCTTCATCGTCAACAACAACATCACCGACCTGGTGGTGGAGACGCACTCGAACGGCGGCAACGTGCTGCGCTGGATGCTGTCCAATCCTACCCAGGACAGCCGCTACCCCACCATCATCAGCGCCATCCGCTGGGCCAACGCGCTGGCGCCATCGTCGCTGGGGACGCCGCTGGCCGATGCGGCCATCAGCGGCAATATCTTCGAGAACGCCGTCGGCTGGCTGCTGGGCTACCAGACCGACGCCGTGCGCCAACAGCAGACCAGCTGGATGGCCAGCTACAACGCGGCCTGGCTGTATGGCACCCCGGGCCGGCCGGCCCTGCCCAAGGGCTTCTACAACGTGGTGGGCACGGACGTGCACAGCAACCCGTTCGCCAGTGACAGCTACTGCGGCGGCTACACCCTGAACCTGGGGCTGGAGATCACCCAGGCCTGGCTCGACAGCTGCTCCGATGGCTTCCTCAACTGCACCAGCCAGCAGGGCGCCGGCATCCACTGGTTCTCCGACAAGGATCGCACCAACGGCGCCGAGACGCTGTCGCACAACCAGAGCCGGCGCCAGTGCTTCGGCCTGGACGTCATCCTGCGCAACGACCTGTGAACGCCGAGGAAACCACAACATGAATCGCACCAACAAACTGAAAACCATCCTGCTGAACCTGTCGGCCCTGGCCGCCGTGGCCGCCGCCAGCGGCAATGCCAGCGCCGCACCGCGCGAACTGTTGCCCGAGCAGGCGGGCGACCTGTCGCCAGCGGCCGTGCTGGCGCCCACCGCGAATGCCGCGCCATCGCTGGCCGGCGCCCCTCAGCCGTCGCATGACGCGGTGGCCTTGAGCTGGGCCTCCACCGACGCCGTGGCGCCACTGCCAGCGCCGCATCTGGCGCAAAGCCGCCAGTCCTACGTCAGCGTGACGGGCGCCCAACTGGCGGCCGGCGTGCCGCTGCATACCACCTCGCCGCACGCGCTGGTGCGGGTGCAGGCGCTGGACGCGGCCAGTCCGCGCGAAGCGCTGGCCATCCATCCGCTGTCGATGACGCTGACCGACAGCACTGGCAAGCGCTACGAAGCCGGCGCCGGCATGGAGCAGCTGGTGACGGACGATAAGCTGAACAAGGCCGAGCTGCCGTTCGCGCCCGGCACCTCCGCGTTCCGGCTGCATCCATCGCTGGGCAAAGGCACCTTCAAGCTGAGCGCCGATGGCGTGGGGAGCGAGCAGCGTTACCTGGTCAACGTGGTTGAACCGGACAGCCCTTACACGCTGACCATGCAGGCCGGCGCCACCCACTACCTGCACGGCCAGAGCCTGACG
This sequence comes from Burkholderiaceae bacterium, assembly GCA_035254005.1. Classification (GTDB taxonomy): domain Bacteria; phylum Pseudomonadota; class Gammaproteobacteria; order Burkholderiales; family Burkholderiaceae_D; genus Rugamonas. The sequence continues at coordinate 3,513 of DATFBD010000116.1, read as the reverse complement.
TTGCAGGCCGATCTGCGCGAAGGCGACGCCAACGCGCCCACCCGTCATCCCGTGAGCAAGCTGACTGGCGTGGTGGTGTCGCCAGCCGGGCGCCAGTTCCCCGTCACCTTCCAGCCCGGCGCGGGCGGCCGCCTGCGCGCCAGTCTGGCGCTGGATGCCAACGAGGCGCCTGCGCCCGGCCTGTGGGAAGTGCGCGCCGACGCGCAAGCCACGGTCCAGGGCCAGACCGTGCAACGTTCGCTGCGGCTGGCGTTCCCGGTGGCCATGCCGGTGGCGAAGCTGGACCGCAATGTGACGCTGGTGGAAGGCGCGGGCGGCGTGCGCCTGAACGTGGGCGTGCGAACGGCGGCGGCGGGCCGTTATGAAGTGCGCGGCCTGCTGTACGGGACCGTCAACGGCGCGCTGGCGCCGCTGGGCGTGGCCGACGCCGCGCAGTGGCTGGAGGCGGGCGGCGGCAGCATCGCGCTGACGTTCGCGCCGGAACTGATCGCTAACGCCAACGGCCCATTCGAGCTGCGCGACCTGTTCCTGCTCGACCAGGGCCGCATGGGCGTACTGCAGCACCAGCAGCGTGCGCTGGTGCTCAGCGAGGACGAGGTGGTGCGGGCCGGTGGCCGTTCCGCGCGCGCGGGCGCGCTGGCGCAGGCGGCGCCGCGCGTGAAGCGCGCGCCTGATGCACAGACGGACGCTGGCCGCTGACGTCGTAATCGCAGCAAAACCACGCAAGCAAAACCGGGGTCAGGTCATACCATTAAGCAAGATGCGTGCATCTTGCTTAATGGTATGACCTGACCCCGGTTTCTTGTAATGCCGTCAGTAGGCCCAGTAGGGGCCGTTGCCGGCCGTGGCGCTGCTGCCTTCGAACACGACGAACACGCGGCGGCCAAAGAAGAACGGCAGGCCCCAGTCGAAGCCATTACTGATCGAGACGCTGCCGCGGTTGTCGACCGTGCCGCCGATGGAGGCGGCCGTGATGCTGTTCGGCAGGCCGTCCATGTTAACCACGATGAAGCTGACCGCGCCGGCGTTGCTGCCGTCGAAGGAGGCGTTGGTGGCCGTCAGGCTCAGGGTGCCCAGCGGGCAGTAGAAGCCGGCGCTGACGGTGCAGCTGGGGATGCCGGTGTCGGCGAAGAAGTAGGCGTTCGAACCGCTGTCGATGAAGCTGGCGCTGTAGGTCTTGCCCTTGTACGTCGTGTTGAAGTCCCCGGTGCTGCTGTCGGCGCGGTAGATGCTCTCGCCGCTGATGGCGTTGTTGGCCTGGGTGCCGACGCCGAACACGAGGGTGCCGCTGATCGAGGTGGCGCCGTTCGCGCTCACGGCCGGCAGCACCAGCAGCACGCCGTTGTTGTTGGCGGCGAATGCGGCCACCGGGTTGCTCACCTGGCGCGCCAGCGCCATGGTGCTGGCCGTGCAGCCGGCCGCCGTGCACGCGTAGTACATGCCGCCTGCCGTGGAGCGGGTGCAGGCCGCGCCGCAGTCCTGCTTGAACAGGCCCACGCCGAGGATGCCCTTGGCGCCCAATGCCGACAGCGTGCCCAGGTTGTTGCCGCTGCTGGTGCAATCGGCGGGCACGGTGGCGAAGCTGGCCGCGCTGTCGCCGATCACCTGGATCGAGATGGCGGACGCCGTCTCGTCACCCAGCCTGACGTCGGCCTGGCGCACGGCGCCCCAGGCATAACCGCTGACGAATTTGCTGCATTCGCCGGCGTTGGCGCCGGACGCCGTCGTCACCTGCGGCAGGGCCAGCGCGGGATCGAGCGGCGCCAGCAGCCGCAGCCCGTAGGAGCCGGTGTCGACCAGCACGTGGTCGATGGTCTGGCACACGCTGGTGCCGGGACGGCACACGGTCACGTTCACGTAGGGGATGTTGATGGCGCCGCCGGCGCCGGGCGGGCCGTTGTCAATCAGCAGGGCGGTGCTGTTGTTGCCGCCGGCGGTGGCGGCCACGGTGAGGGTGGCGCTGCCGGTGGCGCTGCCGCCGTCGCCGCTGCAACTGAGCGTGTACTGATAGCTGCCGGCCGCTGGCGGCGTCACGGCCACGGCGCCGCTGGTGGCCTTGCTGCCGCTCCAGGCGCCACCGGCCGTGCAGGCCGTGGCGTTGGTGGCGGACCAGTTCAGTTGTGCGCTTTGGCCGCTGCTCACGCTGGCCGGCGTGAGCGCCAGGCTCACTGTCGGTTGCAGCGGCGCCGGGTTGACCGTCACGTTGGTGGTATTGGAGACGCCGCTGCAGGTGATGGTGTAGCTGGCCGTGCCCACCGCCGATGGCGTGACGGCGTCCGTGCCGCTGGCGGGCAGGGTGCCGCTCCAGGCGCCGGACGCGGTGCAGTCGCTGCTGGTGGTGTTGGTGGCGCTCCACGTCACGCTGACCACCTGGCCCAGCGTGACGGTGCTGGGCGAGGCGCTGATGCTGACCACGGCCGGGGTAGGCGTCGGCGTGGGCGCGGGCGTGACTTGCGCGGCGCTGGTGCCGCCGCCCCCGCCGCCGCAGGCGGCCAGCGCCAGGGCGCAGCCGGCGGCGGCCAGCATGGTAGCGGCGCGCGCGCGCCAGGTATGCCAGCGGTGCAAGGGGCGTGAGCAGATTAAGGGATGCAGCGTTTGCAAGGTCTGCGCAGGGGGCGATGAGGGCGATGAGGGCGGATTGGCAGCCAGCTTCGATGGTGTCGGCATCGCACGTCCTTATTCGATGTTGTCGGGGCTGAAGCCGGCGGGCAGCTCGCCCGGTATCCACGCGCGGCCGCTGTAGGCGCGCATGTGGCCGTTCGAGACGATCACCACGTCGGGCCGCTCGACGGCCAGTTGCGAGTGGCCAGCCTTGGGCCGCTGGGCGGCGGCGCCGGTCATGGTGCCGAAGTGCTGGCCCAGCAGGGCGCGCAGGTCGGGCAGGAACGGGCCGTTCCAGCTGACGGCGAACACGGCGCCGGCCGGGTTCACATATTCGCGCACCACGGTGCCGCTATCGAGGGTGGTGGTGCTCACGGTCCAGGCGGCGGGCGCGCCGGCGGCGGCCAGGCTGCGCGCCGTGAGCCGGGCCGGGGTGGCGCCGAAATGGGTAGGGGCGCCGCCCAGGGCGGCATAGGCGTAGCCGCAGGCCAGCAGCGGCAGCAGCGACAACAGCAACGGTAGCAGGGAACGGCGCATGACAACTCCAGGTATTCCAGGGGGCTGGGGTACAAGGCGACCCCGGCATGCGCCGAGTGTATGACGGCCCGGCGTTGCCTTGAGTTAGGAAGATGTAAGCAGATGTTACCAGCCCTGCAAGTGAAAACGGCGCCCGCACATCGCTGTGCGGACGCCGCTGGCGCTGGCGGGCCGTCCGGGGGCGGCCGTGCGCAGACTCACATCATCAGAACTTGCGCTTAGAACTTGACCCAGAGGCGGCCGAAGTAGGAAGCGCCGTTCAGGCCGAACTGCACGCTGTCGTACTTGAAGCCGTTGTCGGTTTCGTTCGGGTCTTGCGCGGTCGGCTTGACGTTGAAGATGTTGGTGCCGCCGAAGGTGAACTTGGTGTTCTTG
>DATFBD010000115.1:0-19567 GCA_035254005.1 Burkholderiaceae bacterium | reverse complement strand
TTCTTCACGCCGATATAGGCGGCCTGCTCGTCGGTCAGCTCGGTCAGCATGGCGCCGACCTTCTTGAGGTGCAGGCGCGCGACCTTCTCGTCGAGGATCTTGGGCAGCACGTAGACCTTGCCGACTTCGTAGGCGTCGGGCTTGGTGAACAGCTCGATCTGGGCGATGGTCTGGTTGGCGAACGAGGAGCTCATCACGAAGCTCGGGTGGCCCGTGGCGCAGCCCAGGTTCACCAGGCGGCCCTTGGCCAGCAGGGTGATCTTCTTGCCGTCGGGGAAGGTGATCTGGTCGACCTGGGGCTTGACCTCTTCCCACTGGTACTTTTCGATCGAAGCGACGTCGATCTCGTTGTCGAAGTGGCCGATGTTGCAGACGATGGCCTGGTCCTTCATGGCCAGCATGTGCTGTTCGGTCAGGATGTGGTAGTTGCCGGTGCAGGTGACGAAGATGTCGCCGTGCGCGGCCGCGTAATCCATGGTCACCACGCGGTAGCCTTCCATGGCCGCCTGCAGCGCGCAGATCGGGTCGATTTCGGTGACCCACACCTGGGCCGACAGGGCGCGCATGGCCTGGGCCGAGCCCTTGCCCACGTCGCCATAGCCGGCGATGACGGCGATCTTGCCGGCCACCATCACGTCGGTGGCGCGCTTGATGCCGTCCACCAGCGATTCGCGGCAGCCGTACAGGTTGTCGAACTTGGACTTGGTGACCGAATCGTTGACGTTGATGGCGGGGAAGGCCAGCTTGCCTTCCTTGTGCATCTGGTACAGGCGGTGCACGCCGGTGGTGGTTTCCTCGGTCACGCCCAGGATGTGCGGCAGGCGCTTGGAGTACCAGTTGGCGTCCTTGGCCAGGTGGGCCTTGATGGCGTTAAACAGGCAGATTTCCTCTTCCGAACCGGGGTTGGCCAGCACGGAAATGTCCTTTTCCGCGCGCGCACCCAGGTGCAGCAGCAGCGTGGCGTCGCCGCCGTCGTCCAGGATCATGTTGGAATAGACGGGCGCACCGGCCGCGTCGGCGGGCCATTCGAAGATGCGGTGGGTGTAATCCCAGTATTGATCGAGCGTCTCGCCCTTGATGGCGAACACGGGGGTGCCGTTGGCGGCGATGGCGGCGGCGGCGTGGTCCTGGGTCGAGTAGATGTTGCACGAGGCCCAGCGCACTTGCGCGCCCAGCGCTTCCAGGGTCTGGATCAGCACGGCCGTCTGGATCGTCATGTGCAGCGAACCGGTGATGCGGGCGCCCTTCAGCGGCTGGCTGGCCGCGAATTCCTCGCGGATCGCCATCAGGCCTGGCATTTCCGTTTCAGCAATCTTGATTTCTTTGTTGCCCCAGGCGGCCAGGGAGATGTCGGCGACCAGGTAGTCTTGTGCGGATTTGAGTACGGCGTTCATCACGCCCTCCTTTCGATAGAAAAAAGTAACGTGAGCGCGGTTGCAGATTCCGAGCCTGGCGAATCGGGTTGATTCGTCGCAACGCTCCTCGGAAGGGGTATTTTACAAGAAAACGGGGAGGCGGCCACGTCTTTTAGTGCCGGTCGCGCCAAAAGAAATGGCTACTACAGGGTCAGCCCCTGGGGTCTGACCCTCGTGCACACGCTTTATTTCAGGCCGGCCGCGTCGCGCAGGATGGCGGCCTTGTCAGTGCGCTCCCACGTGAATTCCGGCTCTTCGCGGCCGAAGTGGCCGTAGGCGGCCGTCTTCTGGTAGATCGGGCGCAGCAGGTCCAGCATTTGCACGATGCCTTTCGGGCGCAGGTCGAAGTGTTCCATCACCAGCCTGGCGATTTTCTCGTCCGGAATCACGCCCGTGCCTTCGGTGTAGACCGTGATGTTGATCGGCTTGGCCACGCCGATGGCGTAGCTGACCTGCACCTGGCACTGGCGCGCCAGGCCGGCCGCGACCACGTTCTTGGCCACGTAGCGGGCCGCGTAGGCAGCCGAACGGTCGACCTTGGACGGATCCTTGCCCGAGAACGCGCCGCCGCCGTGCGGGCTGGCGCCGCCGTAGGTGTCGACGATGATCTTGCGGCCCGTCAGGCCGCAGTCGCCCTGCGGGCCGCCGATGACGAAGCGGCCGGTCGGGTTGACCAGGTAGCGGGTGTCGGTCAGCCATTCACGGGGCAGTACCGGCTTGATGATGTCCTCGATCACGGCTTCTTCGATGTGCTTGTGGCTGATCTCGGGCGAGTGCTGGGTCGACAGCACCACCGTGTCCACGGCCACCGGGCGGCCGTTCACGTAGCGCAACGTCACTTGCGACTTGGCGTCCGGGCGCAGCCATGGCAAACGGCCATCCTTGCGCAGCTGCGACTGGCGCTCGACCAGGCGGTGCGCGTAGTGGATGGCGGCCGGCATCAGCTCGGCCGTCTCGTCGCAGGCGTAGCCGAACATCAGGCCCTGGTCGCCGGCACCCTGGTCCAGGTCCAGGCCGGCGCCCTCGTCCACGCCCTGGGCGATGTCGGGCGATTGCTTGTCATAGCCGACCAGCACCGCGCAGCCGCGGTAGTCGATGCCGTAATCCGTGTTGTCGTAACCGATACGTTTGATGGTTTCGCGCGCAACTTGAATATAATCCACGTTCGCGTGCGTCGTAATCTCGCCGGCCAGCACCACCAGGCCGGTGTTGCACAGCGTTTCGGCGGCCACGCGGGCCTTGGGGTCCTGGGCCAGGATGGCGTCCAGGATGGCGTCCGAAATCTGGTCGGCCACCTTGTCCGGGTGGCCTTCCGACACGGATTCAGAGGTAAAAAGGTAATCGTTAGACATCGCAAGCTCCTGATATTGGTGAAAATGTTGTCGCTTACCAATACGGCTTGCGACGCTTTAGCGAGATTTATATTCCGCCTCGCAAGTTGTCTGTTAACTCAGCGGTTACTGCATACGTGGTATTTTACGCTTCTTAAAAAAAATTTGCCTAGGCAACTCCTCGATTTTTGCCTCATATCAATATAACGAATCTCCATGCTAGTCCTCCTGTTTCGCTTCCTTTCCATCTTCCCATTGCCGCTCTTACACGCCCTGGGCGCCGCGCTGGGATGGGTGGTTTATCTGTCCTCGCCATCGTATCGCCGGCGCATGCGCGACAACCTGGCCCAGGCCGGCTATAGCGCCTACCTGCCGGCCGCCATCGCGGAAGCGGGCAAGAGCATCGTGGAGCTGCCTTTCATCTGGTGCGGCGCGCCCGAACGGGTGTCGCGCCACGCCAGCGACGAGAACTGGCAGCTGGTGCAGACGGAACTGGACGCCGGCCGCGGCATCGTCTTCCTCACGCCCCATCTGGGCTGCTTTGAGATCGTGGCGCAGGAAATCGCGCTGCGCACGGAACTGACCGTGATGTACCGGCCGCCGAAGAAGGCAGCCCTCAAGCCGCTGGTGGAAGGGGCGCGCGCGCGCGACAACCTGCTGCTGGCGCCGGCCAATATGTCGGGCGTGCGCATCCTGGCCAAGACGCTCAAGAAAGGCCGCCCGATCGGCCTGTTACCGGACCAGGTGCCGCAGGAAGGCGAAGGCGTGTGGGCCGAGTTCTTCGGCCGCCCCGCCTACACCATGACCTTGCCGGCCAAGCTGGCCCAGATGGGCGACGCCACCGTGATCGTCACCTACGCCGAGCGCCTGCCGCACGGCAAGGGCTACCTGATCCGCTTCGTGCCGTTCACGGACAGCCTGGACGGCACACCGGCCCAGCAGGCGCGCACCATCAACGCCGCCATGGAACAATTGATCGCGCGCGCGCCAGCCCAGTATTTCTGGAGCTACAACCGCTACAAGGTGCCGGCCGGCGCCACCGCGCCCGAGTCCGTCCAGGAGGGCGCATGAAGATCATGCTTGGTTTGATGTGGCTGCTGCACTGGCTGCCCCTGCCCCTGCTGGGCCGCTTCGGCAACCTGGTGGGCAGCATCCTGTTCGTGCTGCTGCGCTCGCGGCGCCATATCGCGCTCACCAATTTGCGCCTGTGCATGCCGGAACTGACGGAAGCCGAGCGCGTGGTGCTGGCGCGCCAGCATTTCCAGGCCTATTCGCGCAGCGTATGGGAACGCGGCATCCTGTGGTGGTCCTCGGAAGCACGGCTGCGGCGCCTGATCAAGCTGGAACCGGGCCCGGTGCCCGTGGCCGAGATGACGGCACGGCCTACCATCCTGCTGTGCCCCCATTTCGTGTGCCTGGACGTGGCCGGTGTCGCCATCGCCATGGAAGCGAGCGCATCGTCGATGTACGTGCAGCAAAAGAACGCCGCGTTCGACAAGGTGCTGCGCCAGGGCCGCTCCCGCTTCAAGCCGGTGCGCCTGTTCACGCGCCAGGACGGCATCAAGCCCATCCTGCGCGCGCTGAAGGAGAAACTGCCGTATTTCATGCTGCCGGACATGGATTTCGGTGAAAAAGACGCCGAATTCGTGCCCTTCTTCGGCATCCAGGCCGCCACGCTGACGGCCACGGCCCGCATCGCCGCCACCACGGGCGCCCAGGTCATGCCCGTGATCGCCACTTTCCTGCCCAATTACCAGGGCTGGCGTGTCAAGTTCTATCCGGTGTGGGACAATTACCCCGGCCCCGACATGGTGGCCGCCACCCGCAGGATGAACGCCTTTATCGAGGACGAGGTGCGTTTGGCGCCGGCCGAGTATTTCTGGACCCACAAGCGGTTCAAGACCCGGCCCCAGGGCGAACCATCGCTGTACCAGCGGCCCGCGCCCTGAGCCGCCCCTGCCCCGCCCCAGTACCCGACAGATAAACGTAGATAAGCAAAAATAAGCGACGATGAAACTGAAATTCACCAAAATGCATGGCGCCGGCAATGACTTCGTCGTGATCGACGCGATCTCCCAGCAGATCGACTTCACGCCCGAGCAGTGGCGCAAGCTGGGCGACCGCCGCTTTGGCGTGGGCGCCGACCAGATCCTGCTGGTGGAGCGGCCCACCCAGCCCGGCTGCGATTTCCGCTACCGCATCTTCAACGCCGACGGCGGCGAAGTGGAGCAATGCGGCAACGGCTCGCGCGCGTTCGTGAAATTCGTGGCGGAAAAGGGCCTGAGCCAGGCTCGCAGCATCACGGTGGAAACCAAGGCCGGCGTGATCGCGCCCCGGCTGGAAGACGATGGCAGCATCACGGTCGACATGGGGGCGCCCGTGCTGGAGCCGGCCCGCGTGCCGTTCGACGCGGACGGCCTGCAGGGCCAGTCCGAGGGCCGCGACACGCTGTGGCCGCTGGTGCTGGAACTGGGCGGCGCGCGCGAGCAGGTGCTGGTGTCGGCCGTGTCGATGGGCAACCCGCACGCCGTGCAAGTGGTGGACGATGTGGAACAGGCGCCGGTGGAACTGACGGGGCCCCTGATCGAGCACCACGCGCGCTTCCCGAACCGTGTCAACGCCGGCTTCATGCAGATCATCGACCGCCACCACATCAAGCTGCGCGTGTATGAGCGCGGCGCTGGCGAGACGCTGGCCTGCGGCACCGGCTCGTGCGCGGCGGTGGTGGCCGGCATCCGGCGCGGGCTGCTGGACTCGCCCGTGCGGGTGGACGCGCGCGGCGGCCAGCTCTCCATCGCCTGGGACGGCGAAGGCCAGTCGGTCTACCTCACGGGTCCGGCCGTGACCGTGTTCGAGGGCGAGATCGAGATTTGAACCGGCGCTGAGCCTGCTCTGAGCCGGTGCCACCCCGTCCCTGCCCCGGCGCGGCCAGGCGCCGCACCGTCACAGGCCAGCCGCCGGCCCCATCGCCGCCCAAGCGCTCAGGCGGCCGCCAGCAACCGGGGCATGCCGGCCCCCAGCCATGTCTTGAGCCGGTATAGCCGCTGGCGGTAATTGCCTTCCAGCCCGTCCGGGCCGCTGTCCACATGCTCGAACTGGCGCACGATGCGGTCCAGCGCCTGGCGTTGCTGCGCCGTGCGCAGCAGGATCAGGCGCCGTTTGCTGCGCCCATAACTGGCGCGGATGTCGACCACCAGGCAATGGCCATGGTCGGCCGCCTTCACATCCAGCAACAGCGTTTCCGCCCGGGTCAGTCCGAACAGACTGGCCAGTTCGATGCGGGCCGCCAGCAGCGGCTGGCTGTCGGCCAGCGCCCGCGTCAGCAGCGGCAGCACGGCCTCGGTCCAGCTGGGCGCGGCAGCCGGCGCGGCGATCCTGGCCAGCACCGCCTCGGCCTCGGCGCAGCCCTGGGCCGCCGCCTTTTGCAGCCAGTAAGCGGCCCGTACATCGCTCATTTCACCATTGCGGCGGGTGCGCCACGCATACAGGCCACATTCGAGCTGGGCCACCCGGTGTCCCATCTCGGCCGCCCGCTCCAGGTAAGCCTGGGCTTCGGCCACCGAGCGTTGCGAAAATTCCGGTTTCAAATAGATGCGCGACAGCGCGAACCACGCTTCGGCCATGCCCTGCTCGCCGGCCAGGGTCAGCCAGCGGATGGCACGCTTGAAGTTGACGGCGGCGATTCCGGCCGCCAGGCGTTCGCCGGCGCAATTCATGCGGGCGAACCACAGGCCCAACGCCAGTTGCGCCTGACGGTCGCCCCCGTGCGCGGCCAGTTCGCGGCACTGCTGCAATTCCGGATCGTGCTCGGCCAGGCCATCGAGCGCCTCGGCGCAACGGGCCAGCAGCAACACTTGCTGCGGTTCGACCGGCCAGCCCGCCACACGCGCGGCCTCGGCGTCGGCCGGCGCGCCCTGCAGCACGATGCGCGCCAGTGGCAACGCCGCCCGCAGGTAGGCACGATAATCCTGCCCCTGCCAGGCCTGCTCCAGCAGTGCGTACTGGTCGGCGCAGGGGCCGGGCCGGGACAGGCCGGCGCTGGCCACGCAGGCCACGCCCGCTTCGACGGCGCTCGCCAGCGGCGCCGGCTCGCCGCGCTGGCTGGCCAGCAAGCGCCGCGCTTCGGCCGAACCGTCGCGGGCCGCGTCTTCCAGCGCCAGCATGGCCTTGGCGCGCAAGGCCTCGTCGGCCCCGTCGGCCTGCCCGCCCAGCACCAGCTGGGCCAGCACCAGGCCGGCCGGCGCCACGCCGGCGTCGTAGGCGCGGTGATACCAGGGCAACACGGCCGGCTGGCAATGTTGTGCATATTCAAAGGGAATGTGGTGGCCGATCAGCATCCACGCCTCGTCCTGCTGCTGCTGGGCCGCCCGGCTCAGCCAGTGCAGGGCCGTCGGCATGCTGCGTGGCAGACTGGCGCCGCCAAACAGGTAGAGCTTGCCCAGCGCCAGTTGGCTGACCGCGTCTCCCGCGCGGGCCCCCCGGATGATTCCTAGTTCTTCTCGATTTGCCATCGTCTCACTATGCATGTGATTCATGAAAGCGGGCGGTGCGTCCGTGCGGTCTGTGCGCGCTTGGGACGGCCGATGTTGTGCCCATATCTTGCCATGAAAGAAGAAGATAGGGCCAGATAAACACTGACCGCAGTGTAGCGCGGCGCGCGGCCGGCGCCGTGGCGTGCACGCGACGGCGTCGTGATTGGCTTGATATGACGCAAATACCGGCACGGCGTGCCGTGTAGTCTGAGAGCAATCCCTGATCCACACGTGAAAGGAAATCATACGAGCGCCGCGGTTCTGGATAGCCGGTCAAGCGTTTCAAAAATACAACAGGGAAACGTGGTTTTGCCCTTTTCGACCAAGACTCGCCCCCATAATCAACCAAACCGGCGCCATTGACGCGGGCAGCCATTAAGGTTCAGCTCATCCCGGGTGGCGTTAAGCGCACTTGTCGGCTTTTAGATGTTTGGACGATTCACTTTCAAAAGGAAGAACAAATGAAAAAATCTTTAGTGGCTCTGGCACTCATGGGCGCGTTTTCCGCTGCGTATGCGCAATCGTCCGTGACCATCTACGGCACCGTGGATGCGGGCGTCACCAAGAAGAGCGGCACCAGCACGGCGATCGGCAAGCGCGACAACAACAAGCTGGGCTTCAAAGGCGTGGAAGACCTGGGCAGCGGCCTGAAGGCACTGTTCCAACTGGAAATCCGCTATGAGCCAGACACCGGCACCATCGAGAACACCTCCGGCGCCAACAGCCGTCCGCTGTTCCAGGGCCAAAGCCGCGTCGGCCTGCAAGGCGACTTCGGTACCGTGCGCCTGGGCCGTGGCCTGACCGCGTTCCAGGAATCGATCACCGCCTTCGAACCATGGAGCGGCATCCCATCGGTGGCCGGCTACCAGACCGACCTGCAAGTGGCTGGCTACACCAGCTCGCCGCTGGACCAGACCGGCAACTCGGCCAACCGCTTCTCGAACGCCTTCTTCTACAACACCCCCGTCATCGGCGGCGTGTTCCAGTTGAACGCCACCATCCAGGCCAAGGAAGCGAACGGCAACGCCGCCGTCGCCGCCACCGCCAACACGGTCGCCATTCCTGCCAACATGGTGCCATCGACCACGCCTTACTCGCTGAGCGCCACGGTCGATAACGGCCAGTTCGCCGCCATGGCCGCTTACGAGAAGAATGCGCTGGAAACGAAACTGTGGTCGGTCGCTGCCTCCGTCAAGCCTATCCCTGCGCTGAAACTGATGGCTTCCTACCAGAAGCAGGATCAGGGCCAGACCGTGTTGACCAACTACGACACCAAGTCCTGGATCCTGGGCGCCAACTACACCGTCGGCGCTGGCAAGATCCTGGCCGGCTATGGCCAGAAGACCCCGGACGGCGCGGTCAAGACCAAGCAGGCTTCGCTGGGCTACGAGTACAGCCTGTCGGCCCGCACCTATGTGTACGTGGACGCGTCCAACAAGCGCGCCGCCACCACCGTCAACTTCTACGGCGTGGGCATCCACCACAACTTCTGATCGCGGCGGCCTTTGGCCGCTTGCCATCACGACGACGGACAAGGGCCACCTTGTCCGTTTTTTTTTTTGCCCGTCCCGCCTGCTCCCCCGCCCCCGCCCGCTTCCCTGGCCCACCGCCGCCGCCCGTCGGATAACGCGCACTTTTTTTGAATCCCACAACGAACGTGTCTTCCGCGCAACCTTGGGCTGCCCCATGCGCAAACTTGCTGTACAGCATGCAGTATCGCTGTCATAGTTGATTAGCACGTCCGTGCTATTTTAGTCGTGACAATAAAACCGATAAAACCTGGAGACACAATGAAAATCAAAGTACTGGCCGGCCTGATCGCCGCCGGCTGCGCGGGTCCCGTGCTGGCCCAGTCGTCCGTCATCGTGTACGGTATCGCCGACGCCGGCGTGATGTATGCGAACAACGGCGGCAACGATAGCCGCACCAAGATCGTGAGCGGTATCGCCGACGGTTCCCGCCTCGGCTTCAAGGGCACGGAAGACATGGGCAATGGCTACAAGGCCGTGTTCAACCTGGAAGCGCGCGTGCAGCTCGACACGGGCGGCCAGCAGGCCGGCAACCTGTCGAGCAACCAGGGTTACGCGCTGACCAAGGGCCTGGCCTTCACCGTGCCGGCCGCGGCCGGTGGCGCCGTCACGGCCGCCAAGCTGCTGGCCGGCGTGCAGTCGGCACTGCAGCCGGCCGTCAACGTCAATATCAACAACGCCCTGTTCGACCGCACTTCGATGGCCGGCCTGGTCACGCCGGTGGGCGCCGTGCTGCTGGGCCGCATGTACACGCCCGATTATGAAGTGTTCAACAACACCGACGTGTTCGAGTCGGGCACGGCGGCCGGCTGGGGCGGCATCGTCGGCGGCACCGGCGGCCTGCTGACGGCCGGCATCGCGATCCGTTCCGACAAGTCCATCCAGTACCGCATGGAATTGCCCAACGGCGTGGCCGCCGCGCTGATGTACGGCACCGAGCATTCCGGCTACATCGGCATGGACAAGCGCTCGTGGGGCGCCAACCTGCGCTACAAGGCCAACGGCTGGGACGTCGGCCTGGGCCACAACTACGGCACCGACCAGGTCAGCGCGCGCGGCCTGGTGACCACCACCGTGGGCGGCTCGTACAGCATCGACCAGTGGAAACTGTTCGCCGGCTACCACAAGCAGAACAACGACAATTCCGTCATCATCCGCTACGCCCACGACGCGCTGGCGCCCACCTTCGCCGCGTTCGGCCCGGCGCTCGGCCCGGTGCTGGCCGGCCAGCTCGACAGCACGCTGCGCCGCACCTTCCTGCTCGACGCCGTCAGCTACCAGCTCGGCTTCCACTACCGCGTCGGCCAGGGCCGCATCATGGCCTCCGTGGTGCGCCAGAACGACAAGAGCGCCTCCAACAGCGACGCCACCCAGTACGGCATCGGCTATGACTACAACCTGTCCAAGCGCACCGACCTGTACTCGGTGGTGGCCTACATCAAGAACCAGAACGATGGCCAGTATGCCATCGGCGCGGCCAGCGCCTCGGGCGGCTTCACCGGCCATCCGGGCGAATCGAGCAAGGGCATCCAGCTGGGCATGCGCCATCGCTTCTAAGCCGGCTGCCAAGCCGTTGTAAGGCCGCAAAGACGGGGTCAGGTCATACCATCGCGCAAGTTGCGTGATTTCATGACCTGACCCCGTCTTTTACGTTGGCTCGGTTAAAATGTCGCTTGCCTCTCTCCTCCCTTAATTAGAACGACACCAATGACCGCCCTCCTGGACTCCGCCGCCGTCGCGCAATACCTGACCGATCATCCGCACTTCTTCGAAGAACACGCCAACCTGCTGGGCGAGATCAAGCTGTCGTCCCCGCTGACCGGGCGCGCCGTCTCGCTGCAGGAGCGCCAGATGGAAGTGATGCGCGACAAGTACAAGGCGCTGGAATTGCGCATGGCCGAGCTGATGCGCCTGGCCGCCGAGAACGAGGCCATCGCCAACAAATTCCACCGCTGGACCCAGGCCCTGGTGACGGCGCGCGGCGCCGACGCGCTGGCCGGCGCCGTGTCGGATGGCTTGCGTACGGCGTTCGATGTACCGCAGGTGACTTTGCGCCTGTGGAACACGGCGCCCGAACATGAGGCCGCCTGGTTCACGCGCGGCGTGTCGGAAGACGCGCGCCTGTTCGCCAACAGCCTGCTGGCGCCCTACTGCGGCAGCAACAAGGATTTCGAAGCCGTGCGCTGGCTCGACGACGCGGCCAGCGTGCAATCGACCGTCATGATCGCGCTGCGCCAGCCCGGCAGCAAGGGCAGCGCGTTCGGCCTGCTGATCCTCGGTTCGGCCGACCCGGCCCGCTTCACGGCCATGATGGCGACCGACTTCCTGGTCCATATCGGCGAAACCAGCAGCACCGCGCTGCTGCCGCTGCTGGCCTGAGATGGAGACGGCGCCGCAGCCGGAGCCGGAGGCCGGGCACGGCAAGGACGAACTGGCCGGCGCCTGGCTCGAACGGCTGCGCACCCTGCGCAAGCTGTCGTCCCACACCACGGCCGCCTACGGACGCGATTTGCGCCAGCTGGCCACCCTCACCGCCGGGCGCGAATGGCGGCAACTGGGCCAGGCCGACCTGCGCCGGCTGGCCGCCACCCTGCATGGCCAGGGACTGGAACCGCGTTCCATCGCCCGCAAGCTGTCGTGCTGGCGCGGCTTTTTCGACTGGCTGATCGAACAGGGTGAACTGTCCGCCAATCCCGCCACCGGCGTGCGCGCGCCCAAGCAAGCCCGCGGCCTGCCGCGCGCCTTGTCGGTGGACGACGCGGTGCGGCTGGTGAGCGGCGCCGGCCGGCCCCAACCGGGCGCGGCGCCGGAACCGGCCGCGCTGTGCGACCGGGCCATGTTCGAACTCTTATATTCGAGCGGCTTGCGGGTGTCGGAACTGGCCGCCATGGATATCCATTACCACAAGGCTGACGGCGCCCTGCCCGCCTCGCTCGGCTGGCTCGACCTGGCGCAAGGCGAGGCCGTCGTCACCGGCAAGGGCAACAAGATGCGCACCGTGCCCGTGGGCAGCGCGGCGCGCGACGCGCTGGCGGCCTGGATCGCCGTGCGCCCTACCCCGGCCGACGGCAGCGCGGCCCTGTTCGTCAATACGCGCGGCGCCCGCATCAGCCCGCGCGTGGTGCAGCAGCGGCTGCGCGCGCACGCGCTGGCCAGCGGCATGCCGGTGCACGTCCACCCGCACATGCTGCGCCACTCGTTCGCCTCGCACGTGCTGCAATCGTCGGGCGACCTGCGGGCCGTGCAGGACATGCTGGGCCACGCCAGCATCAGCTCGACCCAGGTCTATACGGCGCTCGACTTCCAGCGCCTGGCCGAGGTCTACGACCAGGCCCATCCGCGCGCAAAAATCAAATAGCGCGCACAATGGCTTGATGCGCAGCAAACGGACGGTTTGCAACCGTTTGCGAAATTCCGGCATAATCGGCGGCTTGTCTGCATCGCGCCAGACGGCTCCCCCCAAGTTATCTTCCATTCATTTCGACGAGCGACCATGGCACTCATTCCCACCACTATCCTGACGGGCTTTCTCGGCGCCGGCAAAACCACGCTGCTCAACCGCATCCTGCAGGAACAGCACGGCATGCGCATCGCCGTGATCGAAAATGAATTCGGCCAGGAAAATATCGACAATGAAATCCTGGTCCAGGACAGCCAGGAACAGATCGTGGAAATGAACAATGGCTGCATCTGCTGCACGGTGCGGGGCGACCTGATCGTGGCGCTGACGGCGCTGGCGCAAAAACGCGACGCCGGCACGCTGCAGTTCGACCGCGTGGTGATCGAGACCACCGGCCTGGCCAATCCCGGCCCCGTGGCCCAGACCTTCTTCATCGACGAGGAAGTGGGCGCTCACTACATGCTCGACGCCGTGATCACGGTGGTCGATGCGCGCCACGCCATGCAGCAGCTCGATGAGCACGAGGAAGCCCAGCGCCAGATCGGCTTCGCCGACAAGCTGCTGCTGTCCAAGACCGACCTGGTGACGGCGGCCGAGCTGGACGCGCTGACGGCCCGCATCAAGCACATCAACCCGCGCGCGCCCATCGTGCGCTCCGACTTCGGCCGCCTGCCGCTGGCCGAAGTGCTGGACTTGAAAGGCTTCAACCTGAACGACAAGCTGGAGCTGGACCCGGAGTTCCTGGCCGAGGACGACCACGAGCACGACCATGTCCATGGCGAGCACTGCAACCACTCCAGCCATGAGCACGGTCCCGATTGCAAGCACGACCACCACCACAGCCACCACACGGACGACATCGCCGCCTTCGTCTACAAAAACGAGCGCCCATTCGACAGCGGCAAGCTCGATGAGTTCCTGAACGGACTGGTCCAAGTGTATGGCCCTCGCATGCTGCGCTATAAAGGCGTATTGTGGATGCAAGGGGCGGAACGCAAGGTGGTATTCCAGGGCGTGCACCAGTTGATGGGCAGCGATCTGGGCGCGAAATGGGGGGAAACAGAAAACCGTGGCAGCAAAATGGTATTTATTGGCAAAAATCTACCGAAAGACATCTTTATTCGCGGTTTGGAACAATGTTTGGTATAAACTATCTGCGTTTTAGCGACAGGCTCTCCCGAATCGGGCATGACTCGCTCGAACGCGTATGATGCGAAAGACCACCCCGGCAGCCCATCCATTTGAAAACTCTGTCGTATCGAAGGTAAGCGAAGTGATGACTAAAACTAATAAATCGACCCCCGCCGCGAGCACTGAACGCATCCTGACCGAAGAAGAAATTCTGAAGATGGATGACAAGGATTACATGAACCCGGCGCAAATGGCATTTTTCAAGGCGAAGCTGCAGGCACTTGAAAAAGAATTGTTGAAGAACGCCGACGAGACCACGGAACACTTGCGCGAAACCGTGCTGGTGCCCGATCCCGCCGACCGCGCGACCATCGAGGAAGAACACGCACTGGAGCTGCGTACCCGCGACCGCGAACGCAAACTGTTGAAAAAAGTGCAGCAATCGATCGTGGCCATCGACGCCGGCGACTATGGCTGGTGCGAGGAAACGGGCGAACCGATCGGCATTCCGCGCCTGATCGCCCGTCCCACGGCCACGCTGTCGCTGGAAGCCCAGCAACGCCGCGAACTGAAGCAGAAGCTGTACGGCGACTGAGCCATCCGGCCCGTCCAGGGAAGCACGCGATGCCCTCG
The DNA here is from genome assembly GCA_035254005.1 of Burkholderiaceae bacterium. GTDB lineage: Bacteria > Pseudomonadota > Gammaproteobacteria > Burkholderiales > Burkholderiaceae_D > Rugamonas. The sequence continues at coordinate 5,596 of DATFBD010000115.1, read as the reverse complement.
CGTGCTTTTTTTTCGCCCGCCGTCGGGCTCCCTTGCGCCGCGAATTGTGGAATTTGGTGAAAATTGTTGTATCCGCTTGCGTGCGCACATGGCAAGACCTTTCCCATAAGCTACACTAGATAGCCTGCGGCACGCGCTGTGCGCATGCCGGCCAGCGTGAATCACAACGGGCACCAACGGGGCACGATTTGGGCATTTTTTCGCTCTTCAAGAAACAGGACGCGCAGCGCGCGCCGGCCACCACGGCCGACGCCGACGATGGCGCGCGCCTGGGACCGAACAGCGAGCTCGAACGCCAGCAAGCCCAGGCGCTGCAGCGCGACCTGGCGCGCGCCACGGCCATGAAGATCGACGCCATCGAAGCCGCCATGGCGCTCGACATCTTCCAGGACACGGAGCCGGCCTGGGGCAGCCGTCCCGCGCGCCCGCCGCGCCCCGCCGTGGCCGGCGACAATCCCACCCTGCCCCTGCTGGACGACAACACGACCGAATTGCTGGGCGAGGACGACTTGCCGGCCCAGGCCGTGGCGGCCCAGACCGCACCCGTGGTGGAAGAAATCGCCATCGTGTACGCCAACGGCCAGGCCGACATGGCCGAGCAGATGCTGGTGGCCAACCTGCCGCCGGCCGGCACCCAGGACCGCACGCTGTGGTGGATGTTGTTCGACCTGTACCAGGTGACCCATCAACAAGACAAGTTCGACAGCCTGTCGATCGACTACGCCAGCACCTTCGAGACTTCACCGCCGCCCTGGAATGCGCTGCCGCCGCCGGCCGCCGCCGCCAGCGGCCGGGCCTGGTCGGGCGTCACGCCGACGGAACTGTTCTCGGGCCAGCTCGACGGCGCCATCGGCCCCCAGCTGGAACGCCTGCGCCAGCAAATGGCCAGCCACCCCGTGCTGCGGCTGGACTTCAGCCGCGTGCAGGGCGTCACGCCCGATGGCTGCGCGCTGCTGCTGCCGGTGCTGCAGCAATTGCACGGCGGCGAGCGCGAACTGATCGTGGTGGCGGCCGACCACCTGGCGGCCCTGATCCAGGCCACCGTGGCCGTGGGCAGCCGCGACGGCGGTCCCGCACCATGGCTGCTGCTGCTGGAACTGTTGCAACTGCTCAACCGCGAGAAGGACTTCGAGGAAACCGGCATGGATTACTGCGTCACGTTCGAAGTGTCGCCACCGTCGTTCGTGGCACCGCGTGCGGTGGCCACGGCGGCCCGCCAGCCGCTGGCCGGCGCGCCCGACCGCTACCTGTTGCCCACCGTGGTCGAGAACCCGCTCGATGGTTTACTTGCCGCGCTGGCGGCCTATGCTGAACAGTACCAGACCCTCGTGTTCGATTGCTCGCGGCTGGCGCGCGTGGAATTTAGCGCCGCCAACGCCCTGCACGCCCGGCTGCAAGCGCTGGTGCAAGGCGGCAAGAAAGTGGAGTTCCGCGACGTCAACCACCTGGTGGCTGCCCTGCTGAGGCTGCTCGGCTACGGCGAACTGGCCAAGATCTATCCGCACAAATACTGACCCGTCTTGCAATTGCGGTGGCCAGCCCCATGTGCGGGACTTGAACCGCATCCACCCACCGAGGTCACAATGGAACAATTTCACGGCACCACCATCCTGTGCGTGCGCCGCGGCAAGCAAGTCGCACTGGGCGGCGACGGCCAGGTCACGCTCGGCAATATCGTCATGAAAGGCACGGCCCGCAAGGTGCGCAAGCTGTACCAGGGCAAGGTGCTGGTCGGCTTCGCCGGCGGCACGGCCGACGCCTTCACCCTGCTCGACCGCTTCGAAGGCAAGCTGGAAAAGCACCAGGGCAATTTGCTGCGCGCCTCCGTCGAGCTGGCCAAGGACTGGCGCACCGACCGCGTGCTGCGCCGGCTGGAAGCCATGCTGCTGGTGGCCGACAGCGAATCGACGCTGGTCATCACCGGCAATGGCGACGTGCTGGAACCGGAGAATGGCATCGGCGCCATCGGCTCGGGCGGCACCTACGCCCAGTCGGCCGCGCTGGCCTTGCAGGAAAACACGGAACTGTCGCCGGCCGACATCGTCAAAAAGTCACTGACCATCGCCGGCCAGCTGTGCATCTACACCAACTTGTCCCACATCATCGAAACCCTGGACTGAACCCATGAACATGACCCCACAGGAAATCGTCGGCGAACTCGATAAACACGTGGTCGGCCAGGCCAAGGCCAAGCGCGCCGTCGCCATCGCGCTGCGCAACCGCTGGCGCCGCCAGCAGGTGGCCGAGCCGCTGCGCCACGAGATCACGCCCAAGAACATCCTGATGATAGGCCCCACCGGGGTCGGCAAGACCGAGATCGCGCGCCGCCTGGCCAAGCTGGCCGACGCGCCCTTCATCAAGATCGAAGCGACCAAGTTCACGGAAGTGGGCTATGTGGGGCGCGACGTGGACACCATCATCCGCGACCTGATCGACATCGGCGTCAAGCAGACCCGCTCGGCCGAGATGGCCAAGGTGCGCGCCCGCGCCGAAGATGCGGCCGAGGACCGGGTGATCGACATCCTGGTGCCGCCGGCGCGCGACTTCGGCTTCAACACGGCCAGCAGCGAGCCGCAGGCCGGCGACGCCACCCGCCAGACCTTCCGCAAGCGGCTGCGCCAGGGCGAACTGGACGATAAGGAAATCGAGCTGGAGCTGGCCGAGGGCAGCCCGCAGATGGAAATCATGGCCCCGCCCGGCATGGAGGAAATGACGGAGCAGATCAAGACCATGTTCTCGGGCATAGGCGGCGGGCGCAAGAAGTCGCGCAAGCTCAAGATCAAGGATGCCATGAAGCTGCTGGTGGACGAGGAAGCGGCCAAGCTCATCAACGAAGACGAGATGAAGCAGAAGGCGATCCAGAACGTGGAGCAGAACGGTATCGTGTTCCTCGACGAGATCGACAAGATCGCCTCGCGCTCGGAAGTGGGCGGGGCCGACGTGTCGCGCGCCGGCGTGCAGCGCGACCTGCTGCCGCTGGTGGAAGGCACCACGGTCAATACCAAGTACGGCATGATCCGCACCGACCACATCCTGTTCATCGCGTCCGGCGCCTTCCACCTGGCCAAGCCGTCCGACCTGATTCCCGAGCTGCAGGGCCGCTTCCCGATCCGGGTCGAACTGGAATCGCTGGCTATCGCCGACTTCGAGCGCATCCTCACCAGCACCGACGCCTGCCTGACCAAGCAGTACGAGGCACTGCTGGCCACCGAGGAGGTGCAGCTGGTGTTCGCGCCGGACGGCATCAACCGGCTGGCCGAGATCGCGTTTTCCGTCAACGAGCGCACCGAGAACATCGGCGCGCGCCGGCTGTACACGGTGATGGAAAAGCTGCTCGAGGAAATCTCGTTCACGGCCACGGAAACGTCGGACAGGGTGCTCACCATCGACGCGGCCTACGTCAACGCGCGGCTTGACGCACTGGCTGTCAACGAAGACTTGTCGCGCTACGTGCTGTAACGGAGGAGATCATGGCCAACAAGGCGCTGGCGACCCGGCAGAAAATGCAGTTCCGCGTGGGACCGTCGCCCAAGCCACGCAATCCGGTGGCGGTGGCGGCCAAGCTGCGTTCGGCCGGGCCGCACGTGAAAACGCCGTCCGGCCAGCGCCAGCAGGCCAAGCGGGCGCTGGCCAAGGCCTTATTGAAAAAGCACGACGAAGAGTGAACCGTCAGCGGGCGCCGGGGTTGGCGCCCGCTCTCGGGTAAGCGTGGCGGGGCCGTCAGAAGTGGTAGGCGGCGCCCACGGAAAACACGTTCAGGTTGGACTTGGCGGCCTTGCCCATGCGGGCCGGCAGGTAGTTCCAGTCCGCGTTGAGCGACCAGTTCCGGTCGATGGCGTAGGACAAGCCGGTGCCCACCGTCACGGCCAGCGTGTTGGTGCTGTCGCTGCCGCCGGCCGTGTAGTTCACTTTGCCGTGCTCGGCCACCAGGCCCAGGCGGCTGGTCCAGGCCCAGTCCTCGCTCAGTTTCGACGACGAAGCAAGCACCACGCTCACGCCCGACAGCTTGCCTTCGCCCGGGCTCAGCACCCCGCCGCCATGATTGAACGCGCCCTTGACGGCGCCGCCCGTGAAGGCGGCCACCTCGATGGCACGGGTGGTCTTGAGGCTGCCAAACGCCAGCGTCTCGCCCAGCGTATAACCGCCGTAGATGCGGGTGCTGGCGCCGGCGTTGCGTTCGCACGGGCTGCCGCTCAGGCAATCGAAGTTGTAGTGGTTGCGAAAGCCCACGTCCATGCCCAGGTAACCGGGCGACAGGTCGGCTGCGGCGGCGGCGCCGCTGGCCCCCAGGACGGCGCCAGCCAGCAGGGCGGCGCGCACGGTAAGTTTCATCATCATTCCCCTCGTAGTCTCTTATGGCTGGATGACGTCGCTGCGACGAGTGACATCGCTGCGCAGTGTGTTCCCATTCCGGCGATAGTCCTAGCAGAAAGTACCAGGGCGCAAATTCCTGTACATTGAGTAGCGAACCGTGCTACCTTTTTGCCTTTATGACAATCACAGGGACAGGCATGAGTTCACCCGAATTGTTGCTGCAAGTGCTGCGCGCCCAGCTGCGCGCAGCCGGTGTCACCTACAAGGAACTGGCGAGCCGCATCGGCATGAGCGAATCGAGCGTCAAGCGTATGTTCGGCCAGCAGGACATGGCGCTGTCGCGGCTGGCGCAAATCTGCAAGGCGGCCGGCATCGCGCTGGAGGACGTGCTGCGCGGCGCGGCCGACGCCACACCCCATGCCGATACGCTGACCCTGCTGCAGGAAAAAGCGCTGGTGGCCCACCCGCGCCTGCTGCTGATGGCGATTTGCTGCCTGGGCCACTGGAGCCTGGAGCAGGTGCTGGAAACCTACCAGCTGAGCGAGCCGGAATGCATCGTGCTGCTGGCCGAGCTGGACCGGCTGGGCCTGATCGAACTCAAGCCGCTGAACCGCTACCGGCTGCGCGTGTCGAACGCGTTCCACTGGCTGGCCGACGGCCCCGTGCAGCAGTTTTTCCGCAGCCATGTGGTGGCCGACTATTTCAGCGGCCAGTTCGACGGTCCCGGCGAAGCGCTGCTGTGCCTGCCCGCGCGGCTGTCGCGCGCCAGCGCCCAGGAACTGGCTGCCAAGATCCAGTCGCTGGCCGGCGAACTGGCGCGGCTGCACCAGGGCGACCGCCGCCTGCCGGCGCCCGAGCGCGACGGCTACACGCTGCTGGTGGGATTTCGTTCATGGGAATTCGCCGCGTTCACGGCGCTGCGGCGCCAGCCGCAGCAAGCGGCCTGAGTCTGCTGTGCCGCCCGAGCCGCTTGAGCCGCCTGAGTATTCTCGTCACTGCCGCCACCCATTCTGCCAAGTCGCCGCCACCTGTTCTCACTGACCGCCGCCACGCGATCGCATGGAACGCCGCCACTCGCTCTCATGCAGAAGCGCCGCCCGAGCTTGTGAGAATCCGCGCTTTTTTCAGATGAGCAAAATGCTATCCTTTATGGCCATCGGCCAAGTTCGGCCAGTTGCAGACAGTCGAAAACAACAACAACCTAACAACGGAAATGTTCTTTTAATGCGTAATCGATGGGCCAACGAATGACTCAAATTGAAGTACTCGATGATAGCGTTTC
>DATFBD010000114.1:0-13888 GCA_035254005.1 Burkholderiaceae bacterium | reverse complement strand
TGGCGCGCGACCTGGCCCGTTCGCTGTCGCTGACCTCGATCCGCGTGGTGGAAACCATCCCCGGCAAGAATTACATGGCGCTGGAGCTGCCCAATCCCAAGCGCCAGATCGTGCGTTTGAGCGAAATCGTCGGCTCCAAGGTCTACAACGACAACCCGTCCAGCCTGACCGTGGCGCTGGGCAAGGACATCGCCGGCAAGGCCGTGGTCGCCGACCTGGCCAAGATGCCGCACTTGCTGGTGGCCGGTACCACCGGTTCCGGTAAGTCGGTCGGTATCAACGCCACCATTTTGTCGCTGCTGTACAAGTCCGATCCGCTCGACGTGCGCATGATCCTGATCGATCCGAAGATGCTGGAAATGTCGGTCTACGAGGGTATCCCGCACCTGCTGGCGCCCGTGGTGACGGACATGCGCCAGGCCGGCCACGCGCTGAACTGGGCCGTGAACGAGATGGAACGCCGCTACAAGCTGATGTCCAAGCTGGGCGTGCGTAACCTGGCCGGCTACAACGCCAAGATCGAGGAAGCCAGCAAGCGCGAGGAACACATCCCGAATCCGTTCAGCCTGACGCCGGATTCGCCGGAACCGCTGGAAAAACTGCCCACCATCGTCATCATCATCGACGAGCTGGCCGACCTGATGATGGTGGTCGGCAAGAAAGTGGAAGAACTGATCGCCCGTATCGCGCAAAAGGCGCGCGCGGCCGGCCTGCACTTGATTCTGGCCACGCAGCGTCCATCTGTGGACGTGATCACGGGCCTGATCAAGGCGAATATTCCGACCCGGATCGCGTTCCAGGTCTCGTCCAAGATCGACTCGCGCACCATTCTGGATCAGATGGGCGCGGAAACCCTGCTCGGTATGGGTGACATGCTGTACATGCCGCCGGGCACTGGTTTGCCGGTGCGCGTGCACGGCGCGTTCGTGTCGGACGATGAGGTGCACCGCGTCGTCAAGCACTTGAAGGCGACCGGTGAGCCCGATTACATCGAAGGCATCCTGGAAGGCGGCACGCTGGAAGGTGAGGGCGGCGCGGATGGCGCGGCGGCCGGCGAAGGTGGTGGCGAGGCTGATCCGATGTACGACCAGGCCGTGCAGGTGGTGCTCAAGAACCGCCGCGCGTCTATTTCGCTGGTGCAGCGCCATTTGCGCATCGGCTACAATCGCGCGGCGCGGCTGCTGGAACAGATGGAGCAGAGCGGCGTGGTATCGCCGATGCAATCGAACGGCAACCGCGACATTCTGGCCCCGACCGCCAGCGCGGAATGAACAGGAAAAACAGGATAAACAGTATGAAACATAGCAAAGCCATGGTCAAAACCGTGGCCGCCCTGGCCTGCGGCCTGCTGCTGGCAGGCGCGGCCCATGCCAGCGCGCTGGAACAGTTCAAGAGCTTCGTGGCGACGACCAAGTCGGCCAAGGGCGAATTCACCCAGCACCAGGTCAAGAAGCTGGAAAGCGGTGGCAGCAAGACTTCCACCTCGTCCACCGGCAACTTCGTGTTCGCCCGTCCCGGCAAGTTCATCTGGACGTACGTCAAACCGTACGAGCAGGTGTTGCAGGCCGATGGCGAGCAGCTCTACATCTACGACAAGGACTTGAACCAGGTCACCGTCAAGAAGCTGGGCAACGCGCTCGGTTCCTCGCCGGCCGCGATCCTGTTCGGCAGCAACGACCTGGAAAAGAATTTCACCCTGTCCGAAGCAGGCAGCAAGGATGGCGTGGAATGGCTGAAGGCCGTGCCCAAGGCCAAGGACACCAGTTTCGAGGAAATCACCATCGGCCTGCGCAACGGCTTGCCCGAAGCGATGGAGCTGAAGGATACGTTCGGCCAGTTGTCCGTGCTGGCGTTCAAGAAGATCGAGCGTAATCCCGCGTTAAATGCGACGAGCTTTAAGTTTGTCATGCCCAAGGGCGCGGACGTCTTCAATAATTAAGGCTGGACGGCACGACGACATGCGCCGCGGCGAACGCCAGCGGCGCTTTTTCCTTTGATACGGCAAACGAGTATGGCAGACCTTTTCTCCAATGAACCGCGCCAGCCGCTGGCGGAAGCGCTGCGGCCCAAGACCCTGGACGAAGTGATCGGCCAAAGCCATCTGCTGGGGCCGGGCAAGCCGCTGCGCCTGGCGTTCGAATCGGGCCAGCCCCATTCGATGATTCTGTGGGGCCCGCCCGGCGTGGGCAAGACCACGCTGGCGCGGCTGACGGCCAATGCCTTCGATTGCCAGTTCATCGCGCTGTCGGCCGTGTTCTCGGGCGTGAAGGATATCCGTGCCGCCATGGAGCAGGCCGAGCAGCACCTGGCGATGGGCAAGCACACCATCCTGTTCGTTGATGAGATTCATCGCTTTAACAAGTCGCAGCAGGACGCGCTGCTGCCGTACGCGGAATCGGGCCTCGTGACCCTGATCGGCGCGACCACGGAAAACCCTTCGTTCGAAGTCAATTCGGCATTGCTGTCGCGTTCGCAGGTGTATGTGCTGCAATCGCTCAACGAGGACGAGCTCAGGCAACTGGTGGCCAAGGCGCGCGAGAAAGTGTTGTCGCACCTGCAGATCGACGAAGCGGCCATCGACACCCTGGTCGGCTACGCGGACGGTGACGCGCGCCGCCTGCTTAACCTGCTGGAGCAGACCAGCACGGCCGCCAACGCGGCCCGCACCAATATCGTCACGCCCGAGTTCATCCAGAACGCGCTGACCTTGAACGCGCGCCGTTTCGACAAGGGCGGCGACAATTTCTACGACCAGATTTCGGCCCTGCACAAATCCGTGCGCGGCTCCAATCCAGACGCCGCCCTGTACTGGCTGTGCCGCATGCTGGACGGCGGCGCGGACGCCAAATACCTGTCGCGCCGCATCGTGCGCATGGCGTGGGAAGACATTGGCCTGGCCGATCCGCGCGCCATCCAGCTGGCCAACGACGCGGCCGCCACCTTCGAGCGGCTCGGTTCGCCGGAAGGGGAGCTGGCGCTGGGGCAGGCCGTGATCTACCTGGCCATCGCGGCCAAGAGCAACGCCGGCTACATGGCGTTCAACCAGGCCATGGCGTTCGTGAAGAAAGACAAGTCGCGCGAGGTGCCCGTGCACCTGCGCAATGCACCGACCAAGCTGATGAAGGAGCTGGGCTATGGCCACGAGTACCGCTACGCGCACGACGAACCGCATGCCTACGCGGCCGGCGAGACCTATCTGCCCGATGGGATAGGCGAGCCGGGCTGGTATCAACCCGTGCCGCGCGGGCTGGAAAGCAAGATCGCCGACAAGATGGCATTCCTGCGCAAGCTTGACGAGGATGCCGGCAAGGACTGAAAAAGCATGAAGGACAGGACAGCCACCCCAGGGTCAGACCCCAGGGTCTGACCCTCGAACAGATAGGCAGCCACCCCAGGGTCAGACCCGAGGGTCTGACCCTCGCCTTGGGCGGCGGTTCGTCAGGCGCTGGAACTGCCTACATCGCAACCCAGGGTCAGACCCTGGGGTCTGACCCTTGAACAGATGGACAGTTGCCCCAGGGTCAGACCCTGGGGTCTGACCCTTGAGCAGATGGACAGCTCCGCGATCAGCGGCCGAACTGGGTGAAGCCTTTCTGGCCCGGCTTGCGGTTCGGTGCGAAACCGTTCCTGGCCAGCGTTTCATCGGCCGTTTCGTAGAAGGTGCCGATCTTGTAGATCTCGCGCGCTTCCTTGCCGTTGGCCACGCCGCGGCCGAATTCGCGCGAGATGCGCACCAGCTGTTCGATCTGCTCCACGGTGGACATCTTGCGCGAACGGTCCTGGGTCCACAGGTTGTCCTCGATACCGCAACGCACGTGCAAGCCCATGGCGATGGCCATCATGTTCAGCGGCAGGGTGTTGAGCATGGAGCTTTCCAGCGTCAGCACGGAGCCGTCCGGGCAGGCGCGCACGAAGTTGGCCAGGTTGTAGATGTTGGGCGCTTCGAAGCCGCCGCCAATCGCCACCCAGGTCAGGATCAGCGGTACGTTGCACACGCCGCGCCGCATCATGCGTTCCACCGTTTCCAGTTGGGCGATGTTGGCCAGCTGGAAGTGGGTCTGGATGCCGCGTGCCGACAGGCGGCGGATATGTTCTTCCACCCATTCCGGGCCGGCCGGAATCGTCATCTCGCGGTAGGCGAAGTAGCCGGGCGTGCCCACGGCCAGCGAAGTGCCTTGCACGTCGGCCGCGCACATCTGCTCCACCACGTTCATCTGGTTGCTGTTGATGGCGATCGTTACCTGGTCCGGTTTCGGCTCGATCATGGCCAGGCCGTGGCGGGTGTCGTCGGACAGCCATTTCGCCGTTGCGCCTTCCTCGGTCGGGGCGAACGAGATCGAGCCGCCCACCTGCAGGATCATGTCCGGGCAGCGGGCGCGGATGCCGGCCACCAGTTCGTTGGTGCGCTCCAGGCGCTTGGAGCCGCTGCCGTCGTCTTCGCGGCCATGCACGTGCAGCACGGTGGCGCCGGCGTTGTAGCAGTCCACGGCTTTCTGGATCTGCTGTTCCAGCGTGACGGGAATGTCCTCAGGGAAGTCGGACGGTTGCCATTCCGGGCCATACGGGGCGGCGGTGATGACGAGTTTTTGCTGGTTTTCGGGGAACAGCGAGCCATCGAGGAAGTTCATTTTTTTGCTCCTTGTTGTGGGATCAGCGTTTGCGTGGTGTTTTCTGGGATGGCCCAGGCTTAGAAAGGTTTGTCGCCGATGATGGCGGCGCGCTCCATCTTGCGATGGCAGGGCGGGTAATCCATGACGGCGTAATGCTGGGTGCTGCGGTTGTCCCAGATGGCCATGCTGTAGGGCTTCCAGCGCCAGCGCACCTGGTACTCGGGCACGTAGGCCTGGCTGATCAGGTATTGCAGCAGGTCGCTGCCGCCCTTGTTGTAGTCCTGGCCGTAGCGCACGTGCTGCTTGTTGTGGTAGTTGACGAAGTGGGTGGCGAAGGCGTTCACGAACAAAATCTTCTCGCCCGTTTCCGGGTGGGTGCGCACCACCGGGTGTTCGGCGTCCGGGTACTGGGCCTTCATCTTCAGGCGCTGTTCGATCGGCATGGCGGCGGCGAACGAGCCGTTGAAGCTGTGGCTGGCGATTAGGCCTTCGATTTCCTGTTTGACGTGGTGCGGCAGCTTGTCGTAGGCCAACACCATGTTGGCCCACATGGTGTCGCCGCCGACGGCGGGTGATTCGATGCAGCGCAGCACGCAGCCCAGCGCAGGCGTCTCGCGCCAGGTGCCGTCGCAGTGCCAGCTGTTTTCGTAGCGATCCATGGGGCTGTCCGGGTTCTTGTAGATCTGCACCAGGCCCGGCGCTTCCGGGTGGCTGGGCGCCATCGGGTGGGTTTCCAGCTGGCCCAGGCGCTGGGCGAACGCCATATGGTCGTGGCGCGACAGCTTGTCCAGCGTCTGGTCGCGCAGGAACAGCACCTTGTGTTTCAGCAGGGCGTCGTAAATGGCGTTGAACAGGCCGTCGTCGCGGACCGCGTCGCCCAGATTCACGTCCAGCAACTCGGCGCCAATGGCGCAGGTCAGTTGTTCGATCTTCATCATGTCTCCGTCGTGTTGTTGTCTTGGTGGATCGCCGCTTGAAGTGCTTCGGTTGAGAGAAAGTATAGGGAGATGGCCGCTCAAAGTTTCTCTTTGTGCGCCAATGTTTTCTCATTTCGCGCCAAGTCGGCTATACTGCAACCCGGAATTGATTTCGCGCATGAATTGGGGGGAGTGGGGCGATGGGAACCATGATTCGGGCCAGTACGCTGACCGGCTACCTGGAAGTGGCCAGCCGCCACAAGCTCAACGCCTTGGCGCTGCTGGCCGAGGTGGGCATCACGGCGGCGCAGGTGGGCGACCAGGCGCAGCGCGTGCCGCTGGAAGCCGTGTGCCGCTTGCTGGAACTGTCGGCCGAACGCTCCGGCTGCGCCACGTTCGGGCTGGAGATGGCGGCGCTGCGGCAGCGGCGCGACGTGGGTCCCATCGGCCTGCTGATGTCGCACGCGCGTACCTTGCGCGAATCGCTGTTGACGGCCGAGCGCTACCACCACCTGCTCAACGACGCGCTGGCCATCCACATCGAAACCGTGGACGACACGGTGCTGATCCGCGAGGAGATTATCGCCGGTGCCGGCGTGCCGACCCGGCAGGCGACGGAGCTGGCCGTGGGCGTGCTGTCGCGCATTTGCCGGGTGCTGCTGGGGGAGGGCTGGCGGCCCAAGAGCGTCAATTTCACGCACGCGGGGCCGGCCGATGTCAGCTTCCACCGGCGCTATTTTGGCTGCGGGGTCAACTTCGGGCGCGAGTTCAGCGGCATCGTGTGCGTGGCGGCGGACCTCGATGCGCCCAATCCGGCCGCCGATCCGGCCTTGGTGCGCTACGCGGAAAGCCTTGCCGCGCCGCTCAACGCGGCCGACCATGAATCGATCGTGTTCGAAGTGCGGCGCGCCATCTACCTGCTGCTGCCATTGAACGAGGCGACGGTGGACGGCGTGGCCATCAAGCTGCGGGTAAGCGGGCGCAGCTTGCAGCGCCACTTGCGCGAACATGGCACGGACTTCATCGACCTGTTGTCGGACGTGCGGCACGAGCTGGCCGTGCGCTACCTCGGCAATCCGCATTTTCCCATCGGCAGGATAGCCGCGTTGCTCGGCTATACGCGGCAGGCGTCATTCACGCGCTGGTTCATTGCGCGGTTCGGCAAGCCGCCCAGCGCGTGGCGCGCGGAGCGTTCGCATCCGCAGGCGCCGCCGGTCACTTAGGGGGGGGCGGCCTGGTCGCGCCGCGCCAGTGCGCGGCAAAGTTCGGCCGTCGCTTCATCGACGGGGAAGCAGCATTCGATGTGCACCTCGTCCAGCGTGACGTCGCGCGGGGTGCCGAAGGTGGTGATGGTGGAGAAGAAGCGCAGCTCGCCGCCGTCGTGGCGCAGGATGGTGTTTTGCAGCGGCACGGCCGCCGCGTCCAGTTCGCGCACGCGCCAGCGCGTCGGTACGCCGGGGTAGGCCAGCACTTCGTCGAGCAGCCCGCGCGCCACGTGGTCCGTGGGCGCGCCGGCCACCACGCTGTGCAGGTGGTGGATCAGGTTGCCCGCCACTTCCTCCCAGTTGACGATGGCGCTGCGCAGGTCGGCCGGGTCGAAGATCTGGCGCAGCAGGTTGCGGTGCGCCGGACGCTGGCCGCCCATCACAAGACGGTTGACGCGGGCCGAGGCGCGGTTGGCCATCAGCACGTCCCAGTGACGGTTGAGCAGCATGGCCGGATACGGCTCCTGCTGGCCGAGGATGAATTCGATCGCGCGCCGCATCTGGGCCAGTTCCGGCTTGGCCAGCGCCGTTTCCGGATAGCGCGGCGCGAAGCCGGCGGCCACCAGCAGCGCGTTGCGGGCGCGCAGTGGCATCTGCAGCGTGTCGGCCAGGCGGGTCAGCACTTCCCGGCTGGGCTGGGCCTTGCCCGTCTCCACGCAGCTCAGGTGGCGGGTGGACAGGCCGGCGTCCAGCGCCAGGTCGAGCTGGCTCAGGCGGCGCGCGGCGCGCCATTCGCGCAGCAGGATGCCGGCGTGGGCGGGCGGGGTGGATGGTGTGGCGGGTGGGGTGTGCGATTCCATCAGGCCATTCTACCGTCCATGTGGCGCGGCAGCCATGACTTGCCAGGTCATGCAAACATGATCTGCGAGGTCATTGATCCTGTGCGCGGCTTGGTTCAATATTGTCATTCGTGCAGTATTCAACCAAGGAGCAGGCATGCAACGACAAGTACAGATAGATGGCATCGACGTCCAGATCGAAGGGGAGGGCGAGGAGACGATCGTCATGCTCCATGGCTGGCCCGACACGTATCGGCTGTGGGACGCCCAGGTGGCGGCGCTGGCGCCCCGTTACCGCTGCGTGCGCTTCACCTTGCCCGGCTTTGATTGCGCCAAGCCGCGCCGCGCCTACGGCCTCAACGAGATGCTGGCCATTTTCGAGCGCATCGTCACCCAGGTCAGCCCGGGGCGCAAGGTGACGCTGATGCTGCATGACTGGGGTTGCGTGTTCGGCTACCAGTTTTATATGCGCCATCCCGGACTGGTGTCGCGCATCGTGGGCGTCGACATTGGCGACGTGGAATCGAAGGCTTACATGCAATCGTTGTCGCTGGGCGCCAAGCTGATGGTGGTGTGGTATCAGCTGTGGCTGGCCGTGGCGTGGAAGGTGGGCGGTGGCGTGGGCAACTGGATGACGCATTTCATGGTGCGCCTGATGAAGGTGCCGGCCGACCCGCGCTACATCACCTCGGCCATGAACTTCCCGTACTATATCCAGTGGACCGGCGCCCACGGTTCTTACCGCAACCCGCAGCGCTTCGTGCCGGCCTGCCCGATGCTGTTCATCTACGGCAGCAAAAAGCCGTTCATGTTCCATTCGTGGCCGTGGGCGGAGGCGCTGGCCACCCAGCCATCGTGCCGGGTGCTGGGCTTCAAGTCCGACCATTGGCCCATGGCGCGCGAGCCCGAGGCGTTCAATGCGGCGGTCGCCGGCTGGCTGGGTGAAACGGATGCGATGGTGGCCGGGGCATCTGCGCGTGTGCGGGGCGCGTAAAACTGGCGGATAAACGCCATCCTCTTGGTACAATTGCGCTTTCGTATATAAACGGCACGTTTCCCCATGATAGATATCCAACTCCTTCGTAAAGACATCGCCACCGTCGCCGAGCGCCTGGCCACTCGTAAATTCCAGCTCGACGTGGCTGGTTTCAACGCGCTCGAAGCGGAGCGCAAGGCGATCCAGACCCGTACCGAAGAACTGCAAGGCAAGCGCAACTCGCTGTCCAAGCAGATCGGCATGATGAAGGGCAAGGGAGAAGATACGTCGGCCGTGATGGCTGAAGTGGGCGGCCTGGGCGATGAGCTCAAGGCCAACGAGACGGCGCTGTCGGCCCTGCAGGCCAGACTCAGCGACTTCATGCAAGCGATCCCCAACCTGCCGCACGAATCGGTGCCGGTGGGCACCGACGAGACGGCCAACGTGGAAGTGCGCCGCGTCGGCACGCCGCGCACCTTCGATTTCGAGGTCAAGGATCACGTCGACGTGGGCGCGCCGCTGGGCCTGGACTTCGACGTGGCGACCAAGCTGACCGGCTCGCGCTTCTCCGTGATGAAGGGCGGCATCGCCCGCCTGCACCGCGCGCTGGCCCAGTTCATGTTGAACACCCACACCGACGAGCACGGCTACACCGAGTGCTACACGCCGTACATGGTCAACGCCGATTCGCTGCGCGGCACCGGCCAGCTGCCCAAGTTTGAAGCGGACCTGTTCTCCGTGAAGAAAGGCGGCGCCGAAGGCGAGGGCGAGAACTTCTACCTGATCCCGACCTCGGAAGTGTCGCTGACCAACATCGTGCGCGACGAAATCCTGGCCGCCGACGCGCTGCCGCTGAAGATGACGGCCCACACCCCATGCTTCCGCTCGGAAGCGGGCAGCTATGGCCGCGACACCCGCGGCATGATCCGCCAGCACCAGTTCGACAAGGTTGAAATGGTGCAGGTGGTGCATCCCGACACGTCGTACCAGGTGCTGGACGAGATGGTGGGCCATGCGGAAACGATCTTGCAGCGCCTGGGCCTGCCGTATCGCGTGATGTCGCTGTGCACTGGCGACATGGGCTTTGGCGCCACCAAGACCTTCGACCTGGAAGTGTGGCTGCCGGCGCAGAACACTTACCGCGAGATTTCCTCGCTGTCGAACTGCGAAGCGTTCCAGGCGCGCCGCATGCAGGCCCGCTTCCGCAATGCGCAGGGCAAGCCTGAATTACTGCACACGCTGAACGGTTCCGGCCTGGCCGTGGGCCGCACGCTGGTGGCCGTGCTGGAGAACTACCAGCAGGCTGATGGCAGCGTCGAGATCCCGGCCGTGCTGCGTCCGTACATGGGCGGCTTGACCCATCTGAAGGCGGACTGAGCTTGATTGTCGGATAGGGTGAACATATTTTTTACGTTTGCCCTTCCAATTCATTTTTGCTCTGCTATAATTTTGCCTTCGCAGCAGCAAGCGACAGTAGTCAGACCCGGAAAGGTGGCAGAGTGGTCGAATGTACCTGACTCGAAATCAGGCGTACGTGCGAGCGTACCGAGGGTTCGAATCCCTCCCTCTCCGCCAGTCAACCACATTAAAGCCCTGAGCAATCGGGGCTTTTTTGTTTCCCCCACCGCGACAGCGTTTCGTCATAAAATATCCTGTGTTACTCCAGCAGGGAAAACAGCCAAGCATGGCCACCATTCTGGTCACCGGTGCCGCCGGCTATATCGGGTCGCACACCTGCGTCGAACTCTTCGCCGCCGGGCACGATATCGTCGCCCTCGATAACCTGTGCAATAGCAAGCACGAGGCACTGCGTCGGGTGGCACGGATCAGCGGCAGGGAGCCACGCTTCTATCAGGCAGACATCCGTGATCGCGAGGCACTCACCCGCGTCTTCCGCGAGCACGACATCGACGCGGTCATCCACTTCGCCGCGCTCAAGGCCGTTGGAGAATCGGTCGCCCAGCCGCTGACCTACTACCACAACAACGTCAGCGGTACGCTGTGCCTGCTCGACTGCATGCGTGCCGCCGGCGTGCGCCGACTGGTGTTCAGTTCCTCCGCCGCGGTCTACGGCAACCTGCCCACAGCACCGATACGCGAGGACTTCCCGCTCGGCCCGAGCAACCCCTACGGCCACAGCAAGCTGATGATGGAACAGGTGCTGCGCGACGTGGCCGCCTCCGAGTCCGGCTGGCAGGTAACCCTGCTGCGCTACTTCAATCCGGTAGGGGCCCATGAGAGCGGGCTGATCGGCGAGGACCCGAATGGCCTTCCCAACAACCTGATGCCCTACATCAGCCAGGTCGCGGTGGGCAAGCTTGAAGCGCTGAACATCTTTGGCAACGACTACCCCACCCCCGACGGCACCGGGGTACGCGACTACATCCACGTGGTAGATCTCGCCGTCGCCCACGCCCGGGCGCTGGAAACCGGCCTCGATGGCGTGCTGACGCTGAACCTGGGGACCGGACGCGGCTACTCGGTACTGGAAATGGTGGCTGCGTTCAGCCGCGCCAGCGGACGGGAGATTGCTTACCACTTCGCATCACGTCGTCCAGGCGATATCGCCTGCTGCTACGCCGACCCGTCGCAGGCAGAGGTGACGCTGGGCTGGCACGCCAGCCGCGACTTGGAGACCATGTGTCGCGACAGTTGGCGTTGGCAACAGCTCAACCCGGCGGGCTATCCCGACGCCCCCTCCGCGAAATAAAACCCCATATTGAATGACAAGAGGCCCGGCATACGCCGGGCCTCTTGTATTTTTGACACCACCATTCGACAGCCGTTCACACCGCCTCGACGTCGCTATGTACCTCGCTCTGGTGCAGCACTTCCTGTGCCCACAGCACCGCATCGGTGTGGTAGCGGTTGATCAACTCGTCGTCAAACTCCAGCATCTTGGCAATGGTATGCACCCGGGCAGTGTCGCCCTGCTCGCACGCCATGGCCAGCAGTAACTGCGGGGCGAACAGCCCTTTGTGATTGACGATGGCCTCGCGCACCGGCGCCGGCAGCTCGATCGCGTTCAACGTATCCGGAAAAGGAATGTTCAACAGCGCATCCAGCAAGGAGAACATGCCGGTCAGGAACAGGTGCTCGGCTTCCAGCTTGTTGCCGCGATAGGCGCCGAGCTTTTCCATGAAGCGAGCCCGGATCAGCGACTTTTCCAGCAGCGCCACCGAGCGGCCATCCTCCTTGCGCGCGGTGAACAGCAGCATCGACAGCCACTTGAACAAGGTGTCGCGCCCCAGCAGCATCAGGGTTTCCTCGATGCTCTGCACCTTGCGGCTCAGGCCATTGACCGGCGAGTTGATGAAGCGCAGCAGCTTGAACAGCAGAACCGAATCCAGCTTGAACTGCGCCTCGATCTCGCTCGTTGTAGCGTTGGCGCGCAACAGCCGCATCAGCTGCATCACCCGGGTCTGGCTGGCATCGCTCTTACCGATCGTCATGCCGCGCACCGACGTGACGAAGGAGCCGTGAAACAGTGCAAAGCGATGGCTGCCCGGTGCGTGCAGGCAGACGTCCAGCTCCTCGGCGGTACCCACATTGCGTGCCAGCCAGCGCGCCTGCGGGTAGCGCTTGGGCAATTGGTCAAGGATCGGCGCCAGCACGCGCGTGGAAGGCGCGGCAAAATCAAGCACCATGAAGTCCATGCGGCTGAACAGTTCCGGCTGCAGTCGCTCGGCCAACGCGTGGTTGTCATAGCGCGCCGGCTCGACGGCAAAACGCAGCCCCTTCTGCTTGAGGACATCCAGCCTCGGCAACAGCGCCTCGGTCAGCGGCTCGTCGCTGATCGGGTCCAATACGAGGATCACGCTCTTGGCAGGCAGCTCGTCGAGCAGGGCCTCGTGGAGCGAGGCGATGGAGATGTTGACGAAGGCGCGGCGGTACGCCAGCAGGCGGAATACGTCCATGTTCTGCAGCGTGGCAAGCATCAGGCGGTCGAATTCGCGCTGCTTCTTGCCGGTCATCGCCGCCTGCTGGGCCTTGCGCACGGCAAACTCGTACGCCACCACGTGCTGCTGCCGATCCATGATCGGCTGATGGGAAACGAAGCCGAGCGTCGGCGGCAGGGAGACCGGCGGCTCGCGTGCCGCCAGGGCCATCTCGGTATCGGGCGCGGGAGCCTGCACGACGGCAGGAGCCTCCGCCTCCTTGGCACTGCTCCCCGTCAGGCCACCCAGCAGATTTTTCAGCATGATCAGAACATCCTCGAAAACCGTACGGCATGCATGAGGCATAAAGCCTCTTACCACTCTAGCCGATCCGGCCGGGAATGCGCGGAGTATCGACACGAACGTCGCCGCACTGCGCGCGATGGCGCAGCGCGTGGTCGATCAGCACCAGCGCCAGCATGGCCTCGGCGATCGGCGTGGCGCGGATAGCCACGCACGGATCGTGGCGGCCGTGGGTTTCCACCATGATCGGGTTGCCCTGCTTGTCGATGGAGCGGCGCGGCGTGGCGATGCTGGAGGTCGGCTTGATGGCGATGTTGACCTCGATGTCCTGGCCGGTGGAAATGCCGCCCAGGATACCGCCGGCGTGGTTGGAGGCGAAGCCCTGCGGCGTCAGCTCGTCACCGTGCTCGCTGCCGCGCTGCGCCACCGAGGCGAAACCGGCGCCGATTTCCACCCCCTTGACCGCGTTGATGTTCATCATGGCGTAGGCGATGTCGGCGTCGAGGCGGTCGTACACCGGTTCGCCCCAGCCCACCGGCACGTTCTCGGCCACGACGCGCACCTTGCCGCCGACCGAGTCGAGGCTCTTGCGCACCGCGTCCATGTAGGCTTCGAGTTCCGGCACAATGGCCTCGTCGGGGGCGAAGAAGGGGTTAGCCGACACATGCTCCCAGCTGGTAAACGGGATGGTTTTCTCGCCGACCTGGCTCATGTGGCCACGAATGACGATACCGTGCTGTTCCTTCAGCCATTTCTTGGCGATGGCCCCGGCGGCGACACGCACCGCGGTCTCGCGCGCCGAGGAGCGACCGCCGCCACGAGGGTCGCGGATGCCGTACTTGTGCCAGTAGGTGTAGTCGGCATGACCGGGACGGAAGGTTTCGGCGATGTTGCCGTAATCCTTGGAACGCTGGTCGGTGTTGCGGATCAGCAGGGCGATCGGCGTCCCGGTGGTCTTGCCCTCGTACACGCCGGAGAGGATCTCCACCGTGTCCGGTTCGCGGCGCTGGGTGACGTGGCGGCTGGTGCCGGGTTTGCGGCGGTCGAGCTCCAGCTGGATGTCCGCCTCGGACAACTCCATGCCGGGAGGGCAGCCGTCGACGACGCAGCCGATGGCCGGTCCGTGGCTTTCGCCAAAAGAGGTAACGGTAAACAGCAGG